>DASXVQ010000128.1:0-42712 GCA_036504155.1 Myxococcales bacterium
TCGTCGGCTCGCGGTTTCGCTCCCCGCTTCTTTCAACGCCAATCTCGCGGTCGGCGCCTTGCGGGATCGCTCGGGGTCCCTACGACCAGGTTCCCCAGAGGACTTTCACCTCCTAGTCACGCCCATGCTGGGCACACCAAAAAAAAGGGCCCCGGAGTTCATCCGGGGCCCAGCGTGGTGGAGGCGGACGGGATCGAACCGACGACCTCCGCATTGCGAACGCGGCGCTCTCCCAACTGAGCTACGCCCCCACGCTCTAAGCGGGCCGTGAGGTAACTAATTCCGATGGTGCAGTCAAGACCTATTTCCCCGAGAACTCACTTCCGACGGGAGCGCCGCTGAAGCCTCCCAACCCGTTTGACACCCCAAAACCGGGATGCCATAACCAGTCGGAACCCACCCCCTGAAGGCCAATGCCGCCGAGCGCCTCGAAGAATTCCCTAAGTCCTGCCGAGCTTGCACAGCTCGAGCACGCGTTCGCTACCGATCCCACGTCGGAGGCCTACAAGCCCCTCGCCGAGGCCTACCTGGCGATGGGCCGTTTCATGGAAGCGATGGTGGTCTGCAAGAAGGGTGTGAAGGCCCACCCCGAGACCATCACCGCCCGCGTCCTGCTCGCCCGCGTCTACGCCGAGCAAGGCAAGGACAAGAAGGCGCTCGAGGAGCTTTCGGGCGCCCTCCAGGTCTCCCCCAACGACCTCCCGGCGCTGAAGCTGTCCGGCGCCCTCCTCTGCAAGTCGGGGGACATGGCCCAGGGCTCCGAGCACCTGAAGAAGGCCATCGCCGCGGACCCGAAGGACCCCGAGACCGTCGAGCTCTGCAAGAAGTACGGCGTGGCCGTCCCGGCGCCCGAGCCGCCTCCTCCGCCGCCGCAGCCGGTGGTCGTGGCGCCCCCGCCCGTCGCCCCCGTTCACCACCAGCAGAATCCTCACGCCGGTGTCGGAGCCGTCGCCCAGCCAGGCCTGCAGACCGCGGTCGGACAGGGCCAAGCCTATCCACAGCAGCCGCACGCTCCGCAGCAGGGCTACCCGCAGCAGTCGATGCAGGGAATGCCGCCGCAGGCGCACCGGCCGCAGCAGCCCCTGCAGCAGCCGATGCAGCAGCCGCAGGGCGGCCCGCCGCGCGTCTCGCGTCCCGCCCAGCCGCAGCCCCGGCCGCCGGTGCGCCCCTCGCGCCCGCCTCCCTCTGCCGAGGAGCTGGAGGAGAAGTTCGGCGCCGAGGACAGCCTCGTCCACCGGCAGAAGCACTCGAGCACCGGGCTGATCGTCACGGTCGCCGTCATCCTCATCGGCGCCCTCGGCCTGGCCGCCTTCTTCGGCATTCGCAAGCACAACGCCGAGGTCGCCGGCAAGATCGCCAAGCTGATGGACGTGATGAAGAACGAGATCGCCCACGACAGCTTCGCCGGGTACAAGAAGGCCTGCGACGCCGGCGCGACCATCGTCACCGACCTCGACCCCTCGCTCTACTCCGCCCACGCCTACCTGGCCTACGCCTACGCCATCCGCTGGGGCGAGCACGGCGAGGACGTCTCGGACCGCGCCAAGGAGCACCTGGCCAAGGCCAAGGCCGCCAAGCAGGACCACTCGCACATCCAGGCGGCCGAGGCCTTCATCCAGTTCTTCGGCGGCGACACGCAGGGCGCCGAGAACATGCTCAGCGCGGCGGTCGAGGAGAACGAGAAGAACAACAAGAAGTCGACGCTGCTGATGAGCGTGCTCGGCATCCTGCAGATGCACTCGGGCGACCTCGAGAAGGCCCAGAAGAACCTCAAGGCGGCGCAGACCCTGGCGCCCGCCGACCCGCGCATCAACGCGGCGCTGGGCAACGTGCTGCGGCGGCAGGGCAACGAGTTCCAGGCCGCCAACGCCTACGAGACCGCGCTGCGCTACGAGCGCGACCACGCCGAGGCCCAGCTGGGCGTCACGCTGATGGCCATCGACACCGGCAAGTGGGAGACCGCCGACAAGTTCATCAAGAAGCTGCTCGTCGCCGATCCCCCGCCCTCGCCCCGCCAGCTGGCCATGGCCCACATGGCCAACGCCATCGTGCTCGACGAGCAGAACAAGACCGGCGACGCCGACAAGGAGCAGCTGATCGCGCTGGAGATGGACGCCCGCAACTCGGAGCTCTACATCCTCAAGGCGCGCCGCCTGAACCGGGTCCAGAAGACCGACGAGGCCATCGCCGCCATCCGCGAGGCGCTCAAGCTCGACCCCAGGCGCGCCAGCTTCCAGGCCGAGCTCGCCAAGGCGCTCATGGCCAAGCCGGGCGGCGCCAAGGAAGCCGTCACGGCGATGCAGCAGGCCGTCAAGAACATGGGCGAGTCGCCCAAGCTGCTCACCCTGCTCGGCGACTGCCAGAGGGCGGCCGAGGACCTCGACGGCGCGCGCGCCACCTACGAGAAGGCAGTGAGCATCGCCAAGGGCAACAAGTGGCCTGAGGCGACCCTGGCGATGGCCTACATCGCCCGCTCCAAGAAGGACTTCGCCAAGGCCACCGAGCTGTTCGAGAAGGCCAAGAACGACTTCATGCTCTCCACGCGCAAGCAGGCCGAGTGCCTGACCGCCCAGGGCGAGATCCTCGAGGAGCAGGAGAAGCGCAAGGAGGCCCTGGAGAAGTACAAGGCGGCCGCAGGCGCGGACGCCACCTACGGTCCGGTCTACTGGCGCCTGGCGAAGATGTTCGCGTCGGAGACCGACAGGAGGCAGCGCAGCCAGGCGTTCCCGCTCTGCGACGAGTACCTCAAGTACGAGCCGAAGGGCGCCAACGCGGCCGACTGCCAGAAGATCCTCACGGAGCGTCCCCCCGAGAAGAAGTAGGCGGCGGCCCGTGTTGAACCGTCTGGGGACCGGGGGAGCTCGCTCCCCCCTTTCCCTTGACTTGGCTGGACCCGGACTCTAAGGTTCACGCGCTTTTCGGTTTCCCCCGGCCGCCCGGCTGGACCAACCTCCTGGCCTTTCCTCCCCCGTTTAGCCTGCCCCTCCCAAGGGGATTTTCGCGTCGCCGCGCGTCCGCTCCTTCGACTCGAAGCGCGCAACCGCCACAACGTCTGTCTCACCGACCCCGGCGGGGCGGGTCCATTCCGCACCGCAGGACTCTATGAAGAAGAACTCCATGGAAAAGTCTTCCTCGAAGAAGGGCGCCGCCCCGCGTCGCAAGCCGTCGTCCAAGTCCAGCGAGAGCAAGGACTCGAAGCCGACGCGCGCTCGCCGCAAGCCGGTCGCCAAGGCGGCCCCCGTCGAAGAGGCGCCGCCGCCCGAGGTCGAGGAGGCCGAGGAGGCGCTGGCCGAGGACGAGGGCGACGAGGAGGAGGACGAACTAGAGGCGGCGCCCGAGCCCGCCGCTGCCCCGGCGCCCGCTTTCGGGCCGGCCGCAGCAGCCTCCGCGTCGGCGACTCCCGCGGTGCTCGTCCCCGAGCCTCCGCCCGGGCTCGCTCCGGCGCCGCAGGCCGCGCCCGAACCGCAGCTGCCGCCCCCGCCGCCGCTGAACCTCTCGCAGCTCAAGGGCCTGAAGATCACCGAGCTGGCGCAGATGGCGGTCGACCTCAAGGTCGAGAACGCGGGAGGCATGCGCAAGCAGGACCTCATCTTCGAGATCCTCAAGGCCACCAGCGACCGGCGCGGCGAGATCACCGGCGACGGCACCCTGGAGATCCTCAGCGACAACTTCGGCTTCCTGCGCAGCCCCGACTTCAGCTACCTGCCGGGCCCGGACGACATCTACGTCTCGCCCTCGCAGATCCGCCGCTTCGCGCTGCGCACCGGCGACACGGTCAAGGGCACCATCCGCCAGCCGCAGAGCAAGGAGAACGAGCGCTACTTCGCGCTCCTGCGCGTGGAGTCCATCAACTACGCGCCGCCGGACCAGAACCAGAACAAGATCCTCTTCGACAACCTCACGCCGCTCTACCCGACGCGCAAGCTCAACCTCGAGCACAGCCCGACGGAGATGACGACGCGGATCGTCGACCTGCTGACCCCCATCGGCAAGGGCCAGCGCTGCCTCATCGTCTCCCCGCCGCGCGCGGGCAAGACGGTGCTCCTGCAGAACCTGGCCCACGCCATCAGCGCCAACCACCCCGAGGTGATCCTGATCGTGGTGCTCATCGACGAGCGCCCCGAGGAGGTCACCGACATGGAGCGCTCGGTGAAGGGCGAGGTGGTCAGCTCGACCTTCGACGAGCCCGCCACCCGGCACGTGCAGGTGGCGGAGATGGTCATCGAGAAGGCCAAGCGCCTGGTCGAGCACGGCCGGGACGTGGTCATCCTGCTCGACTCGATCACCCGCCTGGCGCGCGCCTACAACACCACCGTCCCGCCCTCCGGGAAGATCCTCTCCGGCGGCGTCGACTCCAACGCCCTGCACAAGCCCAAGCGCTTCTTCGGCGCCGCCCGCAACATCGAGGAGGGCGGCTCGCTGACCATCATCGGCACCGCGCTCGTCGACACCGGCAGCCGCATGGACGAGGTCATCTTCGAGGAGTTCAAGGGCACCGGTAACTCGGAGATCGTCCTCGACCGCAAGCTGATGGAGAAGCGCATCTTCCCCTGCCTGGACATCAACAAGTCCGGGACGCGCAAGGAAGAGCTGCTGATGGACGACTTCAGCTACAAGCGCGTCTGGGTGCTGCGCCAGGTGCTGCACCCCCTCAACCCCATCGACTCGATCAGCATGCTGCTCGACAAGATGAAGGGCACCAAGTCCAACAAGGACTTCCTGGACCAGATGAGCCGGGCGTAAGAGCCCGTCCTCGGAAGGGGCGGCGGCCGTGGGCATCTACACCAAGACGGGCGACGCCGGTCAGACGGGCCTGCTCTCGGGCAAGCGCGTCGACAAGGACGACGTCCGGGTCGCGGCCTACGGCGAGCTGGACGAGCTCAACGCGGTGCTCGGCCTCGCGCGCTCCCTGGGGCTCGACGCGTCGATCTCCGTGAGCGTCGGCCGGGTGCAGGAGGAGCTGTTCACGCTGGGCTCGCAGCTGGCCGCGGCGGAGAAGGCCGACAACCCGGCGCTGCCGCGCGTGCAGGCCGACTGGACGAGCGCGCTGGAGCGCGAGATCGACGCGGCCGACGCCGAGCTGCCGACGCTTCGCGCCTTCATCCTGCCGGGCGGCTCGCCCGCCGCGAGCTGGCTGCACCTCGCGCGCACGGTGTGCCGGCGAGCCGAGCGCGCGGTGGTGACGCTCGCGCGAAGCGAAGAGGTCGACCCCGTCCTCCTGGCCTACGTGAACCGGCTGTCGGACTGGCTGTTCACCATGGCGCGGCTGGCGAACCACCGGGCGGGGACGCCGGAGCCGAACTGGCGCAAGCCGACCTAGTACCGGCTGCCCCGACCCACCGCCGCGCGTGCCTGAAGTAGAGTTTCGCTCATGCGAAACCTGCCCCACGCCTCGGCGCTGCTGCTCCCGCTCCTCCTCGCCGCCGCGAGCTCCGCCGCGGCCCCGCCGCCTCCGGCTCCGAAGAAGCCCCTCCCGACCTTCCAGGAGGTCGACCGGCTCGCGAACGAGCACAAGTTCGAGGAGGCCGCCAAGGCCGCCGCCGCCCTCCGCGACGAGGCCAAGTCGCTGGGCAAGGACGAGGACTGGGCGCGCGCGCTGCTCAAGGAGACGCAGCTGCGCGTGGGGCTCCACGGCTACGAGACGGCGGTCAAGCTCCTCAAGGAGCAGCCCTGGCCGCCCGACCCCACCTGGCGCGCGGTGCTCGACCTCTACTACGCGCGCACGCTGGCCACCTATGCCCGCGCCTACTCCTGGGAGATCAACCAGCGCGAGCGCGTGGACACCAAGGGCGTGGTCGACCTGAAGGCCTGGACGCGCGACCAGATCTACGCCGAGGCGCAGCGCGCCTACCAGGACGTGTGGACGCGACGCGAGGTGCTGGGCGGCGAGACCGTCAAGACGCTCTCCGAGTTCCTCGAGCCCAACACCTTCCCCCAGGGCATCCGCCCCACCCTGCGCGATGCCGTCACCTACCTGCGCGTCGACCTCCTGGCCGACACGCTGGGCTGGCGCCCCGAGCAGAGCAACGAGGTGTTCGAGCTGGACCGCGCCGCGCTCATCCAGGGCGACCCGGCCGCCTCCTCCAAGCTCGTCCTCGACGACCCGGCCGTCCACCCGCTCCTCAAGATCGGCGCGGTCCTCGACGACCTGGAGTCGTGGCACGCCAAGGCCGGCCGCCGCGAGGCCGCCCTGGAGGCCCGCCTGGAACGCCTGATTCGCCTGCACAGCGCGTTCACCGAGCCCGACGACAAGGCCGCCGTCGTCGCCGACCTCGCCAAGCGCCTGCCCTCCTTCGCCGACGTGCCGTGGTGGGGCTGGGGCATGGCGACGCTGGCCACCTTCACCCAGCAGGACGGCACGCCCGACGCCGCGGTCCGCGCGCACGCCCTCGCCCTGGAGGGCAGCACCAAGTTCGCCGGCTCGCCCGGCGCCAAGCGCTGCCTCCACCTCGCCAAGGCCATCGAGGCCCCCGGCTACAACCTCTCGGCCATGGCCGCAGACGCCCCCGGCAAGCGGTCCATCGCCATCCAGCACAAGAACCTGCCGGCGCTGTTCCTGCGCGCCTTCCCCTACGACCTCGAGAAGCGCATCGGCGAGGCGCGCAACTACAACCTCCTGCCCAACGGCGAGGAGATGGAGAGCGTGCTGCGCTCGCAGAAGGCCGCCGCCGAGTGGAAGGTGGACCTGCCGGCGACGCCCGACTTCGGGATGCACCGGACCTTCTCGGTGCCGCCGCTCAAGCAGAAGGGCGCCTACCTGGTCATCGCCTCGGCGCGCGCCGACTTCTCGGCGACCAACAACCAGCTGCAGGGCGCCCTGCTCACGCTCACCGACGTGGTGCTGGTGCAGCGGATGCTGCCGGGCGAGGTGGAGCTGACCGCGATGTCCGGCGCGGGCGGCATGCCGCTGCCCGGCGTGGCCGTCTCGCTCTACGTCTACAACTGGAACTCCGGCCACCGGCTGGTGGAGACCAAGACCACCGGCGTGGAGGGCTTGGTGCGCTTCAAGCGCCGGGACGACGGCGGCGGCTCGTTCTTCGCCATGGCCCGCCGCGGCGCCGACGTCTCGCTCGACCCCGACTACCTCTACTTCGCGTGGGAGGGCACGCCCTCGGAGACCACCTCTGCGCTCGTCTTCACCGACCGCAGCGTCTACCGGCCCAACCAGAAGATCTTCTGGAAGATCGTCGGCTACAAGGGCCGCGCCGACCAGGCGCGCTGGGCCACCCTGCCCAAGCAGCCCGTCACCGTCTCGCTGCGCGACGCCAACTGGCAGACCGTGGAGACCAAGAGCGTCGTCACCAACGAGTTCGGCTCCGCCGCCGGAGAGTTCCTGGTCCCCGCTGGCCGGATGCTGGGGCGCTGGGCGGTGGTGACCAGCTTGAACGGCGAGGGCTCGGTGCAGGTCGAGGAGTACAAGCGGCCCACCTTCGAGGTCTCGCTCAAGGACCCCGAGGGCGCGCTGCGCCTGAACAAGGACGCCAAGCTCGCCGGCGAAGCCCGCTACTACTTCGGCCTGCCGGTGGCGAGCGGCGGCGCGCACTGGAAGGTCACGCGCACCCCCGTCTACCCGTGGTGGTGGGGCTGGTGGTGGGGCTACGGCGCCGCGCCGTCCCGGGCGCAGATCGTCGCCACCGGCACCTCGCAGATCGAGGCCGACGGAACCTTCAAGCTCACCTTCGTGCCCAAGGCCGACGAGCGCGCCGGCGAGACGAACAAGGACCTCTCCTACCGCTACGCGGTCAGCGTGGACGTGACCGACGAAGGCGGCGAGACCCGCTCCGCCGAGCGCAGCTTCCGGCTCGGCCTGGTCTCGGTCGAGGCGGCCATCTCCGCCGAGAAGGGCTTCTTCGGCGAGGCCGAGGCGGCCAGCCTCGCGGTCAGCCGCACCGATTTGAACGGCTCGCCGCGGCCCGGCAAGGGCAGCTTCAAGCTGTTCGCGCTCAAGCAGCCCGCCAAGACCCAGCTCCCCGCCGACCAGCCGCTGCCGCGTCCCCGGCCCGGGCAGCAGAAGACCCTGCAGACGCCCGGCGACGAGCTCCGCCCGCGCCACGACCCTGGCTACTCGCCCGGCATGCTGATCTACGAGTGGGCCGACGGCGCCGTCCGGGCGCAGGGCGAGCTCACCCACGACGAGAAGGGCCGCGCCGTCGCCGCGCTGGGGAAGCTGCCCGCCGGCGCCTGGCGCCTGCGCTACGAGACCGTCGACGACTTCGGCGCCAAGTTCGAGACCTTCAAGGACTTCGTCGTCGCCGGGCCGAAGACGCCGCTGGCCCTGCCCGCCTACCTCGCCACCGAGAGCACCTCGGTGCCGGTCGGGGGCACCGCGCGCTTCTTCGTCCACTCCGGGCTCGAGCAGCAGCTGCTCGTCCTCGACGTCTTCCAGGCCAACAAGCGGATCGAGCAGCGCCTGCTCATCTCCGGCCGCGACCCGGACCTCGTGGAGATCCCCGTCACCGAGAAGCTGCGCGGCGGCTTCGCCGTCCAGGTGCAGGCGCTGCGCGACTACCAGGACATGCCCATGTCCTCCTCGATCATGGTCCCGTGGGACGACCGCGAGCTGAAGGTGGAGTTCGCCACCTTCCGCGACCGCATCCACCCCGGCGACAAGGAGACCTTCAAGGTCACCGTCAGCGCCGCGGCCGGCAAGCTGGAGGCGGGCACCGCCGAGCTGCTGGCGTACATGTACGACCGCAGCCTGGACCTGTTCGCGCCGCACTCGCCGCCCAGCGCGATGTCGCTCTACCCCAGCCGCGCCTACGGCGGCTCGGTGCGCAGCAACCTGGGCGCCGCGCACCTGGAGTACCTGCGCTCGGGCTTCGCTCCCCCGCCCGGCTTCCCGTCGTTCTACCCGGACCGGCTCAAGTTCCACGACTCGTACGGCATCGGCGGGATGGGCAACCGCGGGCCGGGCGGCGGCGGCGGCATTCGCTACAAGTCGATGCAGTCCGTCCGCGGCGGGGAGGCGGATGCGACCGCGGCGCCAGCCGCGCCCGCCGAGGAGCCGGCGTCCAGACTTGCCCAGGGCGGCCTGATGAAGGTCGCCTCCGGCGAGCTCGGCGCGGCGACCACGGTTGCAGCGTACGGCGCCCCGGAGCAGGGCCCGGCGCCGGCCGCGGCTCCCGCGATGCGCAGCAACTTCAGCGAGACTGCGTTCTGGAAGCCGGTGCTGCTGCTCAACCCCGACGGCAGCGCCTCCTTCGAGTTCACGGTCCCCGACTCGGTGACGAGCTGGAAGGTGTGGGTGCATGCGCTCACCCGCGATCTGCGCGGCGGCTCGGTCGACCGCGAGACCCGGAGCGTCAAGGACCTGATGGTGCGTCCGTACCTGCCGCGCTTCCTGCGCGAGAGCGACCAGGCGATCCTCAAGGTCGTGGTCAACGACGCCACCGACAAGCCGATGTCCGGCACGGTGACCCTGGACCTCATCGACCCCGAGACGAACCAGAGCGTGCTCGCCGACTTCGGGCTCGCCGGGGTCAAGCCGCAGCCCTTCGAGGTCAAGCCCGGCGGCGGCGCCAACGTCTCCTACACCCTCAAGGCGCCCAAGCGCGTGGGCAGCGTCAACGTGAAGGTCGTGGCCACCTCGGGCTCGGTCAGCGACGGCGAGCTGCGGCCGCTGCCGCTGTTGCCCAGCCGCATGCACCTGATGCAGAGCCGCTTCGTGACGCTCAAGGACAAGGGCCGGCGCGAGCTCTCCTTCCAGGACCTGGCGCGCAACGACGACCCGACGCGGGTGAACGAGCAGCTGGTGGTGCAGCTGGACGCGCAGCTCTTCTACAGCGTGCTCACCGCACTGCCGTACCTCGTCAACTACCCCTACGAGTGCACCGAGCAGACGCTCAACCGCTTCGTCTCCACCGGCATCGTGAGCAGCGTCTACAAGGACTACCCGGCGGTGGCGCGCATGGCCGAGCAGATGAGCAAGCGCGACACGCCGCTCGAGTCGTTCGAGGGCGCCGACCCCAACCGCAAGATCGCGCTGGAGGAGACGCCCTGGGTGCTGGAGTCCAAGGGCGGCACCGACCTGGGCTACGGCATGGTCAACGTGCTCGACCCGCGTGCCGCCAAGGCCGAGCGCGAGGCCTCCCTCAACAAGCTGCGCAAGGCCCAGACGGCCAACGGCGGCTTCCCCTGGTGGCCGGGGGGCCCGCCCTCGCCGTACATGACGCTCTACATCCTCTACGGCTTCGCCAAGGCGACCGAGTTCGGCGTCGACGTGCCCAAGGACCTGGTCCAGCGCGGCTGGGCGTACCTGGCGAGCGAGTTCCGCAGCGACTACGCCAACCGGATGATCAAGGACGACTGCTGCTGGGAGTTCCTGACCTTCCTCAACTACGTCGCCAGCTGCTACTCCGACCCGTCGTGGACCGGCGACGCGCTCAACGCCCGCGAGCGCGCGCAGATCCTCGACTTCGGCTTCAAGCACTGGAAGCAGCACTCGCCGTACCTCAAGGGACTGCTCGCGCTCACGCTCAAGCGCGCCGACCGGGCCAAGGACGCCCAGCTGGTCTTCGCCTCGGTGATGGACTCCGCCAAGACCACCCGGGACGAGGGCACCTTCTGGGCGCCCGAGGACCGCGGCTGGCTCTGGTACAACGACACCATCGAGACGCACGCCTTCGCGCTGCGCACGCTCTCCGAGCTCAGCCCCAAGGACGCGCGCCGCGACGGGCTCGTGCACTGGCTGCTCCTCAACAAGAAGCTCAACCACTGGAAGTCCACCCGCGCCACCTCCGAGGTCATCTACTCGCTGGTGCACTACCTGAAGGCCGAGAACCAGCTCGGGGTGCGCGAGAACGCCAAGGTCACCATCGGAGCGCAGCAGACCTCGTTCGTCTTCGAGCCGGACCAGTACACCGGCAAGAAGAACCAGATCGTGGTCCCGGGCGAGAAGCTCGACCCGAAGACCATGAGCAAGGTGGTGGTGGAGAAGGACAGCCCGGGCTTCCTGTTCGCCACGGCCAGCTGGCACTTCTCGACCGACCAGCTGCCCAAGGAGGACCGCGGGGACCTGTTCTCGATCAAGCGCACCTTCTTCAAGCGCGTGGCGAGCGGCAAGGAGGTCGTCCTGCAGCCGCTGGCCGAGGGCGCCAAGCTCGCGCCGGGCGACGAGATCGAGATCCAGCTCTCGCTGCGCACCAAGCACCCGGCGGAGTACGTGCACCTGCGCGACCCGCGCGCCGCGGGCACCGAGCCGGTGAGCGTCAACTCCAAGTGGCGCTACGACCTGGGCCTCGCCTACTACGAGGAGGTCCGCGACAGCTCCACCAACTTCTTCTTCGAGACGCTCCCCCAGGGCGAGTACACCTTCAAGTACCGGGTGCGCGCCGCCAACGGGGGCGCCTTCCGCATCGGGCCGGCCACCGTGCAGTCGATGTACGCGCCGGAGTTCGGGGCGTACTCGGCCGGCTACCAGATGTCGATCGCGCCGATGCCGTGACCGGGGGTCGGAGCGTCCGGCCGCGGGTGCCGGACGCTACGGCCCGCCGTAGAGCCAGGTCTCGGCGAAGTTGCAGCCGGTCCCGCAGGTGTTGCCGCCGAAGAAGACCGAGGCGCCCAGCTCCGGGTACCAGGTGAGGGTCATGCCGTCGCGGGCGGGGGTCGGCCCGACGTTCAGCTTGGGCCACGGCACCTGCGCGATCCTCGCGAGGTCCTGCTCCCAGACGCCTTCGACCTCCTGGGAGCTGTCCATGAACCCCTGGGCGACGACGAGCTTCCCGCGCGCCAGGTCGACCACCAGCCCGTGGCCCTCACGACTCAGGCCGGTGCATTCGGCGCAGACCTGGCTCCAGCCCGCTCCGTCCCAGGACCAGAGGTCGTCCCGACGGGTGCCGGTGCAGTCGAACCCGCCATAGAGGAGCATCCGGCTTGCGGCCGGATCGAAGACCATGTCGTTGGTCCAGTCGCAGTTCGGGCCGGGGTCGACGCCATTGGGGTTCGAGAGCTGCGTCCAGGCCCGCGTGGCCGCGTCGTATTCCCACGTGTCGAGTCCGGCGCCGGCATCCACGGAATAGCCGCCGTAGAGCACCGCCACGTTCCGCGCCTCGTCCCAGGTGAAATGGGAGCGGTTGCGCGGGGAAGGGAGATCGGGCCGGGTCTGGGGATCTCCGCCGGCATCGACGAGGACCCAGCCCAGCTCGGCGTCCCATTCCCAGACGTCGTTGCTGAACTCGACCTCCTTCGTCGAACCGCCAAAGAGCACCACCTTGTCCCGCTGCGAGTCGTAGACCAAGCCGTGGACGTACCTTCCGCCCGGGGCGCAGTCGAGGCACAGCGGCGACCAGGTCGAGCCGTCGTACTCCCACATGGTCGAGCTGAGGCACTGCTGGTGGTCCGCGCACGAACCATCCCAGCCGCCGTAGACCACGATGCTCCTGCGACCGCGGTGGTAGACCGCCTTGTGACCCTGCAGCGTGGGCGGGATGGTGCCCGGGGTCTCCTGCGTCCAGACCTGCTCGAAGGCCACGACCTTGATTCCGGCTGCGGCGGGGACGAGCCCTCGCGCCTCCGCGGTCAGCACGAGCTCCTCGGCGAAGTCATCGCGCAGGTAGAAGTCGCGGCTGGGCACGCCCGGTCCCAGCGTCGTGGCGTCGATGGCCAGAGAGCACAGCGAGTCGGCGTAGAAGTAGCCCGAGCCGCGACCGATCAAGGTGACGTCGACGGGCGCGTCGACCGGAACCCGGTTGCCCCGCGCGTCGAGGGCGCCGAGCCGGAAGAGGCGGCAGGTGGCCTGGCCGATGATCCCGGGGCCCGTCAGCTCGAGCGCCACCGGGCCGCCGGTTCCCGCGTCCGGCTCGACCCCGCCGGAGTCAGCCGGGCCGGAGTCGGCGGGTTCCCCAGCGTCGCCCGCCGTTCCCGCGTCCGCGATTTCGCCGGCGTCGTCGGCCGAAGCGGCGTCCGCGGGCTGGAGAGGGACCCGCGCGTCGTATCCGGCGGGCCGGACGCAGACTCCCCACTCGGCGGAGCAGACGGCGCCTCCGCGACAGTCGCTGGAGGTCGTGCAGCTCAGATAGGGGACGCCGCAGGTGCACGCGGGCAGCGCCGAAGCCGCGGCCGCGACCGCGAGGAGGGCGAGCGAAGAGGAGTGGACGAGCCGCGTTGCGCCGAACATGCGAGCGGAGTCTACGCCACCCTGGGCGCCTTCTGGCCACTCGAGTGGCCACTTCCCCCATCCGTCGCGCCCGTCGCAGCCGGCATCCACTGGCCCCGCGCCCGAACTGGCCACTCGAGTGGCCAGTTCGGGCCGTGGGGCAAGCAATGCAGGCGGGCGGATGGGAAGGTGGCGAAGCGGTAGAGCCAACACGATTGCGTCTCGTGACCAAGAGCACTCTTCGGTGAAGCCGCTCGATCCTGCCGCTTGGCCTTAGCCGGCGATTCTCGCCGCCACGAACAGCCCCAACAACCCGGCGAGCGCGCAGCCCACCAGCGTGCCCAGCACGTTGGCGGTCCCCAGCATGAACGCGCCGCCCTGGAAGAGCTTGAGGGTCTCGTAGTTGAAGGACGAGTAGGTCGTGAAGCCGCCCATGAAGCCGGTGGTCAGGAACATGCGCATCGGCGCGGAGAGCACCGCGGCGTCCAGGCTCAGGTACATCACCAGCGAGATGAGGAACGAGCCGAGCAGGTTCACGGTCAGGGTCCCGTAGGGGAAGCCCTCGCCGAAGAACTTCAACGCCCCCAGGCCGACGAGGTAGCGCGAGCCGGTGCCCAGCGCTCCGCCCAGGCAGATCCACAGGAACTGAACCAAGGTGCCTCCGTCCGTACTCCGAGCGGCGGAGTATAGGAGGAGAGCGGCGGCCCCGGGCAATCAGACCGATGCTCGTCAGTCGCCTGCGCGGCCCTGCCCTGCGCCGTCCTTGTGCTCGCCGGCGGCGCTACGATCCCCGTGCATCGGACGTTTTCAGCGGGGGGCCTCATGTCGACGACACCGGAACTGCTGGGCAGGGCCAAGCGCGTCCGCATCTACGTCAGCGAAGGCGACCTCCACCACCACAGGCCGATCGAGGCGGCGATCCTGGCCCTGCTGCGCAAGGAGGGAGCCTCCGGCGCCACCGTCTTGCGCGGGGTCGAGGGCTTCGGCGGCTCGGGGCACCTCCACACCTCGCGCCTCGCCGAGCTCACCGCGCAGCTGCCGGTCGTCATCGAGTGGGTGGACACGCCGGACCGCGTCGAGCGCCTGCTGCCTCGGGTCCAGGAGATGATCCAGCGCGGGCTCGTCACGCTGGAAGAGACGGAAGTCGTCTTCTTCTGCCCCTTCCCGGTCCGCGACGTCCCCTCCGCACTGCGCGTGGGCGAGGTCATGTCCCGCGAGGTCGTCTCGGTCTCCAAGGACACGCCGGTCCGCCAGGTCATCGAAGCGATGCTGGGCAAGGACTACCGCGCCGTGCCGGTGGTCGAAGGCGGCAAGCCGGTGGGCATCGTCACCAACTCCGACCTGCTGGCGCGCGGCGGCCTGACCATCCGCCTCGACCTGCTGCCCTCGCTGGAGAGCCCGGAGCTGCACGCGGAGCTGGAGCGCCTGGCGAAGGGAGCCCGGACCGCCTCCGACGCGATGACCCCCGCCCCGCTCACCGTGACCGAGTCGACGCCGCTGCCCCAGGCCGCGGAGTTGATGGCCCACCGGCGCCTCAAGCGGCTTCCCGTCGTGGACGAGCGCGGGATGCTGGTGGGGATGCTCAGCCGCTTGGATATCCTGCGCACCGCCTCGCGCACCCTCGCGGCCGCCGCGCAGCCCGCGCCGCAGGAGACGGGCCTGGCCGCCGACGCGCCCGTCGCCCGCGCCATGCGCCGCGACTTCCCGAAGGTGCACCCCGAGACGCCGCTCGCCCAGGTGCTGCAGGCGGTGATCGCCACGCGGCTCAACCGCTGCCTGGTGGTCGACGACGCGGGCCGCGTGCTGGGCAAGGTCACCGACGCCGAGTGCCTGGAGCGGGTGACCCCGGCGCTGCGGCCCAGCGCCCTGCGCGCGCTCGTCCACCGCCTGCCCTTCGCCCACCCGAGCCCGGCGGAGCGCGAGTCCGAGCAGCACGCCACCGCGCGCACCGCCCAGGACCTGATGGTGCCGGTGGCCGTGGTGGTGGGCGAAGAGACGCCGCTGCGCGAGGCCATCGCGGCGATGCTGCCTGGCAAGCACAAGATCCTCGCGGTCGTCGACGACCAGCGGCGCCTGGTGGGCATCGTCGATCGCGCCGACCTGCTGCACGGGCTGGTCGACGCCAGCCGAGCCTGAATCTCGTAGGCTTCCCGGCACGGCGCGCGCCGCGCACCGCCCCGGAGGCCCCATGCTCGAGAAGATCGGAAACCAGAACGCGCTCTACCCGATGCCCGTGACGCTGGTGGGCACGGTGGTCGAGGGCAAGGTCAACTTCATCAACATCGCCCACGTCGGCATCTTCAACGCCGCCGCGCCGCACAAGATCTCGCTGGGGATGGGCAAGGGGCACTACAGCAACCGCGGCATCCGCGAGCACCGCACCTTCAGCGTGAACCTCCCGTCGCAGGACATGGTGACCGTGGCCGACTACGTCGGGCTGGTCTCGGGCAAGAGCAAGGACAAGTCGAAGCTGTTCGAGACCTTCTTCGGCGAGCTGAAGACCGCGCCCTTGATCAAGGACTGCCCGGTCGCCATGGAGTGCCGGCTGGTGGAGAGCCTGGACTTCAAGACGCACGACGTCTTCGTCGGGGAGATCGTCGCCACCTACGCCGACCCGGAGGTGATGACCGACGGCCGCGTCGACCTGGCCAAGGTCCGGCCGCTGCTCTTCGACATGACCAGCTGCGAGTACTGGTCGCTGGGCGCGCCGGTGGCCACGTGCTGGAAGGAAGGCAAGAAGTACCAGCCGGGCGGGTAGCGGCCATTTTCTTGCGGGAGGAAGCGGCGCCCCTACAATCCTCCGTAGCGACCTGTAGCAAGGAGACAGGGGCATGAACTGCGAGGCATCCCGCGAGGCCGTTTCACGCGCGTGCCGCACGCTCCTGGTCGCCGAACCCGACGGGCTCTCCCCCACGGACATCGAGGGGTGGCGCCAGCAGCTGCGCCGGGCCTTCCAGCGCCGCGCCTACGAGACCCACCCGGACCGGGCCGCGACCTTGGGCAGGCCCGCCAGGGAGCTCGAGGGAGAGTTCCAGGCGGTCAACGCGGCCTTCCAGCTGCTCAAGGCGCGCCAGCTCGTGCCGCCCCGCCGAGCTGACCCTTCCGCTCATCGCGCTCCGGCTCCGGCTCAAGCTCAGGCTCAGGCTCCGGCCCCCGCCCCTGCTCCAGACCACTTCCACCAGGGTCCTTGCCCCGAGCGCCGGCTGCGCCTGGGCGAGCTGCTCTACTACAAGGGCCAGGTGTCCTGGCGCACTCTGATGGGCGCGCTCGCTTGGCAGAGAAGACAGCGCCCCCTCTTCGGCGGGCTGGCGGTGGAGTGGGGCTTCCTGACTCCCCAGCAGGTGCAGTTGCTGCTCGAACAGCGCTGCCGAAGCGGGAGCCATCTGCCCTTGGGCGAGTTCGCCTTCCAGCAGGGCATGCTCACCGCCTTCCAGCTGATGGCGCTGCTCGGCCGGCAGCGCCAGCTCCAGCGTCCCCTGGGCGAGTACTTCGTCGAGCGCGGGCTGGTGAGCGCGGAAGACCTGGCCAGGCTCGTCCTCGAGCAGAAGTCGCCGGCGCCTGCGGGGCGTCCGGCGTCCTCGGGCCGCCGACCCTAGTGGAGTTGGAGCGCCTGGCAGCCCCTAGCCCGGACGGATGCGCTCGGCGGCGGCCTCTCGGCCTATACTGTCCCCACCATGAACCTGATCGCCTCCCTCCTCATCACCGTGGCGCTCACCGGCACGCCCTACCCGCCGCCCAAGCTCGCGCCGCAGAGCGACCAGCTCAAGTGCGACACGGGCGTGGTCGTCGCCGCCGACGTCGCGGCCGGCCAGCTGCGCGTCAACACCCCCGCGGGCCTGGTGATCTTCAAGGCGCCCGGCGACACGCAGCTCATCGGCGCGGACGGCAAGCCGGCCGGCACCGTGGCGAACCTGCAGCCGGGCCAGAAGGTGCGCGTGTACTACGTCGTGGACGACGGCGCCAAGGTCAGCGAAGTCGACCTCGACTAGCCTCGTCCGCCCTTCGCTCCCAGCTTGCCGAGGCCGGAGGGACCGGGCCGAGTCCGGTCCCGCCCGCGCGTTGAACCTCCCATGGCGTCCACCCCGCTCTTCACCCAGCACAGCCGCCTCTGGCGCGACCACCGCTACGTGTACCCGGTGATCAGCCGGCGCTCGCGCGGCCTGTCCATCGGCATCAACCTCTCGCCGGGCAAGCAGTGCACCTTCCGCTGCGTGTACTGCAGCGTCGACCGCACGGTCCCCGGCGAGGCCGGCCCGGTGGACCTCGAGGCGATCGCGCGCGAGCTGGACGCGCTGCTGGGCCAAGTCCAGACCGGCGAGCTGTGGACCGACGGCCCGCTCGCGGCGACGCCGCCGGAGCTGCGGCGCCTGAACGACGTGGCCTTCAGCGGCGACGGCGAGCCGACGGCGGCCGCGGAATTCCCGCGCGCGGCGGAGATCGTGGTCCAGGCGCTCGGGAAGCGGTCGCTCGCCCCGAAGATCGTCGTCATCACCAATGCCACCTTGCTGAACAAGCCCGAGGTTGTGCGCACCCTCGCGTTCCTGGACGGCCACGGGCTGGAGGTCTGGGCCAAGCTCGACGCGGGCACCGAGGAGCACTACCGGCAGATGGACCGCAGCTGCGTGCCGCTCGATCGGATCCTGGCGAACCTGTTGGCGACCGCCCGGCTCAGACCGGTGGTGATCCAGTCCATGTTCGTGCGGCTTCACGGCGTGCCGCCCGCCCCGTCCGAGATCGACGCCTGGCTCGGCCGCTTGAAGGACCTCATGGCCGGCGGAGCCCGGATCGATCGGGTGCAGGTCTACACGTCGGCACGGAAGACCGCCGAGCCCTTCGTCCAGCCGCTCACGGGCGCCGAGCTCGAGGGCATCGCGGCGCGGGTCCGCGAGATCGGGTTGCGCGCCGACACCTTCGGCTAGATTCGTTAAGGCCATTCGCCCACGACCGGGCGCGGAGAGATCGATCGATGAAGCGAGTCGAGCAGCAGAAGGAGCTGGATGCGGCCGTCGCGGGCAAGAAGTCGGTGGTGCTCTTCCACGCCACCTGGTGCCCCGTGTGCCGCAACTACCGGCCGTTCTTCGAGCAGGCGGCCAAGAAGTCAGGGCTCGACGTGGTCGAGGCAGTCATCGACGACGAGGAAAACCCGATCTGGGACGACCACAAGATCGAGTACGTCCCCACCGTCTTCATCTACGAGAACGGCAAGATCCTGAAGCGGCTCTACGGACGGCCTGGCGTGGGCCTGACGCAGGACGAGCTGACCTCTGCGCTGAAGGCCGTGTAGCCGCGCGCCGACCCTTCCGAGCCTCACGGCCGTCTGGCTCCGACTAGAATGCGCGGCCCATGCTCCGCGCCGACGACGTGCTTCAGGCCTCTCGCGAGGCGGGATTCCACCTGGCGGGGCTGGCGCGCGCCGAGGCCCTCGACGGGGCGCCCCTCGACCGCTGGCTCCAGCGCGGCATGGCGGCCTCCATGTCGCCGTGGATGGCCGAGCGGCGCGCCCAGCGCCTCGACCCGCGCGTCCTCCTCCCGGGCGCCAAGACCGTGCTGGCCCTCGGCTGCTGCGTGCGCCACCGCGGGCAGATCCCCTCTTCCCCCATCGCGCGGTACGCCCAGGGCCGCGACTACCACGCGACGATGCGCGACCGGCTCCGCGCGCTGCGCCGCGGCCTCGCCAAGCTCTCGCCGCCGCCCAAGGACTACGCCGAGGCCGACACCGGCCCGGTGCTGGAGAAGATCTGGGCCCAGCGCGCCGGTCTCGGGTGGCTGGGCAAGAACGGCCTGCTCATCGCGCCAGGCCACGGCTCGCACGTCGTCCTGGCGGTGATGGTGCTCGACGCCGAGGTGGACCGCTACGCCGAGCCGGCGCCCGAGCACTGCGGGCGCTGCACGGCCTGCCTCGCCGGCTGCCCCACCAAGGCCATCGTCGAGCCCGGGGTCGTCGATTCGCGCCTGTGCCTGTCGTACCAGACCATCGAGGACCACGGCCCGTACGCCGAGAACCTGCGCGAGCACGGCCGGTGGGCCTTCGGCTGCGACGCCTGCCAGGACGCCTGCCCCTGGAACAAGGCCGACCACGCCTGCGACGACCCGAGGTTCGAGCCGCGGCCCGTCGCCAGCTTGTCGATGGTGGACCTCGCCCTGCTCGACCGCACCCGCTTCGTGGAGCTGACGCGCGGGACCGCGGTTGCGCGGGCCCGCTTCGAGGGGCTGCGCCGCAATGCGGCCGTGGTGCTGGGCGCCCGGCGGGACGCGGAGTGCCCCCGGCTGTCGCCGCTCCTCTCGGACCCCGACGAGTCGGTCCGCGAGGCCGCGCGCTGGGCGCTGGAACGAGCGAGCGCCCGGTGAGCTCCCGCACCCCGGTCTACCTGGCGCTCGCCGGGCAAGTGCTCATCAGCGCCGGCACCTACGTGCTGGCCAAGCTCGCGCTGACGAGCTTCGAGGGCCTGGAGGTCCTGCTGCTGCGCTTCGCGATCACCCTGCCGCTGTTCATCGGGCTGCTCCTGCTGCGGCCCGCGCCGCGGCTGCCGCCCCGGAAGCACTGGCTCGCCTTCTTCCTGCTGGGACTCGTGGGCCTGCCCCTGAACCAGGGCTTCTTCCTGGTGGGGCTGGAGCGCTCGACTTCCAACCACGCCGGCCTGCTCTACGCGCTGTCCCCGCTCGCCGTGTTCCTGCTCTCGGTCTTCCTGCGGCGCGAGAAGGCCACGATCCTGCGCGCGGCAGGCCTGGCGCTCGCCTTCGCGGGCGTGGCCGTCGTGCTTCGCGATCGCGGGCTCGGCGACGAAGCTCGCATCCACGTGGGCGACGCGCTCATCTGCTGCGGAGTCCTGTCCTGGGCCGCCTACTCGGTCTTCGGGCGCCCGCTGGCGACGGAGTACGGCGGCATCCGCGTGACCTGCTGGACCGCCATCATCGGCAGCGTCGCGAGCCTGCCGCTCTTCCCGGTCTTCGTCCGCACCGAGCACCTCGCCTCCGCGACCCTGGGAGCCTGGCTGGCGTTGGGCTTCCTGTGCGTCTTCACCTCCTTCATCAGCTACCTGCTCTGGTACTTCGCGCTCTCGCGGCTGGAAGCCTCGCGCGTGGCCGTCTGGAGCAACCTGCAGCCGGTGATGACCGCGGTGCTCTCCTATCTCGCGTACGGCACGCGGATCTCCCCGGCCTTCGCCGTGGGCGGTGCGCTGGCGCTGGTGGGGGTGTTCCTGACGCAGCGGGAGTGACGCGGGCCGCCGGTCCGAGAAGACCAGTGCAGGAAGGGCGGCACGGGGGCCGGCCCCTGCTACTCCTTGGCCCAGTCGTCGCCGGAGAGGTCCTTCTTCTTCTTTTTGGAGTCGGCGCCCTTCTTCTTCACCGGCGGGCTGTCGGCGTCGGGGTCGTTCTGGCGCGCCTTCTCGGCCTTGGCCTGCTGCCGCTCTTCGACCTCGGCCTCGGCCTTCTTCTTGGGCTTGGGCTCCTGCTTCACCTTCTCGTCGTAGTCCTCGTAGGGCGCCGGCTTGACGGAGACGTCCTTGGTCTCCTCGTGGTGGTAGACGTCGACCGGGTCGCCCCGCCGGGGCGTGGACCCGGGGTCCTCCAACTTGACCTGGCTGCGCTTCTGCTCCTGGCGCAGATCGGAGCAGCTCTCGAGGCGGCTCTGGCAGCGCTCGATGCACGCCGTCAGCTCCTCGCGCAGCTTCTCCATGCCGAAATCGACGTGGCAGCTCTCGAGGCAGGTCTCGGCGACCTCCTCGCAGGTCTCGAGGGCCGCCGCCGCTGCCCCGACGGGCGTCAAGGCCAGGCAGAGGAGAGCCAAGAGGGCATCGCGCAGAACGTTCACGTCGCCAAGGATCGCGCTTTGTCGTCCAGCACGCCAGCGTGCGCCCGCTTCCGACCGGCGCCATCCACCCAAGGAGGTGCGCGCGGCCGGCCGGCGGGTTACCTTGACTCTGCTCGCTAAACGCCGAGAATCACCGCCCAAATCCGCCCCCGAGGAACAGCCCTATGACGGACGTGGAGCAGACCGCGGACGCTCGCAAAGAGCCGAAGGTCATCAAGCGCTACACGAACCGGAAGCTCTACGACACCGTCGAGAGCCGGTACGTCACGCTCGACGAGATCTCCGAGATGATCAAGGCCGGCAGCGAGGTCCGGATCGTCGACAACCGGTCCAAGGAAGACCTGACCTCGGTCACCCTCGCCCAGATCATCTTCGAGGAGGAGAAGAAGCGCTCGAAGATGCCGCTGGGGATGCTGCGCGACATCATCCGCCACAGCGGCGAGACCCTGAGCGGCTTCCTGCAGACCCAGGTCGGGCAGGCCGGCCAGAAGCTGGCCTCGATCAAGGAGGAGGCCGAGGTCCTGCGCGACCGCATCCTGCGCCGCGAGGAGTCGGCCCGGGCCGCCGCGGCCGCCGCCGGTGTCGTCGACCCCACCGCCGACCCCTCCGCCGTGCCCCAGGGCAAGCCCAACGCCATCGACCAGGCCAAGGAGATGGTGGCCCAGAGCCAGCGCGCGGTGGAGGACTGGCAGAAGCGCCTCGACGAGCGCGTGCGCCAGGCGGTGGAGAACGTCACCAGCCTCGCCGCCCTGGCCAAGGACCTGGCCACCCTCGAGAAGCGCATCGCCGAGCTGGAGAAGCGCCTCGACGACGCCGAGAAGAAGTAGCCCGCGCCGCAGGACCTTTCCGGAAGCGGACGCACGGGCCATCCCCTCAATCGAGGGGGTGGCCCTTCGCTTTGGGGATCGCCACCTTTGTCACCGCCTTGCCTCCCTTCCGGAGGCGCGCTCCCATCGAGGAGGTGGACGGATGGATCCGCGACGGATGTTCGCCAACGCGTCGGGCAACGCCAGCACCCTCTTTCGCTCCAGCCGCTCGGGCAACTGGAAGGTGACCGCCTCGCTGCTGGGGCCCGCGATGCGCGGCTACGTCCTGCAGCGCGGCAAGACCGCCAACACCTGCGTGATGGAGCCGGGCCACCAGGCCTGCATGGTGTGGAGCTACCTGCAGGAGATGCCCGAGCTCTCGCGGCTCTACGCGGCGGCCAAGCAGTCGCAGTGGGACGGCGCCACCGCGCTGGACTGGACGACGGCGGTGGACCCCCACGACGAGGAGCACGAGCTCATCAGCGACGAGATCCTCCCGCTGCGGAACCTGCCCGGCTACCGGACCATGACCCGCCACGAGCAGCAGCGCCAAGGGCACGCGTTGCTCTCCTGGCTGCTCTCCCAGTTCCTGCACGGCGAGCAAGGCGCGCTGCTGGCCGCCTGCCAGGTCACCGAGGCCGTCGGCTGGACCGAGGCCAAGCTCTTCGGCTCGACCCAGGTCGTGGACGAGGGCCGCCACGTGGAGGTCTTCCACCGCTACCTGACCGAGAAGCTGGGCAAGACCTACCCGGTCAACGACAACCTGTACGTCATCATGGACGCGCTCCTGGGCGACCGGCGCTGGGACGTCAAGTTCCTGGGCATGCAGATCCTCATCGAGGGCCTGGCGCTGGGCTCCTTCGGCACCATCCGCAACTTCACCCGCGAGCCGCTCCTGCAGGAGCTCTTGCGCCGGGTCATCACCGACGAGGCGCGCCACGTGCACTTCGGGGTGGTCGCCCTGCGCGACTGGTACGGCCGGGTGCTGCCGGAGCGCGAGCGGCGCGAGCGCGAGGACTGGGCCTTCGAGGTGGTGCTGATGATGCGCGACCGCTTCCTGGCCCACGAGTACTACGAGGAGCACTGGGCCCACGCCCTGCGCCGCACCGCCTGGGACCGCGCCATCTCCGACTCGGACTTCATGGCCTTCTTCCGGCGCACCATGCTCAAGCGCGTGGTGCCCAACCTCAAGCGCATCCACCTGCTCTCCGACCGCATCCGCCCCCACTATGCCCGCGAGGGGATGCTGGCCTGGGAGAACGAGCGCGCCGCACCCGACCTGACCGCCGAGGACCTGCTCGAAGGCGAGCGGCCCCGCGCCGAGGCCTGACCGAGCCCCGAAGGCCCGTCCGCCACTCTGCTATCCTTGGGAACGCCGGCAACTTGAACCCGAGCCGGCCGGCCTCTCTCAGGGGTGGCGAATGTCCGCTCTGCGCGTTGCGCTCTTCCTCGGTCTGACCGCCGTCCTCGCGCCGGCGACCGCCCAGGCCATCCCGTGTCCCGGCGGCCCCACCTGCAGCGGCCACGGGACCTGCGACTCGGGCGCGGGCGCGTGCACCTGTAACGCCCAGTGGTCGGGTACCGACTGCGCCACCTTCTGCCCCACCGGCTACTACTGCCCGGCCAACAACCTCAACGGCGTGGCCCGGGCGTGCCCAGCGGGGACCTACGGTTCGACCTCGGGCCTGTCCGGCAGCGCCTGCTCCGGTCAGTGCCAGGCGGGTTACTACGGCTCGTCGACGGCCCAGACGACCGCGCAGTGCGACGGTCCCTGCGCCGCCGGGCGTTACGGCTCGACGGCGGGGCAGACCAGCGCGCTGTGCGAGGGGCCCTGCACCGCCGGGCGCTGGGGCGGAACCGGACAGACCAGCGCCCAGTGCGCCGGGGCCTGCGACGCCGGGCGCTGGGGCGGCACCGGACAGGCCACCGCCCAGTGCGCCGGGGCCTGCGACGCCGGGCGCTGGGGCGGAACCGGTCAGACCACCGCGCAGTGCGCCGGAGCCTGCGACGCCGGGCGCTGGGGCGGCAGCGGACAGACCAGCGCGCAGTGCGCCGGAGCCTGCGACGCCGGGCGCTGGGGCGGCACCGGACAGACCACCGCCCAGTGCGCCGGCCCCTGCGACGCCGGGCGCTACGGGGGCGCCGGCCAGACCACCGCGCAATGCGCGGGCGCCTGCGCCGCCGGGCGCTGGGGCGGGACCGGGCAGACCACCAACCAGTGCGCGGGCCCCTGCGACGCCGGCCGCTGGGGCGGGACCGGACAGACCACTTCCCAGTGCGCCGGGGCCTGCGACGCCGGGCGCTGGGGCGGCACCGGACAGACCGCCGCGCAGTGCGCCGGCGCCTGCGACGCCGGCCGCTGGGGCGGGACCGGAGAGACCACCTCCCAGTGCGCCGGACCCTGCGACGCCGGCCGCTACGGAGGCGCCGGCCAGACCACCTCGCAATGCGTCGGGGCCTGCGCCGCCGGACGCTGGGGGGGCCCCGGGCAGACCACCGCGCAGTGCGCGGGCCCCTGCGACGCCGGGCGGTGGGGGAGCGCCGGCCAGACCACCTCGCTGTGCTCGGGCCCCTGCGCCGCCGGCCACTACTGCCACGAGGGCGCGACCTCGGACACCGAGCACGACTGCGGGGCCGGCAACTACTGCACCGAGGGATCCGCGGCGGCCACCGCCTGCCCGGCTGGAACCTACGGCTCGACGATCAACCTCTCCGACCCGGCCTGCTCCGGGCCCTGCGCCGCGGGCCACTACTGCCACGCCGGGGCGACCAGCGACACCGAGCACGACTGCGGAGCGGGCAACTACTGCCCGGTCGGCTCCACGGCGGCGACCCCCTGCCCGGCGGGCAGCTACGGCTCGACCGTCAACCTCTCCGACGTCGCCTGCTCCGGGCTCTGCGCCGCCGGCCACTACTGCCACGAGGGCGCGACCACCGACACCGAGCACGACTGCGGGGCGGGCAACTACTGCCTGGCCGGCTCGACGGGCCCGACCCCGTGCCCCGCCGGCAAGTACGGCTCCACGGCCATGCTCGGCGACGCGGCCTGCACCGGCGACTGCACCGCCGGCTACTTCTGCCCGGAAGGCTCCAACAGCGCCACGGAGCAGGACTGCGGCGCCGGGTTCTACTGCCCCAAGGGCACCACCACGCGCGCCCCGTGCCCCGCCGGCAGCTACGGCGGCACCAACCGGCTCCCCGACGCGACGTGCTCGGGCCCGTGCCAGGCCGGGTACTACTGCGAAGTGGGCGCGGCCACCGACCAGGGCACGGGCAAGTGCACCGCCGGCTACTTCTGCCCCGCCGGCTCCTCCTCCCCCACCGCTGCTGCCTGCGGCGCCGGCCACTACTGCCCCGCGGGCACCGGCGATCCACTCGACTGTCCGGCCGGCACCTTCGGCGCGACCGAGACCCTCGCCACCGCGGCCTGCACCGGGCCGTGCGCGGCGGGGACGTACTCGGCGGCGGGCGCGACCTCCTGCACCAACTGCAGGGCCGGCACCTTCTCCGGCGAAGGCGTGGCGACCTGCAGCGACTGCCCGGTGGGCACCTGGTCGAGCCAGGGCCTTTCGGGCTGCACCGACTGCACCGCGGGCACCTTCGCGTCGCTGCCGGGCTCGCCTTCCTGCGAGCCGTGCCCGGCCGGCACCTTCGCCGGCTCGTCCAAGACGGCGGCCTGCACGCCGTGCGGAGCCGGGACCTTCTCCGACCCGGGCGCGAACCAGTGCACGGGCTGCCCCGTCGGGACCTACTCGCCGGACGCCGGGGGGGCCGCCTGCACCCACTGCCCCGCCGGCACGTTCGCCGCCGGCGTCGGCGGGTCGACCTGCCTGCCCTGCTCCGCCGGAAGCTCGTCGGTCGCGGGCCAGGGAAGCTGCTCGGCATGCCCCGCCGGCACCCGGTCGGCCGAGGGCGATCCGTCCTGCACCCCGTGCGAGCCCGGGACCTTCGCCGGGTCGAGCGGGTCCACCTTCTGCGGCAGCTGCGGGCCGGGGACCTACGCCGAACAGCCGGGCCTCGGCGAGTGCCTGCCCTGCCCCTCGTACACGTTCGCCACCGGGGGCGCGATCACCTGCAACGCCTGCAGCTGCGACGACGACAACCCCTGCACCCGCAA
The DNA here is from genome assembly GCA_036504155.1 of Myxococcales bacterium. Lineage (GTDB taxonomy): Bacteria > Myxococcota > Myxococcia > Myxococcales > UBA5297 > JACRCT01. The sequence goes on from DASXVQ010000128.1 coordinate 25,830, forward strand.
CGAGTGCGACCCGACCTCGGGCTTCTGCTCCAACCCGGACCTCGCCAACTGCTGCACCGACGACCTCCAGTGCGTGGACGCGGACACCTGCACGCTCGACCAGTGCGACCCGAGCTCCCACCAGTGCGTGCACCCGCCCGACCCGGCGTGCGGCCCGATCGACGCGGGCTTCGAGGACGCCGGCCCGTCGGACGCCGCGGTCGCCGACGCGGCGCAGCCGGAGGACGGCAGCACGCCCGAGCTGGACGGCGCGATCCACCCCAGCGCGGACGTCGGCGGCGAGCCCGAGGTCTACGATCTGGGCGGCTGCGGCTGCTCGACCGCGAGCTCGGCCAGCGGCGGCGCGCTCCTCCTCATGCTCCTGGCGCTCGGCCTGCGGCGCAGGAGCTGAGCGGCCTCGGCGACGGGAGCCCTCGGCGGTGCACCTCGAGAGGTGCACCGCGGCCAGAGCGGTCGCCGAGGGGTCTGGTATCCTCGTCGCAAATTGGGGCCGCGCGCGGTCCTCCGCGCGTCCGAGGTGATGCCATGCAGCTCGTCCGGGTCGTGTCCTTGCTGTCCGTCGTCCTGCTGTTCGCTCCTGCGCCGGCGCTGGCCGCGACCTGCCCCGGCAGCCCCGTCGGCTGCAGCAACCACGGCACCTGCAACGCGACTTCGGGCGTGTGCAGCTGCGACGCGGGCTACTCGGGCGCGGACTGCGCGACGATCTGCCCCGCGGGTTCCTACTGCCCCGGCGGCGCCAACGGCCCCGTCAGCAACTGCCCGGCCGGCACCTACGGGGCGACGACCGGGCTGGCCACCAACGCCTGCACCGGCAAGTGCGACGTGGGCTCCTACGGCTCCTCGACCGGCAAGACCACCTCCACCTGCGACGGGCCCTGCGCAGCGGGCCGCTACGGGGCGCTGGCCGGGCAGACCTCCGCCCAGTGCTCGGGCTCCTGCACCGCGGGCTTCTACTGCCCTGCCGGGTCGACCTCGGCCACGCAGAACGCCTGCACCGCCGGGTCCTACTGCCCCGCGGGAAGCGGCACTCCCCTCGCCTGCACCAAGGGCAACTACTGCGCCGGGGGCAACGCCACGCCCACGCCGTGCCCACGCGGAACGTACGGCGACCAGACCGGGCTCAGCGACCCGGCGTGCAGCGGGCTGTGCCAGGCCGGGTACTACGGCTCGTCCACGGGCAACACCGCCTCCACCTGCAACGGCCAATGCAACGCGAGGTACTACTGCCCGGCCGGCTCGGACACCTCGCAGAAGGTCGCCTGCCCGGCGGGCTCGTATTGCCCCCTCGGCAGCGCCACCCCCACCAACTGCCCGCAGGGCTCCTACTGCGTCGGCGTGGTGGCCGCACCCACCCTGTGCCCTGCCGGCACCTACGGGGAGACCGAGAGCCTGACGACCAGCGCCTGCACCGGGCTGTGCCAAGCCGGCCACTACGGGACCAACACGGGGCAGACGGCCTCCACCTGCGACGGCGCGTGCCGGACGGGCTACTACTGCCTCGCCGGCGCCACCTCCGACGTCCAGCACATCTGCACGGCCGGCAACTACTGTCCGGCGGGCTCCTCCGCGGTGACGCCGTGCCCGCCAGGGACCTACGGCTCGACCACCGGGCTCAGCGACGCCGCGTGCAGCGGCCTGTGCGCCCCCGGGCGCTACGGCTCGACCGGCGCGCGCACCAGCGCCCAGTGCGAGGGACCGTGCACCGCGGCGTACTACTGCCCCGCCGGGTCGACCTCGGCGACGGCCTTGGCGTGCCCCGCCGGCTCCTACTGCCCCGCGGCGTGCGCCGCCCCGATCGACTGCCCCGCGGGCAGCTACTGCCCGGCGAAGGTCGCCCTCGCGGTCAAGTGCCCCGCCGGCTCGTACGGCGACGCGACCGGGCTGTCCGCCCCTGCCTGCTCCGGCCTCTGCCAGGCGGGCTCCTACGGCTCGTCCACGGGGAACGCCTCCTCCACCTGCAACGGCCCGTGCACCGCCGGGCACTACTGCCACGAGGGCGCGACCAGCAACAGCGAGCACGACTGCGGCTCCGGAAACTACTGCCCCGCCGGCTCCAGCGCGCCGACGCCCTGCCCGGCCGGCTCGTACGGCACGAGCGCCCAGCTGTCGACCTCGGCCTGCACCGCCCAGTGCCGCGCCGGCTACTACTGTCCGGAGGGCTCGGGGGCCGAGGTTCCCTGCCCCGCCGGGACGTACTGCCCGGACCCCGGAGGCGCCGCGGCCACCTCGTGCCCCGCTGGGACCTACGGCAAGGACCCCAAGCTCACCGCCGCCACCTGCAGCGGGCCGTGCGCGGCCGGGTACTGGTGCCCGGCCGGCTCGAACAGCAACCAGGGCGCGGGCAAGTGCACCGCCGGCTACTACTGCGAGGCGGGTTCGACCAGCGCCACCTCCATCGAGTGCGGCCGCGGCCGCTACTGCCCGGAGGGCTCGGGGGCGCCCACCGACTGCCCGGCGGGCTCCTTCGGAGCGAGCACCACGAACTCGACCGACACCTGCAGTGGCCCATGCGCCGCCGGCACCTGGTCGGGAGCCGGAGCGAGCGCCTGCGGCACCTGCGCCGCGGGCACCTTCTCCGCCGAGGGAGCTGGCTCGTGCACGGACTGCCCCGCGGGCACCTGGTCGAGCGCGGGCGGGGGCGCCTGCACCGACTGCACCGCGGGCACGTACGCCGCCACGCCGAAGTCGACCGCCTGCCAGGAGTGTCCGGCCGGCACGTACGCCGCGACCGCGAAGGCCACCCAGTGCGCCAAGTGCCCCACCGGGAAGTACTCCGGCGCCGGCCAGAACGTGTGCACCGACTGCGCCCCGGGGAGCGTGTCGACCGGCAGCGGGACCGCGTGCTCGGAGTGCCCGGCAGGGACCTACGCCTCCGGCAACCTCTGCCATCCCTGCTCCGCCGGCACGTCCTCCGCCGCCGGAGCGGGTGCCTGCACGGCCTGCCCGGCGGGCTCTTCCGCAGCGGAGGGCTCCGCCGAGTGCACTGCGTGCGTGCCGGGGACCTTCGCCGCGTCCCCCGGTTCGCCGTCGTGCGTGCCGTGCGCGCCGGGGACGTACGCGGACCAGGCGTCCGCGACCGAGTGCCTGGCCTGTCCCGCGAACACCTATTCGACGGGGCGCGCCCCTACCTGCACGGCCTGCCCGGACTGCGACGACAAGCTGGCCTGCACCACCGACGAGTGCGTCGCCACCACCGGCGCGTGCGCGCACACCGAGGTGGCCGACTGCTGCGACACCGACAGCCAGTGCGCGGACAAGGATTCCTGCACGCTCGACCAGTGCGACAAGAACTCCCACCAGTGCGCGCACCCGCCCGATCCCGTGTGCGACGAGGCGCCGGCCGGCTGCGGCTGCTCGACCGCGAGCCCGGCCGCCGGAGGCCTGCTCGCTCTCGCGCTCCTGACGCTCGCGCTGCGCCGCCGCAAGAGGACCTGAGCCCCAAGAGCGCGCGTGGGAGGAACGGACGGACGGACCTTCGCGTCCGTCCCGTCCCGTCCCAGCGCCCAGAGCCTAGAGGCTGAAGTCCGGCGGCGGCACGCCGGTGGGCGCACCCGGGCGGTCCGCCTCGTGGAAGAGCCACTGCTCGAACCAGTCCGCCGCCAGGCGGGAGACCATGGCCAGCGCGCCCGGCTCCTCGAAGAGGTGTCCCGCGCCCGGGACGATGGCCAGGCGGCTGTGCTTGTTCGGGAGCTGGTCCAGCGCCTCCCGGTTGAGGTCGAGCACCGCCTCGTCCATGCCGCCGACGATGAGCAGCGTCGGGGCCCGGGCCTCGCCCAGCGCCTCGCCCGCGAGATCGACCCGGCCGCCTCGCGAGACGACGGCAGCCACCTGCTCGGGCCGGCGCCGCGCGGCGACGAGCGCCGCGGCGGCCCCGGTGCTCGACCCGTAGAGCCCCAGGCGGAGCGCCCGGGCTTCCGGTTGCCGGGCGATCCACCCCAAGGCATCCACGACCCGGCTGGAGAGCAGGCCCACGTCGAAGCGCAGGCGGCGGGTCCGCAGGTCGAACTCGGCTTCGTCGGGCGTGAGCAGGTCGAACAGCAGCGTGCCCAAGCCGCGCTCGCCGATGATCCGCGCGACCTCCTGGTTGCGGGGGCTGAAGCGGCCGCTGCCGCTGCCGTGGACGAAGAGCACCAACCCGCGCGGGCGCTCGGGCAGGTCCAGCGTCCCCTCGAGCTCGACCGAGCCGGCGATGACCCTGACCTGTCTTCCCTGCTGCTGGACCATGGTCGAACTCCTGGAGGCGGCTAGGCCTCGGCCCGCTCGGGGCGCCGCGCACGCGCGAGCAGCGAGCGCACCTCGTCGTCGGTGACCTGGTGGAAGTCCCGGTACCAGGAGCCGACGCTGGCGAAGTCCTCGGGGGTCTCCAGGCAGATGAGGTCCTGGACCTGCGGCGTCAGGCGCTCGCACACGTCGCGCGGCGCGACCGGGACCGCGACCACCACCGTGCTGGGCCCGTGCCGGCGCACCGCCTCGACCGCGGCGAGCATGGTCGAGCCGGTGGCGAGCCCGTCGTCGACCAGCACGAGCGGGCGGGAGGCGAGCTCCCTCTCCAGGGGCGGACGGTCCTGCCGGAAGGCGCGCTCGCGGCGCTCCAGCTCGGCCAGCTCCTTGAGCGCCACGCGCTCCAGGGTTTCCTGGGGGATGCCGAGGATCCGCACGAGGTCGCGGTTGAGCGCCACGATGCCCCCGGTGGCGAGGGCGCCCATGGCCAGCTCCTCCTGGCCGGGGACGCCCAGCTTGCGCACCAGGAAGACGTCGAGCGGCAAGTCGAGCGCCTGGGCAATCTCGAAGGCGACCGGCACTCCGCCCCGCGGCAGCGCCAGCACCAGCGTGCGGGCCGGCAGGTGCACCTCGGCCAGACGCTTGGCGAGCTGGCGACCGGCCGCTCGCCTGTCCTCGAAGATCTCGACCATCGCCGGGCCCCAAGTTCAATGTGGGGTCGGCGCGGTGGAAGAGCCTGCAGGTTCGCCAGAAATCGAACCCTGGCCCCTCGAAGAGCTCGGGGTGGGCGGGAGGCGGGCCTAGAGCTAGAGGACGTCGGCGGAGTCGACCAGCTCGATGCCCTTGGCCTTCATCTCGGCGATGGCCTGCTCGCCGCCTTCCCGGTTGACCGGGGCAATGGCGTCGCGGACCAGCTGGACGAGGCTGTTCGGGCAGCGCTCACGGATGCCCAGGGCGGCGGCCTTGACGCAGTAGTCGGTCGCCACGCCGTAGACCTGGAACGCGGCGCCCTGCTCGCCCAGCCGGCGGACGATGGGGTCGGCGTTCAGGTTGTCGAATAGCGAGTACAGATCCTTCTCGAAGTAGAGGGCGACGTCGTCGCGCTCCAGGGGCCGCTCGTAGCGGGCGGCGGCGAGGATCAGGAAGCGCTTGGGCAGGGTCTCGGGGACCTTGAGCCAGTCCCAGGTGCCCTTGACGCAGTGGACGGGCCAGACTCCGCCGTTCTCCTTGAACTCCTTGGAGTAGCTCTCGTGCGTGTCCACCGAGCCCAGCAGCACGTGGCCCAGGGCCTGCGCCTGCGCGTTGAGCCTGCTCACGACCGGGAGCACGGCCTCGGCGCCCTGGACGTAGAGCCCGCCCTTGGGGTGGCAGAACCCGTGCTGGGTGTCGACGTCGACCCGGACGATCTGCTGGATCATCGCAGACGCTCCCTCGAGGCGGTGTTAGGGACCGCGGCGCGACCGGGCAACCTGCGACGCTCGCGGTCTGATTCGCCTGCCTGCCGCCGGAGCGCTCGCTACGCGACTGCCCGCGCGGCCTTTTCCCCGCGCCGGACGAGCTCCTTGGCGATGGCCTCGAGCATCTCCGCGCCGCGGCTCTGCGGCGCGTACTCCCAGATCGTCCGGCCGTGGCTCTGCGCCTCGTCGATCTTCACGTTGTAGCCGAGCGCCGTCTTGCACAGGGTCTCGGGGAAGTAGGTCCCCAGCTTGCCGAGGATCTCGTCCGCCAGCGCGGTGCGCCGGTAGAGCGTGGGCACGACCATCGTCACCGCGAGCTCGGCGTTGCCGTGCTCCTGCTTGACGCGATCGACCGTCGCCATCACCTCGGCGCAGCCGTCCATGGCCAGGTAGGTCAGCGCGACCGGCACCACCACCTCGGCGGTGGCGAGGAAGACGTTGGTCGTCACCAGGCCCATCGAGGGCGGCGCGTCGAAGAGCACGTAGTCGTAGCCCTGCAGGCCGGCCAGCTTCTTCGCCAGCTTGCGCTCGCGGTCGCCGTCCTGCGCCACGCGCAGCGGGAAGTCGGCGATGGCCTTGTTCGACGGCAGCAGCGACAGGTTGGGGATGGCCGTGGCCACCACCACGTCCTGCACCGTGACGTCCGGCTCGACCAGCAGATCGAACGTGGTCCGCTTCGCCTGCCGCACGTCGACGCCCAGGCTCTTGCCGCAGTGGCCCTGGGTGTCCAGGTCCACCAGCAGCGTCTTCTTGTTCTTCTCCCGCGCGAGCCACGCGCCGAGGTTCACGGCGAGCGTGGTCTTGCAGGTCCCGCCCTTCTCGTTGATGAAGGCGATGCGGCGCATGTGCGACCCCCGCGGCGGTGCTTCGGCGTTCCCGACGGAGCGCGAACCTACTTCTTGTCGCCCATCTTGGTGACGCTCTCCTCGAGCCGCTGGATGGTCTCCTCCAGCTCGTCGAGCTTCTTCTTGAGGTTCTCCATGTCGGCGACCGACGGGAGGTTCATCGCCGAGAGCGCCATGCGGATGTTCTTGTCCATCAGCCCCTTGGCCTTGAGCGTGTTGCCGACGATGGTCTGCATGGCGTTGACGAACTTCTCGTTGGAGAGAAGCTGCTGCGCCAGCTTGCCGACCTGCTCCTCGCCAAGCTCGAACATCTTCTTGAACATCGGATTCTCCTTGAGCATGGGGTCCTCGCGGGGCGTGGGAAGGGCGTGAGGATAGCGGCGAACGACGCGCCGCTCCAGCCACAAATGACGCTCCACGGGGGCCTCTGGCCCCGCCCCGGCCGCTCAACCATCGGTATTTGCGGAGCTTTTCTAATCCGCAACCCGGGCCAGGCAGGCTTCGACAATGGGGAAAGCGATTTTCCACCCGGAGGCACCATGCGCGTCACCCGCGATCCCCTCTCCAGCACCTCCCCGCTGCGCACCAAGAAGCTCGACCCGGCCTCCGCCAAGACCCCCGCCGCCGCCCCCGCGACGGCCAAGAACGCGACCCGCGACAGCTTCACCCCGGCCGCCAGCGACGCCCGCGACTTCAGCCGCTTCCTGCAGGACCAGGGCAACACCAACTCCTGCGGCACGACCAGCCTGGCGATGCTGATGAGCTTCTGGAAGGGCAAGGCCGGCGCCTACACCCACGAGATGATCGACCAGTCGATCCGCTACTTCGACGGGCCGACCGCGCCGACCAACATCGTCTCCTACCTGAAGGGCCAGGGCTTCCGCGCCGAGGCGCTCAACAACGCCAGCATCGGCGACCTCACCAAGTACCTGGACCAGGGCGTGCCGGTGCAGGTCCTCTACGACCCCAGCGCCGACCCCTCCGACGTCTACCTCCACTACGTGGACGTGGTGGACTACGCCAAGGACGCCCAGGGCAACGTCACCTCGGTGAAGATCGCCGACCCCGGCGGCGGGCGGATGGCCGACGTCCCCGTCGAGGAGTTCAAGAAGCGCTGGGGCAACCTCGGCATCAAGAACGTCGGCATCGGCGCCAACAACCTGATGATCGTCGCGCTGCCCGGCCAGAACGCGCAGGTCCGCGGCAAGGACGGCGTGACGCGCAACACCGAGGACATCGCGCTGCCCAAGAACGGCGGCAACTGGGGCGTGAAGCTCCGGGTGGTGGACGTCGTCGCCGATGCCGCCAACTGGGTGGGCAAGGCCGCCAAGAAGGTCGGCAACTTCTTCAAGAATCTCTTCTGATTCCAGCCTCTTCCGCCGCCCGCGCGGAACCCTGACGGCCCGGCTCTCCTTCCTGGAGCCGGGCCGTTCGTTTGCGGGGCGCCAGGCCCGGATGCCCAGAACCTCGTTCCGTGAGGAACCGTTCACCGAGGGCCACTTGACCATGTCGGGTGACCTGCGCCAAAACCCGCACCCGATTCGCCTTCCCAAGCACCACGAGGAACCCATGCGCCACCTCCTCCGCCTCTCGCTGGCCGCCCTGCTCGCCTTCACCGCGGCCTCCTGCAGCAACGAACCTCCCGCCGGCGAACCGGACTCGGGGATCGTCGAGGAGGCCGATGCCGAGGTCGCGCCGTCCGACGCCTCCGCGGAGGAGACGGACGCCGGCCCCGTGGTCCGCCGCGACGCCGGCGCAGCGCAGGACGGCTCGGTCGCCTCAGGCGATGCCGCGGTCGTGGTCGGAGACGACGCCGGCGGCCCCGAGTGCACCGACGAGTGCACCGCCGGCTCGCAGGTCTGCGACGGCCCCACCGGCTACCGCAGCTGCGGCCAGTACGACGCCGACCCGTGCCTGGAGCTGTCGGCCTCGGTGGCCTGCGCCGGCGGCGCGACCTGCGTCGCCGACACCTGCGTCGCCCCCTGCCGCGACGAGTGCGCGGTCGGCTCGGCCTTCTGCAAGGACCGCGCGACCCTGCAGGTCTGCGGCAACTTCGACCAGGACAGCTGCCGCGAGCCCGGCGGGGACACCGCCTGCGGCGCGGGCAAGAAGTGCGAAGCCGGCGCCTGCGTGGCCGACACCGCCGCCTGCGCCGACGAGTGCGCCACCGCCGGCTCCGCGGCGTGCTCCGGCGACGCGGTGCGCACCTGCGGCGAGTACGACGACGACTCCTGCCGCGACCTGTCCGCCCCGGTGGCCTGCGCCGCCGGCCAGGCCTGCAAGTCGGGCGCGTGCGTGACGGCCTGCTCCGACACCTGCCCGCTCGCCGGCGCCAAGGACTGCCTGGGCGGCGCGGTGCGCACCTGCGGCGACGCGAACTCCGACGGCTGCCTGGAGTGGAGCGTCCCGGCGCCCTGCCCCTCCGGCCAGACCTGCTCGGCCGGCTCCTGCGCCACCAGCTGCGTCAACGAGTGCCAGACCGCCGGCGGGCTGACCTGCTCGGCCGACGGTTCGGGCGTGTTGCAGTGCGGCCAGTACGACGCCGACAGCTGCCTGGACCTGTCGAGCGCCGTGCCCTGCGCCGGCGGGAAGGCCTGCCGCAACGGCGTGTGCACCGCGGTCTGCTCCGACGAGTGCCAGCTGGGCGCGCAGCGCTGCGGCGGCGACGGCAAGAGCCTGGAGAGCTGCGGCAACTTCGACGCCGACCCGTGCCTCGAGTACGGCGGGGCCGTCGCCTGCAGCGGCGGCGCCGCCTGCGCCGCCGGCGCCTGCCAGACGCCCTGCAGCAACGAGTGCACCCCCAGCGCCTCCGTCGAGTGCGTGAGCGGCCAGTCGGCCACCCACGTCTGCGGCCAGTACGACGCCGACCCCTGCCTCGAGTGGTCGTCGCCCGCGAGCTGCGCCGCCTGGGAGACCTGCGAGATCGACACCTGCCTGCTCGGCGCGACGCCGGGCAAGGTGGTCATCAACGAGGTGGTCTTCGACGCGGTGGGCACCGACTCCGCCGCCGGCAACAACCTCTTCGTCGAGCTGTGGGGCCCCGTCGGCCTGGACCTCGAGGGCTTCGCCCTGGTGGGCGTCAACGGCGCCGACGGCAAGGACTACGCCACCGTCGCGCTCGACGGCCAGACCATCGCCTCGGACGGCTACTTCCTCGTGGCGCACCCCAACGGCGCCGCCAGCCTGCTCGCGATCGCCGACCTGACCAGCGACAAGGTCGACTTCCAGAACGGCCCCGACTCGATCCAGCTGCGCTGGCACGGGCGGGTGGTCGACGCGCTGGCCTACGGCAACTTCGGCACCGGCACCTTCCCCAAGGGCGAGGGCACCGCGGCGGCGGCGCCCGCCACCAACTCCGGCAAGAGCTTGACCCGCAACCCGGCCCACGCCGACACCGACGTCAACTCCGCCGACTTCGCGGTCTCGCCGGCCTCGCCGCGGCTGGCGGCGGTGGCCTGCGCCGACGCCTGCGCCGCCAACGCCACCCAGTGCGGCGGCACCAACAACGAGCAGCTGCAGACCTGCGCCGACGCCAACGGCGACGGCTGCCGCGAGTGGGGCGCTGCGACCTCCTGCGGCACCGGCAAGTTCTGCCAGGGCGGCGCCTGCGTCGCCAGCTGCACCAACCTGTGCCCCACCCTCAACGCCAACCAGTGCGGCGGCCTGAACAACCAGCAGATCCAGACCTGCGGCGACTCGAACGGCGACGGCTGCCGCGAGTGGAGCAGCGCGGTCGACTGCGGCGCCGGCAAGGCGTGCGCGGGCGGGGCCTGCGTGGCCTCCTGCAGCGACGCCTGCGCGGTCAACGCCACCCAGTGCGGCGGGACCGGGAGCGCCCAGCTGCAGACCTGCGGCGACTTCAACGGCGACGGCTGCCGCGAGTGGGGCACCCCGGCCACCTGCCCGGGCGGCCAGACCTGCAGCGCCGGCGCCTGCGTCATCGCCTGCAGCAGCGTGTGCACCCCGGCCAATTCGACCAAGTGCAGCGGGTCGCAGGTGCAGACCTGCACCGACACCAACCTCGACGGCTGCCTGGAGTGGTCGACGGCGGCCAACTGCCCGGGGACCGACGTGTGCCAGGGCACGGCCTGCACCTGCAGCAACGAGTGCGCGGCCGCGGGCAACACCAAGTGCGACGCCAACGGGCTGGTGATGACCTGCATCCAGTCCGGCGGCTGCCTGAAGTGGTCCACCGCCGAGGCCTGCCCCAACAGCGGCAGCTGCAAGTTCGGCGCGTGCTGCGTCAACGACTGCGAGGTCGGCCAGACGCAGTGCAGCGGCCAGCAGATCCAGAGCTGCGGCGAGTACGACAGCGACGGCTGCCTGGAGTGGTCGATCCCCGCCACCTGCGCCACCGCCGGCCAGATCTGCCAGGGCACCAAGTGCCAGACCCCGTGCACCAACTCCTGCCCGGCCTCGGGCGCCAGCCAGTGCTCGGGCCTGCAGGTGACGACCTGCGGCGACGGCAACGGCGACGGCTGCCTCGAGTGGGGCACCCCGGTCGGCTGTGGCAGCGGGCAGACCTGCGCGCTGGGCGCCTGCGTCTCGGCCACCGCGCCGCAGGTGATGATGATCAGCCCGCAGGGCACCGTGCAGACCACCCAGGGCGAAAGCATCCACTTCGTGGTCGATGCCACCCCGACCGCCGGCCGGTCGATCTCCGAGGTGACCTACTGGGCCAGCGGGGCGCAGGTCGGCAGGACCACCGTGGCGCCGCACACCTTCGACTACGTGGTGCCGGGCGCCACCCCGACCAACACCACCGTCACCGTCCAGGCCAAGGCCAAGGACAACGTCGGCGAGGTCGGCGTCTCGGCCCAGGCCTACCTGAGCGTCAAGAACGACAAGCCCGTCGCCAGCTTCACCGCGGTCATCTCGGCGACCAACACGGTGACGGTGGACGCCAGCTCCGTCACCGACACCGAGACGGCCACCGCCAACCTGGAGGTCTGCTGGGACTGGGACAACAACGGGACCTGCGACACCGCGTACGCGACCGCCAAGATCGCCACCCACGTCTACTCCGGCAGCGGCAACTACACGGTGACCGTCGGCATGAAGGTGCGCGACGCCGCTGCGCAGGAGAGCAGCACCACCAAGTCGGTGACCTTCTCCAACCTGCAGTACCTGGGCGGCCAGGACGTCACCACGACCCTGTGGACCGGGACCGTGGTCGTCACCGGCGACCTCACCGTGCCGGCGGGCAACACGCTCACCATCGACAAGGGGACCCAGGTCCTCTTCGTCCGCGCGGACGCCAACGCCGACGGCATCGGAGACTACACGCTGACCGTCAACGGCGCCCTGGTGGTCAACGGCACCGCCGCCGAGCCGGTGGTCTTCACCGGCCAGGACGCCAACGCCAAGGTGAAGGGCGGCTGGGACCGCATCCAGCTCAACGGCGCGGGCTCCAGCCTGTCCTGGCTGGTAATCGAGTACGCCGACGTCGGCGTGGACATCCGCACCGCCGCGACGCTCAGCCACGTCACCGTGCGCAAGACGAGGTGGAACTGCATCTCGCTGAGCAACGCCGACAACACCACCCTCACCGACGTCGCGGTCAGCGAGTGCGGCTGGAACGGCGTCGAGGCCGGCAACGGCTCCACCGGGGTGACCCTCACCCGCCTGTCGTCCACCGCCAACACCGCCAGCGGCCTCTACACCGACGGGGCCTCGGCGCTCACCGTCGCCGACTCGACCTTCGGCTCCAACGGGCACGAGGGCCTCAACGCCACCGGCGCCTCGACCGTCCTGAACCTGTCCGGCTCCACGGTGGAGCAGAGCACCACCGTCGGCGTGCTCTTCGTGGGCGGCTCCAGCGGCGCGGTGACCCACAACCAGATCCGCCAGAGCGGCGGCGCGGGCGTGCAGGTGCAGGACGACGGCGCGGGCGTCTCGCCCAACCCGGTGGTGACCTTCAACAACATCTACAGCAACGCGGTGACCGGCTCGAGCCGCGGCGCCCTGGTCTCCACCCCGTTCACCGCCGCCACCGGCAGCAGCTACACCGCGGCCTCGGCGGCCTACACGGCGCCGGCGGGCATGACGCTCAAGCGCGTGGAGATCAGCTACTCGGAGAGCGAGTACTACACGAACGACTGCCAGGGCCAGGTCCAGACGAGCTCCGGCTCCGGCCTGCTCACGTTCACCACCGGCACGAGCCAGCGCTGGGTGGACCTGCCCGCGAACACGACCTCCATCCGGGCCTACGCCAGCTGCGGGTCGTCCTACTCGCGCGGCACCATGAACATCCACACCACCCAGACCTTGGCCTCCGACGGCACGAGCGACGTGGTGGCCCTGACGGTCTCGGGCACGCCCGACCTTCGCTACAACTACCTGGGCACGTTCCCCAACGTGCTCTCGCGCGTCTCGATGTCCCGGAGCAACGCCCTGAACCTGCAGGGCTTCGTGGGCGTGCCCTTCGACTCCAGCTGGAGCACCGGCCCGTACCTGGCCGGCACGCTGAACACCTCGACCTGGTCGGGCGACGTCTACGTCACCGGCGACATCACCATCCCCTCCGGGAAGATCGTGACCGTCGGCCCGTCGACGCGGGTGTTCTTCGTGGCCCACGACCAGAACGGCGACGGCGAGGGCGACTTCTCCATCACCGCCACCGGCCAGCTCGCGGTGTCCGGCAGCACCGGCACCGAGGTGGTGTTCGCCGGCTACAACACCACCAACGTCGCGTTCCAGGCCATCAACCTCAACGGGAGCACCGCCGACGCCAGCGGCTGGAGCCACTGCACCGTGCAGAACGGCCACAGCCCGGTGTTCATCCGCGGAGGCAGCCAGCTCTCCTACGTGACCGTGCTCGGCGCCAGCCTCGACGGCATCACCATCGCCGGCACGTCCGCCGGCGCGGCCCTCACCGACGTCACCGTCGACGGCGCCAAGCGGGTGGGCGTGATGGTGGACAACGGCGACAACGTCGCCCTCACGCGGCTCACCGCCAGGAACAGCCTCGCCAACGGCCTGGAGTTCAAGAACGGCTCGACCGGGAACACCGTGTCCCGGCTGACCTCCACCGCCAACGGCGGCGACGGCGTGCTCGTCTGGCAGGCCTCGAGCGCGGCCATCACCGACAGCTCCATCACCAGCAACAGCCGCCACGGCGTCAACGTGCTCGAGTCCTCGCCGTCCGTCAGCTACAGCCTGTTGAAGCTCAACGGCGGCTCGGGCCTGCGGGTGGAGGGCAACGCCAGCCCCACCGCCGACTACGACGTCGTCACCTACAACGGCGAGGCCGGGGTCTCGGTGTTCAGCTCCAACGCGGGCAGCCCGGCGCCGACCATCCAGCACAGCAACATCTACGGCAACGCCACCACCGCCACGGTGACCGGCCAGATCTACGACATCAGCCCCGACTTCGTGGCCGCCACCGGCTCCAGCTACAGCGCCGCGTCGGCGGCGTACACGGCCACCGCGGGCCGGACCCTGCGGCGGGTGCAGGTCTCCTACTCGGAGAGCGAGTACTACACGAACGACTGCCAGGGCCAGGTGCAGACCGGCGCGGGGAGCGGGCTGCTCACCTACTCCTCCGGGACGTCGACGCGCTGGGTCGACCTGCCGGCCGGCACGACCTCGGTCCGCGCCTACGCCAGCTGCGGCTCGTCCTACTCCCGCGGGACGATGACCCTCTTGCAGGTCGAGGAGCTGGGCACCTCGACGGCGGACCACTACGAGCTCGCCGCCATCACCGAGTCCGGCCAGACCATCGCCCGCTCGAACTACTGGACCGCGACCATCGGCGACGTGCCGAGCAAGATCTACATGTCGCGCGCCAACTCGGTGGACTTCCAGGGCGCCACCGGATTCGAGTACACGAACGCCGGCCCGCGGCCGTAGCGCTCGCGGTCCCTCTGCGCTGACGCGGTGCCCGGCTCCCTCCGCGGAGCCGGGCATCGCCGTTTCCAGGTTAGGCTGCCGGCCCCATGGACCCGGCATTGGCAGGACGGCAGCCGCAAGGACCAGCGCACGGGCTGAGGCGGCGCGACCTTCACCCGCGGGCGGGGTTCTGTTACTTCCATGGGCGGAGCGCTCGGGCCGGCGGAGGGACCTCGACTCATGGACCGTGTCAGCAAGCTCGAACACCGGGGCAGGACGGTGGTGCTCATCGACGTCTCGGGCTGCAAGGCCAAGGAAGCCGCGGAGGTGCTGATCGCCGGGCGCGTGCTCGTGGCCACCTTCGCGCCGGCCTCGGCGCTGACCCTCACCGACGTGACCGGGACGACCTTCGACGACGCGGCGACCCGGGAGGCGCAGACGAACGCCCGGCAGAACGCGCCGTTCGTCAAGGCAGGGGCGCTCGTCGGCGTCACCGGCCTGAAGAAGATCGTCTACACCGCGGTGACCCGCCTGACCGGGCGCAACTTCTCCGTCTTCGACGATCGGCAGAAGGCGCTCGACTGGCTCGCCCAGCAGTGACCCAAAGCGACGGCCCGCGCTGCGCGGAGGCAGGCGGGCCGTCGGTGAGTCTCGAGGATCCGGGGATCAGATCGCCGCGGACTGGGGGCTCGGGGGCGGAGGCTGCACCGGGGGCGTGCTGCTCTTCTTGCCGCGGTCGGCCTCCTCGCGCTGGGCGACCTCCTCGGCGTGCTTGAAGAACGCGTCGGGGTCGGAGAGCACCAGGGCGTGCCGGAGCACCTCGTCCATGTGCTCGACCGGGATGATGGTCAGGGCCTCGCGGACCTTCTTGGGGATCTCCTTGATGTCCTTCTTGTTCTCGATGGGCACCAGGATGGTCTTGATGCCGCCGCGGTGGGCGGCCATCGCCTTCTCCTTGAGCCCGCCGATGGGCAGCACGCGGCCGCGCAGGGTGATCTCCCCGGTCATCGCCACGTCCTTCTTCACCGGGATGTGCGCCAGCGCCGAGATCATCGTGGTGGCCATGGTGATGCCTGCCGACGGGCCGTCCTTGGGGATGGCGCCCTCGGGCACGTGCACGTGCACGTCCACGTTCTCGTAGAACTTCTTCTCGATGCCGAAGCGCTCGGCGCGGGTGCGCACGTAGCTCATGGCGGCCTGGGCGGACTCCTGCATCACCTCGCCCAGCTTGCCGGTGATGATGAGCTTGCCCTTGCCGGGCATGATGGTCGCCTCGGTGACGAGCAGCTCGCCGCCCATCTCCGTCCAGGCCAGGCCGGTGACCAGGCCCATCTGATCGGTCTTCTCGATCTGCCCGTGCTTGAAGCGGCGCACGCCCAGGTACTTGGGCAGCGAGCGGGAGGTGATGACCCGGCTCTTCTCCTTGTCGCCGCTCTTGAGGACGTCGCGGGCGACCTTGCGGGAGATGGTGGCGATCTCGCGCTCGAGGCTGCGCACGCCGGACTCGCGCGTGTAGCGGTTGATGATGCCCTTGAGGGCCAGCTTGGTGAACCGGACCTTGACGTCGGTCAGGCCGTTCTCCTCGCGCTTCTTGGGCACCAGGTAGCGCCGGGCGATCGACATCTTCTCGAGGTCGGTGTAGCCGGCCAGCCGGATGATCTCCAGGCGGTCCTGCAGCGGCGCGGGGATGCCATGCAGGGTGTTGGCGGTGCAGATGAACATCACCTTCGACAGGTCGTAGTCGATGTCGAGGTAGTGGTCGCCGAAGGTGTGGTTCTGCTCGGGGTCGAGGACCTCGAGGAGCGCCGCGCTGGGGTCCCCGCGGAAGTCGGTGGACATCTTGTCCACCTCGTCGAGCAGGAAGACCGGGTTGTTGCTGCCCGCCTTCTTGAGGCACTGGATGATCTTGCCGGGCAGCGCGCCGATGTAGGTGCGCCGGTGGCCGCGGATCTCCGCCTCGTCGCGCACGCCGCCCAGGGACAGGCGGACGAACTTGCGGCCGGTGGCGCGGGCGATGGACTTGCCGATGGAGGTCTTGCCCACGCCGGGGGGCCCGACGAAGCAGAGGATGGGGCCCTTGATCTTCTCCACCAGCGCCTGGACGGCCAGGTACTCGAGGATGCGCTCCTTGGGCTTGCGCAGGCCGTAGTGGTCCTCGTTGAGGATCTTCTCGGCCTCGGTGATGTCGATCTTGTCCTTGGTGACGTCGTACCAGGGCAGGCCCAGGATCCAGTCGATGTAGTTGCGGACGACCGTGGCCTCGGCGCTCATCGGGCTCATCATCTTGAGCTTCTTGAGCTCCTTCTTGACCTTGATCGTCGCCTCCTTCGACATCTTCTTGTTCTTGATCTTCTCTTCGAGCTCTTGGATCTCGTTCTTGAACTCGTCGCGCTCGCCGAGCTCCTTCTGGATCGCCTGCATCTGCTCGTTGAGGTAGTACTCCTTCTGCGTCTTCTCCATCTGCTTCTTGACGCGGGTGCGGATCTTCTTCTCGACCTGCAGGATCTCGATCTCGCCCTGCATCAGCTCG
>DASXVQ010000129.1:0-15260 GCA_036504155.1 Myxococcales bacterium
CCCCCCCCCCCCCCGCCCGTTCAGTCAGGGACCGCTAGGCTTTGGCTACGGAGCCGCGGCGCACTTGCCCGCGTTGTTCACGCAGACCGTGACGCCGGGGGCCGGGACGCCGTTCTTGCAGCAGTCGAAGTCCAGGCAGTCGGTGTAGCCGTTGGCGTTGTTGTCGATGCCGTCCGAGCAGCGGACGTTGATGTTGGCGGTGCTGTCGACTTCCTTGCCGGAGCCGAAGCAGGTGACGGCCTCGCAGTTGACGACGCCGGGGCCGAAGCCGCCGTCGTTGCCGACGGTGCAGCAGCTCTTGTCGGCGCAGTCGGTGTAGCGGTTGCCGTCGTTGTCGATGCCGTCGCTGCAGGTGGCGGCGGTGTTCTCCGGCTGCTTGCCGGGGCCGAAGCAGGTGACCTCGTTGCAGACGGTCAGGCCCGGCGGGCGAATGGCGAGGCCGCCGTCGGCGATGGTCTTGCAGCAGCTGAAGTCGGCGCAGTCGATGAAGCCGTTGCCGTTGTCGTCGATGCCGTTGCTGCACAGGCTGTCGTCGTTCTCGGGCGCCGCGGCGTCCTTGCCCACCACCGTGCCGGCGTCGCGGGTGCCGCCGCCGCAGGTGCCGGCGGTGCAGACGGTGACGCCCGTCGCGGGGACGCCGTAGCGGCAGCAGCTGAAGTCGGCGCAGTCGGTGAAGCCGTTGTTGTCGTTGTCGATGCCGTCGTTGCAGGTCGTGTCGTCGTTCTCGGGCGTGCCGGTGCCGCCGTCGACCTTGACCACGGTGCCGCCGTCGCGGGTGCCGCCGCCGCAGGTGCCGGCGGCGCAGACGGTGATGCCGGTGGCGGGGACGCCGTAGCGGCAGCAGCTGAAGTCGTCGCAGTCGGTGTGGCCGTTGCCGTCGTTGTCGACGCCGTCGTCGCAGAGCGCGTTGGTGTTCTCCTTCACGCCGCCGCCGTCGAACTTGACCACGGTGCCGCCGTCGCGCGAGCCGCCGCCGCAGGTGCCGGCGGTGCAGACGGTGATGCCGGTGGCGGGGACGCCGTAGCGGCAGCAGCT
The DNA here is from genome assembly GCA_036504155.1 of Myxococcales bacterium. Lineage (GTDB taxonomy): Bacteria > Myxococcota > Myxococcia > Myxococcales > UBA5297 > JACRCT01. Next base: position 1,036 of record DASXVQ010000129.1, read on the forward strand.
GAAGTCGGCGCAGTCGGTGAAGCCGTTGTTGTCGTTGTCGACGCCGTCGTTGCACGTCGCGTTGTCGTTCTCGGGGCTGCCGGTGCCGCTGTCGACCTTCACGGTGTTGCCCGCGTCGTCCTTGACGACCACGGTGCCCGAGTCAGGCGGATCGACCATGCCGCAGCCCTGGCCGCAGACGGTGATGCCCTGGCCGGGGACGTTGTTGTTGCAGCAGTTCTTGTCGTCGCAGTCGGTCAGGCCGTTGAAGTCGTTGTCGATGCCGTCGTTGCAGAGCGCGTCGTCGTCCTCGGGGACGGGGTTGGTCGTGCCCACGTCCCTGGAGGTGCTGGCATCCTTGGGAGGGCCGTTGTTGCCGGTATCGGAATCGGTGGCGGTGGGGGTACCGCAGCGGGCGAGGCCGACGACCATCAGGGACGCGGCGGCCAGGAGAGCCAAATTGCGAAGCTTCATCTTTGATTCCCTCGGGATGCAGGATCGCCCCGGCGGCCGGAGTGATCGTTCGTTTGAAAGGCCACCTTTACAGGTTCAGTGCCTGTTTGGGAAGCGCGGGTTAGGGCGCCGCGAGCTTGCCCGAGCGCAGGTCGGCGCCGAACTGCTCCAGGAAGTCGAGCTGCTCCGGGATGGCCATCCCGAAGGACTTGGCCTCGGCGATCGCCTTCTCCGCCGGCCAGCCTTCGACGGCCATGCGGTAGCAGGCGGTGGCGACGCCCGTGCGGCCCTTGCCGGCCTCGCAGTGGACGTAGCAGGGCTGGTTGGCCGGGTTCTTGGCGAACTTCAAAAAGTCGAGCATTTGCGCCTGGGTCGGCGCGGTGTTGTCGATGATCTCGAGGTGCAGCGCGTTCAGCCCGTTCTTGGCCGCGCCCGCGGAGTCCAGGTCGTTCTCGGCGCAGAGGTTGACCACGCCCTTGAAGCCCTTGGCCTTCAGGTCCTCCATCTGGCCGGACTCCAGGCGCGAGCCGCGGGTCAGGCCCGGCGAGACCTGGAACTGGTAGGCCTTGACCGAGTACTTCAGGCCCATCATCTCCGCGAAGCCGATGGAGGCGCCGCCGATGTCGGTGAAGGAGTCCTTGATCTCCAGCGCCGCGTTCTTGAGCGCGGGCGCCATCGGCTTGCCGGCGTCATGGGCCTTGTCGACGTCCTTGACGGCCTTGGCGACTTCCTTGGCCTCGTGACCGAGGACCTTGCCCAAACCCTTGAAAACGTTTCCGATCTTGGTGGTCATGTGCAGTCCTGGGAGAAGGGGTGGAAAGAGAGCTGCCTGGGATTATCCGCTGAAATCACGAGAAGTTGCGGCGCCTTGGACGACGCAGCGCGCCCAGGGCCAGCAGCGCGAGAGGCCAGCCAAAGGCGGTGGTGGACACGGCGCAGCCGCAGCCGGAGCCCACCGCGCCCGGGTCGTTCGCTGAACCGTCGGCCTTCGCCACCGTGCCCCCGTCCGGCAGCGGCTCCACCTGGCCACCTGCGTCCGGGCGGAGGGTCGAGCCCGCGTCCGACTTGATGATGGAGGTGGACGCATCGGCCTTGGGCGGGGCGGAGGCGTCGGGCCCGGCGGGCGAGCCCGCATCGGCGGGCTCGGGAGGCAGGACGATGAGGTGGGCTTCGATCTGCTCGTCCGGCGGTCCGCCCTGGCCGGGGTCGCCGAACCAGGTGACGCCTTCCTGGACGAAGCCGTAGTGCTCGGAGTAGTCGCCGGGGACGTCCGGCCCCTGGAAGGTGAAGGCGAAGGTGAAGTTGGAGCCCGGCTCGACGGTGCCCGTGACCTGGGCCAGGCGGTCGGCGGCGAGCCAGTCGGGTCCGAAGAAGGGGCTGGAGCGGTCGCGCGGGCCGGTCGTGGCCAGCCGGGTGTTCGAGTCCCAGGCCTTCAGGCCCACGTTCTTCATCTCCAGCGTCGCCGCGGCAGTCTCGCCCGGGCGCAGCGTCACCGCGCCCTTGCTGGCCAAGGGGAAGGACTGCGCCACGTACTGGGCGGCATAGTCCGGTCCGGTGGGGACGCAGTCGCCGGAGTGCTCCGGCGAGACGCGGGAGACGACCAGGCTGCTGCCGGGGTTGCCGCAGGCGCTGCAGATCTCGGTGAAGTTGATGTGGGTGAGCTTGGTCGAGGGCCAGCGCGGGGCGCCGTCGGAGCCGTTGCGCGGGTAGAGCGCGTAGCCCAGGACGACCTCCTGGTAGGCGTAGCTCGAGCGCGGGTAGGCCGGGCTGTCGGGGTTGTAGTAGCTGCCCAGTGTCTCGGGGTGGGTGTTGGGGTTGTTCTTCACCGCCAGCCCGTTGTAGCCCCAGAGCGCGAAGTACCAGTCCTCGGCGATCTTCGGGTCGTTGGGGTCGACCGCCGAGGTGTACTCCCACTTCGAGATCATGATGTTGGCCGACACCGACATGTTGTAGGTGGCGTCGGCGGCGACGCGCGACGGCGAGAAGCCCCCGGTGCCGTCCATACCGCTGGTGATCTGGCCGATGCCGTAGCCGCAGTCGAAGGAGACGAGGGTCTCGGCGCTGTTGCCGCAGGAGACGTAGCCGAACTGGTGCCAGTTGGACTCGGTGGTCGCCACGGCCGAGAGGATGACGCAGGGGACCCAGCCCGGGACCACCTTGGCGTTGGCGCCTAGGTAGGCGTGCATCGTCTTGATGGGCCAGCCGGCGCTGCCCAAGGTGCCCGCGCCGGCGCCGGTCATGGCGGCCTTGAGCACGGTGTCGCAGGGCTGCACGCCGGTGATCGCCGGCTCGGGGCAGGCGGCGCCGCAGACTGCCGGCGCGGCGATGGACAGCGCAGCGAAGAGGCCGAAGACGCGAAGGCCGCTCATGGCAGCCTCCGCAGGCCCATGGACTCCCGCCAGCGACCGGGCGCGCCGCCCGCCTCGGTGCGCTTGCCGGTCGCGACCTCGAGGACGAAGGGACGCGCCGGGCCCTCCGCGACGCGCTCGACCACCAGCCACTTCCCGTCGGCGCTGGCCAGGCGCGGCACGAGCCGCTGGGCCTCGGCGTCGGTCCAGAGCGTCCTGGAGGTCTCGCCGGAGAGCAGCGCGATCGTCTGGCCGGTGGAGCTGGCGACGGCGCCGTGGGCGACCGGGACCGGGGTGGGGGACAGCCAGGAGGACTTCGCCAGGTCGCGGCGCTCGCCGCGGCTGGTCACGAGGGAGGTCGTCACGCGGCCGGACCCGAACCCGGCGATCTGCTGGAAGGTGGCGGCGGTGCGGTCGGGGGTCAGGCGCGGCCAGGCCGGCGTCATCGGTCCCAGGTCGGCGAGGCGGCGCAGGCGGCCGTCCAGGCCAAGGGCGAGCAGCGAGTGGCCTTCGGAGGAGGCGCGCAACAGGGCGATCTCTCCGGTGGCCCAGACGCCGAAGGGGTCCAGCGCGTTGCAGCGGTCCTTGAGGAGGACCTTGGGCGCAGCGTCCACGGCGACCGCCACGACCTCGATGTCCAGGTCGAGCAGCCGGCCGCCCTTTGCCTCTTCCGGCGACGGCTCGTGCTCGCCCACCGAGCGCACGGCGACGACGGTGCGCGCGTCCAGCCAGATCGGCGCGGAGTGGATGGCCTCGGCCAGGAGCTTCTTCGGCTTGGCGGACCCGTCGAGGTCGACCGCCCAGACGGCGGCGTGACGCCAGAGCCGGTTGCCGCCCTCCAGGACGGCGGCGGCGAGCCAGCGGCCGTCGGGAGAGAGCGAGCCGGCGGCGCCGAAGCCGGGCGCATGCGGCAGGGTCGCCGCGGTGCGCTCGCTGCCCGTCGAGAGGTCGCGGACGATCACGGTGCTGTCCCGGGCGTCGAACGGCGTCTCGACGAGGACCAGCTCCGCGGCGGAGGCGGCCGAGGTGCACAGCAGTGGGGCAGCCAGGAGGAGGAGGAGTGCGCGCGCGAACATGGGACGCCCATTATCGCGCCGCGGAGGACGGAGCGCAGCGGTGTCGTCCGGTTGAGTTCGCGGCGAGGGTCGATGAGGATGGCGCCGGGGGCGGGAGGCAGGTCGTGAACGACACCGACAGGTTCGAAGTCGTCTTCGAGTCCCACGACGAGGTGGAAGCCGAGATCGCCGTCGATCTGCTGGAGAAGAACGGGCTGACGGCGCGGATGCTCGGCTCGCGCAACGCGGCCTTGCTGGGCGCCGCCAACTTCGCGTTCCTGCTCAAGGTCGAGGTGCCTGCGGACGAGGTGGAGAAGGCCCAGGAGCTTCTCGACGCGTTCATGCAGGAGCAGGAGTCGCCGCCCGAGATCGCGGAGGAGGAGTGGAGGGCCGGAGCGGCCGAAGCCGCCGCCCCCGCGGAGGTGGCGCCTGCGGCGTCCGCTGCCGCCGCCGCAGGGACGGAGAAGCCAGGGAAGGAAGACGAGCCCGAGCCGGCGCCCGCGCCGCCGACGTCGAGCCGATCTCCCGTGGTCGCCCCGATCGTCGGGCTGCTGGGGATGCTGGTGACGCTGTTCGTCCTCGGCGGCTCGACGGTGCAGGGCGTCGAGGACCTGGGAGGAGTCAGGGGCGTCCCCGCGGCGGGAGAGCTCTACCGGCTGGTCACCTCCAGCTTCCTCCACTTCGATGCGCGGCACCTGCTGTCCAACTTCGAGGGCCTCATCGTCTACGGCTGGGCGGCGATCGCGCTGTTCGGACTGGAGCGCGCCGCGTTCGCCTACACGGCGACGGCCCTCGCCGGCGGGCTGGCCTGCGCGCTGTTGGTCGGCGAGCAGGCGCTGGCCGCGGGCTCTTCCGGGTGCGTGTTCGCGCTCACCGCGATGGTCCTGGCCGGCAAGCTGCGCCAGGCGCGCGCGGAGAAGACGGCCCGCTGGCGGGGCTGGATGCGCGTCCTCGGCTGGTCTGCGTTCGTGCTGCCCTCCGCGCTCTTCTTCAGCTACGTCGTCCACTTCGCCGGGCTGCTCACCGGGGCGGTCCTCGGCTCCACGCTCGCGATGGCGCCGGCCAGCGAAGAGCAGCCGCCGCTCGCCCGCCGCGGGCGGTGGTTGGCCGGGCTGGCGGCGGCCCTGCTGGTGCTGCCGTGGGGCCAGCGCATCGCCGCCAGCTTCTACGCGCCCTGCCGGACCGGGAACCTGGAGCGCTGCGCCGTCGCCTGCGACCGGGGGGACCTGGGGGCCTGTCACGCCCTGGGCGCCCGGCGCATGGCCGACGAGCGCACCTTCCCCAATGACCAGATCCTCTCGCCGCTGCGGCGCAGCTGCGAGGGAGGCCTGGCCGAGGCATGCGTCGACTACGGCGTGATGCTGGACCTGCTGGCCATGCCGGTGGAGTCGCTGGCCGCGCTCGGCAAGGCCTGCGACGCCTCGAGCGCCCGGGGCTGCGCCGAGCTCGGGGCGCGCGAGCGCAACCCGGAGCTCGCCCTGCAGTACCTCGAGCGCGGCTGCAAGGGCGGCGACGCAGCCGGCTGCCTGCGGCTCGGCCTGGTGCTCAAGAAGCGCGGCCGCCCCGGCGACGAGGAGTCGGCAGCCACGGCGTTGCGCGCGGCCTGCGCCGCGGGAAAACGGCGCGCGTGCGACATCCTCTCCGGGGCTCGCGCCGCCCAGCCCGAGCTGACCCTGGCGTGCCTCGATGGAGACGAGGACGCCTGTCGCGCGGTGGCCAGCGACGTGGACCGGAGGGAGCCGAGGCTGCGCAGGCCCGTCGCGCGGCCGGTCCCCGGCCCGTTCCTGCCCACGCCGTTCCACTTCCTCTGAGCATCACTCCAGCGGCTGCTCCACCAGGAAGCTGCCCCCCCCCTCGTGCGTCGACGTTTGGCGTCTGCGTGGCGCGCCCGGCGTTCTCGGTAGGCCGCCGTGACCCGGCAGGTGGTGCCCACGGGGCGCGCGGGAGGCGGTGGTGGATCTGCGGATGGCCACGCGGACGACGATCAATACCGGCGATCGCGTCGAGCACGACGGCGACCTCGGCACGCTCTGCAATCTCGACGCTGCACCCGTCTGGCGCGCGCCGGTAGGACCACCCGGCCAGGTCCCCGCTGCCGCCGCGGGCGGCCGTGCTTCCCTTCCATGCAGCGACGCCACTCGCACGGGGGCGGGCGCTCGCCCGCTCGGGAGTCAGGAGGGGAGCCATGGGCATCGAGGCAGGCAGCACCGAGGTGCAGGAACCGCTGCTCGTGTCACAGGAGCAGATCCTCTGGGCGCCGGCCCCGGACGCGTTCGCGAAGGGAGTCCAGTGCTGCGTGCTGCACGGCGACCTCGCCTCGCCGGGGCGCGTCTTCACCCTCCGCCTCAAGACGGCGCAGGGATTCCTTTTCGCGCCGCACAGCCATCCTCACGACGAGCACCTGACCATCGTCTCGGGCGCACTCCTCATGGGCGACGGCCGGAGTGCCGACCGGAAGGCCTCGCGGTTGATGCGCGCCGGCAGCTACGTGTTCCTGCCGATGAACCAGTTCCACTTCGCCTGGGCGATGGAGGAAGACACCGTCCTCCAGATCCACGCGGTGGGTCCCTTCGGCATCATCTACGCCCACCCGGAGGACGATCCCCGCATTCCCCACGTGCACTGACCCCTACTTTGGGCAGCGACACCGATGCGCCGAACACGCGCAAGGTCGGCGGTTGAGCGTCAGATCATCATGAAGAAGCGGAAGCCAGCGCGAAGCTGCTTGGACGTTTGCTCGGGCGCGATGGCGCCCGGCGCCTCGCGAAGCAGGCCTGAGAGGGCAGGCGCGGCTCGGCTGCGCCGACCTTGATGGCAGCTCGCCCTGGCAGGCCGGGGCGCGGAGGCGGTCGAGGGAGTCGGGGAGCCCAGGTCGCGCGAGGCCGCGCCGGGGCCTGCACGACGACGCGCTCTCGCGGGTCCACGCCGAGGCGCTGCGGACCGGGCTGCCGGCGCCTCGGCCGGCGGTCACTCCAATGACCCGCTGCATCGGCACCTAAGGGTCTTCGTCATTCTGGGCGCGGGCACTATGCTCGTCGCGCAGCGCACCCGACACGACCCGTGTTAACCCCGAGCCCGCCCAACCATGAACCCTCGAGCCGCCCACCCGTTCCGCTCCGCCGCGCTTCGTGCCGCGCTCTTCGTCTTGGTCCTGGGGGGCGCGGCCTGCGGAGGCGGGACGAGCCCCAGTCCCGACGCCGGCGGGAGCGTCGACGCGGGAGGCGAGGTCCGCGGCGACTCCGGCGCCGAGGTGAAGGACGTGGGCGCCCAGGTCCCTGCGGACACCGGCTCGACGGCAGGCAGCGACGTCGGCCCGGAGGTCGCCCTCGACGCCGGTCCGGAGGTCGGTCTCGACGCCGGCAGCGAGCCCGACGCCTCAGGCGGCCTCGACGGCGGAGACGCGGGCCTGTGGCCCTGCGGCCTGGACTGCTCCAAGGTCCCCACGGCGCAGTGCACCCGGGCCGAGTGCAACGAAGGGCAGCTGCTCGGGCCGCTCTACTCGTGCATCGTCGTGCCGGTGGAGGACGGGCTGACGTGCGACGACGGGAAGTTCTGCACCGTCGCCGACACCTGCCGCGCCGGCGCCTGCCTCGGAGGCCCGCCGAACGACTGCGGCGTCCCGCTGGGGCAGTGCGAGGTCGCCGAATGCGACGAGACGGCGAAGTCCTGCAGCGCCGCGGCCGGCCACGAGGGTCTCTCCTGCACCCCGACGGACCTTTGCAGGGTCGACGGCGCCTGCCAGACGGGGACGTGTGTGGGTCAGCCGAAGGACTGCTCCGCGGCCCCGCTGCACGAGTGCAACACGATGGCCTGCGACCCCGCGACCGGCGAGTGCGTGGGGACGCCCGATTCGAACAAGGACGGCGTCGCGTGCTCGCTCACGGGCGACCGCTGCCTCGTCGGCAAGGCCTGCCTCTCGGGGACGTGCGCAGGAGGCGCGCCCAAGGACTGCTGGGCGTCGACCGAGAGCTGCCTCGTCGGAGTCTGCGACCCGGCGACCGGGCAGTGCGGCGCAGACGTCGCCCCCGAAGGCAAGGCGTGCAACGACCACGACTCGTGCACCGCCGCGGACACCTGCGGCGGCGGGGCCTGCGCCGGCTCGCCGATCGCGGGCTGCGCGCACTATCTCGCCGCGGGCTTCGAGGCCTGCCCCGGCGGCTGGTCGTTGGCCGGGGACTGGCAGTGCGGCACGCCCACGAACGTCGGGCCGTCCGCGGCTCACTCGGGAACCGGCGTCCTCGGCACCCAGCTTTCGGGGAACTACGGCCCGAACCAGGCCTTCGCCAGCGCCGTCGCCGACTCGCCCCCCATCGACCTCGTCAGGGCGACCAACCCGATGGCCTCGTTCTGGGCCTGGGACCACACCGAGGGCGGCACCTCCGACGGGTGGAACCTCGCGATCAGCGCGGACGGCGGGCAGAGCTTCGCCGTGGTGACGGCGGTGACGCCGCCCTACTCCTTGACCATCGCCGGCCAACCCGCCTGGGGAGGAGACCACTCGGCCGAGGGCTGGCAGAACTTCCGGGCCGACCTGACGGCCTACGCCGGGAGGTCGGTCATCCTGCGCCTGGCCTTCCGCAGCGACGCCGCCACGGGCCTGCCCGGCGTCTACCTCGACGACCTCGTCGTGGACGAGCCCGTCCGGATCCCGATTTCGATCACCTCGCCTTCGGCGCTGCCCGACAGCTATGCCGGCAAGCGCTTCTCGGCGGCGCTGGCCAAGGCGGGAGGGACGAGCGCGGCCAGGTGGAGCCTCGTGCCCGGCGGCGTGAACGCCGCGTGGCTCTCGATCGACCCGGCGACGGGGGTGCTCGGAGGCGTGCCCACGGCATTCGAGACGGGGCCGGTGCGCGTGACGGTGCACGTCGAGGAGCCGATGCTCCCCGCCAACTTCGCGGAACAGACCTTCGTCTTCGAGGTCCGGCCCGTCGCCTACTACACCGGCTTCGAGGGTGCCTGCCCCAACGGCTGGACCCTGACGGGCGACTGGCAGTGCGGAGCCCCCGTGAACGTCGGTCCGGCGACCGCCTTCGAGGGGGCGCAGTGCCTGGGCACGAACCTCGCCGGCCCCTACTCCGACCTCCAGGTGTGGGCCGCGGCCATCTCGCCCCCCATCGACCTGACCGCCCTCTCGAGCGCGACGCTCTCCTTCCGGATGTGGGTCGACACCGAGGGCTCCACCTACGACGGCTTCACGCTCGAGGGCAGCACCGACGGCGGCGCCACCTGGTCGGTGGTGGGCGCGGTCACGCCGGCCTACCCGCTCGTCATCGCTGGGAAACCCGCGTGGGGAGGCCACCAGGCCGCGCTGGGCTGGCAGTACGTGGAGGCCGACCTCTCGGCCCTGGCGGGCCAGGTCATCCGCCTCCAGTTTGCTTTCCGCAGCGACTCGTCAGGCACCGCCCCGGGCGCCTACCTCGACGAGCTCCTCGTCCGCTGAGGCTTAGCGGCCCCCGCGGCGCGTCCGCCGACGAGAGCGGGGACGGGCTGGGGAGCAGGCCCAGCACCGGAAGCCGTGAAGGCGCAGGTGCGCGGCAAGCGCAGGCAGGAGGGGCTCGTGGGCGGCGGCGAGATCCGCGGGCAGGCCGCGGTGCTCGCGAGCGAAGCGCTTGCGGGACGGGGTCGGGGCTCCGAGGATGGCCGCATCCACCCGGTCCCCGAGGGCGACATGCCGTCCGTCCAGCAGACGCAGTTCCGGACTGCGAGTACCTGGAGGCCGAGGAGCGCCCGCCGCGGACTCCCACGCGAAGAAGCGGCCGCGGAAACGAGGCCGCTTCCTGGTGCTCATCCGCCACCCGAGAGGACCGGCATGATGCTCGACGCTTCCCTTGCGGCGCTCGTGCGATTCCTGCGCTCCAGCGCCGCCGACCCACGAAGCCCACGAGAAGGTCGCGGGTGCTCGCCTTGCGCGGGCGACCCCGACCCGTTCGCGCATTCGAGGGGCGCCGGCGAGCTCCTCGCCGGCCCGCTCGTGCGCTCGCCCTCAATCCCCGAGAGGTCGCTCCGATGTCCGTGTCCCCGATCCACGTCATGCGCCGCGTCTGCGTCTACTGCGGCTCCAGCCCCGGAGGCCGCGCGGAGTACGCGGCCGCCGCCGGCCTGCTGGCCAAGGCCCTCGTCCGCCGCGGCCTGGGGCTGGTCTACGGCGGCGGAAACGTCGGCCTGATGGGCGTCGTCGCCGACGCGATGCTCGACGCGGGCGGCGAGGCCGTCGGCGTCATCCCCAGGTCGCTGATGGACAAGGAGTTGGGCCACCCCCGGCTGACGAAGCTGCACGTCGTCGGCTCCATGCACGAGCGCAAGGCGATGATGGCCGACCTCGCGGACGCCTTCGTGGCCATGCCCGGCGGCTACGGCACGTTCGAGGAGTTCTGCGAGGTGCTCGGCTGGACCCAGCTCGGGCTGCAGCGCAAGCCGTGCGGCCTGCTCGACGTCGGCGGCTTCTGGGAAGGGCTCCTGGCGCTCTTCGACCGGGCGGTGGCCGAGCGGTTCGTGCGCCCGGACCACCGGGCGCTGGTGCTGCACTCGGCGGACCCGGACGCGCTGCTCGACCAGATGGCGGCGTGGGCGCCGCCCGCGGTGCCCAAGTGGATCGACCGCAGGGAGTAGAGGTCCGGTCCACTCGAACTCGACGTCGACCGGCTTCGCGAGCTCGGCCATGATGTCCGGGAAGTCTCGCTGGGGAGACAACGGCGAGGGCACGCATCGGTTTCCGGTTCAGCGGATCCCCTTCTGAAGGAAATGGAGCTGGCCTTCCCATTCCATTCCATCCGTCCGTCGTCGCGCCCGCTGGCCACGGAATGCAGAGCCAGGCCCGCGGCACCCGCGCTAACCTCGGGTGAAGCCTGCGGCGCGAGGAGCGCACCGACACCTTGAAACTCAAGCTCGGCGAGATCCTGGTACGCGAGCGGGTCCTGACTCAGGCCCAGCTCGCCAAGGCGTTGGCCCACCAGAAGGCCGCCGGCGCGGGCCGGATGCTGGGCGAGGTCGTCGTCGAGCTGGGCCTGGCGACCGAGAAGCAGCTGCTGCAGGCGCTCACGCAGAGCCTGGGGCTCCCCGCGGTGGACCTGCGCGGCATCGAGCCCTCGCCGGACGCCCTGGAGATGCTCCCCGCGAAGCAGGCCCGCGAGCAGCGCATCCTCCCGCTGCGCATCGTCGAGCGCAGCGGCCGGAAGCGCCTCATCGTCGCGCTGGCCGATCCGTCCGGGGTCGCGGCCATCGACGAGCTGCAGTTCAGCTCGGGCATGATCGTGGAGGTGAAGGTCACCACCGCCGGCCAGCTGATGACCGCCATCGAGCGGCACTACGGCACCGAGTCGTCGCCTCCGCGCAAGGTGGTGACGCTCGACGCCGGCTCGGCCCGGCCCCCGACCCTGGTCCCCTCCTCCGGCAAGGCACGGTCCGCGGCGCCGCCGTCCCCGAGCCCGGCGCCGGCCGCCGGCCCCGCGCGCCCCTCCAGGAAGGCCCCGCCCGGCCCGCCGCCGCCGTCCAAGCCGGCGCCGCCTTCCAGGCCGGCGGGCGAGGCGAGAGCAGGCGAGGTGGCGGTGCTGACGGTGTGCAAGGGCCCGCATGCGGGGCTCGCCGTGAGCGTGCCCGCGAAGACCTCCCTCGTCTTCGGGCGCGGAGGCGCGGACGTGGTCATCGAGGACGAGAAGATGTCCCGGCGCCACTTCGCGGTCGCCGACAGCGGGCGGGCCCTCGAGCTCGAGGACCTGGGCAGCAGCAACGGCACGCTCGTCAACGGGACCAGGGTCGAGGCGGCCAGCCTGGGCGACGGCGACCGGATCCTGGCCGGAGCCACGACCTTCGAGGTCCGGCTGCTGGCGCGGCCCGACGCGCAGGACGGCGGGCAGGACGAGGGCGACTCGTCGACGACGACCCAGAAGGTGGACGCGCGGGAGTTCCAGCGGCAGGCCGAGGCCAAGGAGAAGCCGCGCCGGTCCCGGTAGGGGTTCCGCTGCCCGGGGCCGAGCTGAAGCGCCGATGTGCGCCGGCACTTCCCCCCGGAGAGGTTGCCAGGTTGGGACCAACCTCCCTGGCCTGCCGCGCCCCCGATATCATCCGGCCATGAGAAGCCTCTTCCGGATCCTGCCCTATGCCGTCGGCGGCCTCCTCGGCTACCTGCTCCTCTATCCCCCGGAGTTCCTCTCTGCCCTCGGGATGTGGAGCTGGGCCGCCGGAGCCCTGCTCGTGACGGCCGGCCTCCTGGCCTTCACGGGTGTGGTCATCTCCGCCAACCTCCCGGCCCGCCCGTCTCTGCGGCCCGCCCCCGAGAGCGCCCTGGGAGAGCCGCTCGTGGCCCTGTGCCGGCGGCTGGAGGCCATGGGCTTTCAGGCGATCGGCTCGCCGCTCTGGGTGGAGATCAGCCCCCCGGCCCTCCTGGGTGCCGTACGTCCACGCGTCCACCTTCAGCTACGCCAGCGCCTTCCAGACCACCACCATTCCGCGCAAGACCGCCTTCGATTTCGTCTCCATCCTCGAGGGCAACCGCGGAGGCCTGACGACCAACGCCGAACCCGGTGGCGCCGCGCTTCCGGCCTCGCCCGGCTCGCTGCGGCAGGTCTTCCCCGGCGCCTCGGTGGAGGTCGTCTTCGAGCGCCACCGCGAGGCCCTCCATTACCTGCGCGCCAACGGCCTTGCCGCCCGCGAGGTCTCGGCGGCGAGCTTCTCTGCCGACTTCGCCGAGAGCTTCCGCCGCCAGCGCCAGGCATTCCTGCGCTCGCCGCTGAGCGGCACCCTGGTCATGCTGTGGCGCTCCGCGACGTCGCTCACTCCCCACGTCGGGGCCCTCGCCGGACAGGCCGCGGCCCAGGCGACCATCCGGAGGATCAAGGAGGGCCGCTAAGGGTCGATCGTCGCGAGGCACTCGTCGTGGTCGTCGGGGCCCGGGTGGCAGTGGCAGGCTTCAGGATCCTTGCGAGCGGTGCGCACGAACTTCGACCCGAGTCTCTGGGCGAAGCCCACCGCCCCCGGCTTCGCCCCTCGTGGCTGAGCTCGGAGTCGAACCGGGCGCAGCGCTTCGTCGGTGTGGGCCAAGAGGCCCGCGGCGGAGGGGCGCAGGAGCCCGGCTCGTTCTTGAGGATCGCGTTGTCCTTCGTGCCCGGCTGCCGCGTCTTCGGCCAAGACCGGTACGGCCTGGACTACCACCCGGGTCCGCGTTCGATCTCCGAGCCCCGGATCTCCACCCGGCGAAGCCCGCGAACAGGCGGTAGGGCCTCGCCCAGCTCCCCTGCCTGGATGAGAACGACAAGACCGAAGCCTGGCCTCGGAGGACGGCTACAATGCCGGCCAAGATGGGCTGGTCGGCACCACGATCCTTTGGCGGTCGCCTCGATGGCATCTACCCCGGCCCGCGCGCGTCGGAGGCGGGCCCCGGGATCGGGCATCTGTTTGCGGCGGGCGGCGACCCTCCTGCGGCCTGGGCCGTCTCGGTCGACCGGCTGAGCTGGAACCGCTGCATGGGGCCGTCGGGGCCCGGGGTGCTGGTGAGCGTCGAGCTCTCGCCCGCGCGCGCGGTCCCGCCCGGAGCCCAGATTCACCTCTGGCTCCAGTACGACGAGGAGCACTACGCCGAGGCGCTGCTCGAGGACTACTCCGACTCCGACGGCGACCTCTGCGCGGTGGGCGAGGTCCTCGAGCGCGAGGCGCAGGTCGCCCGCGCGCAGCTCTACGTGCCCTGGGCGGCGGTCCCGGCGCTCAAGGGCGACTGCCTCTGCCAGGTCTCGCTCGTCGCTGCCGATGACGTGCTCGGCAACCAGTGGTTCGAGCTCGTCCTGCCCGGCCCCGCGACGCGCGAAGTGCACAGCGCCCTCGGGGCGCTCGCCTACGCCGCCGCGGCGATGATCGGGCCGGCGCGCGACCCGTCGGAGGCCGAGCTCTCGGCGGCGGTGCAGGCGATGGTCGAGCTCTTCGCCCTCGACGAGATCGGCGAGGCGAGCGGCCGGGATTTGCTCGAGCGCGCCGGTCGAGTGCGGCCCACCTTCGAGAAGGCCCTGCGGCTCGTCCTCGACGAGATCGAGCCCGGAAACCACTCCGAGATCCTGCGCTTCCTCGGAGCGGTCGCGCGGGCGCAGGGCCGGGGGTCGAGCAGTGACGGCGCCTTCGTGCGCAGGCTCGCCGCGGCGGTCGGGTTCGCCGAGGCGCCGAGCCAGGGTCCCCAGGACGCGCTCGCCCAGGCGTGGCGTGCGCTGGAGCTCGAACCCGGCGCGAGTCGCGAACAGGTCCGCGAAGCCTGGCGCCGTCTCGCGCTCGACTACCACCCCGACAAGGTCCAGACGCTGGCCGTCGGCTTCCGCGAATACGCCACCTTGCGGATGCAGCAGATCAACGAGGCCTACGAGATCCTCAAGAAGCATCTGGCCCGTTGACCGAGAGGTGCGGGTCTTGCGGT
>DASXVQ010000130.1:0-100134 GCA_036504155.1 Myxococcales bacterium
GGCTCGCGGTTTCGCTCCCCGCTTCTTTCAACGCCAATCTCGCGGTCGGCGCCTTGCGGGATCGCTCGGGGTCCCTACGACCAGGTTCCCCAGAGGACTTTCACCTCCTAGTCACGCCCATGCTGGGCACACCAAAGGGAAGCGCCCGGTCCCCTCTCGGGAACCGGGCGCCGCCCTAACTTGACCACTCGAGTTCGGAGGGGCAGGCCTCTGCGCCTGCCCAAGCCGTTCGGTTACTGCTCCGTCCCGGCCGCGAGGGCCTCTTCCGCCTGCTCCACCGCGTCCACCGGCGTCTCGACCTCGATGTCGAGGTGCTTGTAGGCCGGCAGGCCGGTGCCGGCGGGGATGAGCCGGCCCATGATGACGTTCTCCTTCAGGCCGCGCAGGTAGTCGATCTTCCCGGAGATGGCCGCCTCGGTGAGCACCTTGGTGGTCTCCTGGAACGAAGACGCGGAGATGAAGGACTCGGTCGACAGCGAGGCCTTGGTGATGCCGAGCAGCAGCGGCTCGCCCGCGGCGGGGCGCCCGCCCTTGGCCTCGACCTTGGCGTTCTCGTCCTCGAAGATCGAGCGCTCCACCTGCTCGTCGATGAGGAAGTTGGTGTCGCCCACGTCGGTGACGCGCACCCGGCGCAGCATCTGCCGGACGATCGTCTCGATGTGCTTGTCGTTGATCTTCACGCCCTGCAGCCGGTAGACCTCCTGGATCTCGTCCACCAGGTAGCGGGCCAGCTCCTTCTCGCCCTGCACGTGCAGGATGTCGTGCGGGTTGGCCGCGCCGTCCATCAGCGCCTCGCCCGCCTTCACGCGGTCGTTCTGGTGCACGCTGATGTGCTTGCCCTTGCCAATCAGGTACTCCTTGGCGAGGTCGGTCCGCTGCTTGCCGTCGATCTCGGGGGTGACGACCACCTTGCGCTTGCCCTTGGTGTCCTTGCCGAAGCTGACCACGCCGTCGATCTCGGAGATGACCGCGTACTCCTTCGGCTTGCGGGCCTCGAACAGCTCGGCCACGCGGGGCAGACCGCCGGTGATGTCCTTGGTCTTGGTGGTCTCGCGGGGGATGTTCGCCAGCACGTCGCCGGCGTCGATCTCGTCGCCTTCCGCCACCTTGATGTTCGCGCCCACCGGCAGCATGTAGCGCGCCGGCTGGTCGGAGTTGGGCAGGGTCTTGGTCAAGGACTTGTCCTTCTCGTCCTTGACCGACACGCGCGGACGCGCATCGGGGTCCTTGGACTCGATGATGACCTTGCTGGCCAGGCCGGTGACCTCGTTGAGCACTTCGCTCATGGTCACGCCGTCGATGACGTCGCCGTACTTCACGATGCCCGGCACCTCGGAGAGGATGGGCACGGTGAAGGGGTCCCATTCGGCGAGCATCGTGCCGGACTCGATCTTCTGGCCTTCCTTCACCAGCACGCGCGCGCCGTAGACCACCTGGTAACGCTCGCGCTCGCGGCCCGCGTCGTCGGCGATGACGATCTCGCCGTTGCGGTTCATCACGATCTGCGCGCCGTCCTTCTTCCTGGCGATGTGCAGGCCCTGGAACTTCACGATGCCGGGGTTGCGGTTCTCCAGCGAGCTCTGCTCCGCGCGCCGGGTGGCCGTGCCGCCGATGTGGAAGGTCCGCATCGTCAGCTGGGTGCCGGGCTCGCCGATGGACTGCGCGGCGATGACGCCGACGGCCTCGCCCAGGTTCACGCGGCGGCCACGGGCCAGGTCACGGCCGTAGCACTCGACACACACGCCGCGCTCGGCCTTGCAGGTCAGCACGGAGCGGATCTTGACCTTGTCGATCGCGGTCTGCTCGATGCGCGAGACCTTGGCCTCGTCGATCTCCTCGTTGGCCGCCACCAGCAGCTCGCCGGTGTTCGGGTCGATGACGTCCTCCAGGGCCACGCGGCCCAGGATGCGCTCGCCCATCGGCTCGATGATCTCGCCGCCCTCGATGAGGGAGCCCAGCTGCAGGCCGTCGAGGGTGCCGCAGTCGTAGGTGGTGATGATGGCGTCCTGCGCCACGTCCACCAGGCGGCGGGTCAGGTAGCCGGAGTTGGCGGTCTTGAGCGCCGTGTCCGCCAGGCCCTTGCGCGCGCCGTGGGTGGAGATGAAGTACTGCAGGACGGTGAGGCCCTCGCGGAAGTTCGCGGTGATGGGGGTCTCGATGATTTCGCCCGAGGGCTTGGCCATCAGGCCGCGCATGCCCGCCAGCTGGCGGATCTGCTGGGCGCTACCACGGGCGCCGGAGTCGGCCATGATGTAGATGGGGTTGAACGAGGGCTGCTTGCGCTCCTCGACCTTGCCCGTCTTGGGGTTGACGCCCTCGGTCTTCTCCGAGCCGATCTCCGCCATCATCTCGATGGCCACCTTCTCGGTGACCTCCGCCCAGATGTCGATGACCTTGTTGTAGCGCTCGCCGTCGGTGATCAGGCCCTCGAGGTACTGGTTCTCGATCTCCTGGACGTCCTTGGTGGCGGTGTCCAGGAACTCCTGCTTCTTCCGCGGGATCAGCATGTGCTTGATGCTGATCGAGATGCCGGCGCGGGTGGCGTTGTTGTAGCCGAGCGTGCGGACGCGGTCGGCCAGCAGCACCGTCTCCTTCTCGCCGCACATGCGGTAGCAGAGGTCGATGAGGTTACCGAGCTGCTTCTTGTCCATCACCTTGTTGACCGCGTCGAAGCCGATGCGGTCGGGGATGATCTCGGAGAGGAGCACGCGACCCGTGGTCGTCTCCTTCCGCTGGCCGTCGATGCGGCAGATGATCTTGGCCTGCAGCTCGACCTCGCCGTGGTCGTAGGCGGCGCGGACCTCGGCCGGGCTGGCGAAGATCTTGCCCTCGCCCTTGGCGAACTCGCGGGTGCGGGTCATGTAGTACATGCCCAACACGATGTCCTGCGTCGGCACGATGATCGGCTTGCCGTGCGCGGGGGACAGGATGTTGTTGGTGCTCATCATGAGCACGCGGGCCTCGAGCTGCGCCTCGATGCTCAGGGGCACGTGCACGGCCATCTGGTCGCCGTCGAAGTCGGCGTTGAAGGCGGCGCAGACCAGCGGGTGCAGCTGGATGGCCTTGCCCTCGATGAGGACCGGCTCGAAGGCCTGGATGCCCAGGCGGTGCAGGGTCGGGGCGCGGTTGAGGAGCACCGGGTGCTCGCGGATCACGTCCTCGAGGATGTCCCAGACCTCGGGGCGCTCCTTCTCCACCATCTTCTTGGCGCTCTTGATGGTGGTGACGTAGCCCTTCTCCTCGAGCTTGTTGTAGATGAACGGCTTGAACAGCTCGAGCGCCATGATCTTCGGCAGGCCGCACTGGTGCAGCTTGAGCTCGGGGCCGACGACGATGACCGAGCGGCCGGAGTAGTCGACGCGCTTGCCGAGCAGGTTCTGCCGGAAGCGGCCCTGCTTGCCCTTGAGCATGTCGGACAGGGACTTGAGCGGGCGCTTGTTGGGGCCGGTGATGGTCTTGCCGCGGCGGCCGTTGTCGAACAGGGCGTCGACCGCCTCCTGCAGCATCCGCTTCTCGTTGCGGATGATGATGTCGGGGGCGTTGAGCTCCTGCAGGCGCTTGAGGCGGTTGTTGCGGTTGATGACGCGCCGGTACAGGTCGTTGAGGTCGGAGGTGGCGAAGCGGCCGCCGTCCAGGGGGACCAGCGGGCGCAGGTCGGGCGGGATGACCGGGATGACGTCCAGCATCATCCACTCGGGCTTGTTGCCCGAGACGCGGAAGCTCTCGGTGACCTTCAGGCGCTTCGCCAGCTTCTTGCGCTTGGCGTCGCTGGTCGCCTCGCGCATGTCCTTGCGCAGCTCCTCGCAGAGCGGGTTGACGTCGATGGCGCGCAAGAGCTCGCGCACCGCCTCGCCGCCCATGCCGGCGGTGAAGGCGTCGTCGCCGTACTCCTCGAGGGCCTTGTGGTACTTCTCCTCGGTGAGGAGCTCCGCGCGCTGCAGCGGGCTCTTCCGGGGGTCGATGACGATGTAGCTCTCGCAGTACAGGACCTTCTCCAGGTCCTTGAGCGTGATGTCCAGGATGTTGCCGATGCGGGACGGCAGGCTCTTGAGGAACCAGATGTGGGCGACCGGGGTGGCCAGGGTGATGTGGCCCAGGCGCTCGCGGCGCACCTTGCTCTGGATGACCTCGACGCCGCACTTCTCGCAGACGACCCCGCGGTGCTTCATGCGCTTGTACTTGCCGCAGTTGCACTCGTAGTCCTTCACCGGCCCGAAGATCTTGGCGCAGAACAGGCCGTCGCGCTCGGGCTTGAAGGTCCGGTAGTTGATGGTCTCGGGCTTCTTCACCTCGCCGTGCGACCACTGGCGAATCTTGTCGGGCGAGGCCAGCGAGATGCGGATGGCCGAGAACGAAAGCGGGTCCTTCGGCTTCTCGAAGAAATTGAAGATGTCTTTCACGTGCATCTCCTCGCGGACGAAAACTTGAGAGATGGGGCAGCGGGGAGGAGGCGTCCGAGGCCTCCTCCCCGCCCTTGCCTAGAGAGTTCCGCTACGCCAGCGTGCCGGTCTTCTTGGGCGCTTCGGGAGCGGTCGGGGTCTCGGCCGCGGCCTCGGGAGCGGGCACGGCCTCGAGGAGCTCGACGTCCAGGGCCAAGGACTGCAGCTCCTTGATGAGGACGTTGAAGCTCTCCGGCAGGCCGGACTCGAGCACGTTGTCGCCCTTGACGATGGCCTCGTACATGCGGGTACGGCCGACCACGTCGTCGCTCTTGACGGTGAGGAACTCCTGCAGCGAGTACGCGGCGCCGTAGGCCTCCATCGCCCAGACTTCCATCTCGCCCAGGCGCTGGCCGCCGAACTGGGCCTTGCCGCCCAGCGGCTGCTGCGTGACCAGCGAGTACGGCCCGATGCTCCGCGCGTGGATCTTCTCGTCGACCAGGTGGTGCAGCTTGAGCATGTACATCACGCCCACGGTGACGTCCTGGTCGAACGGCTCGCCGGTGCGGCCGTCGAAGAGCACCTGCTGGCCCGACAGCGGCTGATTGCCGGCGGCGAGCAGCGTGTCGATCTCCAGCTCGCGCGCGCCGTCGAACACCGGCGTCGACACGTGCACGCCCTTGTGCAGGCGGCGGCAGAGGCTGAGGACGTCGGCGTCCTTCACCTGGTCGATGAACTCGCCGAACTTCTTGTCGTCGTAGTGGTTCTTGAGCTCCTTGCGCAGGGCGTCCGGGCTGTACTTCTCGTGGACGTAGCGGTCGAGCTGCTCGCCCAGGCTCTTGGCGGCCCAGCCCAAGTGCGTCTCGAGGATCTGCCCGATGTTCATTCGGGACGGAACGCCGAGGGGGTTGAGCACCAGGTCGACGGGGCGGCCGTCGGCCATGTAGGGCATGTCCTCTTCCGGGAGGATCCGGGAGACGACGCCCTTGTTGCCGTGGCGGCCGGCCATCTTGTCGCCCACCGCCAGCTTGCGCTTGATGGCCACGTACACCTTGACCATCTTGATGACGCCCGGAGGCAGCTCGTCGCCCTTCTTGAGGCGGCTGATCTTCTCGCCGAAGACGAGCTTGACCAGCTCCTTCTGCTCCTCGAACGACTCGACGATCTTGCGGACCTTGTCCTCGACGGTGCCGCCGACGGCGATCTCGGTCCAGTACTTGAGCGGGATCTGGTCGAGCAGCTCGTCGGACAGGACGTCGCCCTTCTTCAGCAGCTGGCGGCCCTTGTCGTCGATGAGCTTGGCCGAGACCTCCTTGGCCTTGAGCATCGAGCGGATGCGCTTGTAGGCGCTGTCCTGGAGGATCTTGATCTCGTCGTTCTGGTCCTTGAGGAGCTTGGCCTCCTCCTGGCTCTCGATCTCCTTGGCGCGCTCGTCCTTGTCGACGCCCTTGCGGCTGAAGACCTTGGCGTTGATGACCGTGCCGGTCACGCCCGGGGGCACGCGCAGCGAGCTGTCGCGCACGTCGCCGGCCTTCTCGCCGAAGATGGCCCGGAGCAGCTTCTCTTCCGGGGACAGCTGGGTCTCACCCTTGGGCGTGATCTTGCCGACCAGGATGTCGCCCTGCTTCACCTCGGCGCCGATGCGGATGATGCCGGACTCGTCGAGGTCCTTGAGGGCCTCCTCGCCGACGTTCGGGATGTCGCGCGTGATCTCTTCCTTGCCCAGCTTGGTGTCGCGCGCGATGCACTCGAACTCCTCGATGTGGATCGAGGTGAAGACGTCTTCCTTCTGGATCCGCTCGTTGATGAGGATCGAGTCCTCGAAGTTGTAGCCCTGCCAGGGCATGAACGCGACGACCACGTTCTGGCCCAGGGCCAGCTCGCCGGTCTCCGTCGCCGGCCCGTCGCCGATGACGTCGCCCTTCTTCACCCGGTCGCCCTTCTTCACGATGGGCTTCTGGTTGATGCAGGTGTTCTGGTTCGAGCGCTGGTACTTGATGAGGTTGTAGATGTCGACTTCGCTGCCCACGTCGGTCGAGGCGGTGTCGGCCTTGACCACGATGCGGGCGGCGTCGACGGTGTCGACCACGCCGTCGCGGCGGGCGACCACGCAGACGCCCGAGTCGCGGGCCACGATGTCCTCGAGGCCGGTGCCGACCAGCGGCGCGGCGGTCACGAGCAGCGGCACGGCCTGGCGCTGCATGTTGCTGCCCATCAGCGCGCGGTTGGCGTCGTCGTTCTCCAGGAAGGGGATGAGCGAGGCCGCCACCGAGACCAGCTGGTTCGGCGAGACGTCCATCAGGTCCACTTCCTCGCTCTTCACCTGCACCGTCTCGCCGCCCTTGCGCGCGGAGACGAACGGGCCGGCGATGACGCCCTTCTTGTCGAGCGTGGCGTTGGCCTGGGCGATGGTGTGCTTCTCCTCCTCGAGCGCCGAGTAGAAGGCCACCTCGTCGGTCTGCCGGCCGGCGTCCACCTTGCGGTAGGGCGTCTCGACGAAGCCGTACTCGTTGACGCGGGCGTAGGTCGACAGCGAGGCGATGAGGCCGATGTTCGGGCCTTCCGGCGTCTCGATGGGGCAGATGCGGCCGTAGTGGGTGCCGTGGACGTCGCGCACCTCGAAGCCGGCGCGCTCGCGGGTGAGGCCGCCGGGCCCGAGGGCCGACAGCCGCCGCTTGTGGGTGACCTCCGAGAGCGGGTTCGTCTGGTCCATGAACTGCGACAGCTGGCTGGACCCGAAGAACTCCTTGATCACCGCCGTGACCGGCTTGGCGTTGATCAGGTCGTGCGGCATCAGGGTCTCGATCTCCTGCAGGGACATGCGCTCCTTGATGGCGCGCTCCATGCGGACGAGGCCGATGCGGTACTGGTTCTCGAGCAGCTCGCCCACCGCGCGGACGCGGCGGTTGCCGAGGTGGTCGATGTCGTCGATCTCGCCCTTGCCGTTCTTGAGGTCGAGCAGGTAGCGGATGACCTCGAGCACGTCGCGCTTGGTGACGACGGTGTGCTCGAGCGGCTCGTCGAGGTTGAACTTGAAGTTCAGCTTCAGGCGGCCGACCTTCGACAGGTCGTAGCGCTCGGGGTTGAAGAACAGGTTGATGAAGAGGTTGGTCGCCGTCTCGACGGTGGGCGGGTCGCCCGGGCGCAGGCGGCGGTAGATCTCCATGATCGCCTCTTCAGGCGTGGAGATCTTGTCCAGGTTGAGGGTGTCGCGGAGGAAGGGGCCGACGTTCAGGTTGTCGATGAAGAGAACCTTGAACTCCTTGATCTCCCGCTTGCGCATCTCCTCGAGCTTCTCGTCGGTCACCTCTTCGTTGCACTCGATGAGGATCTCGCCGGTCGCCTCGTCGACGATGTCGTGCGCGCAGACCTTGGTGAGCAGCTCTTCCTTGTCCATCGGCAGCGTCTTGATCTTGGCTGCCTCGAGCTTCTTGATGGCCCCGCGGGTGAACTTGCGGTTCTTCTTGACGATGATCTCGCCCGTCTTCGGGTTCTTGATGTCGCGCGTGGCGCGCTGCCCGGGGAGCAGGTCGAGCTCGACGCTCTTCTCGAAGTGGTCCTTGCCCTCGATGAAGATGGTCTCGGTGGCGTAGTAGTAGTTGAGCACTTCCTCGGTGGTGCCGCGGAAGTCCAGCGGGCTCTTCTTGCTGGTGTCGGGCACGCCGCCGAGGGCGCGGATGAGCACCGTGGCCGGCAGCTTGCGGCGCCGGTCGATGCGCACGTACAGGATGTCCTTGTGGTCGAACTCGAAGTCGATCCACGAGCCGCGGTAGGGGATGATGCGGGCGTTGTAGAGCAGCTTGCCCGACGAGTGGCTCTTGCCCTTGTCGTGGTCGAAGAAGGCGCCCGGGCTGCGGTGCAGCTGGCTGACGACGACGCGCTCCGTCCCGTTGATGATGAACGTGCCGTTCTCGGTCATCAGCGGAATTTCGCCGAAGTAGACCTCCTGCTCCTTGACGTCGCGGATCGACTGCGCGCCGGTCTCCTCGTCCTTGTCCCAGACGACCAGGCGGACGACCACCTTGATGGGCGCGGAGTACGTCATGCCGCGCTGGTGGCACTCGTCCACGTCGTACTTGGGCTTCTCGAGGTGGTAGCTGACGAACTCGAGCGAGCTGGTCTCGTTGAAGTCCTTGATCGGGAAGACGTCGTTGAACACGCCCTGCAGGCCCGTGTCCTCCCGCTTCTCAGGCGGGACGTTGGCTTGGAGGAACTTGTCGAACGAGTGCTTCTGAATGTCGATCAGGTTGGGGATATCGATGACTTTGCTGATCTTCGAGAAGCTCTTGCGAATTCGGAAGTTGTTCTGGATCGTCGGCGTCGGCATCCGAGCTCCCATCGCGGGCGGGGTAGTCGCCGAGGGCTGGCTCACCAGCCGCTCGAGAGGTCCGCCGCGGAACGGACTTCAACCTGCGTTTTTTCGGGAATCCATCAGGGCCAACCCTTCGGGTGAAGCCCTTTGTTCCCGCTGTACTTCTCGACTTCAATGACGCGAGGAGGCCGGAGCGGCTTTCGCTGCCCCGGCCTCCCCACAGAGGCACGCTTGCTTACTTGATCTCGACGGTCGCGCCCGCGGCCACGAGCTGGGCCTTGAGCTTCTCGGCCTCGTCCTTCTGGACGTTCTCCTTGACCGCCTTCG
Source organism: Myxococcales bacterium (assembly GCA_036504155.1). Classification (GTDB taxonomy): domain Bacteria; phylum Myxococcota; class Myxococcia; order Myxococcales; family UBA5297; genus JACRCT01. Next base: position 9,019 of record DASXVQ010000130.1, read on the forward strand.
GAGCGCCCTCGACCAGGTCCTTGGCCTCCTTGAGGCCCAGGCCCGTGATCGCGCGGACTTCCTTGATCACGTTGATCTTGTTGGCGCCGGCCGACATCAACATGACGTTGAACTCGGTCTTGACCTCTGCGGCGGCAGCGGCCGGGCCAGCGGCCATCTGCATGGCAACCGGCGCGGCGGCGGAAACGCCCCACTTCTTCTCCAGCACCTTCACGAGCTCGGCGGCCTCCATGATGGTCAGGCCGGACAGGCTCTCGGAAATCGCGTTCAGATCAGCAGCCATTTTCTTCTCCAGAGCTTTCTAATCACGCGGCACATCGGCCGCAGGGGTTGTACCTTCTTGCGTCCGCCCGCCCTTCTGCTGGGCGAGCGGCTGCACGACAAATCACGCCTTCTTGGCCTCGGCTTCGCGATGCGCCTCGATGACGCGCACGAGCCCGCTCTGCGGCTGGGTGAGGACGCTGGCCAGCAACTGCGCCGGCTTGATGATGATCCCCAACAGCATGGAACGCAGCTCGGGAACGCCGGGCATCTTGCTCAGCTCCACGACCTCCTTGGGGGCGAGCTTCTTGCCCTCGAGGACGCCGCCGCGGATCTCCATCTTGCCCTTCGACTTCTCGATGAAGTCCTGCAGCATCTTGGCCGGCGAGATCGGATCCTCGTACCCCATGATGAGGGCGCAAGGGCCTTCGAACAGATCGCCCAGCACCTCGGCCGCAGTACCCTTGGCCGCGCGCTTGGCGAGCGTGTTCTTCACGACCTTGTACTCCACCTTCTGCGCGCGGAACTTCTTGCGCAGGTCGGTGATGGTCGCGACGTTGATGTCCTTGGGCGTCGCCACGATAGCCACCTTGGCGCGCGTGAGCTTGTCGTGAAGCTCGGTAATCGCCTGCTCCTTTTCGCTCTTCTTAAGCACCAGGTATCACCACCTTTCACAGGGCCCCGGAGTCCGGTGGCCCGTCGTTGCCTGGTACAAGGAGCAGGGACCAACTAAAGGTGCGACCCCTTGCTTTCCCGTCTCGGCAGGCTGGCAGCTTCGCCGCTTAGACCTTCGCCCTTCGTCCATTCGGCCCACCACTCTTTTCCTCGAGCGGTCTCACGAGCCTTCGGCTTCGGAGCTAGGTGCCTGCTGTCTTGAACCAGGAATCGGGACCGGAACTTGCTTTCCGGTCCTTTCGTTGCGCGGCGGCTTTTAATGCATCCGCGCTTCGCTGTCAAACGTTCCTCGAGTGGCACAGGAAATAAGCGTGCCAACCCTCGAAGACACTGACGCCCGGCGAGCCCGTGAGAGGGCTGCCGGGCGCCTGATTCCGGTAGCTTAGGCCGTCTTGTGCGCGGAGGTGATGGCCGACGCGTCGATCTTGACCGACGGGCCCATCGTGGTGCTGATGGCGACCGCCTTGAGGTACACGCCCTTCGCGGACGAGGGCTTGGCCTTCATGATGACGTCCATCAGCGTGGTGAAGTTGTCCTTGAGCTTGTCGGCCGCGAAGCTGGCCTTGCCCAGGCGCGCGTGCACGATGCCCGCCTTCTCCACCCGGAACTCCACCTTGCCGCCCTTGAGCTCCTTGACGGCGCGGGTGATGTCCATGGTCACGGTGCCCAGCTTGGGGTTGGGCATCAGGCCGCGGGGCCCGAGGACCTTACCGAGGCGGCCGACGACGCCCATCATGTCCGGGGTGGCGACGGTCGCGTCGAAGTCCAGGAAGCCGCCGGTGATCTTCTCGCCCAGGTCCTCGGCGCCCACCACGTCGGCGCCGGCCTCGGTCGCCTCGCGGGCCTTCTCGCCCTTGGCGAACACGGCCACGCGCATCGACTTGCCGGTGCCGTGGGGCAGCACGACGGCGCCGCGGACCATCTGGTCGGCGTACTTGGGGTCGACGCCCAGGTTGATGGCGACCTCGACGGTCTCGTCGAAGGTCTTGCGCTCGGTCTTCGCCTTGCCCTTCTTGGCGTCCGCCGTGCGGATCTCCATGCGCTTGTCGTAGCTCTGCTTGAGCAGCGTGAACGCCTGCTCGATGGGGTACTTCTTGGTGTTGTCGATGAGCTCCGCCGCTGCCTTGTATGCCTTGCCTGCCATCGCTTCTCTCCTTGGGGTGGTCTTCGCGAGCCGCCGTGCGGCTCTCCCACCGAAAAAGGCCTGCCGGCGCGAAGCCGGCGATCCCAACCGTTTGGCTACTTGCCCACGATCTCGATGCCCATCGAGCGCGCGGTGCCCTCGATCGTCCGCATGGCTGCCTCGAGGCTGGCGGCGGTCATGTCGGTCATCTTGAGCTTGGCGATGTCCTCAACCTGCTTCTTGGTCACCTTGCCGACCTTCTCCTTGCCGGGGCGGTGCGAGCCAGAGCCCTTCTTCTTGTCGGTGTGCAGGCCTGCCGCCTTCTTGAGCAGGACCGCGGCCGGGGGCGTCCGCAGCGTGAAGCTGAACGAGCGGTCGGAGTAGACGGTGATGATGACCGGGATGATGAGCGCGTCCTTGGCCTGCGCCTGGGTCGCGGCGTTGAACTGCTTGCAGAAGTCCATGATGTTCACGCCGTGCTGGCCGAGCGCGGGGCCCACGGGGGGCGCCGGGTTCGCCTTGCCGGCGGGGATCTGCAGCTTGACCTGTCCAGTGACCTTCTTCGCCATTGTCGTTCCACCTTCTGTGGTGCGAGCGGGCGGTGTTTCCGCCCTCCCACGGGAAAACAGGCTGTCGGCTGCTGGCGCCAGGCTGTAGGTCGACCTCGCCTGCTCCGACCTGCCGCCCTCGCCTGCTGCCTCCGCCTGTGCTGATTCGGCTGGTGGGGCTTGCCCTACCGCCTACGGCCTAGAAGCCTGCTTCTCAGGTCTTCTCTACCTGCATGAAGTCGAGCTCGACCGGAGTGGCGCGCCCGAAGATCGACACGAGCACCTTCACCCGGCCCTTGGCGGCGTCGACCTCCTCGACGGTGCCGTTGAAGTTCGAGAACGGGCCGTCGATGACGCGCACGTTGTCGCCGGTCTCGAACTGCACCTTCGGCTTGGGCTTGTTGACGCCCTCGCTCATCTGCTGGGTGAGCCGGCGGACCTCGTCCTCCCTGATGGACGGGATCTTCTCGGGCTCCATGGTCTGGGTGCCGCCGACGAACCCGGTGATCTTCGGGGTCGACTTCACCAGGTGCCAGCTGCGGTCGTCCATGGCCATCTGGACGATGATGTAGCCGGGGAAGAACTTGCGCTTGGTGGTGCGCTTCTCGCCCTTGATCATCTCCACCACCTGCTCGGTGGGGATGAGGATCTCGCCGAACCACTCGGCCATGCCCTCGAGCCGGATGCGCTCCTCGAGCGACTTCTTGGCCTTGTTCTCGAAGCCGGAGTACGTGTGCACCACGTACCACCGCTTGTCGCGCTTGCCCGCCTCGGGCGTCTTGTCGGTCTCAGCCATCGGTTTTGGTCTTCCCCTCGGAAGTTGTGTCCTGGTCCCTGTCGTTGCGCTCTAACCGCCGGTGATCCAGCGCAGCCCCGCGGGAACCCAGATGGTCATGACCTTCGAGGCGATGAAGTCGAAGAAGAAGAGGATGAGCGAAGAGACCAGGCTGGCGATCACCACGGCGATGGTGGAGACGCGGGTCTCGGCGATGGACGGCCAGCTCACCCGCTTGAGCTCCGCGGCGATGTCCAGCCCGCCCTCGCGAAGCTTGGGGTTCATGTAGACGTAGATGGCCACGCCCGCCGAGATGGCGAACCCGACGATCGCCGTGAGGGTCAGGTCCTCGACGAGGACCTGCGGGTCGTTCAGCTTCAGGCCCGCGAAGATCGCCTTGGCGACCTGGTCGAGGAACATGCCGCCGGTCACCGCAAGGGCAACCAGCGCGATGCCCACCATCCGCTTGGGCTCCATCTTCGAACCGATGCTGGGGGCTGCGTCCATGCCTTTCACGTCCCTTCAACGCGGCAGACTCGCCGCCGTCACCAACCGTCAGATAAAACGCCGCAAAGCCCCAAACACCTCCCGCGCGCCCCTGGTCGACCTTGCGTCGCCGTCAGGAGCTTGCAGGGAGGTCAAGGGGCTTCCCGGAAGCGTGCAGGCCAGGAGGGATTCGAACCCCCAACCTACGGTTTTGGAGACCGCCGCTCTACCAGTTCGAGCTACTGGCCTATTCCACGACCTTCGAAGTGAACCAAGGCCGCGACTGGTGTTTCCTGCGAGCGCCGCTGCCGGCGAACCCCCAGGAGAGGCTACTTCGTTTCCTTGTGCTCGGTGTGCTTGCGGCAGCGCTTGCAGTACTTGGAGAGCACGAGCTTGTCCGGCATCGTGCGCTTGTTCTTGGTCGTGGAGTAGTTGCGCTCTTTGCAGACGGTGCACTCGAGCGAGATGATGCTGCGGTTCATGGCTTCATCCTTCCGTACGGCTCGTCGACTACGGCTACGACCGACCGATTCTTCTTTGAGCCCTCGTCCAGGATTGAACTGGAGACCTCGTCCTTACCAAGGACGCGCTCTACCAACTGAGCTACAAGGGCCTGCTTCTTCCTACCACTTCCCTGCCTGCTGCCGTCTGCCTTCTTGCTGCTGCTCTCGCTGCGATGCGGGCGCTTCAGAGCGGGAAACGGGATTCGAACCCGCGACGTTCAGCTTGGAAGGCTGACGCTCTACCATCTGAGCTATTCCCGCATCCTCCGGTTCGTTCTCGCCTTGGACGGGGGTGGATTCGAACCACCGAAGGCATGAGCCGACAGATTTACAGTCTGTTCCCTTTGGCCGCTCGGGAACCCGTCCGTCCAGTGTCCTGTTTGAAGCCGCCTACCCTTCCCAACCGACCGACCCGCCATCCCGTTCGCCGCTTCACTTCAAAGCCGGCGGCGGGAATCGAACCCGCGACCCTCTGCTTACAAGGCAGGCGCTCTACCAGCTGAGCTACGCCGACGCTTTGCCTCACCGCGCCGGTTTTCGTCTCACCCGGCCATCCAAAAAGAGCGCGTGTTCTACTTGTCCCGGCCCCGGGTTGTCAAGCGGTCATTTACGGCCGCTCGACTCCCCGTGCGAACGCCACCAGCCGGAGGGGCCTAGGGACGGTCGGCGTACCACTCGCCGAACTGGTGATTCTCGTCGCCCTGGCCGTCGAACTTGCCGTACCAGACGCCGGGCGCCAGCCGGTCCGCCACGTTCGACGTGTTGCCGGGCAAGAGCACCACGCCCGCCTTGCCCGTCAGCGACATGGGCACGTCGGAGTTGAGCCCGTTGATGAGGTTGATGAGCTGCTGGATGAGCGAGTTCTTGGCGCTGTTGCAGACGCCAGTCACGTCGATCATCGAGGCGTACTGGGCGAGGTCGGGGCCGAGGATGTCGGCGACCACGTCCTGGATCCACGTGTTGACCTTGGCGCAGTCGACGACGGCGCCGAGCGCCGCCTCGAGGGTGGTGTACTTGCCCTTGGTCTCCAGCTTCACGAGCAGGTCGATGAGGTACATCACCGCCTTGCCGAACTTGAAATTGACGTTGTGCGTGTCGATGTGCAGGGTCGAGTCATCCACACGCCCGGTGAACTGCGAGGGCGTCGGGTGGATGGCGGCCTTGATGAGGTCGACCTCCACGCGCGCGCACTGCGGCGGCGGGGCGCCCGGCGCGGGCGTCTTGCAGGTGGTCGTGTACCAGAAGAAATAGGCCTTCTTCCAATCGTCCACACCCGACACCGTGTGCCGGTCGGTCTGCCCGGCGCCCGGCTGCACGATGTTCATGTCGGAGTGGATCTCCATGGTCTGGATGACCGTGGAGACGTCAGCCCCGATGTGCGCCACCTGCTGCACCCAGTCGGGCACGTAGTCGCCGACGACGCCGCAGACCGCGTCGTCGACCGCGTCGCCGATGAGCATCTGGACCCAGCCGGGCAGGTACTGGCTGACGTGGCAGTCCACGATGGCCTGGGCGGTGCTGAAGATGGTGTCGATGGTCGAGAGGGTGCTCTGCACGTTGGCCGGCGTCAGGCCGGCGAGGTGGAAGGTCTGCACGGCCTTCCACTGCCCGCCGACGTCGTAGATGACGACCGGGGCGTCCATGCAGGTGCCGGTGGCCGGATCGCAGACCTGCGGGAAGCAGTTCCAGTCCTCGGTGCAGCCCGCGACGCAGATGTGGAGGGTCGGGTCGCAGATGGGCGTCGCCCCGCCGCACCCCGAGTTGCTGTCGCAGCCGGCGGTGCAGGTGCCGGTGTTGGGGTTGCAGTACTCGCCCATGGCGCACTCGGCGGACGAGGCGCAGGCCTTGCCGGACGAGCCCTTGGAGACACAGCGCACCCCGTCGCAGCGGTAGTTGGTGGGGCAGTCGGCGTCGGTGGAGCACAGCTTCTGCGTCGGGAAGAGGCAGGTCTGCGTGGTCGGGTCGCAGAACTTGGGGGCGGTGCAGTCCTGGTCGCTCTGGCACTTGGGCGGGACGCACTCCTTGGCGACGGGGTCGCAGGTCCAGCCGGCGGCGCACTCGCTGTTCTGGGTGCAGGTGATGTTGGGGACGCACTGGCCGCCGCTGCAGGTGAAGCCCTGGTTGCAGTCCGAGGGGACGGTGCACTGCGGCTTGGGCACGCACTTCCTGCTCGCCGTGTCGCAGCGCTCGGTGGCGCGGCAGTCGGCGTCCTTGGTGCAGGCGATGTCCTTCTTGACCGTGACCTTGAAGGTCAGCGAGGAGGCGTACTGCTCGCTCACCACGATGGAGAAGCCGTACTCGGCCGCGACCGAGGTCACGCTCAGGGTCAGGCGGGCGACGCCGTCGACGCCGGTGACGATGGTATCGGCGTCGACGTCCCGGTGGTTGAGCAGCGCGTTGCCGCGCGAGCCGATGACGTCGAAGTTGAGCGTCCCGCCGGCCAAGGGCCGGTACATCGCCGGCTGCGTGGGGTCGGGCTCGTTGAGCCGGACGATGATGGTGGCCGGCGAGTTGGAGGCCAGGGTGACCGTGGTCGAGCTCAGCGGCTCGAGCTTTCGCACCGGCTGCTTGGTGTCGATGATCCAGACCGCCTGGTCGGCGGCGGCGACCTTGGCCGAGGACGCGGTGACGCGGGCGGTGCCGATGGCCAGGGGCGCGGTGAACTGCACCTGCACCAGGCCCGCGGCGTTGGTCTGGGCGATCTGGGTCTCCAGCGTGCCGGCGCCCTCGAGGACGAAGGTGACCGTCTCGTTGGGCACCGAGCCGACGCCCACGCTCACCAGCAGGGCGGTCAGGGTGTGCGTCTCGCCGTACTGGAGGATGGGGTGCGGGTCGCCCACCACGTTCAGCATGCGGGCGGTGTCCTTCTGGATCCCTCCGTCGAACCCGTGGAAGGTGCCGGCGTCCTCCTCGGGGACGATGACGGTCTCCGCGTCGGGGCGCGAAGCGTCGGCGCGGGCGGGCGGCTTGGTGGCGGGCTGGCTGCCGCAACCTGCTGCGGCGAGCCCGAAGGCGACGGCGAGTGAAGCGATCGCAACGACCCAATTCTGGCGCTTGACCATGGGTGCTCCTGCGCGGGCCCTGAGCCCGCCGGCCGGCTGAGAAGACGTCGCGGCAACGCGCGGGGAAGGCGCTTGGCCGCCGCCCGCAAGAATGCCTCAGATCCAGCCTGCTTAGGAAGCGCTCGATGGCCTGTTCGGAAATGCTCGCGCGCCTAGGCGCCGGTCTTGCGCGCGGGCCCGCGCTGCCGGGCCACTTCGTAGAGCAAGAGCGCGCCGGCCACCGAGGCGTTGAGGCTGCCCAGCGGCCCGGCCATGGGGATGCGCACGCGGAAGTCCGCCTTCTCCAGCACGCCGTGCCGGATGCCCTCGCCCTCGCTGCCGATGACCAGGACCGTGGGCCCCTTCAGGTCGACCTCGTCCGGCCGCCGGTCGCCCTTCAGGTCCGCGGCCGTCACCCAGAAGCCGGCCTCCTTGAGGTCCTCCAGCGCCCGGGAGAGGTTGGTCACCCGCGCGATGGGCAGGTGGGCCACGGCGCCGGCCGAGGCCTTGACGGCCACCGGCGTGACGCCGACGGCCCGGTCCTTGGCGATGACGACCCCGTGGGCGCCCAGCGCGAAGGCCGAGCGGACCAGGGCGCCGAAGTTGTGCGGGTCCTCGATGCCGTCGAGGACGAGCACCAGGCCCTTCTGTCCCTCGGCCGTGGCCTTGGCGACGACGTCCTCGAGCTCGGCGTAGCTGAACTCGGCGACCTTCAGCACCACGCCCTGGTGCACGCCGCCGCTCGCCAGGCGCGCGAGCTGGTCGCGGGGCGCGAACTCGACGCGCACGCCCTTCTCCTTGGCCAGGTCGACGATCTGCGCCTGCGGCCCCTTGATCGTCCCCACCGCGAGGATGACCCGCTCGATCTGCTCCGGCGTGGCCTGCAGCGCTTCCAGCGCGGGGTGGACCCCGTAGACGTAGCGCGCCATCTACTGCACCGTCACCGGGATGCTGACCTTGCGCTCCTGCTTCTCGCAGATCTCCTTGCTGCACATGTAGAAGCTCAGGTCGGCGTCGAGCGAGCCGGCCCCCTTCTCGGTCGCGGTGAACGGCACGGCCAGCGTCGCCCCGCCGTCCTTGTAGGTGGCGTCGGACTTGGAGAGCTTCTCCTTGGACGGCTGCACGTTCTTGCCCGCCACCTTGGCCTTCAGCGGCGCCTCGTCCGAGATGTGGCCGTCCGGCTTGACCTTGATCTGGATCTCGGCGGTCCCCTTCTCGCCCGTCGCGACCTTGCCCGGCCCCTTGGACTCCACCGTGAACAGGCCGTCGGTCTTGCCCCCCGCCCGGGCGCAGGCTGACCCCAGCAGGACCACCGCCACGACAGCCATCGAGAGAGCGCTCTTCATGTCTTTGATCTCCTTGACGTTTTTTCCTCGACCCCGGCGGCGTCCTCTTTCTGGGACGGCGCGGGCCGCTTCTTCTTCTTGGTGAGAGCCAATTCCGCGGCGCGCTCGACGATCGCCCGCGCCGCGTCGACTCCGGTGGCGTGCTCGACCTCCTTGAGGCCGGGCGAGCTGTTGACCTCGAAGACCTTCGGGCCGTCGGCTCCTTCGATCATGTCGACGGCCGCCACCTCGAGCCCCACCAACGCCGCCGTCCGCTCGGCCAGCCGGGCCAGCTCCGGGCGCAGCCGCGCCGCCTCGAAGCGGGCCCCCGCCTGCAGGGTCCGACCCAGGCGGCCCACCCGCGGCACGCGCCGGACGGCGGCGACCAGCTTGCCTCCCACCACGAGCGCACGCAGGTCGCGGCCCTTGCGGTCGCGCACGTACTCCTGGACCAGCACGTAGTGCCCCAGTGCCAGGAGCGCCTCGAGCGCCGCCTCCATCGACTGGGGCGTCTCGCAGACCATCACGCCGGTGCGCTCGCCGCCCTGGAGCAGCTTGATGAGCACCGGGCAGCCTCCGACCAGGCTCACCATCTCCTTGATCTCGCGGGCGTCGTTGGCCATCACCGTGGCCGGCACCGGGATGCCGTGGGCCGACAGGTGCTGCAGGCAGCGCATCTTGGCGCGGCTGCGGCTGATGGCCTGCGCCCCGTTGAGGGTGGGCACGCCCAGCCGCTCCAGTTGGTCGAGCACCGCCAGGCCGTAGCTCTGCACCGATTGCCCGACCCGCGGGATGCACACGTCCACCCGGGGCAGCGGCTTGCACTTGTAGAGCAGCGTGGACTGGCCGCCCGCCACGTGGATCTCGCAGCGAAGCGGATCGACCACGCGCGCCCGGTGGCCGGCGATGCGCGCGGCGTCCAGGATGCGGCGGGTGGTGTAGAGCGCGCTCGAGCGCGAGAGGACGGTCAGGTGCAAGGCGGGGCGAGTCTAGCGCCCGTCCCCCGAGCGCGGAAGCTCGCTCGCCGGCGCTGCAGCCGGTCTGCACTGGGCCGCCAGCGCCGGCCGCGCGCGGAAGACGAACCCGTCCTCGAGGACGGCCCGGGCGTAGAAGCGGTCGCCGCGGGCGTAGTAGACCGCCCGCCCGAGCTCGTCGAGCGCCTCGCCGTGCCGGCCCAGCAACGCCTGGGCGTGCGCCAAGGACAGGTAGAGGAACGGCAGATCTCCGAAGCTTTTCAAGGCCTTGCGGAGCCGCCAGCTCGTCGTCGCCACCGACGCCTCGAGGTTCACGTCGTGGGTGAGCCAGGCGAGCTGGAGGTGGGCAGCCAGGTAGGCGATCCCCGGCGTCATCGGTCCCCGCGCCGCGAGCTCGCGCACGCGCGCCAGCGCTTGGAGCGCCGCCCTTCGCGCAGCAGGGCGGTCGCGCACGCTCGCGGCCCGTTCGGCGCGGGCCAGGTCAATCGTCGCCAAAAGCCTCGCCGCTTGCCCCTCTTCGAGCCGCTGGGCGAGTGACTCGGCTTCGTCGAGGTCGCCGGCGAAGATGGCGCGGACCGCGAAGTGGACGAAGAGCCAGGCGGCGTCCGGCTGGCGCGCGTCCACGGTGGGCACGACTCCCTTCAGGAGGCAGTCGCGCTCGGCCTTGAGGGTGGGCGGCTCCGGCAGCTCCCACGGGCTCTTGGCGTAGAAGCGCGGCGCCGTGGCCGAGTCCGCGCCCGGCGCCGCAGCCCCCTCGCGCTGCGGCAGGGCCGGCAACAGCTCGTCCCAGACCGCCCGGTAGTCGAAGCGCCTGAGCAGCTCGACGCACGGCCCTGCCGCCCGGCGCCGGTACACGCGCAGCCGGTGCAGGACGAACATCGCCGCGATGTAGGCCGCGGCGAGCAGCGCAGCGGTCTCGGCTCGCACGGCGCGGAGTATACCGCCTGCCCCGCGCCTGCCGAGCGGGTCAGCCGCAGCCGACCGGGTAGCGAATCTCCACGTGCGAGCCGGCGGGCGGCGGGTTGAGCGGCGTGAAGAGGATCACGTTCTTCCCGGCGTCGTAGCTCCAGCCGCCGACGACGACCCCGTCGATCTTGACCTCGATCTTCGTCGGGTCCGCGGGAACGCCCGTGAGCGGGAAGACGATGTTGAGCCCGAAGGCGTTGTCGCCCAGCCGGCCCAGGCTGGCCGCCCAGTCCAGCGTGCAGATGGACTCCTTGACCCCGCCCAGCGCGTCCACCAGCTCCATGTAGCGGCTGCCCGCCGAGGTGCCCGACATGCAGGTCGACATGTCCTCGGGGGTGACCACCGCCGAGACGCTGAGCATCACCGGGTCGGCCTTGAGCGACTTGTAGAACGCGAGGTAGGAGGCGACGTCGGCCTCGCTCTGGTCGTCCTCGTCGGAGACGAAGATGACGGCCAGCTTGGCCTCGGGCCGGTAGAAGCCCAGGTTGCCGTCGTCGGCCAGGCTGGTGCGCGGGTCGTCGGCGTGGTCGACCAGCGGCGAGGACAGCGCGCGCAGGCTCGCCTCGAGGCCCTGCTCCAGCCAGTGGCAGGTGCCGACCTTGGTCATCTTGTTCCAGACCGAGGCCGCATCCGGGGTCTGCGGCGTGATGAGCCGCGGGGAGGAGCCGTCGGCGGGGAAGAGCCGCCCCGCCTCGCCGCCGCTGACGCCGCCCGGGCAGTCGGTCCAGCCGCCGTCGCTGGGCTCGAGCCCGGTGGTGGTCACCGCCAGGTGGAAGTCGACGTTCTCGTTGCGAGCCGTCTGCAGGAACGAGGAGAGGTTGCTGGCGATGGCGGCCTGCTTGTCGGACATGGAGCCCGAGTTGTCGAGGACGAACAGGACGTCGACCTTCTGCCGCGCCGCCTGGTCGTAGGCGTCGGTGCGCCAGGGGTCCTTGACGCCGCGCCCGCGCACCGAGACCAGGTGCCTGGACGTCCCGTCGTCCAGGTACAGCGGCATCGAGTCGAGCCCGTCGTCCACCGGGGCGTACTGCACGTTGAACTGCAGCGACCCGCCCGCACGCAGCGTGTAGGGGAAGTTGGGCGCTCCCGGCAACGTGAACTCCAGGCTGGTGCCCGCCCCGCGGACCAGGCTCTGCAGGACCGTGTCGGCGGGGCAGCGGTTGGCGAGCGTCACCGTCACCGACGGCGCGGGGCAGGCGGAGTAGACCGTGCCGAAGTCGATGTCGTTGGGGTCGATGGAGAGGCACCCGGTGTCGCCCTGCCCGGTGATGGCCCAGGTCTGGTACGGGTTGGCCGGGTCCGACACGTAGCTCTCCAGCGCGCCGGAGTAGGGGCCCGCGGCCGGCGGCAGGAAGCGCACCAGCGCGTCGCGCGACTCGCCGGCGGCGAGGACGAAGCCGGGGCTGTCGCCGTCGACGCTGAAGGCCGGGGCGGTGTTGGCCGACAGCCCGAGGTTGGTGAAGTAGCAGCTGTCCTGGCCGGTGTTGGCGACCCGGAAGCCCAGGGTGGCCGCGCGGCCCACCGTCACCGACCCGAAGTCGAGCCGCGGCGGGGACGCCGAGAACTCGCAGGGGGCGAGCGTGCGCGCGGTGCCCGAGAGCGGGACGTCGGGCGGCGGCTGCGCGAGCGGCGCGCCGGTCACCGGGTCGGAGGCCACCACGTGCAGGGCGCCCGTGACCGGCCCGTTGACGGTCGGGGCGTAGCGCACGATGACGTCCACGACGTCGCTCTGCGCGAGCACGAAGGGCGGCTGCTTCGCCGCGCCGGCGGTGAAGGCCGCGTCGCCGACCACCTGCACCTCGTCGATGCGCACGTCCGCCCCGCAGGCCAGGTTCGCGACCTGCACCCGGCGCTGCCCGGTCATCCCCAAGGCGACGACGCCGAAGTCGATGGACTCCGGGCTGAGCAGCAGGCACCCCTCGCCGCCGTTGCCCTGCAGCCGCGCCTCGGCCCAGCACCCGTCGGCCCCGACGCCGGTGGCGCGCAGGCGCACCGCGGCCTGGCGCGGGCCATTCGCGGAGGGCGTCAGCGTCACCGCGAGCAGGTACGACGCCCCGGGCTCCAGGTGGATGGGAGTTCCGGGCGTGTAGCCGCTGACCTGGAAGTCCGGCGAGCTCGAGGTCGACGGGAACACGTCGACGACCTCCAGGGCCGTCGTCCCCGGGTTGCGAATCGTGATCTCCCGCGCGGACGAGGTCCCCACCTTCACCGAGCCGAAGTCGATGGACACCGGGTCCACCTGGATGCAACTGGCCACCGCCTCGCCCGAGAGGGGAACCGCGTGCTCCGGGCAGGTCGGGCAAGGACGCACCTTCAGGATCGCCTCGCCCACCCCGAGGTGGTTGGGGCTGAAGACCGGGCTGACGGTCTGCCAGGCTCCGGGCAGGAGATCGATGGAGGCGGGGGCCTGGTACTCGTTCGCATCCGTGCCTTCGACGGAGAAGGAGACCTGGAGCCGCAGCTTGCCGGAGTTGCCCAGGGTGAGCGGCTGCGTGCCCGAGGCGCCCAGCGGCACCTGGCCGAAGTCGAGGCTCGCCGGGTCCCACTGGAGCACCGGCTTTGCGCCCTCCCCCGTCAGCGGCACGAGCAGCGGCCCTGCGCCGTCGTCCCCCTCCACCCAGGCGTGGGACTTGGCCTCCCCCTCGACGGTGGGGGCGAAGACGATCTCGAAGGCGCGCTCCTCGCCGGACTCGAGCGAGATCCCCTCGGCGGGGAAGCCGCGAACGGAGAACGGCGCCGGGGCCGACAGCGCGGTGAGCATCGCCGGAGCCACGCCTGCGTTGCGCACCGTCAGGCTCTTGGGGACCTCCTCGCCGAGGGCGATCAGGCCCCAGTCGAGGGATGGCTCGGAGACGACGAGGTCGGCTGGCGCCTCCTTCAGCTGCGGGCCTTCGCAAGCCGACGCCAGCACTCCGAGGTACACCGCCGCCACGACCACCCAGTCCCCGCGCGTCCTCATCCGGCCCCCCTCCCCACCCGATTGCCCGTCGCCCTCTTCGCCCCTGGCCTCGCGCCCGCCCTGCTGCTTGCCTTGCCTCCTGCCGAGCGCCTGGCCGGGCGCCTGGTCCCCGATGGCTTATGCATCGGCCCGGGGGCGGGCAATCCACCGGCCGGCAAGGCTGGCGGGGCTTGCCGAGCGGCCCCTCGCGGCCTCGCCGAGAGCCTCGCCGAGAGCGTGACCCGGCAGCCGCTCCCGCGATATCCTCCGCCCTTCGTCCTTCGCCCGCATCAAGTGAGGTGGAACTTGGAACGCAACCCCACGGCGCTCATCGTCGACGACGACCGCGCCATCCAGCGCCTCCTGGCGGACGCGCTCGCCAAAGAGGGCTTCACGGTCCTCGTGGAGAAGGACGGCGAGTGGGCGCTGAAGACCTTCGAGAAGAAGAAGGTCGACGTGGTCCTGCTCGACCTCCTCCTGCCGGCGCTCCACGGCTTCGAGGTGGCGCGGCGCATGCGCATCACCCCCAAGGGACGCCGGACCCCCATCCTCTTCGTCTCGGGCGTCTACAAGTCGTCGGCGCACCGCAAGGAGGCGCAGGACAAGTACGGCATCGCCGAGTTCATCGACAAGCCCATCAACCTGGGCAAGCTGCGCGAGGCCCTCAAGGCGGCGCTGGGCAACGCCTACCCCGAGGCGCAGAGGGAGGAGAGGCGCCGGGCGGCCATCGACGAGAAGCCGGCCGAGTCGTTCGCCGACGAGGGCGCGCGCGAGGAGGTGGCCGCCGTCGAGCAGGCCGCCAAGAAGAGCGCCATCCAGACCATCAAGGGCGACTTCGTCGACAAGCCCTTCCCCCACCTGCTGGCCGAGCTGTACCGCTGGCGCGCGACCGGGGCGCTGCTGCTGCGGCGCGACAAGATCAAGAAGATCGTCTACTTCCGCGAAGGCCGGCCCTTCTCCATCAAGTCCAACCTGCTCCAGGAGTGCCTGGGCAAGCTGATGATCCGCGAGAAGATGATCTCCGAGGGGGAGTGCGAGGAGAGCATCAGCAAGATGAAGCAGTCCGGGCGCCAGCAAGGCACTGTGCTCATCGAGATGGGCTGCATCAGCCCCCACAACCTCAACTACGCGCTCTCGCTGCAGCTGCAGACCAAGCTCTACGACATCTTCACCTGGACCGGCGGGGACTATCAGTTCAACCCCAAGGCCGAGATCCCCTCCGACACCAACACGCTGGAGATGACCACCGCGCAGATCATCTACGAGGGCGTCAAGCGCACCTACGACGACGACCGGGTGCGCGCCGCCCTGGGCCCGGTGGAGTCGCTCTTCGCCCACCCCGCCCGCGACCCGCTGCTCCGCTTCCAGGAGATCGGCCTGGACGAGGAGGAGCTGTCGCTCCTGCAGTCCATCGACGGCCACAAGACCGCCGGGACGCTGGTCGCGCTGAACCTGCTGCCGCCGCTGGGCACGCTGCAGTTCCTCTACGCCATGCGCTGCTCGCAGATGATCGACCTGAAGCGCGAGGCCGCCGAGGGGCCGGTCGAGCCGAAGTTCATGCCGCGCCCGTTCGGCCCGACGCACGCCCCGGGCCCGGGGGAGACCACCGAGGAGAACCAGCTCCCCGCGGGGCACGCCTTGCCGCCGCCGCTGCCGCCCCCGCCGCTGTTCTCCGGGCCGCCGCCGATGCCGTTCCAGGTCGCGCCGGAGCTGCCCAAGGCCAGCCCGCGCGGCCCGGTGCCGCCGGTGCCGACCATCCCCCCGCCGCCCCCGCGCGGCGCGACCTCGCTGCTGCCCGAGCTGTCCGGCCTGTTCAACACCGTCTCCGCCGAGGAGCGCGACGTGCGCGAGCGGCTGGCGGCGACCGCGACGTCCATGAAGAAGATGGACTACTTCCAGATCCTGGGGGTCGCCCCCAACGCGCCCAAGGACGAGATCAAGCGGTCGTACTTCGGGCTCGCCAAGGAGTACCACCCGGACAAGCACTTCGGGTCGTACTCGGCCGAGGTGCGCAACCTCGCCGCGGAGATCTTCGACCTCATCTCCACCGCCCACGACACGCTCACCGACGAGGAGGAGCGCTCCCGCTACGTCGGCGAGCTGGCCGCCGGAGTGCGCAAGGACGTCTCGGACGAGGTCTCGAAGATCCTGGCCGCCGAGGGCAAGTTCCAGAAGGGCGAAGAGCTGATGCGCAAGAAGCTCTACCGCGAGGCGCAGCAAGCCTTCCAGGAGGCGGTCGACCTCTACGACGAGGAGGGCGAGTTCCACGCCTACCTGGGTTGGAGCCTCTTCCAGTCCGACCCGCGCTCGCAGGAGCTGGCGGAGCGGGGCATCGAGCACATCGAGACCGGCATCCGCCTCAACCCCAAGGTGGACAAGAGCTACCTGTTCCTCGGCTACATCCACAAGGCCATCGGCCGCCCCGACCGCGCCGAGAAGCAGTTCGAGAAGGCCATCCAGTGCAACCCGGACTGCATCGAGGCCCTGCGCGAGCTGCGGCTGTTGGGCAAGGTCAAGAAGAAGTAGCCCTTCCCGTTCCTTGGGACCAAAGCGGCCCAGGCCACCCGGTCTGGGCCGCTTCTCTTTCGGGGCTTCAGTCCAGCGCCGGCAGCGGCTGCAGCATGCGCTGGATGAAGGGCATCTCCTTCACCAGCTCCGCCTTGCCGCGGTCGAGCATCTTGATGAACGAGGAGATGCCCGGCACCACCTCCAGCGGCGAGAGCGTGCCCGAGAACGGCTTGTACAGGTGCGCGAACTCGCAGCTGCGCTGCACCTGCACCTGCAGGATCTGCTGGATGGGCAGCCACACCGGCGTCATCAGCTTGGGGGCGAAGCCGTCGAAGGCCACCACGAGCGCGTTGCGCGTCTCGATGCGCCCGTCCTGCACCGCCTGCCACGCGCCTCTCGCCGGGACGTTGTCCACGAAGCCGCCGTCCGCGAGCCGGAACAGGTCGCGCCGCTTGAAGAGCTCGCCCAGGATGGCGTGCATCCGCTCGTCCTGGCGCACGACGTCGTAGTGGATGACGCCCGGGATGGACGACGAGAAGCCGATGGCGTCCATCACGTCGAACTCCTCGGTCCCCGGCTCCATCCCCAGCATGATCGCGTCCAGCCGCTCGCCGATCTGCGCGAACTCGATGAGCGCCGAGACGACCTGGGGGATCTTCCGGGCCACCTTGAAGGGCGAGGAGACCGTCAGCACGCCGTCGAGCAGCCGCTCGTAGAACTCCAGCGGGCGCGGCAGCACCCCGGCGCGGATGCCGCTCACCGTGACGATGAGCGGGATGGGCAGGTCCTTGAGCGTGTAGGGACGCCCGTCGCGGTGCTCGAAGTACTTGCCGAAGCTCGCCCGCAGGTACAGCCGCAGCGCCGCCGGCAGCCCGTAGCGGCTCTCCATGGAGAGCAGGTGGAAGAACTTGGACCACGACAGGCCGCGCCCGATGTTGAGCACCTCGCCCGTGTCGTAGCGCGGGCTGCGCGCCCGCATCGCTCCCAGGATGGCCCCGATGCTGGTGCCGGCGATGAGCGCCGGGCGGATGCCGCACTCCTCCAGCAGCTTGTAGGCGCCCAGGTAGACGTAGCCCACCCCGCCGCCGCCGCCTGCCGCCACCACCAGCTTCTTCTCGCGCACCTCGCGGTCGAGGCGCTCGCGCGAGTACTTGCCGGCGCCGTGGCGGTAGAGCGCTTCGGTGGTGCGCAGGGCCAGCTCGCGCAGGATCGTCGAGACCGGGCGCAGCTTCTCCGGGACGATGGGGCTGCCGGGCTTGACCCCGGCGACGTCCAGCAGCTTGAACACCTCGTCGCGCAGCGGCTCGACCACCGGCTCGACGTCGACGTCGGCGCCGTCGACGCGCACGCGGTGCAGCCGGGCCAGCGAGATGGCGGTGCGGATGGCCGCCTCGGCGCGGCCATCGAGCAGCTCGGGGTCCTTGAGCAGGGCGCGAACGAGCGCCACTTCCTTGTGCTCGAGGGAGACGAGGGCGGCGGTTCTGTCGGCTTGTGGCATACGCTCTTGCCGTTCCTACCCGCCCCGTTTCCTCTAGTCTTTTCGGGCGATTCTAGGGCCGCGCCCCACCCGGCCTCAAGCATCTTGACGCACCATGTCATTCAAGGTGCACGAAGGCCGCCTTTCCACTGGGGAAGGCGGCCTCCGGTGAAACGTCGCCTCGCTGCCTAGCGGGCTACTGCAGGCTGGGGCGGATCTCCTCGATCTCGAACGCCTCGATGACGTCGCCCTGCTTGATGTCGGCGAAGTTCTCGATGGACAGACCGCACTCGAAGCCGCTCTGCACCTCGCGCACATCGTCCTTGAAGCGCTTCAGCGAGCCGATCTTGCCCTGGTAGACCTGCTTGCTGTTGCGCATGAGGCGCACAATGGCGCTGCGGGCGATCTTGCCGTCCACCACCGAGCAGCCGGCGATGGTGCCCAGCTTCGGCACGGTGAAGATGTTGCGCACCTCGGCCCGGCCAATCGCCTTCTCGCGGCGAATCGGCTCGAGCAGGCCTTCCATGGCCTTGAGCACGTCGTCCAGGGCCTCGTAGATGATCCGGTACATGCGGATCTCGACGCCCGCCTGGACCGCGGCGTCGGCCGCCTTGGACTCGGGCCGGACGTTGAAGCCGATGATCATCGCGTTGGAGGCGCCCGCCAGGATGACGTCGGTCTCGTTGATGCCGCCGACGCCGCCGTGGATGACCGAGACCTTGACCTTGGGCCCGGAGAGCTTCTTGAGCGCCTCGCTGACCGCCTCGGCGCTGCCCTGCACGTCGGCCTTGACGATGACGCGCAGCTCCTTGGCCTCGCCGCTCTTCACCTTGGCGAACAGGTCCTCGAGCTTGACCTTGGAGGTCTTGGTCTGGTCCTTCTCGCGGTTCTTCTGGGCGCGGTGCTCGGCGACCTCCTTGGCCGCGTTCTCGTCCTCGACGACGTAGAAGTCGTCGCCGGCGACCGGCACGCCCGACAGGCCGACGACCTCGGCGGGGTAGCCCGGCGGGACGGCGTCGATCTTCACGCCCTTGTCGTCGACCATGGCGCGCACGCGGCCCGACTGGATGCCGGTGACGATGGCGTCGCCGACCTTGAGCGTGCCGTCCTGGACGATGACCGTGGCCACCGGCCCGCGGCCCTTCTCGAGCTTGGCCTCGACCACCGAGCACTTGGCGGGGCGGGTCGGGTCGCTCTTGAGCTCGAGGACCTCGGCCTGCAGGAGGATCATCTCCAGCAGGTGGTCGAGGCCTTCCTTCGTCTTGGCCGAGACCGGCACCATGATGGTGTCGCCGCCCAGGTTCTCGTCGACCAGCCCGAACTCCATCAGCTGGTTCTTGACGTGGGTGGGGTTGGCGCCCTGCTTGTCCATCTTGTTGATGGCGACGATGATCGGCACCTCGGCGGCCTTGGCGTGGTTGATGGCCTCCTTGGTCTGGGGCATCACGCCGTCGTCCGCCGCCACCACGATGATGACGATGTCGGTGACCTGGGCGCCGCGGGCGCGCATGGCGGTGAACGCCTCGTGGCCCGGGGTGTCGAGGAAGGTGATGTCCTTGCCGCCGGCGGTGGTGACCGAGTAGGCGCCGATGTGCTGGGTGATGCCGCCGGCCTCGCCGCCGGCGACGTCCGCCGAGCGGATGGCGTCGAGCAGGCTGGTCTTGCCGTGGTCGACGTGGCCCATGATGGTGACCACCGGAGGACGGTGAGCCAGGTTCTCGGTCTTGGTCTCCTCCTCGGGGATGTAGTCCTCGATCTCGAAGCCCTTCTTCTCCACGCGCCAGCCGTAGTCGGTGGCCAGGGTGGCCACGATGTCGGCGCCGACGGTCGAGTTCACGGTGACCATGTTGCCGCTGGCCATGAGCTTCTTGATCAGCTCGGAAGCCTTGACGCCCAGGGTCTGCGAGAGCTCGGAGACGGTGATGCCCTCCTCGAGCTTGATGACTTTCTTCTCTTCGGCCATTTCCGTGATCTGAGTCTTGGCGCCCTTCTTGGTGGGCTTGCGCTTCTTGCCGGCGCGCACGGGCAAGGTCACGCGTCCACGAGACAGGTCGACGAGCTCCTGCTTGGAGAGCGTCTCCTTGATCTCCTGCTTGCCGCGCTTCTTCGCGGCGTGATCCTTGGTGACGTCGGTGAACTCGCGCCGTCCCAGGAAGTCGGTGCCGACCTTGAACTCGCGGACCTCGCCGATGGCGCGCGGGCCGGGGGCCAGCGGCACCTGCTTGTGCGCGTCGGAGGGCGGCGTCACCCGGCGCACCGGGATGAGCGGGCGGCTGATGACCACGGCCTGCGAGGCGGTGGGCCGCAGGGTGCGCGGGTCCACCGACGGCTGCGCCGGCCGGGCGCCCGGGGCGATCGGGCCGGCGGAGGCCGGGCGGATGGGGCGCGGCGCGCGGTTGAGCTCGCCGGCGGCGACCTCGCGGGCGACCATGCGCGGGAGCATCGGGGCGGCGGGGGCCGGCGCCGCGGGAGGCGGCTCGACCGGCTTGGCGACGGGAGGTTCGGCCGGCGTTGCGGCCATTGGCTGCTGTTGCACGGGCTGGGGCTCCACCGGGTGCGCCTGGGCGGCGACGGCCGGCTCAGGCTGGGCGGGCGGGGTGGGGGCCGCAGGCTGCTCCGCCTGGGGCTCGGGGTGCTGTGCGACGGCGGCCGTGGCGGCGGCAGGCTCGGGCTCGGCCGGCATTGCGACCGGCTCGCCGGAGGGCTGCTGCTGCGCAGGCTCGGGGTGGGCCGGGGCCTCGACGGCGGGGGCCGGCATGTCGGGCCGCTTGCGGCGGACCACGAACCCTGCGGCGGAGACGGGGGCGGGGGCGGGCTTGGGCTTGTGCTTCTGGACGATCTTCTCGACGGCCACGTTCGCCTGGTCCTCGTCCAGCGACGAGGAGTGGCTCTTCACGTCGAAGTCGAAGGACTGAAGCTCGGCGACGAGCTCCTTGTTGTCCATCTCGATCCCGTGAGCCTTCAGTTCTTTGGCGATCTCGTGTACGCGCTTCTTGGCCATTACTCCCTACTCCCTGTGGCGTTCCTCGAAATGAGAAGTAACGCCGCGTAGCTTCTAAATCTTTCGTGCCCGCCGGTCAACCGCAGCGCCCCGCCTGGGCAACTAGCCCGCCCTGGCCTTGTCGACGCCCACCGGGAGGTGCTCGTCCGCGACGACCTTCGACTTGAACGCCCTGCCGAAGGCGCGCCTCTGGGCGGCCTTCCGGGTGCAAGCCCCGTCGCAGACGTAGGCGCCGCGTCCCGGCGCGCGCCACGCTGCATCCACTTCGACCTTCCCGTCGCGGGCCACCAGCCGTACCAACCCGGCCTTTTCCCGCCTGGCGCCGCACCCGATGCAGGTACGCATCGGCTCGGCCATGGCGTCACTCCTCGCATTCAGGGGCGGAGGCCTCACGAGGACTCCGCCCGGTCTTCTCCCCTGCAGGGCGCCCACCGTGGGCGCCCGCGTTCGATTCGTCCCAAACCGCCGCTAGGCTTCCTTCTCCTCGGCCGGCGCGGGGGCCGGCACGGGGGCGGTGGGCAAGGTTGCACTCTTGCGCTCGGGGATGGGCTGGCCCAGCGCTTTGCGCTCGGCGTTGAGCTCCTCGCGGAGCTTGCCTTCCTCGACCAGGTAGTTCTCGGCCGCGGCCTTGATCTGCCGGGCCTTCTTGATGCCGATGCCGGTGGCGTCGGCCAGCTTCATCAGGTCCTGCTCGCCGACCAGGGCCTCGACGGTGCCGTAGCTGCCCTGGGCGAGCTGCTCGATGGTCTTCTCGCCGACGCCGCGCACGCGCAGCAGGCGCTCGACCTGGTTGAGCTCGTCCGGGTGGCGGCGGGCCTCGGCCTGGCGGGCGGCCTCGCGCTCGGCCTCCAGGCGGGAGAGCTCGACCGTGTCCTCGATCATCTGGGACCGGGCCATGGTCTGCATCTCGGGGATCTTGGTGGTGTCGATGCCGGGGATCTGCGCCAGCACGTCGGGCGAGGCCTCGGCCACGTCCTGGGCCTTGCGGAAGCCGTGGGCGTACATGGTCTCGATGAGCAGCTCGTTGACGCCGGGCAGCTTGCCGAGCGACCGGGCGGCGAACTCGCGCATCTCCTTGACCCGGCTCTCGCTGTTGATGTCGAGCTTCCAGCCGGTCAGCTGGGCGGCCAGGCGCACGTTCTGGCCGCGGCGGCCGATGGCCAGGGAGAGCTGGTCGTCGGGGACGATGATCTCCATGGCGTGGTTCGCCTCGTCGATCAGCACGCGGCTGACCTCGGCGGGGGCGAGCGCGCTGCAGACGAAGCGGGCGGGGTCCTCGTCCCAGGGGACGATGTCGATCTTCTCGCCGCGCAGCTCCTGCACGACGGCCTGCACGCGGCTGCCCTTCATGCCCACGCAGGCGCCCACCGGGTCGACGTCGGCGTCGCGGCTGGACACGGCGATCTTGGCGCGGCCACCGGGCTCGCGGGCGGCGGCCTCGATGATGACCACGGCCTCGGCGATCTCGGGGACCTCCATCTCGAACAGCTTGGTGAGCAGGTGCACCGAGGTGCGGCTGAGGATGATCTGCGGGCCCTTGGACTCGCGCAGCACGTCGAGGACGTAGGCCTGGACGCGGTCGCCGGCGCGGTAGCTCTCGCGGGGGACCTGCTCGCGCACGGGCAGCACGGCCTCGGCGCGGCCGAGGTCGACGATGATGTTGCCGTGCTCGAAGCGGCGGGCGATGCCGGTGACGATCTCGCCCTTGCGGTCCTTGTACTCGTTGAAGACGATCTCGCGCTCGGCGTCGCGGGTGCGCTGGATGATGACCTGCTTGGCCGTCTGGGCGGCGATGCGGCCGAACCCGCGGCGGAAGGTCTTGAGCTTGAGGATGTCGCCGTACAGGTCGTCCTGGGCCTCGGCGTCCTTGGAGTCCTCGTCGCGGTAGAAGACCTCGAACTCCAGCTCGTCGCCGGGGGTCAGGGTCTCCAGGTTGGCGAGCGCTGCCGACAGGTCGGCGACGCGCTGGTTGTCGCGGGCCTTCTGGGCCTCTTCGACCTTCTCGCGCAGGCGGGCGCACTTGGCCTGGATCTCCACCATCGTCACCTGGTTGCAGACCTGGAGCGGGTCCGTGACCTCGGCCACCACGGAGACGACCTGGAAGAGCTTGACGACTCCGAGGTCGTCCCGGAACCGGGCCTCCAGGTTGCGCTCCTGGCCGAACGCCTTCTTGGCGGCCTGGAGAATGGCCTGCTCGAGGGTCGAGATGAGGACGGAGCGCTCGAGCCCCTTGTCCTTGGCGACCTGGTCGATGACGAGGTTGAGGTTGACGGCCTGCGGCTGCATGGCAGCTCCTTGCGATGTAGGTCGGAGGGCGGGGCCCATCCGCGTTGTCGGACGCGGCGGACACCAGTCCGCCGCTATGTAGTGAAGCAACACGTGCTGCGTCGGGGTTCAAACGCCGGGCAGGGCTCGTTTCAGTCCCACTCGGCCACGAGATTCGCCTTGGCGATCTCCTTTCGCTCGATCTTGAAGAGCCCGGCCCCTTCCACCTCGACCTGGACGGCGTCGTCGGCGAAGGCGACCAGCTTCCCCGTGAAGCTCTTGCGCGGCGGGTCGAACAGCGGCCCGAACGTCCTGACCTGGATCCTCTTGCCCATGAAGCGCTGGAAGTGCTCGGGGCGGGTCAGCGGCCGCTCGATGCCCGGGCTGCTGACCTCCAGCGTGTACTCGTGCGGCACGACGTCGGAGACCTCGATGGCGGTCTCGACTGCGTGGGTGGCCTTCTGGCAGTCCTCGAGATCGACGCCCTTGCCCTTTTCGTCGCTGCCCGGCTTGTCGATGAACAGGCGCAGGACCCACCGTCCGCCCTCGCGGAGGTAGTCGACGTCGATGAGCTCCAGCCCCTCGTTTCGGAGGATGGGCTCCGCGATTTCCCAAGCTTTTTCAGCTACTTGGTGAGTCATCCCGCCACCGTTTCGACAAAAAAAGTGGGCACTGCGGCCCACTTTTCGCGTTCCTCACGAAAAATGTGACCGCCTCCTACCACATTCCAAGCCGGCCAGACAAGCAGGCCGCCGGGGCATGCCGTGCGGCCACAGGCCCCCAAGGTCACGTTCTTTCGGTGGCTTGGAACCCGATGACCGGCCTGCTGGGCTCCTCGTGCATCAGCTCCTCGATGGCCTGGAAGGCGACCTCGAATCGGGCGTCGTGGCCACCGCCAGCCCCTCGTCTGCCATCCCCGCCGCCCCGTCTTCGCCAGCCCGCCTCCTTCGCTTGAGCGTCCTTGGCGCGGGCACCGTGGCTCGCTACCCTGACCTTCCTTTTCCCGAAGGAGCCGCCCCGCCATGTTCCTCGCCGCCGCGATCCAGATGACCAGCCTGGATGAGAAGGAGAGCAACGTCCGCAAGGCGCTCGCGCTGGTCGACGAGGCCGCCGCGCGCAACGCCCAGTTCGTGGCGCTTCCGGAGAACGTCCTCTACATGGGGCCGGAGAAGGACAAGGCGATGACCGCCGAGCCCCTCGAAGGCCCGACGCTCGCCCGGTTCTCGCAGAAGGCTCGCGAGAAGCGCATCCACCTGCTGGCGGGCTCCATCCTCGAGTCCGGCGCGCCGGGCGGGCGCTTCTTCAACACCAGCGCGCTCTTCGGCCCCGACGGGAAGCGGCTCGCCGTCTACCGCAAGATCCACCTCTTCGACGTCGACATCCCCGACGGCGCCCGCTACCGCGAGTCGGAGACCATCGCCCCGGGGACCGAGCCCGTCGTCGCCGAGACCGCGCTGGGCAGGATCGGCCTGTCCATCTGCTACGACCTGCGCTTCCCGGAACTGTACCGCGCGCTCTCCGCCAAGGGCGCCGAGCTGCTCTGCGTGCCCGCCGCCTTCACCGCCCACACCGGCAAGGACCACTGGGAGGTCCTGCTGCGCGCCCGGGCCATCGAGAACACCTGCTTCGTGGTCGCGCCCGCCCAGTTCGGCAAGCACTCGGAGAAGCGGGTGACCTACGGCAACGCCCTCATCGCCGACCCCTGGGGCACGGTGATCGCCCGGGCCAGCGACGGGGAAGGCATGGCCGTCGGGCCCATCGATCGCACGGTTTTGGAGCGGGTCCGGCGCGAGGTTCCCAGCCTGAGCCACAGGCGCTTGTGAGCCTGCCCGCCGCTCGTTGACACCCCGCGTCGGCTGCTGCTAGCTTCCGGCCACCTACCTCACCTTCCCTCGCGAAACGAGGGTCTTTTTCCCGATTCCACGGAGTCCGCCATGTGGGAGCGATTCAGGCGTGCGATGCGCTCGTTTGCCGGCTGGTTCGTGTCCTCGATCGAGGATCCCGAGCTGATCCTCGAGCAGAACGTCCGGGACCTGAACGACCAGGTGCCGAAGATGAACGAGTCCATCGCCATGGTCCGGGCGAACGTGACCCTGCTCGAGAAGGAAAACTCCAAGTACAAGACCGAGGTCGCCGAGCTGACCTCCAAGGTCAAGGCCGCCATCGGCGCCGGCCGCGACGACCTGGCCGCCAACTACGCGACCCAGCTCCAGATCGAGAAGTCGGCGCTCGCCCGCAACGAGGCCCAGCTGCAGACCGCCAAGTCCGCTTACGACAAGGCGCTCACCGTCAAGAAGGTCTTCCTCAAGGAGAAGGACCGCAAGACGCAGGAGGCCATGCAGGCCATCCGCGACGCGCGCCGCGCCAAGTGGCAGTCCAAGGTCGCCGACGCCCTGGAGTCGTTCGAGGTGGCGGGCATCGACGCCACGCACGACGAGATGGTCCGCAAGATCGAGGAGCAGACGGCGGTCAACGAGTCGCGCATGCAGATGGCGCTCGAGTCGGTGGACCACCAGAAGGTCGCCATCGAAGAGGACGCCGAGAAGATCCGCGCCGCCGAGCTGGTCAAGCAGTTCAAGCTCGAGATGGGCATGGAGACGGCGCCCGCGCAGCAGGTGGCCGCGCCGCAGCAGGCGGTCACCGAGGTCGGCGGCGAGGCCCAGAAGACCATCGGCAAGAAGGTGGAGGTCAAGGGGTAGGCAGGCACTGAGGCCTGCAGCTCCCCTTCCACCCCCATGTGGAGAGTCGGCCCCGGCGGCAAGCTCCTGCTGGTCGTCCTGGGGCTTGCCATCCTCGCATTCACCCTCGACCGGTACGCCCTGAACGGCGCGCTGCTCAAGCGCGCCGGCATGGCGCGTGAGGCGCCGGTCGTCCTGGGGGTCGGCGACTTCCCGCCCGGCGCCGCGGCTCCCGCCACCGACATCGCCCGCGTCCCCACCCGCGCGCTGAAGCTGGCGGTCATGCCGCGCGGGTCGGCGGCGAGCCTGCTGCTCGCGACCGGCGGCACGGGCGCACACAAGGATGCCCCGGTCACCAAGGCCTACGGCCTGGACGTCGACCTGATGCTCCAGCCCGACGAGCGCGCGGTCTCCGACGCGCTCGCGCTGGGCGGCGACCGGCCGGGTGGCGCGGACGCGGCAGTGCTCAGCGTCGATCGGGTGGCGCAGCTGCGCGCCTCGCTCTCGGACCTCAAGCTCAAGACCGTCCTGCTGATTTCGCGCTCGCGCGGCCACGAGGCGATCGCCGCGGCGGCGGGCATCTCGCAGGTGGCCTCGCTGCGGGGCCGCAAGGTCGCCGTCCCCGCGCGTTCGCCGGCCCGGTTCTTCCTGCTCTGGGAGCTGGCGCAGGTCCCGCTGTGGCCCTCCACGCTGGAAATCGTCCGGGTGGAGTCCAGCGCCGACGCGGCGCGGCTGCTGCGCGAGGCCCGCGTCGACGCGGCCGCCGGGGCGGTGAGCGACCTGATCGGCCCGGCCCGGGAGCGCGCCGGAGGGATCGTCGCCAGCTCGGCCGACGCCCCGCAGCTGATCGCCACGGTGCTGGTCGTGCGCGCGGAGTTCCTGGCCCGCTTCCCCGACGCCGTGCGCCGGCTCGCCCGCGCCCAGCTCGATTCGGCGGATGCCGTCTCGCGCGAGCCCGGCGAGGCCGCACGGCTGCTCTCGGCGAGCGCGCCTCAGCTGGGCGACCCGTTCGAGGCCATCAAGTCCGACCCGCCGGCGGTGCTGCTCGACAACCTGGCCTTCTTCGACGTCAAGGGCGACGCGCCGGTGCGCTACGAGGAGCTGTACAAGAGCGCGGCCGAGCTGTGGCGCAAGCTGGGCGAGCCGGCCGACACGAGCCTGCCGGCCGACACCCGCGAGCTGGGCCCGCTGATGGCCGCCGCCGCCGCGCCGCCGGCCACCTCGAGCCTGCCGGCGCTCAAGACCGGGCTTCCCGCTCCCCGGCCGCCCGACGCCCCTGCACCTGCACCTTGAGCGCCGAGCGTCCGTTCGGGCCCTGATATGCTCGCCCCCGCCATGGCCGACACCGAGAGCTACGTCAAGGCGGCCCTCCTCCAGAAGGTCAACCTCGCTGCCCTCGGCGGCGCGGCGGCGGCCTCGCTCGCGCTGATGAATCCCCTGCCGATGCTCATCGCCGTCGGTGTCGAGCTGATCTACCTGGGCACGGTGCCGAGCCTGCCGCGCTTCAAGCGGGCCGTGCGGGCGAAGCGCGAGCGGGCGCGCCACAGCGTCGAGCAGGAGGCGACCGAGGCGATGCTCGAGGGCCTCTCGCCCAACCAGCGCGAGAGCTACTTCGCGCTGCGCAGCCTGCGCGACCGCATCCTCGAAAGCTATGCGCGCGTGCCCGGCGGCACCGTGCTGGCCGACACCTCCGCCGCGCGCATGGACGCCCTGCTCTCCTCGTTCGTGCGCCTGCTCTCCACCTTGAACAGCTACCGCCGCTACCTCACCAACACCGACCGCAAGGCGATAGAGCAGGAGCTGGCCCAGCTGAAGACCGAGCTCGAGGCGGACACCGGCGACAGCGAGAAGGTCAAGGAAGTGAAGCGGCGGCGCGTGGACATCCTGGGCAAGCGCCTGGAGCGCTTCGACCGCGCCGCCGAGAGCCGGGAGCTCATCAGCCACCAGCTGGCCTCCATCGACGACTTCATGCGCCTGCTGCACGAGCAGTCGATCACCCTGCGCGACCCGGACGTGCTGGGCCAGCAGCTCGACCACCTGGCGACCGAGATCCAGACGACCGACGAGACCGTGCGCGAGATGGAGAAGTTCACCGCCTTCACCGAGGAGCTGTCCGCAAGCTCGCCCTCGATGCCCGAGCGCGACCGCGTCCGCTAGCCGGCCCTCCAGCCGAAAATCCCCAGGAACGCTCTTCGCTTGCGCCGCTTCACGGCAGCGCGCTAGCGTCCGCGCACCATGAGCGACAAGCCCAGCTATCTCTCTGTGGCGCTCGGACTGAACCTGCACAAGGCCATCCTCCTCGCCGGGGCCGTCGGCACGGTGTTCGGCCTGTGGCGCGGCACGTGGGCGTTCTTCTTCCTGTTCCTCGCCGTCGAGGCCTTCTACCTCCTCGCCCTCCCGCTGCTGCCGGGCTTTCGCCGTTGGGTGGACCAGACGCACGCGTCGGAGGCCGCACACCAGAAGGCCGTGGACCTCGACCGCATCGCCGGCAAGCTCTCGCCCAACGCCAAGGCCCGACTCGACGGGGTGACCCGGACGCGGGAGAAGATCCTCGACGCGGTGCGGACCCTGAATGCCCCGGAGGCGATGGAGCGCGAGTGGCGCGCCAAGCTCGACGAGCTGGTGAATGCCTCCCTGCGCATCCTCGTCGCAATCGACGGTACGCGCGTGGACGACCGGGACACGCGCCTGCTCGAATCGGAGATCAACGACTTGAAGGCGGAGCTGGCCAAGCTGCCCGACGGGCCCGCGCAGGCGGCCAAGGCGCAGCGGCTCGAGGTGCTGGAGCGGCGCTCGGGCGGCAAGGGCAAGCTCGCGGAGCAGCGCGAGGCGGCGGTGACGCAGTTCGAGACGCTCGAGGACCTGCTCAAGGAGCTGCAGGACCAGGCGCTCGCGGGGCGCGACTCGGCGGCCTTCGGGCAGCGGCTGGCCAAGCTCTCGGCGCAGATCGAGGCCGCGGGCGAGACGGTCGCCGCGCTGGACCGAGCCTCGGAGACGTCCTCCGAGCTGGCGGCGCTCAGGGCAGGCAAGTAGTCAGTCGGGCTGGCACCTAAGGAGGCGCATGAGCAAGCGCAACGCGGTCCTCGTCGTCATCGGCATCGCCGCCGCCGTGGCGGTGGTCGTCGCGGTGCTGCTGCGCAAGCCGCAGCAGGGTGCGGGCGGCCCGGTGGATCCGCTGGAGATGCTCCCCGATCGCTGCCAGGCCGTGATCGTCGTCCCCGACCCTGGCCGGCTGGGCGAGCACCTCTCCGTCCTCCCGCGGCTGAAGGTGGCGGACCTGCTGGCGAGCCTGCAGAACTATCCGAGCGCCGAGGCGCTCCTCGGCGATCTGGCCAAGCAGGCGGGCTACGACCCTCGCTCGCGCGAATCCATGCGGCAGGGCGGCATCGACCCCTCGCGCCCCATCGTCGGCTACCTCTCCGAGCAGGCGGTGCCGCTCGCGCTGATCCCCGTCACCGACCAGGCCAAGTTCGAGGAGCGCTTCGCCAAGAGCGCCGCCGCCCGGCTGGGCGACCGGAAGCCGGTGACCGAGAAGGTGGGCCAGGACCGGACGCTGACCGTGGTCACGGGTCCGGGGCCCAACCCGCAGCTCGTCGCCTGGGCCTTCGTCGGCGGCTACGCGCTCCTGACCCAGTCCCAGGCGGGCCTGGCCCTGCTCAAGACCGCGCTCGCACAGCCGACGCAGGGCTCGCTGGCCAAAGACACCCGCTTCGCGGCGACGCGCACCCGGCTGGCCGACCGCGACCTCTTCGCCTTCAGCTGCCTGGACGCGCTCCCGCTGCAGAAGCAGGTCTTCATGCCGTACGGGACGACCTTCGCCGCCTCGCTGTCGGAGCGCGAGCTGCGGCTCTCGTTCGAGCTGCCCCTCAACGACGAGTGGAACGAGAGGCTCAAGTCGCTCGCCACGCCCGCCGGCGCCGACCTCGTCGCGGCCATGGGCCCGGAGGCGTTCCTGGTGGGCCGGCTGGGCGGAGACCCGGCGCTGCTCGAGCCCCTGGTGAACCGGATGATGCCCGCGGTCTTCCAGCGCGCCTTCAGGGAAGGTGGCGTGGACGTCGTCGCCGACATCCTGAAGAACCTCAAGCCCGGCATCGCCGGCGCGCTGAGCCTCGCCCCGACCGCGCGGCTCTCCGGCGTCCCCGAGCTGGACGTGCGCCGCACCAACCCCTTCGACTACCTGCAGCTGGCGGTCGTGGGCCGCACCTCCGACTCCGCCAGGGCCGCGAAGACGCTCGGCAGCATGGCGGAGGTCGCGCCGCGCTTCGGGTCCACGATGGAGAGCACGGAGATCGGCGGGGCCAAGGTCTTCGTCACCCGCTACCACCTCGGCGAGGGGGCGAGCTTGGCGCTCGACGGCGACAAGATCCTCGTGACGGGCGGGACGGGGCAGATGCAGGCCCAGCTCGACCGGCTGCGCTCGCCCACGCCCAAGGACCCGGCCGATCCCCAGGCCGCCCGCGCGCTGAAGGAGGACGCCTTCGCGCTCTGGCTGGACGTCTCGCGGTTGACCGCCGGCGTGCGCACCCTGCCCGACTCGGCCTACGGCATCGGCGGCTGGGCCATCAAGGCCGCGGTCTCCCGCTGGCTGGAGGCCATCGACGAGATCACCGGGCTGCGCGCGAGCGGCCGGCTGGCGGACAAGACGCTCAGCGCCGAGCTCGCCCTGACGCTCAAGCTCGCGCCGGTGCAGGCCCAGACGCCGACGCCGAAGGATGCGAGGGCGACGCCGTGATCTCCCTGCGCGGCGTGCGCAAGACCTACCCGGACGCCGAGGGGCACCCGCTGCAGGTGCTCACCGGGGTGGACCTGCGCGTCGCCGAGGGCGAGATGCTGGCGGTGGTCGGTCCGTCGGGCTGCGGCAAGAGCACGCTGCTCAACATCATTGGCGGGCTGGACACCGACTACGCCGGCGAGGTCGAGGTCGCGGGCGCCAAGCTCACCGGCCAGTCCGACCGCTCGCTCGCGGCGTTCCGCAACAAGACCGTGGGCTTCGTCTTCCAGTCGTTCAACCTGCTGGCGCCGCTGACCGCGCTGGAGAACGTGCTCCTGCCCTCCTTCTTCGGCGGCTCGGCGGAGTCCGGACCCGAGCTGGACGCGCGGGCGCTCGCGGCACTGGAGCGGGTGGGCCTGAAGGACAAGGCCTCGCGGCGACCGCCCGAGCTGTCCGGCGGCGAGCGCCAGCGGGTGGCCATCGCCCGGGCGCTCTTCGGCCGGCCGCGGCTCATCCTGTGCGACGAGCCCACCGGCAACCTCGACGCGCACACCGGCGCGGAGGTCATCGACTTCTTCGCCAAGCTCGCCAAGGAGGAGAAGCAGACGCTGGTGGTGGTGACGCACGAGGAGCGCGTCTCCAAGGCCGCCGGCCGGGTCCTGCGCCTCAAGGACGGCCAGCTGGTGGAAGGCGGCTCGCCATGACCCCGGGCAAGCTCGCACGGCTGGTGGGCGTCAACCTGCGCCGCGACAAGAGGGGCGCCCTGTTCTCGGCGTTCGGGGTGGCGGTGGGCATCGGCGCGCTCGTCTTCTTCGTGGCCCTGGGCGGCGGCGTGCGCGCGCTGGTGCGCGACAAGCTCTTCCCCAACGACGCCCGCGCCGTCGAGGTCGTGCCTCCCAAGCTCTCGCTCTCGGGCGTGCTGGGCGGCGGCCGGCTCGACGAGGGGACCGTGACGCGGCTGGCGGCGCTGCCCGGCGTGGAGAAGGCCTGGCGCAAGATGGAGCTGCGCATCCCGGCGATGGGCGGCCCCGCCAGCGGCCTCGAAAAGCTCAACGTCCCGCGCAACGTCTACATCGCGGTCATCGCCACCGGCGTCGAGGCCGGCTACGTCGCGGCGGACCTCGCCCCCGGCGCCAGCTTCGAGGACCCCGGCGAGGGCAAGCCGGTGCCGGCGATGGCGGCCCGGCGGCTGCTCGAGCTCTACAACAAGAGCTTCGCCAAGGCGCAGGGGCTCACGCCCATCGGCGAGCCGCTGCTCATGACCGCGGCGGGCCTGGAGCTGCTCACGGTCCGGCTGGGGCGCAGCATGCGCGGCGACACCGGGCTGCCCGAGCGCCACGTGGGGCTCACCTTCGCCGGCCTGTCCGACAAGGCGCCGCTGCACGGCGTGCTGATGCCGCTCGAGACCGTCCGGCGCATCAACAAGGACTACGGCGTGGAGGCCGGCGACTACAGCGCGGTCACGCTCGTCGCCCAGAGCCCCGGCGAGGTGCCGCGCATCGTGGAGAAGGTGCGCGCCATGGGCTTCGGCGTGGACGAGAGCGACAAGAAGATCGCCGAGCGGATCGGGGCGGCGGTGGCGGTGACCACCGCGGTTCTGGCCCTGCTCTCGGCGCTCATCTGCCTGCTCGCCGCGGTGAACATCGCCCACGTCTTCTCGGCCAGCGTGCGCGCCCGCTCCCGCGAGCTGGGCGTCCTGCGCGCGGTGGGCGCGACGCGCGGGGACGTGGCGCTGCTGGTGCTCGCCGAGGCGGGCGTCATCGGCCTGCTCGGCGGCGCCATCGCGACGGCGCTGGCGCGGGCGGCGGGCGTGGCCCTCGACGTGGTGGCCAGGACCGAGCTGCCCGAGTTCCCCTTCAAGCCCGAGACGTTCTTCCACTTCTCCCCCGCCCTGCTCGCGGGCGCCGCCCTGCTGGGGCTGGCCGCCGCGCTCCTGGGAGCCCTGGTCCCCGCGCTCGCCGCCTCGCGCGCGAGTCCGGCCAAGGCGCTGGCGGGCTGACCCTGCAGACGAGGATCCCTTTGGCCGACACGCCCCAGACCACGACCACCCCGGCGACCTACGGGACCGCCCTGTGGTCGAACCTCGTCTCGCTCGCCATCCTCCTGTGGTTCTGCGTGCGCAACCTCTCCCTCGCCCTCGAGGCCCGGGGCCACGTCGCCGCGCTGCAGAGCATGCCGCTTTGGTGGCTGTACGGCGCGACGCTGCTGCTGGCCGCCGCGGCGCTGGTCGCGGCGCTGGTCGCCGCGCTGCGCCGCCTGCCGCCGGACCGCCCTCCCTACCGCGTGCTCCCCGTGCTCGCGGTGCTGCTGCTCGGCGTCGAGGTCTTCGCCGTGCCGCAGTCCCGGCTCCCGCTCCCCGCGGACGAGGTCGTCTTCGCCCAGGCCTCGCTGCTCGAGCCCGAGGCCTTCGCCGAGGAGGACGGCCTGTTCACGACCAGCGCCGACAAGGTGCTCTCGGGCATGGGGCCCTTCGACGCGCCCTTCCTGGGCCGCGACGGCGAGTCGATGGGGCGCTGGCGCCCGGTGGTGCGCACCGGCTGCACCGGCCCTGTGACCGAGATCCCCGCGGCGATGGACGCGGGGGCGCTGCTGTACTGCGTGAGCGCCGACCGCACGAGGGCGTGGCTGTCGTTCGTGGGGCTCGAAGGCCTGGCCGGAAATCCCCGGGTCGTCCAGGCGGAAGAGGGCGGCGCGACGCTCTACTGGGCCCGGCCCCCGAAGACTTCGCCGGCCGGCCCGCCCGAGCCCGCGCCCGTCGAGCCGACCCCCGCGACGCCCCCCAAGGACGAGTAGCGCCGGAAAAAGAAAGCGGGCAAGCTGTCGCACCGCTGGCCGCCCTAGGCACCCTCCTCGGCCAGTACGCGTGCCCATCTTCAGTGGGCGGCGGTCACGAAGGAAGGAACCCAATGAAAGTCGCGGCCAAGTGCGTCGTCTCGCTGGAGTACTCCCTGCACCTCGGGGACGGCAAAGTCATCGACTCCAGCTCGGGCGGCGAGCCGCTCACCTACCTGCACGGCTCCGGGCAGATCATCCCCGGCCTCGAGAAGCAGCTCGAGGGGCTCGAGGAAGGCACTTCCCAGCAGGTCGTGATCGGCCCCAAGGACGGCTACGGCGAGCGCGAGGCCGAGAACATCCAGCAGATCGGCCGCGACCACTTCGGCGACAAGCCCCTCAAGGAGGGCGACGAGTTCGTGGCCATCGACGACCACCACAACGAGATCCCCGTGCGGATCGAGAAGGTGGAGGGCGACCAGGTCACGGTGGACTTCAACCACCCGCTCGCCGGCAAGACGCTGCACTTCCAGATCACCGTCAAGGGCGTGCGCGAGGCGACGGCCGAAGAGCTCTCCCACGGCCACGCCCACGGCGGCGACGGGCATCACCACCACTAGGTTTCAGGGGCTTCAGGGTTCCGACGCCAGCCCCCCGGCTCACGGGCAGCTCCGCCAGGAACTGCGGGGGTTGGCTCGTCTTCGCGATGCGGGTCACGCGTGGCCCGCATCAGCGAGATCAGCGAACCGGGACCCTGAGGCTCAATTCCTCTTGCCGGGCTGCCGGTAGCTGATGCTGGCCACGACGACGTCGGTCGGCCCCTTGGGCCGCTGGATGGTGACCTCGTCGCCTTCCTTCTTGCCCAACAGCGCCTTGGCGACCGGCGAGTCGACCGAGATCTTGCCCAGCTTCACGTCGAACTCGTCCGGACCGACGATGCGGTAGGTGCTCGCCTGCCCGTCCTCGTCCTCGATGGTGACCCAGGCGCCGAAGAGCACTCGGTCGGCCTCGTCCTTCTGCTCGACCACCGTCAGGCTGTCGAGGCGCTTGGACAGGTAGCGGATGCGCCGGTCGAGCTCGCGCAGCTTCTTCTTGCCGTAGATGTACTCGGCGTTCTCGCTGCGGTCGCCCTGGGCGGCCGCGGCGCTGACCTCGGCGGTGACCTTGGGGCGCTCCACCTTCCAGATGTGCTGGAGCTCTTCCTGGAGGCGCTTGAAGCCCTCCGGCGTGATGTAGCGCGCGCCTGATCCCTTGAGGGGCTGCGCCTCCTCGGGGGCCACGGCTTCGTCCGTGAGCGACGCTTCGTCTTCCTTGGTGAAGGCCTTGTTCATGGTGGTGAAGCTCGGGTGCGTGCCGCGCGCCGGGGAGTCCCGCCCGCGGGAAGGTCCGTGGGGAAACCGTCGGCTAGAAGAGCGACCGGAAGAACGCCACGATGTCGAGGCCGCCGTGGCAGTCGTCGTGCCAGTCGTCGTGGTGATGGCCGTGGTGGTCGTAGTCGTGGTGGTGGTGCGTGACGAGCGGGCGCTCCGGGGTCAGCTCGGCGACGACCGGCGAGGCTCCGGTGGGGGCGCAGGTGCCGCAGTAGATGGAGCCGTTGGCCTCGAAGGCGTGGTTGCGGCGCAGCTCGCGGTCGCAGCTGGCGCAGATGGTCCGCTGCGGGCCCTGCGCCGGGTCGGGCCGGCCCGCCACCTCGTCGGCCCGCCGCTGGATCTCCTGCGCCTTCCCCTGGCCTCCGGCCAGCAGCTGCAGCTCGCCGCCGTCGAGCCAGATTCCGCCGCAGGGCAGGCAGACGTCGAGCTCGACGCCGCGGGTCGCGCCGATGGCCAGGGGCGCCTGGCCGCACTCCGGGCAGGCCGGGGAAGGCGTGTGGCACTTGGGGCACTCCGCGACGCGCTCCAGGCGCGCCCCGCACTCCTTGCACTTGCCCGGCTTGTCCCTCGCGCTCGCCATCAGCTCCTTGAGCGCGCGCGGCGTGACCACCGCGTTCAGCTCGCCGGAGTCGAACCAAACGCCTCCGCACTTCGGGCACCCGTCGAGCTGCACGCCGGCGGCCTTGAAGAGCCGCAGGTCCTCGCGGCAGGTCGGGCAGGGTCTCATGGTCGGCTCCGCTTTCCCGCGTTGGCGTTCGGCGTCGTGTGGGGAGACCTCATGAAACCGCGTGTCCGCGGCCGCGTCCAGAACGCTACCGGCCCGCGTCGAGGGCGCCCGCGGCCGCCGCGCCGGCGTCCGCCCCGGGGCAGGTCGCCTTGGCGGGGTCGCACGGCGGTTCGGCCCTGGCCCTCTCCTGCTCCTCGAGCTTCTTCTGCAGGTCCAGCGGCAGCAGGTTCTTGAGCATGCCGGTGGTGGGCAGCGGCGTGGCGGTGAAGCGCTCGGGGAAGCTGCTCGTCGCCCCGCTGCCCTTGGCCACCACCTCGAAGCCGGAGCCGTTGGGGACGATCATCCGCACCATGCTCAGCGGCGGGACGTCGTTGCTCGACCAGAACTCCAGCGCGGGCGTCGCCTTCCCCTTCTCCTTGGCCATCGTGGCCACCTCGGTCCGGGAGTATCGGCAGGGCAGGCGGCCGATGAGCGTCTCGACCGTCAGCTCCTTGAACGTCGCCATCTTGCCGGGCTTGCAGGCCGACGGCCCCCGCTCTCCTCCCGGGATGGCGTAGATGGTCTTGCCGCGCTTGAGGTACAGGGCGTCGCCGGCCTGGCCGTCGAGCGGCAGCCGCCAGGCGCCCTTGCCCTGCTTGTCCACCCAGATCTCCAGCCACCGCGCCGGCGCCCCGGGCTTGCCCTCGTTGAGCTGCAGGACCCGGAAGGTGGTGGTCAGGTCGGGCTTGCCGTCGACGAGCTGGGCGTACTCCGCCCACGCTCCGTCGGCGCCCTGGCCGTCGTCCTCGCCGACGAGCTGGCGCAGCGTGGTGGGCGAGGTGGGGCTGGTGCACTGCGGGGGCTCGGCGGACAGCGCGGCGGCGAGCAGCATCGTCGTCATCGAGGCGATCATGGCAAGCCCTCCGCGGAGACGACCGCGACCTTCCCGACCCCGTCCTTGAGCATCGTCGGCTCCCCGTGCGGCAGCGCGTCGGTGACCACCGCGGACAGCCAGAAGCGCCGGCCGCCCGGGTCGCAGGCGAGGTAGATCGTCCCCACGCCCTGCCCTCCTTCCACCTTTAGCACCGGGCCGGTCGCGGCGGGCCGCGGCGCCACCCGGAACGGGATTCGGAAGCCGAGGAGGTGGAAGCCGGTGGGCGGAGCCCTCTCGACCAGCTCGCGCTCCACCGCCGCCAGGTCGGCCCGGCACGGCTCCCTCTCGCCCTCCAGGCGGGCGGCCACCGCGCTCATCGCCGCCACCGCGCGATCGGACGCGGTCCCGTCGCCCACCGGGCTCATCGGCAGCGGCCCCAGGTACTGCGTCAGGATCAGCGCGAGCGAGGGCACGGCGTGCGGCCACAGGGGCATCCTGCGGCCGGCGAAGGTCGCCTGGGCCAGCCAGATGGCGTAGGCCGTCACCACCGCCAGCGCGGCGAGCGCGGCGGTGACGTTGGGGACGTGCGGGGCGAAGTAGGCGGTGGAGGTGGCCAGGCCCAGGGCGCGCTTGAGCGGCGCCGCGTTCCTCGCCAGCGCCACCACCACGAAGGTGGAGAAGACCAGGAACCTCAGCCCGCGCAGCATGTCGGCATCGTCACCGGAGGCCCTCGGACTCGCAAGGGCCTTTCTCGGGCCTCTACGGCACGGGGAGCGAGAGCACCATCCAGAAGCCGTGCACGTAATGCTCGTAGGCCTTGAACATCGCCGGCAGGAACCCGCCCAGCCCGAACGAGAGGCCGAAGATCACGAAGAAGGTGAACAGGGCGTACTCGGTGGCCGCCTGGCCGTCCTCCTCGCGCAGTTTCTGCCAGATGGCGCGCGCCAGCAGCGTGTTCATGGCTGCGCTCCCTGGGCGAAGCCCGAGAAGACGGCCGTCACGCCGGCGCCCTGCTGCCGGACCGGCCAGGGCAGCACCGTGAAGTGGATCCTGCGGGTTTCCTTGCTCACCTCGATCACCGTTCCGCCGTCGGGCGCCTTCTCGAACTGCTTGAGCGACCAGCCGCGGCGCCCCATCTCGTCGCGGACGTTGGCCGCCGTCGCCTGCGGGCTCTCCAGCGGCACCTGGTAGGTGGCCACGGCCTCGCCCTGCTTGTCCTTGGCGGTCACGACCATCAAGCCCACCACCGTCTTGGGCAGCGGCAGCTCGCCGGTCAGGCCCTCGACCGAGTCCGGCCGGGCGTCCAGGGGGATGATCGACGGGAACACCAGTACCTTGCCCTTGGTGCCCGAGAGCATGATGGCGACGGCGATCTCCGCGCGGCCGTCCTCGCTCAGCGCAGTGACGTCGAAGCCGTGGGCGACGCCGTACTTGACCCCCACCTCCAGCCCGCGACCTTCCAGCTCGCGCACGTAGAAGTCGCGCACGTCCTCGGGGGTCGCCTTGGCCTCGAAGTAGGAGACGCGCAGCGGCAGTCCGTTGACGGCCAGCCCGTCGCCGAGCGGGTACTCCATGCCCGGGTACGCCGGCATCTCGCCCGGCGCCCAGAAGGCGGCCGGCACCGCCTGCGCCTGCGCGCGCGGCAGGCCCGAGCCGCCCGAGCCCATCTCGACGCCGCCGAACACCAGGCCGACGCCCAGCAGCACCGCGGCGGTCTGGCGCAGGATCTCGAGTCCCTTCTTCATGATGCTCGCCTCCGTGCAGCAGCCCCTAGTAGTCGCAGGTCTCGTCGCCGCCCGGTTCCTGCCTCTGCGACTGCTTGCAGCCCAGGAAGTACTTGCCGCGCTTGACGTAGACCTTGTTGTACGGGCTCTGGTCCGGCGCAACGGTGTCCTTGTAGACGTTGGAGTACTGCTTCTTGACGGTGTTCTTGTGCTTGATCGACCCGTGGTCCTTGGGCCGGTAGATCTCCGAGCCGTAGTCCAGCGGGACCTGGCTGGTGGAGGTGCCGTTCAGCGGCAGGCTGACCACCACCACCTCGGTCGGCAGGTGGATGTTGAGGGCGCTGAAGATGGTCCCCAGGACCCCGCCGCCGCCGATGGCGCTGGAGAGGTCGTCGCCGAAGCCGGCGAAGAACATGTTGTGGACCTGGTGGCAGTAGTCGGTGGTGCACTCGTCCTGGTGCGTCTCGTTGACCGCCTCGCCCTTCTTGAGGTCCCACTGCTCGACGATGAGCGACTGCGGCACTCGGATGTCCCACTCGTCCTGGAGCAGCATCTTGTCGGTGTAGAAGACCGGCATCGTCTTGCCCAGGTAGGTGTTCTTGATGTGGACCTGGATGGAGCCCTTCACCTTGCCGGCGGTGTTGAACTTCATGTTCTCGAAGTACCAGTCGAAGGCCTTGCCCACCGGCCCGGTGTCCACGCCGAAGTCCTGGCCGGCCTCCCACAGCCCCGCGTCCACGCTCTCCAGAGTGGTCTGCTCCGACTTGAAGGTGACCTCCAGCATCATCGGCTTGGGGCCGTTGCCGCTGAGGTAGGTGGGGGTGGCGCTCTGCATGTCGCCGCTGTAGCGGTCGGAGACCTCGGTCATCAGCACCTGCTTGACCGTGTCGAAGCGCTCCTGGTGCTTGGCCTCCTTCCAGTCGCTCAGCCCGACCGCGCTCATCTCCCAGACCAGGTAGCGCGCCGCCTCGCGCGCCTTGATCTTGGTCCACGACAGCTCGAACAGGAACGTCGAGTACAGCAGCGTCGGCACCAGCACGAGCGAGAGCAGCGCCATCTCCGTCGCCGCCGCGCCCGACTCCGCGCCCGCGCCCGACCGCATCCGCTTTCTGAAGGTCCGGATCATCGCGCGCTCCGTTAGTGGACCAACGCCTCGCCGACCACGCCCGCCACCGACCCCAGGCTGCCCAACCCGACCTGGCTCTTGATCTCGTCGAAGATGGGCGCCACCGGGGCCAGCCGCGCCTTCCAGTAGGGGTTGAAGAGGTTGGGCGGCTCGGCCCAGGCATCGGGCCGGTGGTAGTAGCACTGGCTGCGCGCCCAGCCGTTCAGGCCCTCGAGCAGCCCGCCCTCGCCGGGATCCTTGCCCTCAAAGGTGTTGGACAGCCGCGAGGAGTCCCAGCCCGAGCCCTTGCCCGCCCAGGACTCGGCGCTCATCTTCTTGCCGCCGAAGCCCAGGCCCTTGACCGCGAAGGCCGCGTCCTTGGCCTGCTTGTTGACCAGGGCCATGTAGCTCGTCTGGCCGAAGGGGTAGTCCTCCTCGACCTGGAAGCTGACGTAGCGCGACATCCCGTAGAACTCGTGCTGCGACTCCTCCTTGCACTTGGTCGCCTTGGTGATGGCGTAGTCGGGGCAGATGCCGGTGGGGTACTTGTCGCGCTTGTCGTAGCGGCAGTGCATCTGCTTGCCCTTGCTGCCGCCCATGCCCGCCTGGATGCCCACCACCTTGGGGTCGAGGTTGCCGGCGATGACCGCCAGCGAGATGCCGCCGCCGACGTGCGAGGCGGAGGCCAGCACCGCGCCGCGGCTCATCAGCGAGACGTTGGGGGCGCCGTGCCAGATGTGGTTGGGGCCCTTGCCGGAGCCGACCGCCTTCTGGTCCTTGAGCTTGTCGGAGTCCTGGCCGGCCTTCTCGCAGTCCTGCTGCGCCTTGTCCTGCGCCTTCTGGGCGTCCTCGCAGGTCGCCGCGGCCTTGTTGCACTTGGTCTGCATGCTCTGGCAGGCCGAGCAGTTGGGCGGGTCGGGCGGGCAGGAGCTGCACGGCGGGATGGACGCGTCGCAGGCCGCCTGGTCGGCCTGGCACTGCTGGGCCTTCGGCTTGGCGGCGTTGGTCGAGGCGTCGCACTTCTGGCCCGACTGCGCCGCCTTGTTGAAGACCGAGGCGTCCATGGACGCCGCCTTCTCCTCGGTGAACTGCTCGTCGTCCATCGGCGTCACCAGGCGGGAGGCGGTCTTGACGCCGTCGCCGGTGATGAAGCCGATGATGGCCCCGGCGACCTCGCCCAGCAGGTCGGTGGCGCTGTAGCCGCCGTTGGTCTCCCAGTGGACGTCCATGTTCTTGGAGCCGGTGCGCGAGGTGTTGGTGATCTCGGCCATGAGCCGCTCGGCGCGCTGCTTCTTGTCCGCCTCCTGGGCGCTGGCCGGGTAGGTCATGTTGTCCTTGCCGATCTCCTCGGCCTCCTTCTCGAAGATCTTGTTGTAGGAGGCCGGGCCGTTCAGGGCGCCCATCGCGACGTTGTAGGCGATGCCCAGGCCGTCGGTGTTCACCTTCTCGCCGGCGGTCTCCCTCATGATCGCCGTCTGGAAGTTGCCGGCCACCGGGCCCACGGTGAGCAGCGTCGCCATCATCAGGCGCATCACCTTCTGCGTCCCGAACATGATCCAGTGGTTGAACATCGAGATGCCCAGGACCAGCTTGGCGATGACCGGGTCGATGGCGTCGATGGCCGAGCCGATGCCGTCGGAGACCTTCCAGGCGATCTTCGCGCCCGCCTCCAGCGCCTGCTGCAGCACCTCGAGGCCCTCGGCGACCAGGCAGGCCGCCGCCATCACCGGGGGCAAGATGCACGCGGCGCAACAGGCTTGGGCGATGCGTTTGAGCACGCACACCCCCACCGCCAGGTCCTGCATCATGTCGCCCAGCACGCCGGTCCAGGCCTGGACGCCGTCGAAGAGCGCCACCAGGCCCTGCAGGGCCATGGCCGAGACGTACTGGGTGGCGGTGGTGCGGTTGACCCAGGAGATGAAGTTGAGCGAGCGGGCGACGGCGGCGGCGGTGGAGAAGGCGGCGTTGTCGGCCGCGTCCTGCACGCGCATGCGCTCGTTGATGCCGTTGCCCAGCTGGACGGTGACGAAGACGGAGAGCGCCAGCACCAGCATGACCATGGCGCCCAGGACCAGGGCCTGGCCCGCCTCGTCCTCTCGCATGGACCTGTGCAGCCTCGAGATGAGCATGGGCCTCTCCGTTAGTTGCAGTTCTTCGGCTTGCCCGTGGCGAAGCGCTTGAAGAAGCTCGATTGCATCCGCATGGTGTAGGTCGTCACCAGCGGCATGTAGTACTTGCCGGTGGCCTTCCCGATGGCGACGAGCCCGAGCAGCGTCGACCGCTCGATCCCGCTGAACTTGCAGTTGGGCTTGGCCCGCGCGGCCTCCACGCCCATCCGGACGTGCAGGTTGTCGCCGCCGGGCATGTGCTTCATCGTCGGCCGGAAGGGGTCGAACCCGCCCAGCTTGACGCCCGACAGCCCGGCGAGCCAGGTCTCGAAGAAGAACTTGTTGATGATGGGAAGACGCAGGTCATAGAAGTACGTCAAGCGGAT
Source organism: Myxococcales bacterium (assembly GCA_036504155.1). Taxonomy (GTDB): domain Bacteria; phylum Myxococcota; class Myxococcia; order Myxococcales; family UBA5297; genus JACRCT01. The sequence goes on from DASXVQ010000130.1 coordinate 50,319, forward strand.
GGTGAGCTGGCTGGGCTTCCGCTGCGCCAGCCCGTCGCCCACCATGTCGAAGTCGATCTCCTCCTTGCCGCTGGGGAAGTCGTCGGTGGTGGGGTTGAGCGTCTCCACCTTGATGAGCTGCGCCCCGAGCCCGCCGCCGATGGAGTTGGCGCCGCGGATGAAGGCGTAGCGCGCCAACAGCAGCGCCGGCTCGTCCACCCGCATCGGGCCGGGGTCGACGAGCGGCGGGCTGGGCATGGTGGGCAGGAGCGAGAGGATGGCGGCCTTCTCCATCTTCTTCTGGTCGCCGTTCCAGACCACCCCGGCGCGCGCGGCGTTGAACGCGGCGTACTCGAGCATCAGCCGGGTCTGCTGGATGAGCGTGAGCTGGATGATGCCCAGGATCATGAACACGGCGAGCGGGAAGACGATGGCGCTCTCCACCGCGACCTGACCGTCCTGGTTCCGAGGCTTTCTCATGTTCTCACCGGGTCACCTTGACGCTGATCTTCTTGGGCGGCAGCTCCTTGGACTTCTTGTCGGGCTCGTCGACCTGCAGGACGATGTCCGCGCTCCCCTCGCCCACCCCGAGGATGGTCAGGATGCCGTCGGCGAGCGTGAACTTGACGATCTTGGTCTGGTAGCAGCCGGCCATGTGGATTCCGCCGAAGCTCACGCGCTGCCCGACCGTCAGCTCCAGGGTCTTGGGGATGGTCTTCTGGACCTTGCCGTGCCGCATGTCGGGCTGCTGGCGGAGCGGGGGCCGGTACTTGGGCTTCGCCCAAGCGGGTGCTGCCCACAAGAGCGCCACAAGTACGCAGGCCCAGAGACGCATGACAGCTCCTTCCAAACGAACCCAACGTCATTATCGGTAGGAGGCGGCCGGCGAATCATCGGTCATGTGGCCGCGCCGGTTTGCCCCTTCCTTCAAGGACTTGCGGGGGCTAGACTGCTCCCGTTTTCGCCCTACCCGGAGCTCCCATGCGCCTCGTCGTCCTCGCCATGGTCCTATCCCTGGCCAGTCCAGCGCTTGCGGCCGAGGTGAGGGTCAAGTCCAAGCATGAGAAGGCCCAGCTGCAGGGGATGTCGCAGGACGCCTACAAGGTCGGTGCCGAGGAGACCTTGCGCGCCGGGGTCATCGGCCCCTCGACCGTGAAGGTCTCGCTGCGCCGCATCGGGGACGGCAAGCTCCCGCAGATTCCGGTCAAGCTGATGCGCGACGGCCGCGAGGTGGGACGGCTGACGGTGGGCGGCAAGCTCTCCTTCGCCGTCGCCGGCGACACCGTGCTCGCCAGCGCCCCGGTCACCAAGACCCTCGACATCCCCGCCGGACCCCACACCCTCTTCGTGGAGGTCGGCGCCGGCCAGGGACTGATCCTCGTCAGCTTCGACGAGCAGGCGGGCGCCGCGCTGGTGGCGAAGGCCAACGAACCGGCCAAGACCGAGCCGAAGATGGCCAAGGCCGAGCCGGCCAAGGCCTCTCCCGGCAAGCTCGAGGACTCCGAGCCCAAGCCCGCCGAGCCAGCCAAGGCCGAGCCGAAGGTCATCGCCAAAGCCGAGCCCAAGCCCGCCAAGGCCGAGCCGAAGGTCGCCAAGGCCGAGCCGAAGGTCGCCAAGGCTGAGCCCAAGCCCGCCGAGCCTGCCAAGTCCGAGCCCAAGGTCGCCAAGACCGGTCCCAAGGCCGAGCCGAAGCCCGCCGAGCCCGCCAAGACCGAGCCCAAGGTCGCCCAAGCCGAGCAGCCCAAGGCGTCCCCGAGCAAGCTCGAAGACTCCGAGCCGGCCCCGAAGGCCACGCCCAGCAAGCTCGAGGACTCCGAGCCGGCGCCCGCGGCCAAGCCCGAGATCGCGACCGCCGGGAAGCTCGAAGAGCCCGACTCGGGCGAGCCGGCCGCGGCCGCGACCAGGCCCGCGGAGACTCCTTCCGGCCTGCGCAAGCTGCACGTCTTCCTCGGCCCGCGGCTCGGCGGCGCGGCGCAGACCCAGGTCGGCGCCATCGGCCCGGCGGTCGGCCTCTCGTTCCGTTGGGCGGTGGTCGGCGGCTCGACGCGCAACGGGACCCGGGGCCTGCTCCTCGGCCTGTCGGCGGACATGCTGCGCTACTCCATCGCGATGCAGATGCCGGCCTCCAGCCCCCTGGGCGAGGCGACCCCGACGATGACCGCGATCAGCGTGCCCATCCTCGTCGAGGCGACCTACAGCTTCGGCAACACCGAGCAGGCGCAGCTGACCCCGTACCTCGGCATCTCGCTGGGCCTGGCCGCCGGCGACATCAAGCTCGAGGGCCCGGTGCAGGAGAGCCAGGGCTTCGCTCGCTTCGCGGCTGGCGCCCACCTCGGCCTGGAGATCCCCATCGGCGACAACCGGCTGGGCGTCGAGGCGCGCTACCTCTGGTCCCAGATCGGCGGCGACGGCACGGTGAAGGACCTCGACGTGGGCGGCGTGCTCATCCAGGCCTCTTGGCGCTTCGGCATCTAGCCCGCGGGCACGCGCCCTCCGGTCGAGGCGCCGGACACGCATGAAACGCATCGTCATCGGCACCGCGGGCCACGTGGACCACGGCAAGACTGCCCTGGTCAAGGCGCTGACCGGCGTGGACACCGACCGCCTCAAGGAAGAGAAGCGCCGGGGCATCACCCTGGAGCTCGGCTTCGCGCACCTCGATCTGGGCGGCGGGACGGTCGCCGGCATCGTCGACGTCCCCGGCCACGAGAAGTTCGTCAAGGCGATGGCCGCCGGCGCCTCGGGCATCGACCTGGTGATGTTGGTGATCGCCGCGGACGAGGGCGTGATGCCCCAGACCCGCGAGCACCTGGACATCTGCCGCCTGCTGGGCGTGCCGCGCGGGCTCGTCGTGCTCAACAAGGCCGACCTCGCCCCGGAGCTGGGCGAGGAGTGGCTCTCGCTGCTGGAGGCCGACGTCGCCGAGGCTTGCCAGGGCACCTTCCTCGAGGACGCGCCGATGCTCCGGGTCAGCGCCCGGACCGGCGCCGGCATCGAGGAGCTGAAGAAGGCGCTCGCGGACCTGGCCAAGGAGGCCCCGGAGCGGCCCGCCGACGGCCCCACCTACCTGCCCGTCGACCGCGCCTTCAGCCTCAAGGGCTTCGGCACCGTCGTCACCGGGACGCTGCTGTCCGGCTCCATCGCGCCCGAGGACTCGCTGGACCTGCTGCCGACCGGGGGCCGCGGGCTGCGGGTGCGCTCGGTCCAGGTCCACGGCGCCGAGGTGCCCCAGGCGCTCGCCGGCCAGCGCACCGCGGTGAACCTGCCGCAGGTGGAGAGCAAGGACGTCGAGCGCGGAGCCGTGGCGGTGCGCGCGGGACAGCTGCGGACGACCTCCATGCTCGACGTGGAGCTGGACCTGCTCGCCGCCTCGCCCAAGGCGCTGCCCGCCCGCTCCAAGTTCCTGCTGCACCTGGGGACGGCCCAGGTGCCCGCCGTGGTGGCGCTGCTCGCCAAGGACGATCTGCCGCCGGGCGGCCGCGGCTTCGCGCAGCTGCGGCTGGCGCAACCGGTGGTCGCCCTGCCCGGCCAGCGCTTCATCCTGCGCGGCTTCACCGTCCTCCCCGGGCGCGGGCAGACCGTCGCCGGAGGGCGCGTCCTGGACGTCCACCCGCGGCGGCGCCGCCGCGCCCGGCCCGATTCGCTGGCGGGGCTCGAGGCGCTCGCCGGATCCGATCCGGCGGCGCGGGTGGCCTTCCTGGTCGAGTCCTCGGGCTTCTCCGGGCTGTCGGCGCAGGAGCTGTTCGCGCGCACGGGCCTGCCCGAGAAGCAGCTGGCCCGGACCCTGGAGGTCATGAGCACGCGGGGGACGATCGTCCTGTTCGACAAGGAGCGCCGCGCCTACGCCTCGCCCCCGGTCCTCGAGCGCCTGTCCGAGAAGGCGCTCGCCGTGGCGCGCGCCCACCGCAAGGCCGACCCGCTCTCGCCCGGCCTGCCGCGCGAGGAGCTGCGCAACCGGCTCTCGCCCACGCTCGACCCCCGGCTGTTCGGCCGGCTGCTGGCCTCTCTGGTGGACAAGGGCGTGCTCGCGGCCGACGGCGACACGGTGCGCGAGAAGGCGGCTCCCCAGGCGCTCGCGGTGGACGACGCGGCGCTGCGCGACAAGGTCGCCAAGATCCTCGCCGACGCCCGGCTCACCCCGCCCTACCTCGACGAGCTGCCGGCGCTGTGCGGCACGAGCGCGGCGAAGGTGGGCGCCCTCGTCAAGGTGCTGGAGAAGGAGGGCCGCGCGGTGAAGGTGAGCTCGGAGATGTTCTTCGACGCCGCCGCCGTGGCGCAGCTCCAGGAGCGGCTGGTCGGCTTCCTCAAGGAGCGCCAGAAGATCACCACGCAGGAGTTCAAGGAGTTGGTGGGGGCCACGCGCAAGTACACCATCCCGCTCTCGGAATACTTCGACCGGGTGCGGGTCACCTTGCGCGTCGGCGAGGCCCGGGTCCTGCGCGGAGCGGGCTGACGAGTCCTTGTGCGCCGGCCCGAACCGGCGGAGATTGGCGACGACGGGCCCGCGGTCCGCTAGAGTGTCGCGCACCAGGGCGGGGAACACGGACGGTACGGCGGGATGCCCCTGGGGAGTGGCTAGGGGGAAGGTGAACGGCATGGCGAACCGCGGAAGCGTGCTGGTCGTCGACGACCAGCGCAACATGCGAACGACCACGGCCCTGTTGCTTCGGGACGAGGGCTACGACGTGGCCGACGCCGGCGGGGTCGACGAGGCCGTGGTGCACCTCGGCGCGCGCCCGTTCGACGTGGTCCTGACCGACCTGAAGATGGAGCCGCACGACGGCCTGGAGATGCTGCGCCGGGCCAGCTCGCTGGCGCCCTCGACCCAGGTCATCGTCATGACCGCCTACGGCACCATCGAGAGCGCGGTCGAGGCCATGCGCCGCGGCGCGTTCGACTACGTCGCCAAGCCCTTCCAGGTGCCCGAGCTGCTCATCCGCGTGGAGAAGGCGGTGGAGCGCCGGCGCCTGCTCTCCCAGATGTCGCTGTACGCCGAGGACTTCCGCCGCCTGCACGGCCTGTCGTCCATGGTCGGCCAGAGCGAGATCATGCGGCGGCTCGGCCAGCAGGTCGCCCGCGCCGCGTCCTCGGACGCGACCGTGCTCATCCTGGGCGAGAGCGGCACCGGCAAGGAGCTGGTCGCCCGCGCCCTACACGCGCTCTCCAAGCGCTGCGACAAGCCCTTCGTCGCCGTCAACTGCGCGGCCATGACCGAGACCCTGCTCGACAGCGAGCTGTTCGGCCACGCCAAGGGCGCCTTCACCGGCGCCATCAAGGCCCGCCGCGGCCTGTTCGAGGAGGCCGACGGCGGCACGCTCTTCATCGACGAGGTCACCGAGACCACGCTCGCCTTCCAGGCCAAGCTGTTGCGCGCCATCCAGGAGCACGAGATCCGCCGCATCGGCGAGAGCCAGCCCATCAAGATCGACGTGCGCCTGGTGACCGCCACCAACCAGGACCTGCAGACCGCGGTGACCGAGAAGCGCTTCCGCGAGGATCTGTACTACCGGCTGGCGGTGGTGCCGCTGAAGGTGCCGCCCCTGCGCGACCGCATCGAGGACGTGCCGATGCTCGCCCAGCACTTCCTGGTCCGCTACAACACCAAGAGCAACACCAAGCGCCGCTTCTCGCCCGACGCGGTGCAGCACCTGTGCAACTGGCACTACCCGGGCAACGTGCGCGAGCTGGAGAACGCCATCGAGCGCGGCGCGGCGCTGGCGGAGGGAGACGAGCTGCACCCGCGCGACTTCCCCTTCGTCCCCGCCACCCGCAACGCCGCGGGCGGAGCGCCGAACACCGACGCCGCCCTGGCCCTGCAGGGCGCGGCCCAGGCCGCCGGGCCCGCCGCCGGGGTGACCCTGGCCCAGGCGCTCGACGGCGCGGAGCGGGCGGCGCTGGTCGCCTCGCTCGCGCGCAACGCCAGCGACCTGATGCTGGTGGCCCGCGAGCTGGGCATCTCGTCGACGACGTTGTGGCGGAAGATGAAGCACCACAACCTGCCGCGGTAGCGAGAGGCAGTTGGCAGTTGACGGTCGATAGTCGATAGCTCAGAGGGCGCGGCGGCCGGTCTCCCGGTCGTCGTAGCCGCCCAGGTCGCGCAGCGCCTGCCGGAACTCGGGTGCGCCCAGAAGCTCCAGCACCTGCTCTACGCGCGGATCCCCCAGGAGATCGAGGGGGATGACGAGGTCGTAGCGCTCCTCGGCCACCGGGACGAAGTCCAGCCCCAGCGCCCGCGCCGCCGCGAGCACGCCCAGCCCGGCGTCCGCGGCGCCGCTCGAGACCGCCACCGCCACCGCCGCGTGAGTGAACTCCTCGCGCTCGTATCCCTTCATCTGCCGGCCCTGCATCCCGCGCTGGGCCAGCTCGTGGTCGAGCAGCACCCGGGTCCCGGACCCGCGCTGCCGGTTGACGAAGAGCACGTCGGGCCGGACGAGGTCCTCGAACGAGCGCAGGCCCTTGGGATTGCCGCGAGGCACGAGCAGGCCCTGCGCCCGGTGGGCCAGCGTCACCACCGCGAGCTTGGCGTCGGGTGCGTGGCGCTTCAGGTCGGGCAGGTTGTACTCGCCGGTCGCCGGGTCGAGCAGGTGGCTGCCCGCGAGGTGAGCCTCTCCCGAGGCGACCGCCAGGATCCCCCCGAGCGAGCCCACCGAGGCCGAGGCCAGCCGCGAGCCGGGCCGACGCCCCGCGAGCAGGTCGCCGAGCACGTCCAGCGCCGGGTCGTGGCTGCCGACGCACAGCGTGGTGCGCTCGAGCTGCCGCGCCGGGACCAGCAGCTCCACCGAGACCTCGGTGCCGGCGTCGAAGCCCTCGCGGCGCTCGGGGATGCGCATCAGCCCGTGCGCCCGGCACAGCGAGGTGATGGCCCCGGCGCCGCGGCCCAGGGGCACCGCGACGAGCCTTTCGCGCACGCGGCCCAGCGTCACCCGGACGAACTCCTGGTGGCCCAGGCGCGAGGGGACCTTCCGCAGCAGGTGCGCCTTCACCTCGGTCCGTTCGGCGGGGAGCGTCCCGAGCAGCTTGGCGACGGCCGGGCGCACGAAGAGGTCGGCGACCACCGCCGCCGAAACGGGATAGCCGGGCACGCCGATGACGGGCTTGCCGCGCGCGAGCCCCAGCGCCACGGGCTTGCCCGGCATGATGTTGACGCCGTGGACGAGGAGCTCGCCGAGCCGGCCGAGGACCTGGGAGGTGAAGTCGCCGCGGCCCGCCGAGGAGCCGGCGATGACCAGCGCCACGTCGCACTCCTGGACGATCTTCCCCAGCGCGGCCTCGAGGTCTTTCTCCTGGTCCTTGCAGATGGGGTAGCGCCGCGCCTCGCCGCCTTCGTCCTCGACCACGGCGGCCAACATGCGCGAGTTCGACTCGATGATGTCGCCCGGCGAGAGCCTGGAGCCCGGCTCCACGATCTCGTCGCCGGTCGGCAGGATGCCCACCACCGGCCGGCGCACGACCTCCACCGACTCGTTCCCGCAGCCGAGCAGGGCGCCCAGGTCGAAGGGCCGCAGCTTCTGGCCGCGCGGGAAGACGATCTCGCCGGAGACGATGTCCTCCCCCACCAGGCGCACGTGCTGGCGCGGCAAGGCAGCCTTGAGCAGCTCGACGACGCCCGGAGCAGGCTCGTCGACCTCCTCGATCATCACCACCGCGTCGAAGCCCGCCGGCATGGGGTCGCCGGTGTCGACGCGCTCGAAGCCCAAGTGCTCGTCGAGCCGCAGCGGCCGCGCTTCGCTGGCGGTCGCCGTGTCCGCCGAGCGGACCGCGACTCCATCCATGGCGGCGCCGTGGTAGTGCGGCGAGCTGATCCGCGCCGCCACCGCTCTGGCGGTCACCCGTCCCAGCGCCTTTTCGACGCCCACGCGCTCGGCCTCCAGCGGACCCGCGATGCGCGGCAGGAAGCGCTCGACCGCCTCGGAGAGGGGAACGGTCGTCAGGTAGCCCCCTGTCTTCACCCGCTTTTCCGCCACGGCCCTGCCCTCCTGGCTTGCCCGTCCTTCTTCTTCTCTAGAGAAGCGCGACCTCGACCTCGCTGCCAGCCGCCAGCCCCTCGGCGTCGAGCGGGATGCAGACCAGCCCGTCGGCGCGCAGCGCGGTGGAGATGGCGCCAGAGCCCTTGAGCAGCGGCTCGGCGACGCCGTCGCGAAGCGCGACCCGGACCCAGTCCTCGCGACCCGGCTTGGAGGCGACCGAGCGGGCCAGCTTCGCCCTCACCCGGCCGGCGAACGGATCGAGCGGGCCGGTCTCGCCGCCGAGGGCGCGCAACAGCGGGTTCATGAAGAGCCGCGCGATGACCAGCGAGGAGACCGGGTGGCCCGGCAACCCGACGAGCGGCTTCTCGCCGGCGCCGGCGAGGATGGTCGGCTTGCCCGGCGCCACCGCGATGCCGTGGGCCATCACCCCCGGCGCTCCGAAGCGCGCGAGGACCTGCGCGGTCGAGTCCCGTGCGCCCTGCGAGGAGCCGCCGGAGACGAACACGGCATCGGCCTGGCCCAGCGCGGAGCGGACTGCGGACTCGAGCAGCGCCGGCTCGTCGCGGCAGATGCCCAGGAGCAGCGGGACCGCGCCCGCATCATCGATCTGGGCCGCGAGCGCCCAGCCGTTGGCGTCGCGCACCTGCCCGGGGCCCGGCCGCCGATCGATCGGGACCAGCTCGTCGCCGGTCGACAGCACCGCCACCCGGGGACGCTCGAACACCTCCACCGACCCGATTCCCAGCGCCGCCAGCGCCAGCAGATCCTGCGGCCGAAGCCGGCGGCCCTTGCCGATGAGGGCCGAGCCCGCCGCGACGTCTTCTCCGGCCTTCAGGACGTTCTCCAGCGGCGCGACGGCCTTGCCCACCTCGACCTGGTTCGAGCCCGTCTCCCGGCAGTACTCGATCATCGCCACGGCGTCGGCGCCTTCGGGCATCGCGCCGCCGGTGGAGATCTCGAAGGCAGCGCCCTCGGGCAGCGGGCTCGGCGCCGGCGCGCCCATGGAGATTCGCCCGGCGAGCGACAGGTAGGCCGGCGAGGTCTCGCCCGCGCCGAACGTCTCGCGGGCGCGGACCGCATAGCCGTCCATCAGCGCGCGATCGAAGGCCGGGAGCGGCTCGGGCGCGAAGAGGTCTTCGCCCAGCACCCTGCCGCGTGCCTGGGAGAGGCTCACGCGCTCTCGTCGGGCGAGGGGACCGAAGCGCGCCAGGATGCGGCGGGCCTCGTCCGGCGTGACCGCTTCCAGGAACTGACCCATGCGCGCGGTATAGCCGGGCCCCTTCCGCACGGTCAACGACCCGCCGTCAGCGGCCTTTGATCGCTTCCCTCGACCTCGGCATCCAACCCGCCGGCTGCTCGCCCGATGGCGCGCGTGTGTCCGACGCCCGGCGACAGACGCAACCCTGCGAATTCTCTGAATGAATCGGCGGCCCGCCGAGCACGGGACGGGCACGCATCACACGCGCTTTTCGGACTCTGGGGAGGTCGGTCATGTCGTCGCTCGCGTTCCTCACCTCGCTGCTCGTGCTCGCCGGTCCGTGGCCGGTCTCCACCGTCGACGGAAGCGGGCACCCCGGCCAGCACACCTCGGTCGCCGTCGACGCGCAGGGCCGCGTGCACGTCGCCTGGTGCGACTTCACGGCGCCGACGAAGCGGCAGCTCAGGTACACGCAGTCGACGGAGACCGGCGAGTGGGCGAGCGAGATCGTGGACGCCTCGGCGGACGTGGGCGGCGGCGCGTCGCTGGCGCTCGACAAGTCGGGCGAGCCGGCGATCAGCTACTTCGACTTCAGCCACCAGAGCTTGAAGCTCGCGCGCCGGAAGGCCGGGGCCTGGCAGCTCGAGGTCGTGGACGGCGCCGAGAGCGTGGGCATCGACTCCTCGCTCGCGGTCGACCAGCGTGGCCGGCTGCACGTCAGCTACTACGACCTCTCGAACCGCTCGCTGAAGTACGCCCGCCAGGACGCCGCGGGCGGCACCTGGGCCCTCGAGACCGTGGACGTCGACGGCGAAGTGGGCAAGGACAGCTCGCTCGCGCTCGACGCCCAGGGCCGTCCCCACATCGCCTACCTCGACGAGGGGCGCCGCCAGCTGCGCTACGCCCGCTGGACCGGCTCGCGCTGGAACCTGGAGACCGTCGACCTGGCGGGCCACGTGGGGTTCGGCGCCTCGCTCGTGCTCGACGGCCAGGGCATGGCGGCCATCGCCTACTGGGACTTCGGCAAGGAGCGGCTCAAGTTCGCCCGCCAGAGCGCGGCGCGCGGCTGGACCTTCCAGACGGTCGTCTCCGGCTCTCCCGGCTCCCGGGCGGCGCTCGCCCGCGACGAGAGCGACCGGCTCCACCTGGCCTTCTTCCGCCCGGGCTTGGGCGTGAACCACGCCGTGCTCGGCCTCGACGGCCGCTGGGGCGTCGAGTCGATCCCCGAGGCACCGACCACGGGCTACGAGGCCTCGCTGGCGCTCGATCCGCGGGGCGCTCCGGTGCTGGTCTTCGTCGACCGCGATGCGCGCCGCGTGCTGCAGGCCCGCCCGGCGCCGGGGCCGAGCTTCGCCGCACGCACGCCGTGACCGCGCCCTCCCTACTTCACTTCGGAGCGCCGAAGGCCGCCTCGAGCGCCTCGGTGACCGCGTACTCGCAGCCCTTCCAGACGCTGCGCCGCTTGAGCGAGTAGCGGGCGCCCATCCCCATCTCCACCACCACCGCGCCGCGATAGCCCGCGCGCTGGACGTCGGAGGCGGCCTGGAGGCTGGAGGCGCCGAACGGATAGGCGAAGAAGTTCACCGGCACGCCGACGTGGGCGGTGATGGCCGCGCGCGAATCGACCAGCTCGCTCCAGAGCTCCTCCGCTCCCAGCTCGCGCACCTTGCGGTGGCTGACCGAGTGCGACTGCACGTGGAAGGCGCCCGAGGCCGTCATCTCGCGCAGCTCGGGCCAGGTGAGGTAGGCGTGCCTGCCGGTCTCGTCGTCGATCACCTTCCGGTGCGACTCGTCGTCGGCCATCCAGCTCGTGACCACGAAGACCTCGGCGGTCATGCCGTGCTTCCGCAGCACCGGCAGCGCGGCGCTCTTCAGGCAGGCGCGGCCGTCGTCGAAGGTGACGACCACCGCGCGCTCCGGCAGCGGCGCGCCTCCCGCCGCCGCGTCGAGCACCTGGTCCAGCGTGACCGTCTTCGCCCCGAAGCGCTCGAGGATCGCCAGCTCGCGGTCGAACTCCTCGGCGGGGACGTCGTACTTGTCCGCCGCGTTGCCCTCGCCGACCGAGTGCCACAGGAGGATGGGCACGCCGCCCGCCGGGTTGCAGGCAGCGAGGCAGAGCGTCGTGGCCAGGGCGAGGAGCGCGTGGCGGAGCATCGGCGCAGGAGGCTATCAGAGGGTTTCTTGAAGCGTCACCGGCACTTTGGTACGGTCTTCGGGCATTGAGTGGAGGCTTTGAATGACCCGTCCGACGCTTGTGGCGTTCGTCGCATGCCAACTGCTGGCCGCGAGCGCGTTCGCCGACGCGGGCGATCTCCAGGTCTACCGACTGGGGAACCCCTCCGACGGATCCGCGGGCGCCGCCTCCAACGCCAACTTCCGCATCATGTCGAACCAGCTGGCCGCGGCCATCTCGTCGTTCAACGGCGCGCCCCCCGAGACGCTCGGCCACTCCGGCTTCAACATCGCCTTCGAGTACCAGGTCGCGCAGATCGACAACAACGCGAAGTTCTGGCCCACCGCCGGCGCGACCACGCCGTACCTGCTCATGCCCAGCCTGCACGTGCGCAAGGGCCTGGGCTTCTCCATCGAGCTCGGCTCGCGCATCAGCTACCTGCAGTCCACCCGCATGGCCGCCGCGACCGTCGAGATCAAGTGGGCGCTCAACGAAGGCTTCAAGTACTTCCCCGACCTCGGCGTGCGCGGCTACGGCACGCACCTGTTCGGCTCCCGCGACTTCAACCTCACCACCGCCGGCCTCGACGTCGGCCTCGGCCACCAGTTCGCCATCGGCGGCATGGTGACGCTGACGCCCTACGCCGGCTGGAACATGCAGTTCAACGCCTGCACCTCGTCGGTGGTCGACTTCAACCCCTCCCGCTCGCTCGCCGACGCGGTCACCAACCCCACCGACGACACCAGCGTCTTCCAGTCGGTCACGATGCCGCAGAACATCAACCAGCGCGTCTACCTCGGCCTGCGGCTCATCAGCTACGTGTTCGAGCTGGCGGCCGAGGGCTCGGTCATCCTCAACAACAAGGAGACCGGGATGCCGCAGATCTTCGTGTTCGGCGGCAAGGTGGGCATCGACTTCTGAGCAGCGGTCGAGGGTCCCGAGGCGGCCGTCGCAAGCCGCCGCGCCGCTGCCGGCCGGAATCCTTCTCCTCGCCAATCGTTTCGCTTCGGCACGAATCGGCTCTCGCCGCGTCGCCCAGAGCTAGGCCGACTGGGCCTCGGGAGCGCGGCCCCCCAAGCAGGGGCCTTCCCTCCGAGCGACCCAAGATCGTCCGGAGCGAGCAGCTGGCGAGCAGCCTGCCCCTTCCGCCTGCCGGCTCCCAAGGCGAGCGGACGAGATAAGCGACCCTAATTTATGCTGAAAGCCAGCCTTTCACGTGTCCGGAAGGCTGAGTCTGGAGCTTGTGTTTTGCCACCTAATTGGTAGAAAGCGTCCGTCGCTTATGGGGTGTTTGGGAGCGACCTCTTTCCCAATCGCCAGTTTGTCCGCTTCGGGCTGTCTTCAACTCGCAGGAGACCGGCATGAACAGCACCCTGCAGCAGGTCGTGAAAGACGTAACGACCCGCGTCGGGCGGGACAAGAACCGCCTGATGGACGTGGTCCGTGACATCCAGGCGCAGCTGGGCTGCGTATCGGGCGAGGCCATCGACCTCGTCGCGCGGGAGCTGAACACCTCGCGCGTCGCCGTGGAGGGAGTCGTCTCCTTCTACGCTTTCCTGTCCAAGCAGCAGAAAGGCCACGCGGTCATCCGCCTGTCCGAGTGCCCCAGCTGCCTGGGCGCCAAGGGGCACGAGACCGCCGAGGCCCTGAAGAAGGCCCTGGGCATCGACTTCGGGCAGACCACCCCCGACGGCCACATCACGCTCGAGCACACCTCCTGCGTGGGCCTGTGCGACCAGGGCCCGGCCGGCATGGTCAACGGCCTGCTCGTCGCCGGCGTGACCCCGGAGAAGGTCGGCTCGCTCGTCAAGGCGGTGCGCGAGAAGCCCAGCGCCCTGTCCTCCTTCGCGCCGCAGGACAACCTGCGCAAGCGCGGCCCGGTGGTGATGGCCGGCATGGAGAGCGGCGCGGCCATCCGCAAGGCGCTGCGCATGAGCCCGGCGAACGTCATCGCCGAGATGAAGACCAGCAAGCTGCGCGGCCGCGGCGGCGCCGGGTTCCCCACCGGCACCAAGTGGGAGTTCGCGCGCAACGCCGCGGGCGACAAGAAGGTCGTCATCTGCAACGCGGACGAGGGCGAGCCCGGCACCTTCAAGGACCGGGTCATCCTCAACCTGGTCCCCGAGCTGGTGTTCGAGGGCATGGCCGTCGCCGGCTACGCCATCGGCGCCACCGAGGGCATCCTCTACCTGCGCGGCGAGTACGAGTTCCTCAAGGACAAGCTCGACAAGACGCTCGAGTTCCTGCGCTCCAAGAACCTCTTGGGCAAGAACCTCTGCGGCCAGGCGGGAGTCGACTTCGACATCCGCGTGCAGCTGGGCGCCGGCGCCTACGTCTGCGGCGAGGAGAGCGCGCTCATCTCGAGCTGCGAGGGCGGCCGCGGCGTCCCCAAGAACCGCCCGCCGTTCCCGGTGGAGAAGGGCTACCTCGGCCTGCCCACCAGCGTGAACAACGTCGAGACCCTGTGCTGCGCCGCGCGCATCATGGAGAAGGGCGCCACCTGGTTCGTCGGCTTCGGGACCAAGGACTCGACCGGCACCAAGCTCTTCAGCGTCTCCGGCGACTGCCAGAACCCCGGCGTCTACGAGCTGCCCTTCGGCATCACGCTGCAGGAGCTGCTCAAGGAAGTCGGCGGCGAGGGCGCCCAGGCCATCCTCGTCGGCGGCCCGTCGGGCCAGTTCGTGGCCCCGATGGACTTCGGCAAGAAGATCTCCTTCGAGGGCGTGGCCACCGGCGGCTCGATGGTCGTCTTCGGGGCCAAGAAGGACCTGCTCTCGGCGGTCTCGGCGTACATGCACTTCTTCGTCGAGGAGAGCTGCGGCTACTGCGTCCCCTGCCGCGTCGGCAACGTGCTGCTCACCCAGAAGCTCGACGCCATCCGCGCCGGCAAGGGCACCGCCGAGGACCTCGCCTACCTCGAGGAGCTGTGCGTCACCACCAAGAAGATGAGCCGCTGCGGCCTGGGCCAGACCAGCCCCAACCCCATCCACACGACGCTGTCCTCGTTCCGGGCGCTCTACGAGGCCAGGCTGGTCAAGGCCGAGAAGGGCCGCGTCCCCGCGTTCGATCTGGACGCCGCGCTCGCCGAGGCGGCCAAGCTGCAGGGCCGCGCGCCGGTCTACCACGAGGACTAGGAGCCACCACCATGACCGACACGATCAAGCTGACGATCGACGGCGTCGAGATCTCGGCCAAGAAGGGCCAGACGATCATCCAGGCGGCCGAAGACAACGGCATCTACATCCCGCGGCTGTGCTTCATGAAGGACCTCACCCCCGCCGGCGCCTGCCGGGTGTGCACGGTGATGGTCAACGGGCGCCCCCAGGCCTCCTGCACCCAGCCGGCGGCCGAGGGGATGGTGGTGCTCAACGACACGCCGGAGATGGGCAACTGGCGCAAGAGCGTGGTGGAGATGCTCTTCAGCGAGGGCAACCACTTCTGCATGTTCTGCGAGAAGAGCGGCAACTGCGAGCTGCAGGCCACCGCCTACCGGCTGGGCATCGCCTCCTCGCGCCACGCCTACCAGTTCCCGGTGCGCGGGGTGGAGGCCAGCCACCCGGACATCTACCTGGACGGCAACCGCTGCATCCGCTGCGGCCGGTGCGTGCGCGCGGCCCAGGAGCTGGACGGCAAGACCGTCTTCGGCTTCCTGGGGCGCGGCAAGGACACCCGGCTGTCCTGGAACGCCGACACCCTGAGCGCGACCGAGCTCAAGGCGCTGGACAAGGCGTCCTCGGCCTGCCCCGTCGGCTGCATCCTCAAGAAGCGCGTCGGGTTCGCGGTGCCGGTCGGAGCCCGCCTGTACGACCACCAGCCCATCGGCGCCGAAGTCGACGCCAAGCGCGCGGCCAAGTGAGGTGACCACCATGGCGAAACCTAAGATTGCGACTGCTTCGCTGGCCGGCTGCTTCGGCTGCCACATGTCGGTGCTCGACATCGACGACCGCATCCTCAAGCTCATCGAGCTGGTCGACTTCGACAAGTCGCCGGTCGACGACATCAAGAAGTTCACCGGCCGCTGCGCGGTGGGCCTCATCGAGGGCGGCTGCTGCAACCAGGAGAACGTCAAGGTGCTGCGCGAGTTCCGCGAGCACTGCGACGTGCTCGTCTCCGTGGGCGACTGCGCCATCATGGGCGGCCTGCCGGCGATGCGGAACATGGTCCCGCTCAAGGAGTGCCTCGACGAGGCCTACAAGAACGGCCCCACCGTGTACAACCCCTCCGGCAAGATCCCGGCGGACCCCGAGCTGCCGCTCTTGCTCGACAAGGTCTACCCCTGCCACGAGGTGGTGAAGATGGACTACCACCTGCCGGGCTGCCCGCCGCCGGCCGACGCGATCTGGGAGGCCCTGGTCGCGCTGCTCACCAACAAGCCCATCAACCTTCCGTACGAGCTGCTCAAGTACGACTGAGCGAGGCCTACGACCATGAACCCGACCACAGGCAAGCGCGTCGTCATCGAGCCGATCACCCGAGTCGAGGGCCACGGCAAGGTGACGCTGCACCTCGACGAGAAGAACAAGATCAAGGAGGCTCGGTTCCACATCGTGGAGTTCCGCGGCTTCGAGCGGTTCGCGCAGGGCCGCCCGTACTGGGAGATGCCGGTCCTGGTGCAGCGCCTCTGCGGCATCTGCCCGGTGAGCCACCACCTGGCGGCCGCCAAGGCCCTGGACATGGTGGTGGGCGTCAGCAAGCTGACGCCGACCGGCGAGAAGATGCGGCGGCTGATGCACTACGGCCAGACGTTCCAGAGCCACGCGCTGCACTTCTTCCACCTGGTCTCGCCCGACCTCCTGTTCGGCTTCGACGGCGACCCGGCCATCCGCAACGTCATCGGCGTAGCGCTCAAGCACACCGACCTGGCGGTGCAGGGCGTGATGATGCGCAAGTACGGCCAGGAGATCATCAAGGCCACCGCCGGCAAGAAGATCCACGGCACCGGCGCCGTCCCTGGCGGCATCAACAAGCACCTGACGGTGGCCGAGCGCGACGGCTTCCTCAAGGACCTGGACCAGATGACCAAGTGGGCCCAGGGCGCGCTCGACCTGTGCAAAAAGTACACGCAGGACCACCTCAAGGAGCTGGCCGGGTTCGGGTCGTTCGACTCCAACCACCTGTCGATCGTCCGCAAGGACGGTGCGATGGACCTGTACGACGGGAACATCCGCGCCATCGACAAGGACGGCAAGAAGATCATCGATGGCGTCGCGCCCAAGGACTACCACCAGCACATCAAGGAGGAGGTGCGGGACTGGTCGTACATGAAGTTCCCGTTCCTCACCAAGATCGGCCCGGAGAACGGCTGGTACCGGGTGGGGCCGCTGGCGCGCCTGAACACCTGCGACTTCATCGACACGCCGATGGCCGAGAAGGAGCGCAAGGAGTTCATGCAGCTGGGCGGCGGCAAGCCGATCCAGGTCACGATGGCCTACCACTGGGCCCGCATGATCGAGCTCGTGCACTCCATCGAGAAGATCAAGGAGCTGCTCCACGACAAGGACCTGCTCTCGGGCGAGCTGGTGGCCAAGGGCACGTTCACCGGCGAGGGCGTGGGCATCATCGAGGCACCGCGCGGCACGCTGTTCCACCACTACAAGGTGAACGAGAACAACCAGATCACGATGGCGAACTTGATCGTCTCGACCACCAACAACAACGAGCCGATGAACCGCGCGGTGCAGAAGGTGGCCGCGGAGTTCTTCGACGGCCGCGCCGTGACGGAAGGCATGATGAACCGGATCGAGGTCGCGATCCGCGCCTATGACCCCTGCCTGTCGTGCGCGACGCACGCCATGGGCCGCATGCCGCTGTCGGTGAAGCTCTTCGACGCCTCGGGCGCGATGGTCGACGAGCGGGTGCGGGACGGGGAGTAGGCTTTGAAGGTGCTGTTGCTCGGAATCGGGAACCCAGGCCGTCAGGACGACGGCCTGGGTCCCACCCTGGCCGAGCAGGTCGAGAGCTGGGGCCTTCCGGGCCTGACCGTGGATTCCGACTACCAGCTCACCGTCGAAGACTCGGCCACCGCCGCGGAGCACGACGTGCTGGTCATCGCCGACGCGGCGGCCAGCGGCCCGGAGCCCTTCTGCTTCCGGGTGCTCAAACCCTCCGAACACCTCGAGTTCAGCAGCCACTCGGTCGAGCCGGGCGGCGTGATCGGACTCGCGCGCCACATGTTCGGCAAGGCGCCGGCGGCCTACGTGCTGGGCGTGCGCGGCTATTCGTTCGACCACTGCCTGGAGCCGGGGCTGTCCGACCAGGCGAGAGCCAACCTCGACGCCGCGCTGAAGTTCCTGAGGCCGCTGCTCGAGAGCGGGGACTTCGCCCAGGCCGCGCAAGGTTGAATCCTCGCGCGGTTGCTGCGAGAACTCCCCGCGCCTCCATGCTCCGCCGCGCCGCCATCGCCGTTCGAGGGATCGTCCAGGGAGTCGGCTTCCGGCCGTTCGTCTACCGGATCGCCACCGAGCTCTCCCTGGCCGGCTACGTCCTCAACCGCAGCGACGGCGTGCGCATCGAGGTCGAGGGGCCCGCGGAGCAGGTCGAGCGCTTCCTCACGCTCCTGAAGACGACCGCGCCGGCGCAGGCCGTGCTCGAGTCCGTCGCCGTCGAGGACGTGACGCCCGCGGGCGACGCCTCGTTCGAGATCCGCGCCAGCGACCCCAACGCCAAGGCGCGCCCCACGGTCCCGGCCGACCTCGCGACCTGCCCCGACTGCCTGAAGGAGATCGCCACCGAGGGCGAGCGGCGCTTCCGCTACCCGTTCACCAACTGCACCAACTGCGGCCCGCGCTACTCCATCATCGAGTCGCTGCCCTACGACCGGCCGCGCACCTCGATGAAGCACTTCGCGCTCTGCCCCGACTGCGAGCGCGAATACCGCAACCCGCTCGACCGGCGCTTCCACGCCCAGCCCGTGGCCTGCCCGACTTGCGGACCGCAGCTCTCGCTGCTGACCGGGAAGGGCGCCGTCGCCGCGAAGGGCCACCCGGCGCTGGTGGACGCGGTGAACCGCCTGCGCTCCGGCTCGATCCTGGCCATCAAGGGCCTCGGCGGCTTCCAACTCGTCTGCCTCGCCGCTCGCAGCGCGGTGGTCGCAGGGCTGCGCGAGCGCAAGCACCGCGAGGCCAAGCCCTTCGCGGTGATGTTCCCCGACCTCTCGAGCCTGCGCGAACACGCCGAGGTCACCCCCGAGGAGGCGCGGCTGCTGCGCTCGCCGCAGGCGCCCATCGTCCTCGTCCGGCTCCGCCCCGACGCGAAGCTCGCGCCCGAGGTGGCGCCCGGAAACCCGCGCGTCGGCGCGATGCTGCCCTATTCACCCCTGCACCGCCTGCTGCTGGACCTGGTGGGCGAGCCGGTCGTCTGCACCAGCGGGAACCTCTCCGACGAGCCGATGTGCATCGACGACGCCGAGGCGCTCTCGCGGCTCGCGGGCATTGCCGACGCCTTCCTCCTCCACGACCGCCCCATCGTGCGGCCCGTGGACGATTCGGTGGTCCGCCTGGACGCGCACGGCCCGACCCTGCTCAGGCGCGCACGCGGGTACGCGCCCCTGCCCCTGCCCTTCCCGGCCGGCGCGCCCTGCATCCTCGCCGTCGGCGCGCACCTGAAGAACACCCTCGCGCTGACCGTCGGCGACCAGGTCGTCGTCAGCCAGCACCTGGGCGACCTGGACAGCGCCGAGGGCGCCGCGCTGCACGAGCGGACCATCGAGGACCTCGTCCGCTTCTTCGACGTGCGGCCCGAGATCGTCGCCTGCGACCTGCACCCCGACTACGCCTCGACGCGCTGCGCGGAGCGGCTGGCGCGGCGCTGGGGCGCCCGGCTCGAGCGCGTGCAGCACCACCACGCCCACGTCGCGGCGGTGATGGCCGAGCATCCCGGCGACGAGCCGGTCCTGGGGTTCGCCTGGGACGGCACCGGGCTGGGCGAGGACGGCTCGGTCTGGGGAGGCGAGGCGCTGCTCTGCGAGCGGGGCGGCTATCGGCGCCTGTTCCCGCTGCGCCCGTTCCTGCTCCCCGGAGGCGATCTCGCGGCGCGCGAACCGCGCCGGGTGGCGCTGGGGCTGCTCCACGCGCTGGGCCTCGACCCGCGCGCCATCCCCATCCTCGGGGCGCAGTTCCAGGGCCGCGAGCTGGACGCCCTGCTCCAGGCGCTGCAGCGCGGACTGAACGCCCCGCCGAGCACCAGCATCGGGCGGCTCTTCGACGGAGTCGCCGCGCTATGCGGGCTGCGCGGCAAGAGCCTCTTCGAGGGCCAGGCGGCGATGGAGCTGGAGTTCTGCGCGGGCGAGGAGCGCGGCGACGAGGGCTACCCCTTCCCGCTCGATCGCGCGGCCGGCCGCGCCGACTGGAGCCCGCTCCTGCGCGCCGTCCTCGACGACGTGGGCCGCCGAACGCCACCCTCGCTCGTGAGCGCGCGCCTCCACAGCTCGCTCGCGGGCCTCGCCGTGGCCGTCGCCCGGGAGAGCGGAGCGCGCCGGGTGGCCCTGTGCGGAGGCTGCTTCCAGAACGAACGGCTCGGGCGGCTGAGCCACGCGGCGCTCGCCGAAGCCGGCTTCGAGGTCCTGCGGGCGACGCGCCTGCCGCCCAACGACGGGGCCATCTCCCTCGGCCAGGCGCTGGTCGCGGCCCGGCGCGCCTGCGATTCCTGAATCGGCAGATCGCCGACGCTGCCTGCCGGGGCCCGTTTTCGGCCTCGACGCGGGCGGCCGGGTGACCTAAAACCATCCCCTGCGGCCGCAGTGGTCGCGTATCCCACATTGGCCTGCATCCTGCATTAGTCCGCGGCCTTTGCCTGAAATTTACATTTCCGGAACACTTGGTTCCGCCTCTCCGAGGGAGACCGAGGTTTGAGAAATTAACCAGGTGGGAAGGAAAACACGCACTCGTCCCCGCCAGGTGCGTCGCGCGCTACGCAGCCCAGCCTTCCCGCGCTTTTTCTTTGACGCACCGCGTGGTTGCACGCCGAAGACGACTGACTAACTTGCGCCCCACGCTTTTGGAGGAGCCCACTTTATGACGCAACGCGGTATCGACACCGAATCCCTGGAAGCGATCCTGTCCAGCCTGAAGCAGTTCGCGGCCCGGTCCCTTCCCCTCAACTGGCGACTCAAGGCCGACGCAGCCGAGGAGTTCCCGCGCGAGATCATCGCGCAGCTGATGGGCCCGGAGATTGGCCTGCACCTCATCTACATCCCCGAGGAGTTCGGCGGGCTGGGCGGCGGCGCCTACGACGTCTACCGCGTCAGCGAGACGATGGCGGCCATCGACCTGGGCCTCGCCACGGCGTTCCTCGCGGTCTCGCTCGGCCTCGACCCCATCGTGGTCGGCGGCACCCCGGAGCAGAAGACGCAGTGGATGGGCCGGGTGGCCAGCGACAGCCTGCTGGTGGCCTACGGCGTCACCGAGCCGACCGTCGGCAGTGACCTGGGCGCGCTCAAGAGCAAGGCCGTCAAGTTCGAGAAGGACGGCAAGCCCTGGTACCGCATCGACGGCAGCAAGCAGTTCATCACCAACGGCGGGGTGGCGGACTTCTACACCATCCTCGCCTCGACCGAGGCCGGCCCGACCTTCTTCGTGGTCGAGAAGGGCACGCCGGGCCTGTCGGCCAGCAAGCCCGAGGACAAGCACGGCATCCGCATGTCGAACACCTGCGCGCTCTCGCTGGAGGGCGTCGAGGTGCCGGCGGAGAACCTCATCGGCGGCGTCGAGGGCAAGGGCCTGGCGCAGGCGCAGCAGGTCTTCGGCTACACGCGCCTGATGGTCGCGGCCTTCGGGCTGGGCGGCGGCGAGGCGGGGCTGGCCAAGGCCATCGCCTACGCCAAGGAGCGCGTGCAGGGCGGCAGCCTCCTCTCCGAGAAGCAGGCCTTCACGCACAAGCTGCTCGTGCCGCACGCGATCGGGCTGGCCGCGGCGCGCGCCTACATCGAGCACGTCGCCACGCGGCTCGACTCCGGCGAGGAGGACCTGCAGACCGAGGGCGCCATCGCCAAGCTGTGCGCCTCCGAGGCCGGCAACGCGGCGGCCGACGCGGCGATCCAGGCCCACGGCGGCTACGGCTACACGCGCGAGTACGAGGTCGAGAAGATCAAGCGCGACGTGCGCATCACCACCATCTACGAGGGCACCAGCGAGATCATGCAGTGGACCATCGCCCGCGACCGCTGGCGCGTGCATCTCCAAAGCCAGGGCGGCTTCTACAAGAAGATGGCCGAGGAGCTCGGCGCGCTGCACGCGCGGAACCCGCAGGTGGGCGCGGCCACCGCGGCGCTGGCCGTGCGCTCGCTGTGCGAGCTGTTCGAGAAGGCGCGCGCCAACCGCCTGACCCGGCACCAGCACGTGCTCTTCCGGCTGGGCGAGCTGGCGATGAGGGCCGAGGTCGCGGCGAACCTCGCCAAGGCCGCCGCCGGCGTGGTCGTCGTCAAGGGCCCCAAGCCCGCTCCGGAGATCCACAAGGCGATGGCGCGGGTCTGCGCCCGCGGCGCCGCCGAGACGGTGGCCCACGAGGGGCTGACCTGGCTGCGCGGCTGCGACCTGAAGGACGACGTGGGCGCGCTGGAGAGGGCGCTGCTCACCCGCGAGATCCACGAGGCGCAGGCGGGCCTGATGGCGGACCTCGACCAGATCGGCAAGGCGATCTGCTCGGTGGACGCCGGCGCGGTGCGGAAGGCCGGGTAGTCGCCGGTCGCAAGCGATTCGGGCAGGACCTTCGCGTCGAAAGTCTGCCCGGCCGGTGGC
This sequence comes from Myxococcales bacterium, assembly GCA_036504155.1. Taxonomy (GTDB): domain Bacteria; phylum Myxococcota; class Myxococcia; order Myxococcales; family UBA5297; genus JACRCT01. The sequence goes on from DASXVQ010000130.1 coordinate 72,369, forward strand.
GGCCGGGCCGAGAGGCAAGCCATGGAGCGTGAGGACGTGGGACAGCGAGCGGTGGCGGTGGTGGGCGTTTCGGCCATCCTCCCGGACGCGCCGGACGCGAAGGCGTTTTGGCAGAACGTGCTGAGCGGCAAGGACAGCATCACCGAGGTGCCGCGGGACCGCTGGGACCCCGCCGACTACTGGGACCCCGACCCCGCCGCGCCCGACAAGACCTACTGCAAGATCGGCGCGTTCGTGCGCGGCTTCACCTTCGACAGCCTGCGCTTCCGCATCCCCCCGCGCGTGGTGTCGGTGATGGACCCCACCCAGCAGTGGATGCTCTGCTGCGCCCGCGAGGCGCTGCTCGACGCCGGCCACCCCGACCGCGGCGGGCTCGACCCCTCGAAGATCGCGGTGGTGCTGGGCAACGCGCTGGGCGGCGAGCAGCACGAGAAGACCTCGATGCGCGCGATGCTCCCCGAGGCGGTGCGCGGGCTGCGCGAGATCCCCGAGTTCCAGGGCCTGCCCGCCGACGTGCAGGAGAAGCTGGTGCGCGGGATGCTCGCCAACACCGGCAAGCGCCTGCCGCTGATCACCGAGGACACGATGCCCGGCGAGCTGGGCAACGTCATCGCCGGCCGCATCACCAACGCGCTGGACCTGGGCGGCATGAACTTCACCGCCGACGCGGCCTGCGCCTCCTCGCTCGCCGCCCTGCAGTCCGCCATCGGCGTGCTCGTCTCCCACCAGGCGGACGCGGTCGTCGCCGGCGGCGTCGACCGCTCGATGGGCCCGGCCACCTACGTCAAGTTCGCCAAGATCGGCGCGCTCTCCCCCGACGGCAGCCGGCCGTTCGACGCCGGCGCCAACGGCTTCGTGATGGGCGAGGGCGCGGTCGCCTTCATCCTCAAGCGCCTCGAGGACGCCGAGCGGGCCGGCGACAAGATCTACGCCGTCATCCGCGGCGTGGGCGGCTCGTCCGACGGCAAGGGCAAGGGCATCACCGCCCCGAACCCCAACGGGCAGATCCTCTCCATCCGCCGCGCCTACGAGCAGGCCGGGGTGCACCCGCGCACCATCGGCCTCATCGAGGCCCACGGCACCTCGACCAAGGTCGGCGACGCCGCCGAGGCCGAGAGCCTGACCCGCGCCTTCGCCGACTCGGGCCTCAAGCCCGGCAGCGTGGCGCTGGGCTCCATCAAGAGCCAGATCGGCCACCTCAAGAGCGCCGCGGGGGCCGCGGGCCTGCTCAAGGCCGTGCTCGCCGTGCACCACGGCGTGCTGCCGCCGTCCATCAACCTGCGCGAGCCGAACCCCGGCATCCCGTTCGACCGCGTGCCTTTCTACGTCAACACCCGCGCCCAGACCTGGGAGCGGCCCGCCGACGCCCCGCGCCGCGCGGCCGTCTCCTCGTTCGGCTTCGGGGGCACCAACTTCCACGTCGTCGTCGAGGAGCACGTCCCCGGGCTCCTGACGAAGGACAGAAAGGCAACCGTCGCCGTGAAGGAAGACCTGGTGAGGACCCCCGACCGCGGAATGCTCTGCCTGGGCGCCGCCGACGTCGCCGGGCTGCGCGCGAAGCTCGCCGCCCCGCTGGACGCCGCGCGCTCGGACCGCGTCCCCGCGGCGGGCGTCGCCGCCGAGGACCTCGCCGCCCCCGAGCGACTCGTCTTCACCTACGCCAGCGCCGCCGACTTCAAGGAGAAGGCCGAGAAGACCTTCCCCGCCCTCGACTCGCGCGACCCGCGCCTCTGGAAGGCGATGCGGCTCAAGGGCGTCTACCGCGGCTCGGGCCCGGCGCCCAAGGTGGCCTTCCTCTTCCCCGGCCAGGGCTCGCAGTACGTGGGCATGCTCGGCCGGCTGCGCGAGAAGGAGCCCATCGTCCGCGACACGTTCGCCGAGGCGGACGCGGTGATGGAGGGCAAGCTGCCCAAGCGCCTGACCGAGTACCTGTTCGGCTCGGGCGATCCCGAGGCCATGGACCTGGCGCTGCGCGACACCCAGGTCTGCCAGCCGGCGATGCTGGCGGTGGACCTGGCGCTGCTGCGGCTCCTGGCCGCGCACGGCATCAAGCCCGACATGGTCATGGGCCACAGCCTGGGCGAGTACGCCGCGCTGGTGGCCTCCGGGGCGATGCCGTTCGCCGACGCGGTGCTGGCGGTCAGCGCGCGCGCCAAGGAGATGGCGAGCGTCAGCATCGCCGACAACGGCAAGATGGCGTCGATCTTCGCGCCCGAGACCCAGGTGCGCGAGGTGCTCTCGCAGTCGCAGGGCTACGTGGTGGCGGCGAACTTCAACAGCCGCAACCAGACGGTCATCGGCGGCGCGACCGCGGCCGTGGAGGACGCGGTCAAGCGCTTCGAGGCGATGGGGGTCAAGGCCGTCTTCCTGCCGGTCTCGCACGCCTTCCACACCGAGATCGTCGCGCCGGCCTCGCGGCCGCTGCGCTCCGTGCTCGCGCGGCTCAACGTGCAGGCCCCGACGGTCCCGCTCGTCAGCAACGTGACCGGCGAGCTGTACCCGTCGGGCCCGGACTCCCGAGAGAAGATCCTCGATCTGCTCGCCCGGCAGATCGCCGCGCCGGTGCAGTTCGTGCGCGGCCTGGAGACCCTGTACCGCCTGGGCGCGCGGGTGTTCGTGGAGATCGGCCCGAAGAAGGTCCTGGCGTCGTTCGCCGAGGACGTCCTGTCCGACAAGCCGGACGTCGTGGCGGCCTTCACCAACCACCCCAAGAAGGGCGACATCGAGTCGTTCGCCGAGGCCCTCGCGGGCCTGTACGCCGCCGGCCTGGGCCGCGGCCAAGGGCAGGCGCAGAGGCCTGCCGCCCCTGACCAGGATCGTCCGTACGAGGTGAGCATGAGCGCGTCCGACAAGTCCGACCGGCACGGAGGCCTGCCGCTCCAGGCCGGTGGCCGCGAGGCCGGCTACCAGGAGCTCGGACGCATGTTCGCGAGCTTCCTGGAGACCGGGTTCTCGTCCTACCAGCGGCACTTCGGCGCGCTGCCCGGGCAAGCCGACCCCGCCCGCCCCGCCCTCGTCGCCCGGGCTGCCGCCGCCCCGCCCGTCGTCGCCGCCCAGCCGGCGCCGCGCGCGGCAGGCTCCGTCGTCGTCTCCGGCGCCTCGCTCGGCCTGCCCGGCCGAAGCCACAAGGTCTTCGACGACGCCAACGTCGACCGCATGCTCGCCGGCGAGATGTTCATCGAGGCCATCCCGGCCGAGGTGCAGCGCCAGATGGTCGACCGCCGCGTGGTGCGCCTGGTGAAGGACGCCGACGGCAACGGCAAGTTCGAGACCATCTCCGACCCGTCCGAGGTCCTCAAGCTCGCCGGCCAGAAGGGCGAGTTCAACCTGGCGCAGGACTACGGCATCGCCCCCGAGCGCGTGGAGGCCTTCGACATCACCACCAAGCTGGCGGTCGCCGCCGCCCTCGACGCCCTGCGCGACGCCGGCATCCCGTTGGTGCGCCGCTACAAGCAGACCACCAAGGGCACGCTGCTGCCCGACCGCTGGACGCTGCCCGAGTCGATGGCCGACGAGACCGGCGTGGTCTTCGCCTCGGCCTTCCCGGGCTACACCGCGCTGCTCGACGAGGTCGGCCGCTTCCACGAGGACCGCTCGCGCCGCGAACGCCTGGCGGAGCTGGTGGAGCTGCGCTCGCACTCGTCCGACGGCATCGCCGCCGAGCTCGACTCGCGCATCACCGAGCTGCAGGCGGAGATCGCCCGGACGGCGTACGCCTTCGACCGCAAGTTCCTCTTCCACGTGCTGTCGATGGGCCACTCGCAGCTCGCCGAGCTCATCGGCGCGCGCGGCCCCAACAGCTCGGTCAACGCGGCCTGCGCCTCGGCCGCCCAGGCGGTGGGCATCGCCCACGACTGGATCAAGAGCGGCCGCTGCCGCCGCGTCGTGGTCGTCAGCGCCGACGACATCACCAACGAGAAGATGCTGCCCTGGTTCGGCACGGGCTTCCTCGCCTCCGGCGCGGCCTCGACCGAGTCCGACGTCAGCAAGGCCGCCCTGCCCTTCGATCGCCGGCGGCACGGCCTCATCGTCGGCATGGGCGCCAGCGGCCTGGTCCTCGAAGCCGAGGACGCGGTGCGCGAGCGCGGCATGCGCGGCATCGTCGAGCTGCTGGGCGTGGAGGTCTGCAACAGCGCCTTCCACGGCTCGCGGCTCGACGTGAGCCACATCGGCGACGTGATGGAGCGGCTGGTCTCCCGGGTGGAGAAGGAGCGCGGCATCGACCGCAAGGCCATCGCCGGCAACACCGTCTTCGTCTCCCACGAGACCTACACCCCGGCCCGCGGCGGCAGCGCGGCGGCGGAGATCCACTCGCTGCGCCGGGTCTTCGGCGAGCGCGCCCGCGAGATCGTCATCGCCAACACCAAGGGCCTGACCGGCCACCCGATGGGCGCCGGCCTGGAGGAGGCGGTGGCGGTGAAGATCCTCGAGAAGGGGATCGTCCCGGCCGTCCCGAACCTCAAGGAGCCCGACCCCGAGCTGGGCGACCTGACCCTGTCCAAGGGCGGGCGCTACCCGGTCCGCTTCGCGCTGCGCCTGGCCGCCGGCTTCGGCTCGCAGATCGTCATCACCCTGATGCAGAAGGTGAAGGGCCCGCGCCAGCTCGACGCGCGCGTCTACGAGCGCTGGCTGGCCGAGCAGTCCGGCCGCCCGTCCGCGCAGACCGAGATCGCCCACCGCACGCTGCGCGTGCGCGACGACGGCCCGCCGACCGCGGAGATGGCGAAGTCCCGCTGGAACTTCGGCCAGTCGCCCGCGCTGCTCGCCGAGCTCGACCAGGCCATGGCCGCCGTGGCCCCGGCCGCACCGCTCCCGGCTCCCGCAGCCCGAGCCGCCGTGGCTGAGGCAGCCGCCCAGCCGGTCGCCGATCCCATCGCCGAGAAGGTCCTCGCCATCGTCTCCGCGAAGACCGGCTACCCCCGCGAGATGCTCGCCCTCGACCTCGACCTCGAGGCCGACCTGGGCATCGACACCGTCAAGCAGGCCGAGGTGTTCGCCGAGGTGCGCGGCGCCTTCGACCTGCCGCGCCGCGACGACATGAAGCTGCGCGACTACCCGACGCTGAACCACATCATCGGACTCGTGCGCCAGGCTCGCCCGGACCTCGCCGCGGCGGCGCACATGGCCGCACCGGTGGCGGTTGCGGTCCCTGCGGCCGCCGGGACGACGGCCGCGCCTTCGAACTCCATCGCCGAGAAGCTGCTGGCGGTGGTGTCCGCCAAGACCGGCTACCCGCGCGACATGCTCGCGCTCGACCTCGACCTCGAGGCCGACCTGGGCATCGACACCGTCAAGCAGGCCGAGATCTTCGCCGACGTCCGCACCGCCTTCGACCTGCCCCGCAGCGACGACTTCAAGCTGCGCGACTACCCGACCCTGAACCATCTCATCGGCTTTGTTGCCCAGTTGCGGCCTGAGCTCGCGACGGCGGCGCCGGAGGTTTCGGCGCCGTCCGCCGCCCAGGCCCCCGCCTTCACGACGCCGGCACCCGCTCCCGTCGCCTCGGCCGCTGCCGCGACCGCCGACCCGGTGGCCGAGAAGCTCCTCGAGGTGGTCGCCGCCAAGACCGGCTACCCCCGCGACATGCTCGCCCTCGACCTCGACCTCGAGGCCGACCTGGGCATCGACACGGTCAAGCAGGCGGAGATCTTCGCCGACGTCCGCACCGCCTTCGACCTGCCCCGCAGCGATGACTTCAAGCTGCGCGACTACCCCACCCTGAACCACCTCATCGGCTTCGTCCGCTCGGTGAAGCCCGAGCTGGCGCCGGCCCCGGTGGCGGCGGCTCCGGCTGCTGCTGCGGCATCGGCTCCTGCCCCCGCGAAGCCCGCGGCGGGCGCCGACCCGGTCGCCGAGAAGCTGCTCGAGGTGGTCGCCGCCAAGACCGGCTACCCCCGCGACATGCTCGCGCTCGACCTCGACCTCGAGGCCGACCTGGGCATCGACACCGTCAAGCAGGCCGAGATCTTCGCGGAGATCCGCGGGGCCTTCGACCTGCCGCGTCGCGACGACATGAAGCTGCGCGACTACCCGACCCTGAACCACCTCATCGCGCTCGTGCACCAGCTGCGCGGTGGAGCCGGCGCGCCGGCCGCCACGGCACAGGCCGCCGCGAGCACGGCCACGACCGACAAGCTCACCCCCGTCTCCGCCGTGCGCCGGGTCCCGGTGCCGGTGCTGCGCCCGGAGCTCGAGCTGTGCAAGCCCACCGGCGTCGAGCTCGGCGCGGGAAAGCGCGTCGCCATCCTGGGCGACCGCAACGGCGTCGCCGCCGCGCTGACCTCGGAGCTCGCCTCCCGCGGCGTCGAGCTGCTCTCGCTCGAGTCCGCCAACGTCGAGGACGAGGCCAAGGCCTGGCTCGCCAAGGGCAACGTCGACGGCGTGTTCGTGCTCTCCGCGCTCGACCCCGAGCCCGAGCTCGCCACCGCCACGCTGGACGAGCTGCGGCCGGTGCTCGACGAGCGGGTGCGCCGCCTGGCGCGCCTGGCCCGCGTGCTCTCGCCGTCCCTGAACCGCAAGGGCGCCTTCTTCATGGCCGCCACGCGGATGGGCGGCCTGCACGGCTACGGCGCCGAGCCGACCGCCCTGCCCGTCTCGGGCGCGGTCTGCGGCTTCACCAAGGCGCTGGGCCGCGAGTGCCCGGAGATGCTGGCCAAGGCCGTGGACTTCGCGTCCGACGCCGGCGCCCAGGAGATCGCCCAGGCGCTGGTGGCCGAGGCGCAGCGCGACCCCGGCGTGGTCGAGGTCGGCCGGGCCTACGGCTCGCGCCACGGCATCGGCCTGTCGGTGACCGAGTGGCCCACGTCCCAGCCGCGCAAGCTGGGACCCGACCACGTCTTCTTGATCACCGGCGCCGCCGGCGGCATCACCTCGGTGATCGTGCGAGACCTCGCGGCGGCCTCCCGCGGCACCTTCTGGCTCCTCGACCTCGCGCCGCTGCCCGACGCCTCCAACCCCGACCTCGCGCGCCTGAGCGACCGCGACGGCCTGCGCCGCGACCTCTTCGAGCGGCTCAAGAAGACCAGCGACCGGGTCACTCCGGCGCAGGTGGAGAAGCTCATCGCCGGCCTGGAGCGCGACGCCGCGGTCCTGGACGCCATCCATGGCGTCGAGGCCGCCGGCGGCCGCGTGAACTACCGGGCGGTCGACGCCCGCGACCCGAAGGCGATGGACGCCGTCCTCGACGAGGTCAAGGCGCAGCACGGCAAGATCGACGTGGTGCTGCACGCCGCCGGCTTCGAGAAGAGCCGGATGCTGGCCGACAAGCCGCAGGAGGAGTTCGACCGCATCTTCGACGTGAAGGTGCTGGGGCTCGCCAACCTCCTGCGCGCCTCCGCCGGCATGCCCATCGGCGCGATGGTCTGCTTCTCCTCGGTCGCCGGCCGCTTCGGCAACCTGGGCCAGACCGACTACAGCTCCGCCAACGACCTGCTCTGCAAGGCGATGCTGGGCATCCGGCGCACGCGCCCGGAGACCAAGGCCCTGGCCATCGACTGGACGGCCTGGGGCGGCGTGGGCATGGCCACCCGCGGCAGCATCCCCGAGATGATGCGCCGCGCCGGCATCGACATGCTCGACCCGGCCGAGGGCGTGCCGGTCATCCGCCACGAGCTGGAGGCGGGCAACGCCGGCGAGATGGTCGTCGGCGGCGCGCTGGGCATGCTGGTGCAGGCCAAGGACGCCGAGGGCGGGCTCGACGTGGCCGCCGTCGCCACGCGCCTGGCCGAGCACCCGCTGCCGATGGTCAGCCGCGTGCTGGGCATGGACCTCTATGGCGGGCTGGCCATCGAGACCGTGCTCGACCCGGTCGCCGAGCCGTTCCTGCACGACCACGAGATCGACGGCGTGCCGGTGCTGCCCGGCGTGATGGGGCTCGAGGGCTTCGCCGAGGTGGCGCAGCTGGTGGCCCCCGACCACCGCGTCGAGAGCATCGAGGCCATCCGCTTCGAGGCGCCGATGAAGTACTACCGGCGCCAGGCGCGGCCCGCGGTCTTCCGCTGCGTGCTGCGGCGCGAGGGCCCCGACCGCCTCATCGCCGAGATCAACCTGACCTCGCAGCGCACCCTGGCCAGCGGCGAGACGTCCGAGTCGCGCCACTTCACCGGCCGGGTGATCCTGACCCGCCAGGCGGCCGCGCAGGTCCAGACCGACGTGCCCTCGCCCAACGGCCACCACCCGGTTTCCAACGACGCCATCTACCGCATCTACTTCCACGGCCCGGCCTACCAGGTCCTGGACGGCGTCGAGCTGTGCAACCACTCGGTGCGCAGCCGCTTCCGGGTGAACCTGCCGCCGGCGCTCGCGCGGCAGAGCCCCACCGTGATGGCCCCCCGGGTCATCGAGCTGGTGCTGCAGACCGCCGGCGTCTACGAGATCGCGCGGACCGGCCGCTTGGCGCTGCCGGCGGGCATCGAGCGCATCGTCTCGCACGCCACCCCGAGTGAGGACGCCCAGCTGTTCGCCGAGGTCTTCCCCAAGACCGACGGCGGCGACCTGCGCTTCGACGCCAAGGTCTGCGACGAGACCGGCCGGGTCTACCTGGAGATCACCGGGTACCGCACCTCGGCGCTGCCCACCGGCCTGTCCGAGGACCTCCTCAAGCCCCTGCGCCGCAGCCTCGAGGAGGCCACCGCTTGATCGCCTGGGACCTGCGCAGCGCGAAGGAGCACCCGGCGCTCGACGCCGGGCTCCCTCCGCCGGGCCTGCTCTCGGCGCCCGAGCGCGTCTTCTTCGACCGCCTCAAGACGCCGCGCCGGCGCCGCGAGTGGCTCCTGGGCCGCTGGGCGGTCAAGGGCCTGGTCCGCTCCTTCCTGCACTCCCGCGGCGAGGAGTACACGGCGGCCGAGTTGACGGTCGCCCCGGACCCCTCCGGCGCGCCGTACGTGCTGGCGCCGTTCCGGGGCCGGCTGCCGCTGACCGTGACGCTCAGCCACCGCGAGGACCTGGCGCTGGTGGCCCTGATCGATCGCCCGGAGGCGCCGCTGGGCGCCGACCTGGAGAAGTGCGAGAGCCGCTCCGACGGCTTCGTGGGCGACTTCTTCACCGAGAAGGAGGCGCAGGCGGCGCGCGCCTCGGCCGACCGCGACCGCTGCGTCACCGAGATCTGGTCGCTCAAGGAGTCCGCGCTCAAGGCGCTGCGCCTCGGGCTCACCATCGACACCCGGCGCCTCGAGGCCTCGCCGCGCGCCGCGGCCGGGCCGGGCTGGCGGGCGGCCACGGTGGACCTGTCGCTGCAGTTCGTGCGCTCGCGCGGCCACGCCTTCGTGCGCGACGTGGGCGGGTACGTCGCCACGGTGGCCTGGCTCGGGCCGGGCCCCGTCGACGTGCCGTCGGCCGAGCTCAGGGGCGGAGCGGTCCTGGACGAGCCTTCGGCCGGGTACCCGCTGGGAGAGGAAGCCCTCGCATGAGCCCCTGCCGCAAGGCCGGGGACGCCGCAGGACGGGCGGGACCTTCTGCCCGCCGTTGGACGCAGTACACTGCCGAATTCTGGGCGCCTTCCTAGGGCCTCCACGGGGCGGGAACGACTCATGAACAACCTCCGGATTGGCAACTTCGAGCGCATCGCCATCGTGAACCGCGGCGAGCCCGCGCTGCGCCTGATGCGCGCGGTGCGCGAGTGGAACGTCGAGCGCGGCAGCAACGTGCGGACGGTGGCGCTCTACACCGAGCCCGACCGCGAGGCGCTCTTCGTGCGCGAGGCCGACTCCTCCTTCCTGCTCGGCCCGGCGATGTTCCTGGACCCGCGCGACCCCGACGAGCAAGGCCGCCCGCGCCGCAAGAGCCGCTACCTCGACTACGACCGGCTGCGCGAGGCCCTGGTGCGCAGCCGCGCCGACGCGGCCTGGGTGGGCTGGGGCTTCGTCGCCGAGCACGCCGCCTTCGCCGAGCTGTGCCACGAGCTGGGCATCGTCTTCATCGGGCCCTCCCCGGACGCCATGCGCCGGCTGGGCGACAAGATCGGCAGCAAGCTGCTCGCGGAGAAGGCCGGGGTTCCCGTGGCCCCGTGGAGCGGCGGCCCGGTGGTGAACCTGGACGAGGCGCGCGCCCACGCCTCGCGCATCGGCTACCCGCTGCTGGTCAAGGCCACCGCCGGGGGCGGCGGCCGCGGCATCCGCTTCGTCTACGCCGACGACGGCCTCGCCGACGCCTTCGCCACCGCCAGCGCCGAGGCCCGCAAGGCCTTCGGCGACGGCACGGTCTTCCTGGAGAAGAAGGTCAGCGCCGCCCGCCACGTCGAGGTGCAGGTCATCGCCGACACCTCGGGCACGGTCTGGCCGGTGGGCGTGCGCGACTGCACCGCGCAGCGCTGCAACCAGAAGGTGATCGAGGAGGCGCCCTGCCCCGCCCTCTCGCCGGAGCAGGAGAAGGCGCTGCGCGAGGCGGCGGTGCGCATCGCGCGCTCGGCCGGCTACGTCAACGCCGGCACGGTCGAGTTCCTGTTCGACCCCAAGGACGGGCAGTACTTCTTCATGGAGATGAACACCCGCCTGCAGGTCGAGCACCCGGTGACCGAGGCCACCACCGGCCTCGACCTGGTGCGGCTGCAGATGCAGGTGGCGCGCGGCGAGAAGCTCCCCGGCGAGGCCCCGCCGCCGACCCGCGGCTGCGCCATCGAGGTGCGCCTGTGCGCCGAGGACCCCGACCGCGGCTTCGCCCCGGCCCCGGGGCGGGTGGTGGCCTTCCGCCCGGCGCTGGGCCCCGGCATCCGCACCGACTCCGGCGTGCGCGAGGGCGACCAGATCCCGGTGGAGTTCGACTCGATGATCGCCAAGGTCATCGCCCACGGCGCCACCCGCGAGGAGGCCCGCGCCCGCCTTTCCCGCGCGCTGCTGGAGACCCTGGTGGTGGTCGAGGGCGGCACCACCAACCGCGCCTTCCTGCTGCGGCTGTTGGGCCACCCCGACTTCGCCAAGGTCCAGTTCGACACCTCGTGGATCGACGGGCTGATGCAGGCGGGCGGCGGCGAGAACGGCCCCGACGCCTACGCCGCGCTGATGGTCACCGCCATCCAACTGCACGAGCGGCAGTTCGACGAGCAGGAGCTCAACTTCTTCGCCGCCGCCTCGCGCGGCCGGCCCTCGCTGCCGCCGCAGAAGCGCCGCCCCATCGAGCTGCGCTACGGCGGGGCCGCCTACGAGTTCAGCCTCTCCACCCTCGAGCCCGGCGCCTTCCGCGTGCAGGTCGACGGCGGCCACCTCGACGTCCGCCTGGAGCACGACGGGCCCTACGAGTCGCGCTTCTGCTACGACACGGCCCAGGGCGTGAAGCGCCACCGGGTGGTCAGCGTGCCGGCGGGGCTGGATCACCTGGTGGAGATCGACGGGTGCGCCTACCGGGTCTCGCGCGACCCCGGCGGCCTGCTGCGCGCGCCGGCCCCCGGCCTGGTGCTGTTCGTCCACGTCGCCGAGGGCGCCCACGTCAAGGCGGGTGACCGCCTGCTGGGCCTGGAGGCGATGAAGATGGAGATGCCGGTGACGGCGCCCTTCGACGCCCGGGTCCGCAAGGTCCTGGTCGGCCAGAGCGTCCAGGTCTCCGCCGGCGACCCGCTGCTGGTGCTCGAGCCCGACGTGCAGGAGAAGGAAGAGGTCCGGGCCACCACCCGCATCACCTTCCCGCGCGACAGCTCGCCCGAGGAGAGCCCCGCCCGCGCCTTCCGCGCCACCCTGCGCGAGCTGCGCCGGCTGATGCTGGGCTTCGACATCACCGAGGAGCGCGTCGGCTCCCTGCTCAAGCGCTGGAGCGCGGCCTTCCCCGACGACCCCGCGCGCAGCAACGGCGACCCGGACTCCATCCACGCCCTGCCGCCCGACTACGAGGCGGTGCGCGAGCTCATCGCCCTGTACCTCGACGTGGAGACCCTGTTCTCCAAGCAGTACTCGGAGATCGACTCCAGCGCCCCGCGCCTCTCCAGCGAGCAGTACCTGCACATCTACCTGCGCGAGCACCGCGCCGAGGGCCGCGGCCTGCCCGAGGAGTTCCTGCAGACGCTCAAGGCGGCGCTGTCGCACTACAAGGTCCTGACCCTCTCCGAGTCGCAGCGCCTGCGCGACGCGCTGGTCTGGCTGCACCGCAGCCACCAGAACGCCTCGCTCAAGAACCGCGTCGTGGTCGCCGTGCTGCAGCGCTGCCTCGACCGCCCGGCCTGGCGCAGCGCGGTGCGCGAGCCCAGCTTCCGCGAGCTGCTCGACCGCCTCGTCGGCCTGACCCACGAGCTGGCCTCCAGCGTCTGCGAGGCCGCGCAGCAGGTGCGCTACGCCCTCTTCGAGGGCCGCGTGCTCGAGGAGCGGCGGCGCGAGGCGCTCTGGCGCGTGGACGTCTCGCTAGAGACGCTGCACGCCGACCCCAACGCCCCGGACCGCGCCGCGCGCATGGCGGAGCTGGTCTCGACGCCCTTCTCGCTGATGGGCCACCTCTCGCAGCACCTGGAGACCGGCGACGCGGCGACCAAGGCGCTGGTGCTGGAGGTGATGGCGCGCCGCTTCTACCGGACGCAGTCCCTGAGCGAGCCGTGCGTGCTCAACGTCGGCGGGCGCGTGCACCTCTTGGCGCGCTGCCAGAGCCAGGGCCACCCGGCCAGCGCGCTCGCGGCGCACCTGACGCTCTCGGAGATGGACGAGGCGGCGGCGGGCATCCGCAAGATCGTCGGGCAGCTGCCCGAGGACGCGCACCTGGTGCTCGACCTGTACGTGTCGATGCCCAACGGCCCCGACGACGCCGGCGCCGCGGCCTTCCTGGCCGAGAAGCTCGCGCCGCTGGGCGGCGACCCGCGGGTCGAGCGCGTCTGTGCGGCGCTCATCCACTCCGGCCCGGTGGTGCGCTACTACACCTTCTGGGCGCGCGACGGCCGGCTCGTCGAGGACGAGATGGTGCGCGGCTTCCACCCCACCACCGGCGAGCGGCTGGAGCTGTGGCGGCTGCGCAACTTCAAGGTCAAGCGCGTCGCCACCAGCCAGGACCTGTACCTGTTCCACCTCACCGCCCGCGAGAACGAGAAGGACGAGCGGTTCTTCGCGGTGGCCGAGGTGCGCCAGCTGCACCCGGTGCGCGCGGCGACCGGCCACCTGGTGGCCCTGCCCGAGCTCGAGCACACCCTGCTCGAGGCCTTCCACGCCATCCGCGAGCAGCAGGCGCGCCGCGACGCCCGCCGGCGCCTGCACTGGAACCGCGTCAACGTGGTGGTGCGCCCGCCGCTCTTGGCGCGCCGCGAGGAGATCCACGAGATCGCCCGGCGGCTGCACAAATCCGGTCACGGCCTGGGGCTGGAGAAGATCACCCTGCGCCTGTTCCTGCACGAGGACGCCTCGCAGATCCCCAAGGACACCGTCCTCTCGCTCTCGGACCGCACCGGGCACCGCCTGGAGATGTCCCTGTGCGACCCGCACGACCAGCCGCTGCGCCCGCTGGACGACTACGCCCTCAAGCTCATCCGCGCCCGCCAGCGCCGGATCACCTACCCCTACGAGATCGTCAAGATGCTGGCGCCCGCCGAGCCCAGCGGCGACTTCCCGCGCGGCGAGTTCGAGGAGTACGACCTCGGCACCAACGGCGACTCGCAGAAGCTCCTGTCGATGAAGGGCCGCCCCTTCGGCGAGAACCGGGCCAACGTGGTCGTCGGCCTGGTGCGCAACTTCACCCCCAAGCACCCCGAGGGCATGACCCGCGTCGCGGTGCTGGGCGACGGCACCCGCGAGATGGGCGCGCTGGCCGAGCCCGAGTGCCGGCGCATCATCGCCGCCATCGACCTGGCCGAGCGCCTCGGCGTCCCCCTGGAGTGGTTCCCCATCTCCTCCGGCGCCAAGATCGCCATGGACAGCGGCACCGAGAACCTCGACTGGACCGCCTCGGTCCTGCGCCGGATCATCGAGTTCACGCAGAAGGGCGGAGAGATCAACGTCGTGGTCGACGGCATCAACGTCGGCGCCCAGTCCTACTGGAACGCCGAGGCCACGATGCTCATGCACTGCCGCGGGTGCCTCATCATGACCCCGCGCGGCACCATGCTGCTCACCGGCAAGCGCGCCCTGGACTACTCCGGCGGCATCAGCGCCGAGGACAACCTGGGCATCGGCGGCTTCGAGCGCATCATGGGCCCCAACGGCGAGGCGCAGTACCACGCCCACGACCTCGACGAGGCCTGCCGCATCCTGCTGCGCTACTACGAGCACACCTACGTCGCCCCCGGCGAGCGCCACCCCCGCGTCCGCCCGACGACCGACGCCAGGGACCGCAACGTCTGCGTCGCCCCCTACGCCTCGAGCGAGGGCTTCGAGCAGGTCGGCGAACTCTGGGACGACACCAAGAACCCGGGCCGCAAGAAGCCCTTCGACGTCCGGGCGCTGCTGCGCTCCGTCGCCGACCAGGACGCCAATCCGCTCGAGCGCTGGCCGGCGCAGCAGGACGCCGAGGTGGCGGTCATCTGGGACGCGCACCTGGGCGGCTGGCCGGTCTGCCTGGTGGGCATCGAGAGCAAGCCGCTGCCGCGCATCGGCTACGTGCCCTCCGACGGCCCCGAGACGTGGTCCGGCGGCACCCTGTTCCCCATCGCCAGCAAGAAGGTGGCGCGCGCCATCAACTCCGCCTCCGGCAACCGGCCCGCGGTGGTGGTGGCCAACCTCTCGGGCTTCGACGGCTCCCCGGAGTCGCTGCGCCGGCTGCAGCTGGAGTACGGCGCGGAGATCGGCCGGGCGGTGGTGAACTTCAAGGGCCCCCTCGTCTTCTGCGTGGTCGCCCGCTACCACGGCGGCGCCTACGTCGTCTTCTCCAAGGCGCTGAACCCCTCGATGAAGGTCCTGGCGCTCACCGGCAGCTACGCCTCGGTCATCGGCGGCGCCCCGGCGGCGGCGGTGGTCTTCCCCGAGGAGGCCCGCGCCGCGGCGCTCAAGGACCCGCGCGTCCAGGAGATGGAGAAGCGGATGAAGCACAACGGCACGCCCAGGCCGCAGCTCCACCAGGAGTACGACGACCTGTTCCAGCGCGTGCTCACCGAGAAGCAGCGCGAGATCGCCGAGAAGTTCGACGCGATCCACTCGGTCCACCGCGCCCAGCAGGTCGGCTCGCTCGACCAGATCGTCGAGCCCCTCGGGCTGCGCCCCGCGCTCATCGAGGCCGTCGAGAGCGGCCTGGCCCGCGACGAGGAGCTGCGCTCCGGGCGGGCGCTGCCGCGAGCGGTGGCGACCGCCTAGGCCGCGCCCCCGGTCGCCGGTCCTTCGGCCGTCAGCCTCCCCGAGGCTGGCGGCCGACGCCTTTCGTCAGTCCGCCACGCCGAGCCCGTCGAGCGTGTCCAGCGTCTCGCGCGGCTTGTTGGTGATGAGCACGTCCACGCCCGCGGCGCAGCAGCGCGCGAGGTCGGCGGGCTCGTCCACCGTCCAGGCCGCCACCTTCAGGCCCCAGCCGTGCCAGCCGGCGACCGACTCGCGCGTGCACAGGCGGTGCGGGACGTGGAGGGCCGAGGCGCGCATCGCCACCGCCGCGCCCAGGCGCAGCTGCACCCGCTGCGAGGCGTCGACCAGGACGCCGATGGGCAGGTGCGCGGCGAAGAGCCGGACCCGCGCCAGCGACAGCGGGTTGAACGAGGAGAGGATCAGCTCCTGGCCGGGGTCGGCGCGGCGCAGCTCGCGGCTGACGGCCCAGGCCAGGCCGTGGTCGCGCAGCGGCGGCTCGCACTTGAGCTCGACGTTGCAGATCGCCCGCGACGGCAGCGCGGCCAGCGCCTCGTGCAGGGTCGGCATCTTCTCGCCGGCGAAGCGGGGGCCGAAGCGGCGTCCCAGGTCCAGCGTGCGCAGCCGCGAGAGCGGCGTCGCGGCCACCCGCAGGTGCTCGCCGGCCAGGCGGTCGAGCCAGTCGTCGTGGCAGACCACCAGCTCGCCTGAGCCGCAGCGCATCACGTCGAGCTCCACCCCGTCGGCGCCCTGGCGGATCGCCTCCTTGAAGGCGGCGACGGTGTTCTCGGGCGCGTCGGCGCTGGCGCCGCGGTGCCCCAGCACGAGCGGACGATCGGACCGCGTGGGATAGGCCTGCATCAGCCGGGCGGGCATGGCGGCGGCATGCTACGATTCCGCCTCGCGTCGATCAACGAATCAGGACTTGCGATGCCCAGCTTCGACCTCTCCCGCGACGAGCTCCTCTTCCTCATCCTCGTCCTGGCGCTCGTCGTGCTTCCCAGCCGCCTCTCCTGGCTCGGCAACCTGGCCGGCCGGCTGGTCAAGGGACCGCCTCGCGCCTAGCGCGGGTCCCGCGAGCTTTCGCGCCAGCGCCCGCATGTCGGCGTGCAGCGCTCCGTCGCCGGCGATGGCCAGCAGATCCGCGCGCTCGAGCTGCGGCAGGATCTTCAGGCCCACCTCGGGCGGCGTGTAGGGGTTCATCGCCAGCGCGCGGCACACGTTGCGGCGCACGCACCAGCTCCTCGCCCGCCAGATCTCCATGAGCACCGGGACCCGCGCCGGGCGGCGCGCCGCGATGCGCACCACCTGCTCCTCGGTGAGCCGGGGGTTGAACAGGAGCTCGCGGATGACCCGGGCGTCCGGCTCCATGGCGAAGCGCGCGATGCGGTCGCCGTCCACCTTGCGCGCCAGCATCTTCTTGTGGCCCAGGGTGAGCTGGCCGATGACCGGGTCGGGCTGCTCCACCAGGTCGGGGTCGACCTCGAGCGCCGGGGCGCTGCGCACGAACAGGGCCGCGACCTCGCTCACCCCGAATTCGGTCGCGGCGTCGAAGACCCGGCCGCGCGCCTCCGGGGAGAAGAACTCGTCGGGGCCCCAGGACAGGGCCCGCGTCGCCAGGACCAGCGCCTTGCCGGCGCGAGGCGACGACTTGGCCTTCGCCACCAGGACCCGAAGCGCATGGACGGCCTCCACCGCGTCGAGCCGCGAGATCGCCTTGGCCGCAGCCACGTCGCCGGTGCTGCCGACCTCCAGGCCGGCCAGCGCGTCGATCAAGGCATTGGCCGTGGCGTTCGACGCCAAGGAGCTCCTCCGGCGGTCAGGGCGCCTTGGCCGGAGCGGCCTTCGCCGGCGCGGTCCCGCTGTTGACCTTGAGCCGCTTGGGCGGCTCGTCCATCGGGAACTCGAACTTCTTGTTGGCGGCAGGGGCGGCCTTGGCGGGCTCCGGGGCCTTGGCATCGTCGGCCAGCGGCTTGGGGGCCACGAGCTTCGGCTCCGGCTGCGCTGGCTTGGCCGGCCGCCTGGGGTCGTCCATGGGGAACTCGACTGCCTTGGCTCCGCCCGGCCCCTTGCCCGGGTCTGCGCCCTTCCCGGAAGGTGTCGGCTTGGCTGCTGCGTCCGCCTTGGCCGGCCCGGGGGCGCGCGCCGGCTCCGCCGCGGCCTTGCCAGCCGGTGGGGCGGGTACGGCGGAAGCGACCGCGACGGCGCGAATGGTGAGGTCGGGCAGGTCGTCGGGGAACTCGCCAAACACGGCCAGGAATTCGGCGCTCGCCTTGGGCTCGAGCGGGCCGGCCTGCGACGCGACGCGCTGGGCGGCCTCGGCGACCTCCAGCGGACCGCTCGTCTGGAAGATCTCCTCCAGGTTCGGCACCTTCCCGGCGTAGGCGTCGGCGGAGCGCTCCACCGAATCGCCCTTGCGCAGCTCGATGGTCACCTTCACCGAGGGCGCCTGGCGCTCGTCCGTGCGGTTGGTGACCTTCCCGCGGACGATGAAGACCGGACGCCCTTCGCGGGTCGGGTAGTAGGTCGAGGTCAGGTCGGTGACGCTCAGCTTCCCGGCCTGGGTCGTGGGGGTCGCGCCATGCTCCTTGATGGCGCGGGCGGTGCGCTCGACCACCAGGCCGCCGACGCCGAGGAAGACCAGGGCCATCAGGAGCGAGGCGATGAGGCTGCGGCGTGGGCGGTCTGCCGCCTTCTTGGTGAGCAGCTGGGCTGCATAGGCCGCTGCCGGCGACTTGACCTCGACCTTCTCGCCGTCCCACTTCACGTTCTTGACGACGGTGCGAGGCTCGGACAGGTCGGCCGAAGGGGGCGCCACGGGCTGCGGAGGGGGCGGAGCTTCCGGCTCGTCGCCGAACCCAGGCTCCGGCGGGCTGAGATCGATCGATCCCAGGTCGAGGGAGCCGGGCAGGCCCCCGGGCATTCCCGGAGCGCTCAGTCCCCCCGGCGCGGGCATGCTCATGCTCGGCGCGGCGGCGGGCGCGGGGCCCATCCCGCTCACGTCGACGCCGGCGAAGGGGTCGGTGCTGGCAGCCGTGGGGGCGAGCGGCCTGCTCGGCGGGGCGGTCGGTTGCGAGAGCGGCGCCTGAGAGAAGCCCTGGCCCTGCTGGAAGGAGGGTGCGGCGGGCGCCTGAGGCGGGGCCCCGAAGTCGATGTTGCCGAATCCCTGGGACATCGGCGCGCCGGCGGGCGAGCCCATGTCGATGTTGGCGAAGGGGTCCGCGCTGGCGGGAGCCGCGGGCGCTGGCGCAGGGGGAGGCCCACTGAGGTCGATGTGCGCGAACGGGTCCGAGGCCGCGGCCGGTTGAGCCGGAGGCGGCGCCGAGGCAGCCCCGCCGAGCTCCAGCTTGGCGAAGGGGTCCTGGCTCGTCGCGGCGGCTGCCCTGGCGGCGGCCAACGCCTGGGGCGGCAGCGTCTTGCGGATGGTCGCGGAGGAGAAGGGGTCGGCCTGCTGCTGCTGTGGGGGCGGGATGCTCAGGTGCTGGAGCGCCGGGGAAATGTCCCGGCGGATCGTCGCCTCGCCGAAGCTCTCCTGCTGGGGCGTCGGGATGGGGTTGCCGCCCAGGTCCAGGCTGGCGAAGGGGTCGGCGGCCTGCGGAGGGGCCGAGGCCGGCGGCGGCGGCGAGAACGCGGGAGAGGTGGCCTCCTCCAGCCCGGCGAACGGATCCGGCCTGGCCAGCCTCTGGGGCTGCAGGAACGGGTCGGCGCCGAGCTCCTTGGTCTGGAAACGCCGGAAGGCGTCGGGCGGCTGCTTGGCGGCGGCCGGCGCAGGGTGAGGCACGAGCTGCTGGGGCCTGGACGTCGCCGGGAACTGGGCGGCCGGCGGCGGCGCCATCGGCATCGGGGCTGCGGCGGGGCCGGGCATGCCCGGACGAGGCTTGCCGGTGTCGACGCGGCCGAGCGGCGGGGCGTCGGGCGCGGGCGCGGAGTCCCTGTGGACGACGAATACCGTCGCGCACTTGCGGCAGCGCACCTTGACGCCACGGTCGGTGACCTTGTCGTCGGCGATCTTGAAGCGCGCCTGGCAGGCTGCGCACTGGACAATCATGAACGAGGATTATGGGCAGGCGCCGCCAGCCGGGGCAAGCAGCGCGGGGCTCACAGCACGAATGGGATGAGGGCCTTGCGCTCGGGCGGGTAGTCGGGGAAGCGCTCGCGGTACCAGCGGTGGGTGGCAAAGACGCGCGGCAGGAGGTTGGCGGAGCTGACCGCGAAGATGAACACGCCCGCCAACGACCAGGTGAGCAGCGCGAAGCCGGCCCAGGCCGTCAGCTCGGTGAGGTACGAGGGGCAGCTGACGAAGCGGAAGAGCCCGCCCTGCGGGATCCGGTAGACCTTCGTCCCCGCCCGAACCTCCTCGCGGGTGCGCAGGTTGCGGATGATGGCGTCGGAGTGGATGTTGAGCGCCAGCGAGCAGCCGTAGAGAGCCAGCCCGCCCAGGAAGCGGGGATCGGCGAGCCAGGAGATGTCGCGCGCGGCGAAGGTCGAGGCGAAGGAGCCGTTGAGGTAGCCGTGCAGCGAGGTCACCACCCACCCCATCGAGAGCACCAGGATGCCGAAGCTGGCCTTGCCGCCCTTGGGGACCCGCATCGAGGCCGGGAAAAAGAAGCCGCGGTTGCCGTAGTGGACGAGCCAGATGGCCAGGAACACCAGCGGCACCGGCTCGAAGCGGTGGGGGCCCGCGAAGAAGAAGGCCAGGAAGAACACGGTCGAAGGCAGCTCCATCAGGAACCAGCCCAGCCGCGGATCGACCGCGAAGCCCCAGCGCGCCGAAGCGAAGCGGCCGTAGGGCGAGGCCACGAAGGGCGAGCTGACGGACACCAGCGCCGCCAGAGCGAGCGCCGCGGTGAGGACCGTGTCGTAGGTGGAGTCGCCGGTGTACCAGGTCATGGGGGAGTCGATAGTCGATAGTTGATGGTCGATAGGGGCGATGGCCGAGGGTTGGCAGGCGGGAGTCGTCGGAGGGTGCCGAGTCGAGGCGGACCCACTATCGACCATCGACTATCAACCATCGACTGCTTCACTCAGACATCGAGCTCCTGCACCTCGCCGGCCCGCTCCATGATCAGCTTGAAGCGCGCCGAGACGTCGCGGCCGAGCAGGTCGTTGATGACCCGGTCGGTCTCGAGCTCGTTGGCGATCTCCACTCGCAGGCTGACGCGCTGCGCCGGGTCGAGCGTGGTGTCGTGCAGCTCCTCGGCGCTCATCTCGCCCAGGCCCTTGAACCGCATGATGTTGGGCTTGGCGTTGCCCTTGACCTTCTCCTTGAGGATGCGGTCGCGGTCGGCCTCGTCGAGGGCGAAGTAGGCCTCCTTGCCGATCTCGATCTTGTAGAGCGGGGGCTGGCTGATGTGGACGCAGCCGCTGGTGATGAGCCCCTTGAGGTGCCGGTAGAAGAAGGTGAGCAGCAGCGTGGCGATGTGGTGGCCGTCGCTGTCGGCGTCCATCAGCAGGAAGATCTTGCCGTAGCGCAGCTTCTCCAGGCTGAAGTCGGGGCCCAGGCCGCAGCCCAGCGCGCTGACGATGTCGGTGAGCTCCTTGTTGGAGGAGACCTTGTCCAGCGAGGCCTGCTCCGCGTTGAGCACCTTGCCGCGCAGCGGGAGGATGGCCTGCGTGCGCCGGTCGCGCCCCGCCTTGGCGCTGCCGCCTGCGGAGTCGCCCTCCACCAGGAACAGCTCGCTCTCCGCGGGGTCGGTGGAGGAGCAGTCGTACAGCTTGCCGGGCAGGTTGAGCTTGTGGCTCACCGCGCTCTTGCGCGTCACCGCCGCCGAGGCGGCGCGGCTGGCCTCGCGGGCCCGCGCGGCGAGGATGATGCGCGCGATGACCGACTCGGCGAGCGACTTGTTGTCGTTGAGCCAGTTCTCCAGCGCCGGGCGGATCACGTTGTCCACCAGGCTGGCCACCTCGGGGTTGTTGAGGCGGCTCTTGGTCTGGCCCTGGAACTGCGGCTCGACCACGTAGGACGAGAGGATGGCGGTGACGCCCTCGCGGATGTCCTCGGCGGTCAGCGTGACGCCCTTGGGGGTCAGCCCGTGCGTCTCGATGAAGTTGCGCACCGCCTTGACGATGCCCGCGCGCAGGCCGTTCTCGTGGGTGCCGCCGTTGGGAGTGGGGATGCCGTTGACGTAGCTGCGCACGTGCTCGTCGGTGGCCTCGGTCCAGACCAGGGCCACCTCCAGGCGCACGCCGTTGTTCTTGGCGTAGTAGAAGCTCGCCGCCGCCGGCGGGACGGTGGGCTTGCCGCGCTCGGCGACCACCTTGCCCAGGTACTCGGCGATGCCGCCGTCGTGCTTGAAGGTGAGCTTCTCGGGCGGCTCGACCGTCTCGTCCACGAAGAGGATGGTGAGCCCCTTGTGCAGGTAGCTCTTGGCCTCCAGGCGGTCCTTGATGAGGGCGCAGTCGAAGCTGAGCTTCTCGCCGAAGATCTCCGGGTCCGGCGTGAAGGTCATCGTGGTGCCGGTGCCCCGGCAGGCGCCGACGGTCTTGAGCTTCGAGGTCGCCTTGCCCTTGGCGTAGGTCTGCTCGAACCGCTTGCCGTCGCGCTTGATCTGCGCGACGAGCGTGCTGGAGAGCGCGTTGACCACCGAGGACCCGACGCCGTGCAGGCCGCCGGAGTGGAGGTAGTTCTCCTGGTCGAACTTGCCGCCGGAGTGGAGCGTGGTGAGGATGACCTCCAGCGCGCTCTTCTTGTACTTCGGCATGTTGTCCACGGGGATGCCGCGGCCGTCGTCCTCCACGGTGATGGTCTTGCCGTCCTTGTGCAGGGTCACGTCGATGGTGGTGGCGTTGCCGTTGATGACCTCGTCCACCGAGTTGTCGACGATCTCCCACAGCAGGTGGTGGTAGCCGGCGTCATCCGTGCCGCCGATGTACATGGCGGGGCGCTTGCGGACCGGGTCCAGGCCCTCGAGCACCGTGATGTCTTTGGCGTTGTAGCTGGTCTTCTTGGCAGCCATGGCTTTGTCCTGGCATCGAGCGCCCGCCGTCCCCTCGCTCGAAGGTCCGGCAGGCGCGAAAGAGCCCTACTCCTCTTCGTCCTTGCCCTTGCCTTGCTCGCCGTTCTTGGTCGCGCCGTTGCCGTTCTTGGGCGCGGCCTCCTTCGGCTCGTAGCCCGGCAGGGGCACGAAGACGACGGCCTTGGTCAGCAACTCCTTGATCTTGTCCGTGCGGAAGAACGGCCGGCCGCGGCCGCCGCGCGAGCCGATCTCGAAGCGGCCGACGCGCAGCTCGATCTTCTTGCCCTTCTCGGTCTCGAACTCCAGCGCCGCCTCGCGGTCGCGGGTGCACAGGAAGGCGAACACGTAGTCGTCGGGGGCCACCTTGATGACGGTCACGCCGCGGCCCGGTCCGGCCAGCTCGTTGACCTCCTTGGCCGTGCAGATGAGCGCGTTGCTCTTCTGCGTGATGGCGGCGACGAAGTCCTTGTCGGTCACCGGCACGACGCCGATCAGCTCGTCGTCCTTGGCGCGGCGGGCGTAGAGGCGGCCGGCGCGGGTGGACACCTCGGTGTGGGCGGCCAGCTCGAAGCGCAGGCCGTAGCCGCGGCGCGACAGGGCGAACATCTTCTCCGGCCGCTTGAGCCGCGGGTCGAGCGACAGCGCGCTGATCACCTTCTCGCCGTCGTCGAACTTGAAGAACTTCTGCACCGGGTCGCCGTAGCCGGTGGAGGCCGGGATGTCGTTGAAGCGGGTGACGTAGGCGGCGCCGAAGTTGGAGAAGAACACCAGGTTCTGCTTCAGGCTGCCGGCCAGCACCGCCATCACCTCGTCGCCCTCGCGCAGGCGGGTGGAGGTGGGGTCCTTGACCTCGCGCACCCGCTTGACCCAGCCGTCGCGCGTGAGGATGACGTGGCAGTCCTCGTCGGTGATGAAGGCCTCTTCGTCGATCTCGACCTCTTCGACCTTGCCGCCGATGACGGTGCGGCGCTTGTCGCCGTAGAGCTTCTTGATCTCCGCCAGCTCGTCCCGGACGATCAACTTGATCTTCTTGGGGTCCTTGAGGATCTCGGAGATGCGCTTGGCCTCGGCCCGCTTCTGCTTGAGCTCCTCCTGGATGACGAGGATCTCCAGGCGGGCCAGCTTGTAGAGCTTCATCTCCAGGATGGCGTCGGCCTGCTCGGGGTCGAGCTTGAACCTGGCGATGAGCTTCTTGGCCGCGTCCTCCTTGCCGTCGGACTTGCGGATGATGCGGATCATCTCGTCGAGGGCGTCGTAGACCTTCTCGAAGCCCTCGAGGATGTGCAGGCGCTTCTTGAGCTCGGCGAGGTCGAACTCCAGGCGCTTGGTGATCACCTGGGTGCGGAACTTGAGGAACTCCGCCAGCAGCCGCTTGAGGTCGACGCGCTCCGGGGTGCCCACCTCGGGATTGTCGGTGGGCAGCAGGCACGTCATGTTGACGTTGAAGTTGGTCTGCAGCGCGGTGTGCTTGAAGAGGAACGCCATCACCATCTCGGCGTCCGCGTCGCGCTTGATCTCCAGGACGACGCGCACGTCCTTGGTCGACTCGTCGCGCACGTCGACCAGCGGCGGCAGCTTCCGGTCGCGGACGAGGTCGCCGATCTTCTGGACCAGGGTGCTCTTGTTGACGGTGTAGGGGATGGAGGTGATGACGATGTTCTGGCCGCCGCGCTTGAGCTCCTCCAGCTTCCACTCGCCGCGCACGCGGACCGCGCCCTGGCCGGTCTCGTAGATCTCCTTGAGCTCGGCCTTGGAGTTGAGGATCTGCCCGCCGGTGGGGAAGTCCGGGCCCTTGATGTGCTTGCAGAGGTCCTTGTTCTCGAGCTTGGGGCTGCCGAGGAGCTCGACGCAGGCATCCACCACCTCGCCGAGGTTGTGGGGCGGGATGTTGGTCGCCATGCCCACGGCGATGCCGGTCACCCCGTTGACGAGCAGCTGCGGGAAGCGGGCCGGGATGACGATCGGCTCGAACATCACGCCGTCGTAGGTGGGCCGGTAGTCGACCGTCTTCTTCTTGAGCTCCACCAGGAGCTCGCTGGCCAGCCCGGCCAGGCGGCACTCGGTGTAGCGCATGGCCGCCGCGGAGTCGCCGTCGAGCGAGCCGAAGTTGCCGTGGCCGTCCACCAGCGGGTAGCGCAGCGAGAAGTCCTGCGCCATGCGCACCAGCGCCTCGTAGAGCGCCGAGTCGCCGTGCGGGTGGTACTGGCCCATGATGGTGCCGACCACCTTCGCGCACTTCATGTACTTGGCGTCGTGCGTCAGGTGGTGGTCGTGGTACATCCCGAAGAGGATGCGCCGCTGCACCGGCTTGAGGCCGTCACGCACGTCGGGCAGCGCCCGGCTGGTGATGACCGACAGCGCGTAGTTGAGGTAGCGCCGCTGGGCCTCTTCGTGGAGCGCCGCCGGCAGGACTCCGCCGCCGCCGCCGCCGCCCTCTCCCCCGCCCTTCGCGCCCTTGCCGTTCTTCCCGCGCCGCTTCTTGGCGTCCTTGCCTGCCGCGAACATGCTCAGCTGTTCAGCCATGGGGTCCGAAGCCTTTGATGATCCGACGGTTTCTTTAGACCTGGGAGGCCCCGTCCGTCGTGAGCTGCCGCCGGGGCCACCACCTGTTCGTCTGCCCACGTTCCGAGCGTGCTACAGCCCGCTACACGGCTCGGGAGTCTACCTGCCGGGCCTAAAAAGGCAAATGAATCTCCGGCCTTCCCCAACAGGCGCTGCCGTGCGGCCCGTTCCCGGAGCTCGCCTTCTCGCTTCGAAAAGCCCGGCCAGGCGGCTCGTCCGGACCGTCGCTCGCGGATCTAATGATGCGGGAGCGCTGTCATCTTTCCGGCAGAAGCACGGCCGGACGGGCGAGCGCAGCGCTCGTCAGGCGACCGCCGAGGTGGCGGCGGGCTTCTCGCGCATCGCCTTGACGAAGCGCAGCACGCCCTCGCCGGTCACGATGGCGGCGCAGCCCATCATCACGATCGTCAGGAAGGCGTTCAGGTAGCCGTTGAAGTTGCCGGCTCGCGCCATGGGCAGGTAGTTGCCGGTGACGTTGTAGACCCCGGCGGTGAGCGTGGTGACCGCCATGAACAGCCCGGGGATGGCGGTGATCAGCGAGTACGAGCGCTTGGTCACCTTGAGCAGCCAGGAGGTCCCGATGGCGAAGGCGATGGTGGCCAGGAGCTGGTTGGCCACGCCGAACATGGGCCAGATGGACGAGACGTCGTTCTGGTAGAGCAGGTAGCCCCAGCCGCCGCAGACCACGGCGCTGGTGAGGAGCACCGACGGCCACCAGTTGATGTCGGCCATCTTCGGGTAGAGCTTCCCCGAGACTTCCTGGATGAGGTAGCGCCCGACGCGGGTGCCGGCGTCCACCGTGGTCAGGATGAACAGCGCCTCGAACATGATGGCGTAGTGGTACCAGTACGACATCAGCGACTTCATGCCGGGCAGGGCCGAGAAGATGTGGGCCATGCCGACCGCCAGGGTGACCGCCCCGCCGGAGCGCCCGGCCAGGTCCTCGTTGACCATCGCCGCGTACTGGGGGAGCTCGACCGGCACGATGCCCAGGGCCGCCCACCTCGCCGGGTTGACGTTGATGGCCAGGTAGTCGCTGGGGAGCAGCACCGTGGCCGCGATGAGGGCCATGACCGCCACGAAGCCCTCCATCAGCATCGCCCCGTAGCCGACGAAGAGCGCGTCCTTCTCCTTGGTGAGCATCTTGGGCGTCGTCCCGGAGCTGATGAGCGAGTGCCAGCCCGAGATGGCGCCGCAGGCGACGGTGATGCAGACGAACGGCCAGACCTTGCCGGGGATGATCGGGCCGCCGCCGTTGACGTACTCGGTGACCGCGGGCATGCGCAGCTCGGGCATCACGATGACGATGCCCAGCGCCAGGGCGCCGATGGTGCCGATCTTCATGTAGCTGGAGAGGTAGTCGCGCGGCGCCAGGAGCAGCCAGATGGGCAGCACCGAGGCGGCGAAGCCGTAGATGGCGATGGCGACGGAGAACTGCGGCTTGGTGAAGGAGAAGAAGCGGGCGATCTCCGGCGAGTGGTGGACCCAGCCGCCGGCGACCACCGCGAAGAGCATCAGGACCACGCCGATCCACGAGGCTTCCTTCACCTTCCCCTTGCGCCAGACCTCCATCCACAGGCCGACGAACATGGCGATGGGGATGGTGAGCAGGATGGTGAAGGTGCCCCAGGCGCTCTCGGCCAGCGCGTTGACCACCACCATCGCCAGGCCGGCGAGCGCGGTCATGACGATGAAGAGGATGGCGACCATGGTCACCCCGGCGGACAGCGGCGACATGTTCTCCTTGGCGATCTCCGCCAGGGACTTGCCGCCGGAGCGCAGCGAGGCGACCAGGATGACGAAGTCGTGCGTGCCGCCGCCGAGCACCGCGCCGATGAGCAGCCAGATGAGGCCCGGCAGGTAGCCGAACTGCGCGGCGAGGACCGGGCCCACCAGCGGGCCGGCGCCGGCGATGGCGGCGAAGTGGTGACCGAAGACCACGTACCGGTTGGTGGCGTGGAAGTTCTTGCCGTCCTCGAGCTGGACGGCAGGGGTCACGTTGGCATCGTCGAGCTTGGCGACCTTCGCCGCCAGGAACGCGCCGTACAGCCGGTACGAGATCGCGTAGACCAAGAAGGCCACCACCACCAGGCCCAGGCCGTTCATCGAAGTCACGCCTCCAGACCTTCCGGCGCCCCCCGGGCGGAAGGCGGCATTCTGGGAGCCTGTCGAGAACTTGGCAACGGCCTCGATCAGGCGTCCAGGCGGCGCGAGACCCCGACCTTGGCGAGCCAGGGCTCCACGTCGGCCAGTCCGATGCGGGCGGTGGCGCCCATCGCGGCGTTGGCGGCCCCGGCGGCGGCGGCCCAGCGCAGCTGCTCGGCCTCGGGCAGGCCGGTGAGCCGGGCGTGCGCCAGCGCGGCGAAGTAGCAGTCGCCGCTGCCGATGGCGCTGCGCTCGTTGAGCTTGGGCGGGACGATCTCGAAGTGCGCGCCAGGAGTGCGCACCTCGACCTCCTTGGCGCCGTCGGTCACGTGCAGCTCCGGGCAGACGTCGAAGCCCCGGCCGTCGCCGTACTCGTCGCGGTTGCACTTCACCAGCGAGGGCGGGCTCGGACGCGCCAGGGCCTTCTGCAGCGCCGGGCCGTAGGCGTCGAGCCAGCAAGGGACCTTGGCCTGCGCGCAGGCGTCGAGGACGGTGGCGTAGAGCCCGACGCAGGACTCGTCGGGGATCGAGCCGGAGACGAGGACGAGCTGGACCGACTCGAGGCGCCCGCGGATGGCCTCGACCAGCGCCCTGGCCTCCTCCGGGCGCACCTTGAAGCCGTTCTCGAGGAAGGCGATGCCGCCCTCGGAGCCGGCGACGTTGAACCCGATGCGGGTGCGGGCCTCGGTGGGGACGAGCATCGGCTCCATCCCGTTGGCCTGGACCCGCTCCTTGAGCAGCTCGCCGGACCAGCCTCCGGCGAAGCCTGCCGCGACGACCCGGTGGCCGAAGGAGGCGAGGACTCGTCCGGCGTTGAGGCCCTTGCCTCCGGCGACCAGCTCGAACTGGTCGACGCGGTTGACCTTGGACGGGCGCACCTGGCCCGTCGCCAGGCAGTCGATCAGCGTGTTCGCGGTGAGGGTGAGGATGCTCGCCATGCGGTCT
>DASXVQ010000131.1:0-179251 GCA_036504155.1 Myxococcales bacterium
CGCCCCTCCACTATCGACTATCGACCATCAACCCTCGACTTACTTCAGGTCCAGCGCCGCGACGCCGGGGAGGAACTTGCCCTCGAACATCTCGAGCGAGGCGCCGCCGCCGGTGCTGACGTGCGTGACCTTGGTGTCGAAGCCCATCTGGCGGATGGCCGCGGCCGAGTCGCCGCCGCCGACGATGGTCATGGCGCCCTTGCCGGTCGCCTCGGCGATGGCCTTGGCGACGGCCAGGGTGCCCTCGTCGAAGCCCTTCATCTCGAAGACGCCCATCGGGCCGTTCCAGAACACGGTCTTCGCGTTGGCGATGGTCTTGGCGTACAGGTCGCGGGTGCGCGGGCCGATGTCGACGCCCTTCCAGCCGTCCTCGAGGACCTCGGCGGTCTTGCTCTTGGCGCCCGCCTCGACCTTCTCGGCCACGACGTGATCCACCGGCAGGACGATCTTCTTCCCCTTGGCCTTGGCCAGGTCGAGGATCTCGGTGGCCATCTTCAGGACCTGCTTCTCGCCGCCCTTCTTGTCGACGACCACCTTCTCGTACTTGCTGCTGCCGACGTCCTTGCCCATGGCCTTCATGAACGTGTAGGCCATCGCGCCGCCGACGAGGACCTCGTCGACCAGGTTGAGCAGGTTCTTGATGACGAAGATCTTGTCGCTGACCTTGGCGCCGCCGAGCACGGCCACGAAGGGACGGCCGGGGCTCTTGAGCGCCTTGTTGATGACCTCGACCTCCTTCTGGACCAGGTAGCCGGCCACGCCGCCCTTGAGCAGCTTGGGCACGCCGGTCATGGACGCGGCGTCGCGGTGGCTGGTGCCGAAGGCGTCGTTGACGTAGAGGTCGGCGAGCTTGGCCAGCTGGGCGGAGAACTTCTCGTCGTTGGCGGCCTCGCCCTTGTAGAAGCGCAGGTTCTCGAGCAGGGCGACCTCGCCGTCCTTCAGCTCGGCGACGGCCTTCTCGGCCTTCTCGCCCACGCAGTCCTCGACGAACTTCACGCTCTTGCCCAGGTGCTTGGCGAGCACCTCGGAGCAGGCCTTGAGGCTGAACTCGGCCTCGTAGCCCTTCTCGGCCGGGCGGCCCAGGTGGCTGGCGAGGACGACCTTGGCGCCGGCGTCCATGGCCTTCTTGATCGTCGGGATGGCGCTGACGATGCGGAAGTCGTCGGTGACCTTGCCGCCCTCCATCGGGACGTTGAAGTCCACGCGGATGAAGACGCGCTTGCCCTTCATGTTCAGGTCGTCGATGGAGCGGGTCTTGACGTCGTCGCCCTTGTTGACGCCGAGCTTGGCCATCATCAGCGCCAGGTCGACGACGCGCATCGAGTAGCCCCACTCGTTGTCGTACCAGCTGACGACCTTGAAGAAGCGCTTCTCGCCCTTCAGGTTGTTCTCGAGCGTGGCCTTGGCGTCGTAGATGGACGAGCGGTTGTCGTGGATGAAGTCCGTCGACACCAGCTCCTCGCCGGTCACGCCCAGGATGTCCTTGAGGTAGGTCTGGGAGGCGGTCTTGAGCGCCTTGTCGATCTCGTCGATCGACGTGTCCTTGGCGGTGCGGAAGGTGAGGTCCACGACCGAGACGTCGGCGGTCGGCACGCGGAAGGCCATGCCGGTGAGCTTGCCCTTGGTGGCGGGGAGCACCTCGCCGACGGCCTTCGCGGCGCCGGTGGAGGACGGGATGATGTTCATCGCCGCGGCGCGGCCGCCGCGCCAATCCTTCTTGGAAGGCCCGTCGACCGTCTTCTGCGTCGCGGTGTAGCTGTGGATGGTGGTCATCAGGCCGGTCTCGATGCCGAACTCCTTCATCAGCACGTGGACGACCGGGGCCAGGCAGTTGGTGGTGCAGGAGGCGTTGGAGACGATGTGGTGCTTGCGGGGGTCGTACTCCTCGTGGTTGACGCCCATGACCACGGTCTTCACGTCCACGCCCTTGCCCGGGGCGGAGATGATGACCTTCTTGGCGCCGGCGGCGAGGTGGCCGCGCGCGAGGTCGGACTCGGTGAACAGGCCGGTGGACTCGATGACGAGCTCGACGCCCATCTCCTTCCAGGGCAGCAGCGAGAGGTCCTTGGGGGCCGGCAGGCACTTGATCTTGCAGCCGCCAACGACGACGACGTCGTTCTCCTTGGCGTCGGGCTTGCTCTTCTCGGTGCGGATCTCGCCCTTGAAGCGGCCGTGGACCGAGTCGTACTTGAGCTGGTAGGCGAAGTAGTCGGCGTCGGTGGTGACGTCGACGCAGGCGACGACGTCGATCTCCTTGCCGAGCACGCCCTTCTCCATCATGGCGCTCACGACCTGGCGGCCGATGCGGCCGAACCCGTTGATTGCGACTTTCACCATGGCGTTACCTCGCGACTTTCCTGCGGTTAGGGGGAAGAAAACGCGCAGGATGCGTACCGCACTTTTGGGACACGTACAACCGCGTGAGCGCCTGGGAAAACCACTCACCCTCTGTGAAGAAAACGATAGTGGCGGCGCCCTGAAAACCCCAGTCGTGCCGCGCAGTTTGGCGAGCGCCCGAGCACCCGGATTCCGGGCCTCGGGCGCTCGCCAATGGTTCTGCTACTCGCGCGGCAAACGGGCCTCGAGGGGCGCCAGCCTACGGCCCTTCGTAGACGCCCACCGACCCGCTCTTGAACGCCACCACGATCCTCCGCCGAGCGCCGGATCGGTCGACCTGGATGTCGGGGATCTCGCCGGTGGTGCGGCTGCCCAGCACGCTCCCGTCCCAGGCCGTGAAGACTCCGGCCTGGATTCTCGTAATCCCGCCCTTGCTAGCCCCCACCCAGACCGAGCCGTCCAGCGGATCGACCTGCACCGACGAGACGCGCTTCGGGTCGATGAGCCCGGTGGTGATGAACTCGACCGTGCCGTCGCTCTTGCGATGAGCCAATCCGTTGCTGAACGAGCCGATCCACAGCGAGCCGTCCTCGGCCAGGGACATCCCCGAGACGTTGTCGTCCGTGCGCTGGAAGGGCCGGGAGTCGACGTGCACCGTGTCCGGCCACCAGTCGATGGCATAGGCGCCCGAATCGAGGCTGCCCAACGACTCACACCCGGGATTGGCCTTGGTGCCAAAGAACCCGACGCCGCCCATCCCTGCCAGGCAGTGCTGCGAGCGGAACATCCCACCGACCCACAGGTCGCCAGTCGGCTCGACGGCGAGGCCCCAGTAGTAGTTGGTCAGAGCGACCTCAGTCGTGCTGGTTGCCGTGTAGCCGTTGAGCAGCGGGTGGGCGTGCTCCTGCACGAGCGTGCCGGTCGGGTCGCCCCAGGCGTAGCCATGATTGCCGCCGAACCAGACGCTCTTCGAATGGGCGTCGTAGAGGATGCGGTAGATGGTGCAGACCTTCTCGCGGCCCCGCGGCTCCGCGGCAACGATGTTCGGCCCGGTGGAGATCTCGTAGTGCGTGACCTGGATGCCGCTGCCCGAAAGCGTCACGCGGTCGGCATCGCCGCTCTTGTAGATGTTGGGATCCGGCGGGATGCCATCCTCGCGGTCCCAGTTGTCCTCGCAGCCGTCGTTCCCGTTACCGCCAGCGCCCCGGTAGCCGACGAAGACGGTGCCCGCGGGCCCGCCGGACACGGACAAGACGTCGAGGAAGGGCGAGGTCACCGGGCTCTGGCCCGGATACGGTTCGCCCCACGGATGGAGCCCCTCGTCGAGACCGAAGTGCTGGAAGGTCGTGGTGCCGGCCTTCATGAGGAAGAGGCCTTCCCGGCCGCCCGCCACCCAGAGGTTGCCACCCTCGTCCATCGACGCGCCCCACACCTGCGAGGGCCCTTTGTTGGCGGTGCCGTAGAAGGTCCAACCCTGTTTGGTCGGCTGGACGATCGAGGCATCCGGTCCAGGGGCGGCCGCGTCCGGTGGTTCGGCGGCCGCGTCGGGAACCTCTCCGGCGTCGGCGAGCGGTTGGCCTGCGTCCACTGCGCCGTCCGTGTCCTCGATCAGCGCGGAGGCATCCTTTTGCCCGTTCGTTCCCCCGGAACCGCAAGCCCCCAGGACGAGGACCAAGCCGAGGCCCCCCAACGCCGCCCATGCCGCCGCCCGCTCCATCGCCGCCCTCCCCTTCGCCGTTCCCCGAAAGCTGAGCCCCGGGCGCGTTGCGGGCAAGCAGCGGGACGCCTTCGCCGTTGGCTGGCGCGGCTCCCCTTTCGGTACTCTCCCGGGATGCCGCTCCGCGCCATCCCCGCTTTCCTCGCCGTCCTCCTCCTGGCGGGCTGCCCCGCGCCAGTGCCAGTCCCAGTGCCCGCCGATGCCGGGGCAGCGGATGCGAGCTCGGCGGTGCCCGACGCGGCAGCCGCCTCCGACTCGGGATCTCCAGTCGACGCCTCGGCCTCGCCCGATGCCGCTCTCGTCCCCGACGCCGGCGTCGCCAGCCACTGCCTGGAGGTCGTCCCCGGCCACAACGCGGACGACCCGAACCGCATCAACCTGGTGCTCTTCTTCGGCGGCTTCGACTCCGCCACCGGCTCGCTGGGCATGCCGCGGATGTTCTCGGGCCTCGTCGCCGGCACCGAGGACAACGCCTACTCGTTCGATCCCGAGCTCGCCAAGCTCTACGCCGTCGAGGGCCTGGTCGCGATCGAGCCCTTCAAGTCGAACTTCGATCGCTTCAACTTCTGGTACGTGGACCTGCCGCTCTACGGCTCCGGAGAGGTCTGCCCGTTCATCGACGTCCCCGAGGGCGCGACCTGCAGCGGCAACCTGCTGACCACCTACGACAAGGGCGGCAACCCGACCACGCGCGCGCTCGCGCCCGAGGACCTCGTCGCGATGGGCCCCGCCGGCCGGGCCTGCGACGTGCCGCACCGCTTCAACGCCGTGCTCTGGTCCGAGACCGCGGTGATGAGCGAGGCCACCTTCGCCCGGCCCGGCCACTACGCCAACTTCGGCTCCTACGCGCAGGCGAACCTGCTCTTCGGCGCGACGACGGCCATCGACAAGGTCTTCGAGTTCTTCGTCCACGAGTTCGTCCACGCCATCGGCGAGGTCTGGGACGAGAAGGGCAGCAACGCCTCCCCAGCCGACTACCCCGCGCCGATGCCCGGGCCCAACTGCTGGTCGCTGGGCCCCGAGAACCAGCGCACCGCCGCCCAGTGCGCCGCCGACGAGACCCGGCCCTGGCACGACCTGGTGGGCAACGGCTGCGGCGAGGACGGCGTGGTGGACTGCCCCAAGACCACCGGGCGCTTCGACCCCAACGTCAACCAGTGGCAGGTGACGCGCTTCGACGAGTGGCTCTACGAGGTCCGCGACGACGTCGACGGCTGCGGCCAGGGCTGCGCGTACTTCCAGGGCAACATCTTCCGGCCGTTCCAGGGCTGCGACGTGATGAGCAGCTGCGACCTGACGACTGCTCCGCGCACCGGGCTCATCACGCGGCTGGGGCCGGTCAACGCGCGCGAGGTGTGCCGCAGGATCCGCGCGATCACCGGCAGCGCCGGCGGCGCGTGCGACCTGCTCTGCCTCGACGGCTGCGCCGCGGGCCAGCGCTGCATCAAGGGGACGTGCAGCCTGTAGGGTTCACGGCTCCACAAGGTAGCCCACGCGCTCCGAGGCCAGGACCCGTCGTCGTGGAGCAGCCCGAGCTGGCGCTCTTCCTGGAGCAGAAGCTGGAGAGCTGCCTGGGCATCCGCGACGCGACCGTCCACGGCGAGCTGCCCAAGTGACGCGGCCGGGCGCCCAAGCCCCGGCAATCACAGGCGTATTTTCGCGGCTGAACACGGGCAACCTTTTCGCCCGAAGGCCGACAATCCTCCCTCGCTCACACCGCCGCACCCCGGAGCCAGACACCATGAGCAAGCTCACCGTCCAGAACGCGATCAGCCAGGCGCTGAAGACCCCGAAGGGCCAGGCCCAGGTGAGCAAGGCCGAGGCGGAGGCCATCGCCAAGGCCGCGCTGAAGGAGTCGAGCGGCCAGCCCCACGTGACCGCCAGCGAGGCCAAGCTCATCGGCCAACTCCTGCAGGGCGACCGCTTCGAGGGGACGAAGTTCCAGCTCACCGCGCCGGCGCGCAAGGTGCTCGAGTCGTTCGCCGCGGCCCAGGGGCTGCCCATCGGCTCGAACACCGAGGCGGTGAAGACCCAGCTCGAGGCGGTGCTCGCCAACGTCGACCACGGCGCGCCGCTCGCCAAGGCGCCGTCGACCTCGGCCCTGCTCCCGCTGACCCTCTCGGACAACCGGCCGTCGTGCGGCGCGCTGCGCGAGGCGCTGCTCAACCCGACCAGCAACCAGTTCTACCTGCGCACCACCGTCCAGGGGCGCGGGATGCCCAAGCCGCAGGTCGACTACTTCGGCCCGTTCCCGGTCAAGGGCGCGGTCACCCCGCCCTCGACGACGAAGCTCTCGGCCGCCGAGCTCGAGGCCCAGCTCCCCAAGGTCGCCGACGGCTACCTGTTCCCCTCCGAGACCGACGTCTCGCTGCGCTTCCTCACCGGCCCGAAGGCCGAGGTCGACGCCTCGACGGTCCAGTCCGCCTTCGCCGCCGCGCACGACGCGCAGTCGGGCTCGATGTTCGGGACGAGCGAGAGCACCCCGCTCGCCCGGAAGTACGTCGAGGAGCGCGACGCCGGGGAGTTCTTCAAGCGCTACAGCGAGCCCTACGACCCGAGCGACGAGTACCTGGCCGCCAACTGCAAGAAGTTCGCGGCCGTGGTCGACCTCCTGAAGGCCAACCTGACGGACCTGCACGTCTACCGCTTCAGCGAGGGCAAGCCGGGCGACAACATCCACGCCCCGGGCCAGGTCTCCATCTTCATCGCCGGCAAGACCGCCTCCGGGGAGCTGGTGAGCGTGATGACGGGCTCGGTCGAAACCTAGACCGCCCCTTCCGCATCCTTGGGTTGCAGCGGCGCGCTGCGCTCGTCCCGGAGGGGCGAGCCGGCGCGCCGTCGCTTTGGAGGGGAGACCCGATCTGCGGCCGAGCATCCGTGCCCGGCCCTGGAGCGCCGCGCCGCGTCATGACCGCCCTGGCCAATCCTGAAGTCGAGTGGGAGCAGCCCCCGTGGGGCCGCGCCGTCACCCTGGCCGACATCCAGGAGCGCATCGGGCCCATCGAGGAGCCCCCGCAGCTGCTGCCCGGAGGCCATTCGAACCTCAACCTGCGCTTGTGCGCCGCCAAGGTGCTGCGCATCTACCGGCGCGACCCCAGGGCGTCCGGCAAGGAAGCGGCGCTGCTGCGACGGACCTGGCGCAGCCTGCGCGTGCCGCGCGTCTTCTCGCGCGGCAGCGACTACCTGCTGATGGAGAACGTGCCGCACCGCCCGCTCGAGGACGGACCGGAGCAGGGAGCGCGGGTCGGCCGGGCGCTGGCGGAGATCCACTCCCGCGCCTACGCCGCCGCCGGAACGCTGGACGCCGATCTCGATCTCGACCGACCCACCCCCGACTTCGTGCAGACGCTGATCGAGCGAGCGGCGGGCAAGACCCGCGACGCCTTCGCCGACCTGCGCGAGAGCGTCTCCCGCCTGCTCGACCGGGTCCGCGGAGCGCTGGCCGAGGCTGCGCGGCCGGCGGTCCTGCTGCACGGAGACTTCAAACCCTCGAACCTGTTCGAGACCGGCCTCGGGCTGCTGATCCTCGACTGGGAGCTCGCGTGTGCCGGCCCGCCGCTGATGGACGTGGGCCCGCTGCTGCGCTGGTCGCCCTCCGAGCCGTTCGTCGCCGGCTTCGAGCGCGCCTATCGCGAGGCGGGCGGAATACTGCCCACGGGTTGGCGCAGGACGGCCCGGCTCCTGGACCTCGCGAGCCTCGTCGACCTCCTGGGCAACACCGCGCCCGGCACGCGGCGGGCGCACGACGTGCGCCG
Organism: Myxococcales bacterium; assembly: GCA_036504155.1. GTDB lineage: Bacteria > Myxococcota > Myxococcia > Myxococcales > UBA5297 > JACRCT01. The sequence goes on from DASXVQ010000131.1 coordinate 7,810, forward strand.
GCTCATCGAGCAGACGATCGCCGAGGCGAGCTGAGCCGTCAGGCCGCGGGGCGTCGGAACGCCTTGCGCGCGGCCTCCACCTCGGTCCGGACGCAGCAGCCCTCGAGGTGGTCGTCGACGAGCCCCATCGCCTGCATGAAGGCGTAGACGGTGGTCGGTCCCACGAAGCTCCAGCCGCGGCGCTTGAGGTCCTTCGACAGCGCCACCGACTCCGGCGAAGTCGTCAGCTCCACCAGCGCGGCGCGGGTCAGGCGCTTGGGGCGGCTCTTGGGATCCGGCTCGAAGCTCCAGAAGTAGGCGGAGAGCGAGCCCCGCTCCTCGGCGAGGGCGCAGGCGCGCTTGGCGTTGTTGATGGTGGACTCGATCTTGCCGCGGTGGCGCACGATGCGGGCGTCCTGGAGCAGGCGGGCCACGTCGCGCGCGCCGAAGCGGGCGACCTTCTCGAAGTCGAAGCCCTGGAAGTCCTCGCGGAAGGCCTCGCGCTTGCGCAGGATGGTCAGCCAGCTCAGCCCCGACTGGAAGCCCTCGAGGCAGATCTTCTCGAACAGCCGCCGATCGTCGCGGACCGGGAAGCCCCACTCGCCGTCGTGGTAGGCCGCGTAGTCCGCCTCGCCCGCGCCCCAGAAGCACCGCCAGCGACCGTCGCCGCTTCGAACCAGGCCGTCGTCACGCTTCGCCATTGCCACCGACCTCCTCCTTCGTCGACAAAGCCACGCCCAGCCCGCGGCGGGCAGCCCGCATCAGCAGGACGAGCACTCCCAGGCTCGCCAGCAGCCCGGCCGCGCCCGTCGCCCAGTCCCAGGGCCCCCAGTCGCCGCGGCCCGCGAGCGCCTCGGCCACCGTCGGCGCCAGCGATCCCATCCAGGCGTAGAGCAGGTTGAGCGGGACCATGCCCAGGAGCGAGGCGACCACGAAATCGCGCGTCCGCACCCGGGAAAGCCCGAGCGCGTAGTTGACCAACCCGTAAGGGAACAGCGGCGAGAGCCGCATCAGCAGCACGATGCCGAATCCGTCCCGGCCCACGGCCTCGTCCACGGCGCCCCAGCGGGCATCGCCCGCGATGCGTCCCTGGATCCACGAGCGGCCGACCGTCCTGCCGATGGCGAAGGAGAGGGTCGCCGCGGTGACGCTGGCGGACAGCCCCACGGCGAGGCCCCCGCCGGCGCCAAAGGCGAACCCCGCCCCGAACACCAGCAGCACCTTGGGCACCAGCAGCGTCGCGGCGACCACGGCCACCGCGAAGTACGCGGCGACTCCGAGCGGCCCCGCGCCGCGCGTCCAGGCGACGGCGCCCGCGAGCCAGTCGCGCACGGGCAGGAAGGCGGCCGCCGCCGCGGCGATCGCGAGCACGACGGCCAGCGCGATTCCGCGGGCGAGCGCCGCGCGCCTGGAGGGTTCGGCCACCTAGCGGCTCCGCGGCTTCTTCGTTGCCTTGGGCTTGCCGCCGCCGTGAGCGGCAACGAGCGCCGCGAGCTTCTCCGGAATGGGTCTGCAAGAGCAGGCCTTCGCGTGCTCGAGGTGCCAAGCGACCCGCTGCTCGGTCGTGGGGTTCTTGGGCATCCGGTTCTTCCGGTGCCAGTCGGCGTTGATGGCCATGGACGGGACTCTCGCGGTTCGTCCGGGTGCTCGCAAGCTGCTCGGAGCCGCTGCGAGGTCCAGATTCCCGTCACGGAAGAGGGGGAGGAAGAACATGAAGGCCATCCGCATCCACGAGTTCGGCACCTCGGAGAAGGTCCAGGTCGACGACCTGCCGCTCCCGGACGTCGAGGCGGGCTTCGCGCTGGTGCGCATCAAGGCGGCGGGCGTGAACCCGGTCGACTGGATGGTCCGCGAAAACATCTACAACCCCGAGGGCGCCGACCGGGTGCCGCTGACCCTGGGCCAGGACTTCTCCGGCGTGATCGAGAAGCTCGGCGACGGGTCGAAGACCGACCTCGAGCCCGGCGACGAGGTCTTCGGCGAAGTCTGGGGTTCGTTCGTGGAGTTCGCCCGCGTGCCCGTCTCGGACCTCGCCCGCAAGCCGAAGGGCATCTCCTTCGAGGTGGCGGCCGCCATCCCCATGCCCGCCCTCACGGCCTGGCAGTCGATCGTCGACACGGCGGGCGCCAAGGCGGGGATGCGCTTCCTCGTTCACGGAGCCGGCGGAGCGGTGGGCTCCTTTGCGGCGCAGTTCGCCAAGTACAAGGGCTGCTGGGTCGCCGCAACGGCCAGCCAGGCGAGCTTCCCGTTCCTGAAGAGCATCGGGGTCGACTTGCTGATCGACTACGCGAACGAGGACTTCACCCAGAAGGTCCACGACCTGGACGTGGTGCTCGATCCCATCGGCTCCGACGTGCTCGCCCGCTCGTACTCCGTCCTGAAGAAGGGCGGGATGCTCATCAACCTGCTGGGCGAGATCAACGAGGCCCAGGCCAAGCGCGCCGGGGTGCGCGGCATCGACTTCGGCATGGAGTACGACGTCGAGGACCTGGAGGAGATTGCCCGGCTCGTCGAGCAGGGTGCCATCAAGGCGCACATCTCGCAGGTCCTGCCGCTCGACCAGGCGCGAAAGGCGCTGGACCTCAACCAGAACAACCAGTCGCACGGGAAGATCGTGCTGGTGCCCTGAGACCCGTCAGCCGAGCGAATCCGCGAGCTTCCAGCCGCCTTCGAGCAGGCCGTCGACGGCGGCGAGCGCCGCCTGCAGGCGCGCGGCGCGGTCTCCGCGGATCCAGGCCCACCTTCGCCCGCTCTCGGTGAGCCGCTGCACGAAGAGCTCGGTCATCCAGCAGCGGATCTTCTCGCCGTCGCGAAGCACGTCCGCAGCAAACGGGACGTCGTCCGGATGGGTGACGAGGTAGAGCGCGTTCTTCCGGGCACAGGCCTCGACCGCGGGAGAGCGCTGGCCCACGTAGCGCTCGTGCCAGACTCCGGTCGCGAAGGCGTCCGTATCGCACACGAGCACGGGCCCTCCGAGCCGCGCCTCCAGGTCCTCCCGGCGGTTCTGCTCCTTGGCGATGAACTCGAACCCTTCGCTCGGCCAGGTCAGCTGCTCCAGCGTCGGCTCCGGCCTTCCCTCGAGCTGGGCTCGCCCGCGCTCGCGCGCCAGGAACTCGGCGGTGAAGGTCCAGCCGTATTCGGCCACCCACCGCGTCGCGCCGAACGGGCCTGCGCGCAGGCGCAGCCGCTGGGCGAGCTCCGCCGCCAGCGTCGTCTTCCCCGTGGACTCGGCGCCGACCACGACCACCCTCTTCGCCAGCCCGCCGCGGACCGGCGCGGACAGGTGCTCCCAGGCAGCCGGCACGTCCCTGCGCACCTGCGTCCCTGAGATCGGCGCCAGCAACCGCCCGGGATCGACGGAGACGGCCTTGGCGCCCAGCCTGCGGCCCAGCTCGGCCCCGTAACTCTCGGAGGTGAAGACCGCGTCGACCGGCTCGCTCGTCAGCTGGCGGGCCCCTTCGATCATCAGGGCCACGTGGGCGCGCCAGACGTCGTCGTTCTCGTAGTCGATGGGGTGCTCGTCGCGGACGCCGGTGACGGCCACGTTGTGCTCAGCCTCGTGGACCTCGCGCATCCAGGCCACGCGGTCCTCGAGCGGGATGCTCTCGACGCTCGAGGCCATGACCACCACGCTGACCCGCTGGCAGAGCGCCGAGGCGGTCCGCACCAGCAGATGGTGCCCCGCGTGCGGCGGGTAGAACTTGCCGATGACCAGGCCGTGGCGGGGCTTCATGGCGCCACCGCCGCGGGCACCGCAGCCTGGGCGCGGAGCTCCCCGGCCCAGGCGCGCAGCCCGACGATGCACATCGCCAGGAACAGGGCGTAGACCGCCGCCGTGGGGACCAGGCCCCGGACGACGTAGAGCGGGATGGAGAGCACGTCGACCGCAATCCAGAGCCACCACGACTCGAGCAGCTTCTTCGCCTGGCCATAGGTCGCCGCGAGGCTGAGGCTCACCACGCTCGCGTCCCACACCGGCACCGGCGAGTCCGTCTTGCGAGACAGCAGCGCCCAGATCAACACGGTGGCCGCGGCGGTCACCGGCAGCAGCGCCGCCCACTCCAGCCGCGTCGTCCGGCGAATCGGCAGCTCGTTCTCCCTCGCGTCCCTGCGCGCCCACTCCAGCCACCCGTAGACGCCCAGCGCCGCGAAGACCAATTGCAGCGTCGCGTCGCCGTAGAGCTTCGACCACCAGAAGGTGAGGAACCAGAAGGCGTTGTTGAGCAGCCCGATGGGCCAGTTGAGGATGTGCTTGCGCGCGACGAGCCAGACACACGCCAAGCCGGTGACGTCGCCCAAGAGCTCGGACCAGTTCATCGTCCCGAGAACTGGCTGCTGCAGCGCCTCGAGGATCTCGTCCATCTAGACCAGCTCGCTCCGGTACGGGATGGCTTTGCGCTCGACGCCAAGCGCCTCGTCGAGGCTCGCCGAGATCATCGCGTCCTTGCCGAACAACCCTCTCAGCTCGGCGACGACCTGGTCGGGATTGATGGGAGAGCCCCAGGCGGGCCGCAGCTTCGCCTCGCAGGAACCGTCGGCGCGTTGCACGAACTCGTGCTGCACGACCGCGAAGTTCTGGCGCAAGGCTCTTCCGACGTCGACCGGGTTGACCGGCGAGCCGTCCGTGGCGCGGAAGACGACCGAGCCACGACCCTCCAGCTCGACGATGCGCGGACCGTCCGCGCCCCAGACCATCCGGGCGAAATCGCCGGTGCGGTAGCGCAGCAGCGGCAGGAACGGGTTGCGGCCTCCACTGACCACGATCTCCCCGCGCGCGCCCTCCGGGACCGGCAGGCCCTCCTCGTCGACGATCTCCACGTAGAGGTCGCTCGCCAGCAGCGCCAGACCCTCGGCGCCCGGCTTGCTGCAGGCGACCGGCCCCGTCTCGGTCGTGGAGTACCAGTCGAGGACCGGGCAGCCGTACTTGGCCTCGAGCGCCTGGGCGAGCGGCCTCGTGAGCGCCACCGCCGTCGAGAGCAACACCGACGGCCTCGCCGGGACCTCCAGCCTGAGCATCTCGGAGAACGAACCTGGGTCGCCGGAGAGGAAGCCCGGATTCATCTCCTCGACGAACCGGCGGCAGTCCTCCACTCCTCCGGACCAGGCGTGCGGGTTCAGGTTGATGCGGGCGAAGCCCGCCTCGCGCCAGACCGAGAAGATGCTGGCGTAGACCCAGACGCTGGCCTGGGCCCGAAGGTTCAGGCACGACACCTCGCCGGCGCCTTCGCGGACCTTCTTCCCGTGCCAGCCCAGCGCGGTCTCCGCCAGCACGTGCAGCAGCGCCACCGCCCGCGGGTGATGCGGAACGCGCACGGCGTGGCCCGTGGTCCCGCTGGTCTCGTAGACGATGAGCCGGTCTCGCGGCTCGTCCAGCGGCAGGCACTTCTCGACGCGGGAAGCGAGGTCCTCGCGCGTCATGGTCGGCAGGTAGCCCCAGTCCCTGGGGAAATCGAAGCCCTGGGGCACGCGCTCTTCCCACAGCGGCACGCGTTCGCGTAGCGCGGCCAGCTTTGCGAGCAGCTCCTCCGGTGGCCCACGTCGCGCGAATGGGCGAGGCTCCGCCTGCTCCCGCCGGAACCGCTCCACGGCCTCGAGGTCCCCGGCGATCACGTGGTCGCCGATCTCATGGGTCCACTTCGGCGCGCAGGCGTGCTGCCGGATGCGCTCCAGGCCGCGCAGACCGGCCTCGGAGACCAGCGGGAAGAGCTTTCGAGCGGCGTCCAGGTCCATGGCTACTCCGAGCCGTAGCGGGCGGCAGCCTGCCGCGCCGCCTCCGCTTCCATCTGCGCCTTCAGCTTGCGCGCCGCCTCTTCCTTGGCGCGCATCTCGCGGATGATCCTCGCCCGCTCCACGCTGCCCAGCGCCTTCAGCCGGTCGGAGGCCACCTCCACCGTCTCACCCTTGGGGGCCAGCTCCAGCGCCGAGAGCGCCAGCCGCGCCAGCTCCTCCCGCCGGTCGGGGTCGGCCACGATGAGGTCGGCGGCGACCAGCTCCGCCAGGGGCCGAAGGCCGGAGCCGAGCCAGTGCCGGGCGGGCTCGGCGAGCCTCCGGTCTTCCACGAACCACCGGTCGTGGCACAGCCAGCAGGCCACCAGCGTCAGGCGCATCAGGTTGCGGTCCTGCGACTTCGGCTGTTCCCAGGCCGCCGCGCCCTTCTCCGAGAGCGGTCCGGGCGCGCCCAGGTCCTCGAGCAGGTCCGAGACCACCGCCGCCACGCTGACGCCCTCGCTCTTGCCGCGCAGCCGGGGCTCCGCCAGGAACTCGCGCGGGCACTCGGCGAGCCGCCGCGTCAGCGCCTCGATCGCCGGTCCTTCCCTCATGCCGCGCCCTCCTCGAGCATGCCGTAGCGCGCCCGGGCGAACTCGCGGGCGAAGGCCACCACCTGCGACATGTCGCTGACCGGGTGCACCTTCCAGCCCAGCTGCTCCAGCCGGTCCACGTCGTCCTGGCAGGCCCGCACGTCGATCTGCAGGACGGCCGTCGCCCCGCCCCGCGCTCGCTCCGCGGCCTGTCGGGCTATCTCCCAGCCCGTCTTCACTTCCTTGAGCATGTAGAAGAAGTCCGAGTCGCTCACGATCAGGATGTGCGTCGGCCGCGGCATCGGCTCGCCGTCCAGGAACGTCTCCTTCAGGCGCAGGATGCCGAAGGCGTAGCCCGTCCCCAGGTAGTCGGTCATCACCGAGAGCACCTCGCGCTCGGTGCGCACGAAGCCGTTGGTCTGGGCGTGGCGGCCGGGCTCGCCCGACAGGCACGCCATGACCTTGGCCTTGGCGCGCAGCGCCGAGAGCGTGACCACCGCGCCGGCGAGCACCGGGAACGACAGGCCCACCGCCGGGTTGAGCATCGAGCCGGAGCAGTCGATGCCCACGTAGAGGTCCAGCGGGACGCGCTCGGGGTCGCTGCCTTCGGTGGTGCCGTAGGTGCGCTCCAAGGTCGTCACGCCGGGGATGACCAGCGGGCTGTTGGCCAGCGTCCCGCTCCAGTCGACCTGGGAGATGGGCGAGCCCACGTCCCAGACGTCGAGGCCCTCCGGGAGCGGGTCGGCGGCCTGGCGGCGCAGCTTGACCGGGAACGGGATGAGGTGCGGCACCGCGCGCTCGCGGTAGTAGCGCATCACCAGGTCCTTGGCGGTGGCCTTGACCCCCAGGCTCGCCATGAGCTGCACGTACGCCGCCGGGTCCCGGTAGCGGTTCTTCCGGCCGCCGTGCGTCTCCGCGCCGCCGCTCTTTCCGGGGTGCTCGGCGCTGGAGACCTCCTCGCTCAGGCCGGTCAGCGCCGGGTCCTCGCTGGGGTGCAGCGCCCCGGTCTCCTCGTCCTCGTCGATCTCGCTCAAGCCGTCGGGGATCTCGTCGCCGGCCCCGCAGCCCTCGGTGTCCAGCCACTGCCCGCGCGCGCCCTGCTGCTGCGGCAGGTCGCGGATGTAGGGGAAGAGCAGCGCCGCGAAGCGCCCCGCCCCGCCCAGCCAGTCCTTGGCGTAGGCCCGGACGACGCGCGCGCCCAGGTCGGCGTCGGTGCGCACGCGAGGGTCGTCCTCGGCGTCCACCAGCGTGGTGCGCGGCAGCTTCCACAGGTTCTCGTAGATGCGCTGGTAGAGCGTCCACAGCGCGTCGCCGCCGGGCTTCTTGAGCTTCTTGAAGACGCCGGCCAGGTCCAGGCCCGCGCCGCGCTGCAGCCGGTCGTTGATGAGCAGGTCGGTGTAGAGGTTGCCCACCAGCCCGGCGTAGCCCTCGCGGGTGGGCAGGGCGCGGCGGATGCGGGCGATGAGCCGCGCGTTGTCGCGCAGGTCGCCCGGGGCGTAGACGTGGTGGCCGATCTCGTGGGCGAGGATCTCCTTGCCGAACTCCTGCAGGCCCTCCTGTTCGATCTGGCGCAGGCTGATGACGACCGCGTGATCGTCCAGGCGGATCATGGCGAAGGACGAGGAGAGCCTCTCGCGCTTCTCGTCCTCGACGGCGAGGCACCAGCGCGGGTCCTGCAGCTTGGTGAACTTGCTCCAGGCCTCGAGCGCCGGCTCCCAGGCGGCCCGCCAGACCTCCAGCAGCGCCTCGGCGCGCGCCTTGGGCAATTCCGCGGCGCTCAAGCGGCGCTCCCCACCCGGGCGACGAGCAGGATGCGGTGGCTGCGTTGCTGCGTGACCGCGAGCACCGCCTCGCTGGCCGCGAAGCCGCTCGCGCCGGCCAGCTCGGGCAGCGTCGCCGTCAGCCCCGCGAAGCTCACCTTCCCGTCGGCCTCGACCATCGCCGGCCCCATCTGCCGCTCGTCGCCGGGCGCCGTGGGCGAGCGCTGCAGCGTCTTCCCGAAGCAGTCGGCGTGGATGGACCAGGCGTGCTCGCAGTCGGCGGCGAAGACGTGCCCCTCGAAGGCAAACGCGCGCGGCGGGGTCAAGAACGGCCCGCCGAAGCCGCGGAACCCTCCGACCTGCCCCACCACCTTCAGCCGCGGCGGCAGGGCCGTGGAGCCCGGCGGATGCCAGGGATCCGCCAGCTCGACCGCGAGAGCCTCCTTGTCTGCCGCCGAGCCGCGCGGCAAGCCGAGGACCTCGCGCGCCAGCGAATCGGGCAGCGTCTTCCACGCCTCCAGCGCCGACTCCCGGTAGTGGGCCAGCCCGCTGCGCCAGGCGAGCACCTGCCCGCAGGAGAGAAGCTCGGCTACCCCGGGGCAGCGCGGGCCGATCTCGCCCATCCAGGTGAGCCAGTCCGCCGCGCGCGCCGACGGCTCGAGCCCGAGGTTGTAGGCCGCGTTGGTCATCGCGCCCGCCACGCGGGCCGGCCCGTCCGCCAGCCTCGCGGCCAGGGCCGGCAGCAGCGTGCGCCACGCCTCGACGACTCTGGGGTTCCGGCTGGAGGGGCCGACGATGTCCCTGGAGACCAACTCCACCGACAGGTCGAAGAGCGCCTCGGTGACGGCGTCGACGCGCTTCTCGTCGACCTTCTCGGCCGCGGCCACCGCCGGCGCGACCGCGTCGGTGAGGTGCGCCAGCAGCGCGGCGGGATCGATCCGGCGTCCCTGCCGGCGCGCGGCGGTCACCCGGGCGTTGAAGCGCTCCCGATTGCGCTCCAGGGCGCGCGCGAGCGGCGAGTCCGCGGCGAGCGGCGGCCTCATCCCTTGAACTCCAGCCACTTCAGGAAGTTGGAGTAGCGCTGGTGCAGGTACTTGAGCTTGAGGATGTCGTCGTAGAGGTGGCCGTAGAGCTTGCGACCCTTGGACCACTGCTGCAGCGTGCGGGTGATGGCGTCCAGCCGCGCCCGGACCTCCCTCTCCTCCAGCCCGTCGAGGCCCTTCTCGAACTCGGCGCTAAGCCTGTCCACCGGGTCGTCGCGGTCGAGGTCCAGCCGCTCGTACTCCTTGCAGGAGAGATCGAAGAGGTTGCGGATCCAGCTGACGTGGTCGATGCGGAGGGCGGCGTTGCCCTTGCGCTCGAACCAGGGTGAGTCCGCGTTCTGGACGAGCTTGTCGTGCAGGACGAAGGGCAGCATCTGCCGCACGTCCTCGAAGCTGACCGTGCGCTCGCCGCGGAAGTAGGCCATGGCCTTGACGAAGACCATGCAGGTCATCAGCGAGCGCACCGACAGGCCGTTCTTGGTCTGCGTGCCGAGGTCGGCGACCGGGTCCTTGCCGGTCTCGGCGGCGGCGAGCGTGCCGGCGTCGATGCCCGAGAGCTTGAAGGTGTCCTTGGTCAGGTACTCGAGCTGGCGCCCCGCGGGCTCCATGAACTCGAAGTGGCTGGCGAAGAACTCCAGGCGCCGGCGCAGCTCGGGCGGCAGCGCGACGGCGAGGATCTCGCGCTCCATCAGGTCCAGCTCGACCGGCTTGAAGATGATCTCCGGCGGCACCACCTCCTCGGGCCGCACGTCGTCCTCGACCCGCGCGAGCAGCTCGCTGAGGAAGCGGGTGTTGAAGTGCAGCGCCTTGACCACCACGTCGATGCGGTCGCGCAGCGCCTCGATGACCTGGTAGGTGCCGCCGCCGGCGTCGTCGTTGGCGGTGAGGTACCAGGCGGCCTTGGGGCACTCGAAGATCTGGTCGTAGACCTCGGCGTAGTTGTCGGCCATCACGGTGAGCAGCGCCGACTGGGTGCGGGTGGGGATGCGGTTGTACTCGTCGATGATCTTCAGGCGCATCCCCAGCCAGCGCCGCCAGGCGATCTTGACCTCGTCCATCTCCTTGGCGGCGACCAGGCTCGAGGGCAGCGGGTTGCCGAGCAGGTCGGAGACCGTCATCTGCGGCTGGCCGTGCTGGATGGAGCGCTTGATCTCGCGCAGCGGGTAGCCGGAGAGCACGCCCATCAGGATGGCGATGGTGGTCTTGCCGCGGCCCGGGCCGCCGACCAGCAGGCACCTGCGGCGCACCGCCAGGTTCAAAAGCGGCAGCAGGACGTAGCTCGAGTAGCTCTGGTCCGAGGGCAGGACGACGTCGACGCCCTGGTCGCCGAAGGCGAAGCGCTGCGGCGGGCCCTTGTTGTACTCGACGTCGTAGAACGGGTTGATGACCGCGTGGTTGGTGATCCAGAAGTAGGCCTGCCGCAGCTTCTCGTCGAGGGGCAGCCCGGTCGGCTCGCCGCCCGCGACCTCGACCGGGGCCGGGCCCTTGTAGAGGTCGGCGACGTCGAAGCGCGCCTCGCCCGGCTTGGCGGCGGGAAGGGTCGGAGCCTGCGAGACCTGCTGAATTTTCTTGCGGGACATGGTGGCAGAGCTTCCCCTGCCCTCGCGCGGGCGGTCAACGGCCCCACCGGGCGTGCCGTGGCTCCCGGCATGGCCGAAGAGAAGCCAGCGCGGGGCAAGTGGTTCGAGCGCAAGGTGGGCTCAGCGACCCGCGCGGCGAGTTCATCGCGGTCCCGTGCGAGCTCGCCCGCCTGGGCGGCCGGGAGGCCACCGGGACGCGCGCCGAGGAGCTGCGCGCCCGCTTCGGGAGCGCGTAGGAGATCGCGTCGTGCTGCGTTGGTCGGCCGGGGTATCCTTGGGCCACGCAGGCCGGCCACTTTCCCGAGGCACCATGTCCCCGCTTTCCATCCGCAGGCCCCTCTTCGCGCCTGCCCTCACGCTCGGCCTGCTGCTCTCCTGCTTCACCTCCGGCTGCGACTGCGACACCTCGACCGGCAACTCGCACGAGAACCACACGGTCGACGTCCCCATCACCGGCACCCAGCTCAAGCCGTACGTGATGCTGCTCGTCGACAAGTCCGGCTCCATGCTCGATCCCGCCGAGTGCGCCCCGGGGAACAAGTGCACCCGCTGCGACGACCCGGCGACCGCCCACTACGATCCGGCGTCCCCCAACCCGTGCAAGTGGAACGACCTGAAGGCGGCGCTGGCCTCCAAGGACGCCGCCAACCCGGGCTTCCTGGTCGCGGGCAAGGACCTCGCGGCGTACGGGCTGTCCGTCTTCCCGGGCGGCTTCCCGCGAGGTGAGGCCTGCGAGACGGGCCAGACCCTGGTGGGTCTGGCTCCCGACGCCGACCACGTGGACCACGTCATCTCGCAACTCGACGAGGTCTCGCCGGGCGGGGGAACGTCGACCACGGCGACGCTGGAGCTCGTCGCCAAGAACCCTCGGCTCGCCACCGCCGAGCCAGGCCGCCTGCGCTTCGTCATGCTCCTGACCGACGGCGAGCCCAACTGCAGCCAATCGCCGACCAACCAGGAGCGCTGCCGGAGCTGCACCGAGACGCACGAGTGCGAGGGCCTCGGGAAGTGCAACCCCACCTTCGGCAGCTCGGTCAGCTGCGAGGCCGGGCTCGGGTCCGGGACCGCCTGCTTCGACGACTCCGGGCTCATCGAGCAGATCACCGCGCTCCACGCCAGCGGCGTCGACACCTTCATCATCTGGTTCGGCTCGGCCTCCGCCCAGCCGCTCGCCGCACAGGTGCTCGATCAGGCCGCCGAGGCGGGCGGGCGGCCCCGCCAGGGCGCCGCCACCAAGTACTGGGACGCGGCGAGCCGCGCCGAGCTGCGCGCGCTGCTCGCGGACATCTCCAAGTCCCTCCAGACCTGCACCTTCACGCTCGATCCCGCCCCCACCGACACCGACATCCTCGAGGTGGTCTTCGTGGACAAGACCAACGGGGACTCCGAGACCTCGCTGGACAAGGACACGGAGTTCAAGCTGGGCGCAAACGGGACGGTCGAGATCCTGGGCGCGCGCTGCGCGCAGATTCGGGACGCGCCGCCCGGCAGCCTCAACGTCGTCTTCCGCTACGTGAACTAGTCCCTCAGCGCCGCGGCGAGCTCGGTCAGCGGCGCCAGGCCCTTCTCCAGCGCCCCGGAGTGCGAGGGCAGCAGTACCTTGACGTCGGCGGCGCGCTTCTCGAGCCGCGCCGCCAGCTCGCGCAGCGACCTCCGGTTGAGCCGGGTGTCCTGCGAGAAGAGCCAGTTGCCCGGCTCCAGCTTGCCGTCGCTGCTCACGTCGGCGCTGTCGCCCAGGAAGAGCACTCCGCGCGCGAGGTAGGCGGCGCTGCCCGGCGTGTGCCCGGGGACCGCGAAGACCTCGAAGCGCACCTCGCCCACCTCCACGACCTCGCCGTCCTGGAGCACCCGGCCGACCTTGAAGCCCATGGGCTTGGGCGACCTCATCGGCGTGCGCGAGACCCGGCCCTCGGCCAGCGCCACGTCGGGCTCCAGCATCATGACCGTCGCCTGGGGGAAGTGCCGCGCGCCGCGCGTGTGGTCGAAGTCCCCGTGCGTCAGCAGGATCGCCTGGACCGCCTCGGGGCCCAGCCCGCGCCTCTTCAGCGCGGCGAGCAGCGGGCCGGCGTCCTCGGCGTCGCCGGCGTCGACCAGCGCCACCCGGCCCTTGCCGACGTCGACGATGCACGCGTCGACGTAGCCGTCCTTGACCACCTCGACGCCCTCGGCGCGCTGCCCCTCGACGATGGGCGCCTTGCCGGCCATCGCCGCGCCGAGGACGGCCGCCAAGCTGGCGACCAGGACGACCACGACCACCGCGACGACCTTCAGGAGCTTCTTCATGGTGACGGCGAGGATACCTGAACGAAGCCGGCCAGCGCCCGTCCCCTGGCCCGCCGCTCCGCACGCTTGCGGTGGGCCGCGGCTGGGCTACGCTTCGTCCATGCGACTCTTCCCTACCCTGCTCCTCGCCGCCGTCGTCTGCGCGCCCCTGACCGCCCGCGCCGCGGACGCCAAGGTCGAACGTCCGGTCCTCAGCCTGTCCGGCGCCAACTTCCGCCCGCTGCCGCTGGCCATCGCGGTGCCCCTGTACGCGAACGCCCAGGCGCCCCGGCCCACCGGCCAGGAGATCGACGAGACGCTCCACCAGGACCTCGCCGTCTCCGGGCTCTTCGAGCTGCTCGACCGCAAGTCCTACCTCGCCGAGGCGACCGAGGGCGTGGCGCTCGCGGAGATCAAGTTCTCGCGCTGGCAGGACGTGGGCGCCGAGGGCCTGGTGAAGTTCGTGGTCTCCGGCACCGACCCGGTCACCGCCGAGTTCCACCTCTACAGCTCGGTGGGCGGCAAGGAGGAGCTGAAGAAGTCCTACACCGCGCCCCTGGCCGCGGCGCGCACCCTCGCCCACCGCTTCGCCGACGACCTGTTCACCTTCTACACGCGCGAGCCCGGCGCCTTCCAGACGCGGCTGGCGTTCGTGCGCAAGGTCAAGAGCATCAAGCAGGTCTTCGTCTCCGACTGGGACGGCCAGAACGCGCGGCAGATCACGCTCTCCAGCCTGAACCTGCTGCCCGCCTGGTCGGCCGACGGCACCCGGCTCATCTACACCGGCTACGGCTCGGGCACCCCCGACCTGTGGAGCTTCGACTTCCGCACCACCAAGGCCTCGCTGATCTTCCACCGCAGCTCGGCACTGGTCACCGGCGGCTGCTACAGCCAGGACGGCCGCCGCATCGCCTTCGCCATGAGCGAGGACGACGGCAACAGCCACCTCTGGCTGGCGGACGCCAACGGCGAGAACGCCAAGCGGCTCACCGACGGCTTCGGCATCAACTCCAGCCCCACCTTCTCCCCGGACGGCAAGCAGCTGGCCTTCGTCTCCAACCGCGCGGGCACCCCGCAGATCTACGTGATGCCCGCCGAGGGCGGCCCCGCCAAGCGCCTGACCTTCCAGGGCAACTACAACCAGACGCCGGACTGGTCGCCGCGCGGGGACCTCATCGTCTTCACCGCGCGCGACGAGCGCAACGTCTTCGACATCTTCACCGTGGATGCCGCCACCGGGAAGATCGCCCGCCTCACCCAGGACCAGGGCAACAACGAGGAGCCGACCTTCTCGCCCAACGGCCGGCTCATCGCGTTCACCTCCACGCGGGCCGGCTCCGGCCAGCTCTTCGTCATGAGCGCCGACGGCAACTTCCAGCGCCAGATGACCAACGGCAAGGAACCGGTCTACACGCCGGCCTGGGGCCCGTTCCTGAAGCAGTAGTCCGCCCGGCGGCTTCCCGGCTAGAACCTCACGCCGAGGGTGTCCGAGAGGAAGCGCACGAACGGCGCCTGCTCGCGGTAGCGCTCGACGACGAGGTCGAGCAGGCCGGCGCTCACCACCTCGCGGTCGGTCAGCGGCACGCTGATGGCGAAGTCCTTGCGCTTGAGGTCCTCGATGGCCGGGTGGTCCGGGGCGTAGCCCGCGGGCGGACGCTTCAGCGACTCGCCGATCATCCCGCAGCCGGTCTTGAACTGGCGCTTCGCCGCCGCCCTCTCCCAGCCCTTGGGGTCCCCGGCGATGGCGTCGCGAATCTGCCTGAGCGCGCCGGGCTCCGGTCGCCAGACGCCGCTGCCCAGCCCCGACTCGCCCGGCTCCAGGTGCAGGTAGAAGCCGGGGTTGGCGCCCTTGGGCGCCTTGGCGTTCAGGAAGTGGGCGGCGAGGCCCGTGCGCAGCGGCGTCTTGTCCTTCGAGAAGCGCGTGTCGCGGTACATGCGCATCATCGAGCCGCCGTTGGGCCTGGGGTCGACGACGAGGCGCGGGCTGACCTGGGCGAGGCGCGGCTCGAGGTCCGCGATGAGCCGCAGGAACGGGTCGCGCGCGACCGCCTCGAAGCGCTCCTTCTGGGCCTTGAACCACTCGCGGTCGTTGTGGCGTCGCAGGTCGTTCAGGAAGCGGAAGAGATCCTGCGTGAAGTAGGCCTGGGCCACCGGTGCCTCCTCGGAGAGTCGGATTGCCGTGACGGCTTCGCCGATTCTCGCCGCGCGCGCGGGCGGGCCGCAAACGGGCGCTTGGCGGAGTCCGCCGGCCCCGTGCGATGATGAGTCCACTTTCCAACTGCAGATGGGGGTTCGCGATGGCTGAGAACGAGGACGTCCAGAAGGAACTCGAGCGGCTGCGGGCGGAGAACGAGGCGCTCAAGAAGCGCAACGCCAAGGGCCTTTCGATGAAGGTCAGCGAGAAGGGCGCCGTCTCGGTCTACGGCCTGGGCCGCTTCCCCGTCACGCTCTACAAGGAGCAGTGGGGTCGCCTGCTCGACATGGCCGAGGACATCCGCGCCTTCATCAAGGAGAACGAGGCGCTGCTCAAGAAGAAGGAAGCCAAGGCCGAGGCGCCCGCCTCCGAGCCGTAGGCCGGCGACCTCTAGAAGAGCCCGATGCTGAAGTGGGGGACGATCATCCCCTCGAGCAGCGTCCGGTCCGGCGTCAGGTTGACGCCCACGTCCAGCGCCGCCGGGCCGATCGGCGTCACCAGCCGGATTCCGGCGCCGACGGCGTAGCGCAGCCGCAGGGCGTCGAAGTACCGGTCGTTGAGCCACAGGTTCCCGGTGTCGAAGAAGAGCGCGCCCTCCACCGAGCCGGCGACGGGGAAGCGCAGCTCCACCCGCCCCAGCGTGAAGAGCTCTCCGCCCTCGGAGAGCAGCGCCTTGTTCTGGACGGCCTGCGCCGTCGCGCTGCAGCCGGTCTTGTTGAGGATGGCGGCGCACTGGGCGACCTCCTCGCGCAGGACCTGCCGCTGGTCCTCGGCCACCATCCCGTCGTCGAGGAAGCCGCGCATGCTGCTGGCGCCGCCCAGGAAGAAGCGCTTGAAGACCGGGGTCTCGGAGCGGTTGTCGAGCGGGAAGACCTTGCCCGCGCGCAGCGAGACCGCCAGGACGATGCGCCTCCAGAGGGGCAGGTAGCCGCTGGCCTGGACGACGGCCTTGATGAACTGCGAGTGCGGCTCGCGCGTGCTGCCGTCCTCCTGCTTGAGCGCGCCGCCCAGCGAGGTGACGAACTCGGTGGTGGCGTACAGCAGCAGCCCCCGGTGCGGGTTGGCGGGGTCGTCGCGCAGGTCCCAGGTCAGCGAGGGGCGCAGCGAGAAGAGGGCGATGAAACCCTCCGGGAAGCGCAGGCGCTGGATGTCGATGGGGGAGTTCGCGCTGACGGTGGTGGCGCCGGCGATGCGGCTGGTGTCGTCGCCCTCGACCTCGGCGGCGAGCGTCGCCGACAGGCCCTTCGGGCCGCTGACGTCCGCGCCGACGATGGCCCCGGTGCGCATGAAGTCGTAGGCCGGCCGGTTGACGAGCTCGTGCACCAGGTCCAGGTGGACGCCGGTCTCCACCGGCAGCAGCTGCAGGATGCGCGGGTACTGCAGCGACAGGTTGATGCGCCGCCCCAGCGCCTTCTGCCCGTCGCGCAGCGGCGCGTCGCCGGAGAGCGCGACGTAGCCCAGGTTGAAGTAGTTGAGCTTCGCCCGGCCGGAGAACTGCAGCGCCCGGCCGAAGAGGTTGAGCTTGGTGTACTCGAGGAAGAAGCGCGGCCCGTCGACGAGGGAGTAGCCGGCGCCGAAGGTCACCACCTGCGTCTGGCGCTCGTCGACGGTGACGAAGATGTCCTTGGTCTCGTCGGGGACCTCCGGCGCGTTCAGGCGCAGGGAGACGGCCTTGAAGATGCCCAGGCGCACGAGGTTGCGCTGGCTCTGCGCCAGCTCCTCGGGGTCGAGCAGCGCGCCCTCCTCCACCGCCAGCGCGCCGCGCACCACGTCCTCGGCGGTGCGGCCGGTCCCCTGCACCAGGATGCGCCCGACGCGCACCTTCGGGCCGGTGACGATGCGGAAGGCCACCTCGGCCTGGGTCTGGTCGGCGTTGAAGCGCTCCTCGTCCTCGACCCTGGCGAAGACGTACCCCCCGCGCCCGAGCGCCCGCTGGATGGCCTGCCGCGAGAGCTCCACGTCCAGCGAGTTGAGCGGCCTGCCCTTCTTCAACGAGAGCGCGGCGCAGGCCTTGGCCGGGTCGGGCGCCCCGGGGCAGGTGACCTCCGCGACCAGGGTCTGGGGCCCCTCCTCCACCTGGAGCACCACCCGCGCCTCGCGCGTGCGCTCGTCCCGCGAGACGCGCGGCGGGGCCACCCGGGCGGAGAGATAGCCGTCGGCGCGGTAGAGCTCGACGATGCGCGAGAGCGCCTGCTGGTAGGCCGGCTCGTACCAGACCGCGGAGGGCTCCGGGACGTAGCGGGCGCGCTTGCGCGGCGGGCCCCCGGCCAGCACCTCGTCGGGCTTGGGCGGCTCGGGGACGGTGCCCCCCGCCGCCTCGAGCAGCGACTCGTCCAGCCGGTCGCGCAGGAACTGCACCGAGAAGTGGGCGTTGCCCTGGAACTCGATCGTCCCCACCCGCAGCGGGGCGCCCTCCTCGAGGTGGAAGACGATGAAGTTCTTCTTGCGGTCGGTCCCGCGGACCTCGCTCCAGCGCACGCGGGCCTCCGCGAACCCCGACAGCCGGTAGAAGAGCGCCAGCCGCTCGGCGAGCTGGCCCAGCAGCCCTTCGTCGAGGGGCTCCTCCGGGTCGTAGCCCAGCCTCGTCTTGAGCTCGGCGTCGGTGAAGGCGTCGTTGCCCTGAAAGCGGAACTCCACCGCCGGCCCGGCGGTGATGGGCAGGCGCAGCGTCGCCCCGTCCGCGCCCTCCAGGACCTCCGGCACCCCGAAGCGCGCCCGGTAGTGCGCCTCCTCGCGGTAGCGGGCCTTGAGCGCCGCCACGCCCTTGTCCAGCCGGCCCAGGTCCAGCACGTCGCCGGGGGCGAAGCCGAGGGTCTTCTCGATCTCCGCGATGGGGAGCTGCGGGTCGCCGGCGACGTGGATGGCCACCAGGCGGATGGGCTCGCCCTCCTTCACGTGGAAGGAGAGGACCGTCTCCCCCTGCTCGGTCTCCAGCAGCACGTGGTCTATCTGGGCGCGGGTGTAGCCGACGCGCCGGTACGCCCCGGCCAGCCGCCCGGTGAGCCGCTCGACGAACTCCGGGTAGTACTCCAGGCGCCGCTCCGGCACCGCCAGGGCCTTGCGCAGCGCGGCCTCGGACAGCGCCTGCTGACCCTCGAAGTCGATGCGGTCGACGTAGGTCCGGCGCTCGGCCTCGACCACCACCGCCAGCCTGCCGTCCGGCCGCGGCGAGGCGCTGACGACGATGTCCGCGAAGCGCCCGGTGCCGTACAGGCGCTCGAGCGTGCGCCGCACCTCCTTCTTCTCCAGGGGCGAGCCCGGCCGCAGAGTGATGAGCGCGGCCAGCTCCTTGGTGTCCTCGTCCTTGGACAGGTGCAGCTCCACGGTCCCGATGACGGGCGGCGCCGGCAAGGGCTCGCCTGCGGCCTCTGCCTCTCCGGCCGCCGGGCGGGGCGGCGAGGGCGGCGACGCCGGCGGTGGAGCCTCCGGGGCCCTCTTGGCGGCGGCCAGCGCGCGCGGCTTCCCCTCGGCGGCGCCGGCGGCGGCCGTCCAGAGGCAGAGCACTGCGAGCGTCGTGGCTAGTCGAGTTCCCAACGGAGTTTCAGGTCGAGCCCCAGGTCACCGAGCGAGCTGCTGCTCGAGTCATTGTCCCACTGCATCTGGATGGAGGTGTTCTCGTTGAACCGGTACTCGGCCTGCGCCCGGCGCCCCTTGCCGGAGATGACCGGCTGGCTCAGCCGCAGCCGCAGGTCGTCGCTGAGGATCTTGGACTCGATCTCCGCGGTCGGCTCCACCATCTGGCTGGCGTCCGAGTACTGCGTGGAGATGTGGAAGTTGAAGTCTCGCAGGATGGTGTTCTTAGGCACGAACTTCTTCAACGTCCGGTCCAGGCCGGACACGTTCATCAGCGCCTCGCCGACCAGGCCCACGCCCGCCTGCGTCGACATCGCCCCCTGGCTGGTGACGCCGGTGAAGAGCAGCGCCACGATGTCGCCGCGGTCCAGGCTGGGCTCGCTGGTCAGCACCACCTCCGGGTCCTCCCAGGGGCCGGTCGCGTGGAGCAGCACCCTGTAGTCGCGCACCTGCGTCTCGGCGTGGACGTCGAGGTTGTAGGCGATGCGGTCGCGCTCGCTCATGCTGACGGCGCCTCGGCTGATCCAGAACTCATTGTTGTGGAAGAAGCCGCGCCCGCCCTCCTCCGCCAGCAGCGTGCCCTGCAGGCCCATGTGCACGTTGGTGCCGGTCAGGTGCAGCGGCTCCTCGCTCTTGAAGGAGAGCTTGATGATGTTGTTGTCGATGCGCGAGCCGCCCCCCGGCGGCACGTTGACCCTCACGTCATAGCGCAGCCACTCCTCGCGCTTCTCGAAGCTCTTGGCCTCCACGCGCCGGCGCCGGGGGTCGTTGATGAAGCTGTCGAGGTCGAAGTCGTCGGTGTACTTGAAGCGCACCATGTCCACGTCGCCCGCCAGGATCAGCGCGCCCGGCTGGCCATAGAGCTTGAGCTCGCCCGAGAAGGTGGTGGGGATGTTCTCCGGGTACTTGAACGGCACCTCGTCGAGCATGGCGGACAGGTCGTAGCGCTGGGGCACGAAGTCCTTGAGGACCAGCTCGCCCAGGGCCCGCACCCGCCCGGTGTTGTTGAGCACCCCGTCGACGTCCCTGAGGAAGAGCCGGTTCTGGCTGAACTCGAACCGCCCCACCATCTCCTTCGCCGAGACGGGGTAGCCCTTGGCGGTGAAGCGCCCGTTCGAGAGCGCCGCGACGCCCACCACCTCCGGCTTGCTGGGCGGCCCGGAGACGGTCGCGGAGACCTGGAACGCGCCCGCGGTCTGCTCGAGCCAGGGCATGAACAGCTCCAGCGCGCGGGCGTCGAAGCGGCCGTCCACCGACACGTCGAGGTCGCCGTCGAGCACGCCGGAGGCGGTCAGGTTCGTCCCCGCCGTCCCCTTGAGCGTCGCCGCCTTCAGCTCCAGCAGCGAGCCCTGGAACGAGAGCGCGATGGGCCCCTCGTTCACGAAGCTCCAGTCGCCCTTGCCGAAGGTCAGGCTGGGCACCCAGACGTCGCCGCGCGCCTCCTCGTAGTGCGTCACGGTCCCCGTCGCCAGCGCCTCGGCCTGCAGCGTCCCCTTGAGGCCGGCGACGGACGGGAAGTAGTGCCCGAGGTCGGCGGTCGAGGCCGACACGCCCACCGCGAACGGCATGTCCCCTTCGAAGACCAGCCGCCCGTCGAGCAGCAGGTCCGTGCCTAGCGGCCCCTTCAGCGACATCGTGGTGCGGTCCATCTGCAGGTCCCACGTCCCGCCCCCCAGCCCCACGCCGAAGGCGGCGATGTCCTTGGCCAGGACCGAGCCCGTGGCCTGCACGTGGTCGGTGGGCCCGAAGAAGCGCAGCTTGGCCTCCAGCGCCCCCCTCATGCCCAGGAACTCGCCGTTGGGCTTGGCCAGCTCCTCCGGGTAGAGCGCCGGCGCCTCGAGCAGGAAGTCCAGGCCCTCGTCGAACATCACCCGGCCGGCGAAGGTGAGCTTGCCGCACGGCCCGTCCAGCTCGATGGGCTCCAGGCTGATGCCCTTGCCGTCCAGGGCGCGGAAGACGAGCCGGCCGTCGCCGAACTTGCGCTCCAGCCAGGTGAAGTCCTCGAGCCGGGCGTCCACCACCGCGTGCGGCTCCAGCACCGGGCTGTCGATGCTCGCCGTGCCCGAGATGCGCGCGTCCGACTTGCCGCGCAGCGGGTCGAAGATCCAGTGCTCGTCGCCGATGGCGTCCAGCAGGTCGGCCAGCCGCGCCTGTTCGAACGCCATGCTGGCCCGGACGCGGGGCTTGTCGCCGCCCAGGTCGAAGGCGCCCTCGGCGTTGAACCGCGAGCGCCCCTTGCTCACCGTCACCGCGGGGAAGCCCAGGACGCTGCCCCGCAGCTGGACCTGCGCCTCGGCCGTCCCCAGCTGGAGCTTGTGGAAGCGGAACTCGCGGATCGTCATCTGTCCGTCGATGCGCGGGGTGCCGTCGACGACCTTGATGAGGCAGTGCCCGGCGAGCTTGCCGTCGATGGGGATCCCGATGAGGTGCTTGAGGTCGGCGAGGTCCACCTCGTGGGGATTGGCCTCGATGTGGAAGCCCTTGTGCGGGTCGAAGTTGAGGGTGACGTCCGCGTCCACGTCCGAGCCGCGCGCGGTGCGCACGACGCCCTTGAAGAGCCGGACGCGCTCGGGGTTGAAGTCGGTCATCAGGTCCACGTGGGCCTGCTCGAGGTCCAGCACGCGGAAGGGGGCGGGGTTGTCCCAGCCCTCGCCATAGACGTGGAAGTCGCGCACGTCGACGCTGCCGGGCCCGCCGAGGTGGAACGGCACCAGCTCGCCCTTGAGGTCCACGTGGCCGGTGGCCCGGAAGTCCACCCAGGCATGGCGCAGCGTGAGCTTGTCGAGCAGCTTCGCGAAGGGGATCTCCTCCAGGTCCACCGCGGCGGTGACCGGGAAGCCCTTGGACAGGCCGACGCTCCCCGAGATCCGCGCCTTGCCTTTTTCGGCGACGTTCACGTCGAGCTTGCCGACCTTCAGCTGGCCCTTGTCCAGGCGCGCCTCGAGGTAGGCGTCGCCCACGTCGAAGCCCTCGACCTTGGCCCGCGCCAGGGTGACCTCCAACTCGGCGCTGGGACTGTCCAGGCTCCCCTCGAGCTTCTTGAGGTTGACCACCGCGTTGCCCGACATCTTCGGCGCCTCGGGGCCCAGGATGGTCGAGACCAGGTCCAGCGGGAGGTACAGCGTCGCCTCCAGCCCCAGGCTGGGCTCGCACAGGGTCTCGACGTCGCCGCGGGCGAAGAGCGCCAGCTCGCCCAGGGCCACCTCCAGGTGGTTGATGGTCAGCTTCTTCTTGTCGAGGTCGAGCGCGCTGGAGAGGCGCAGGCGCGACAGCGGCAGCTGCACCTGCCCGGTCCGCACCGTCCCCCGAGGCACGCCCAGGCGGGTGGCGTAGGCCCGCCGCGACAGGCGCAGGTCGAGGTCGGCCTCCTCCAGCTCCACCACCCGGTCGCCCGGGGCGATCACCCGCACGTCGGCGCCGTTGATGGCCAGGTTCTCCACCTCCAGCGCCCCGTCCAGCGCGTCGACGAAGCAGCCGGAGCTCTTCTCGCCCGAAGCCGGCAGCTCCAGCTTGGACAGGTCGGCCCGCACCTTCGGCCGCTCCACCTCGACCCGCTCCAGCACCAGCCGGCCGAAGAGCAGCTGCAGGGTGCGCACCCGCACCAGCAGGCGGTCCGCCGAGAGCAGCGGCTCGCCGGCGCCGCGGGGCGTGGCGCTGAAGCTGCGGATCTCCACCTCCCCGGTGATCGCGTCGACCTCGCAGCGGCCCAGCGAGACCTCCATGCCGAGCAGCTCGGGCAGCCTGCCGCGCGCCCAGGCGCAGACCTTCTCGCCCGCCCACTCGGTGCGCAGCGTACCCGCCGCCGCGGCCATCAGGCCCAGCAGGAGCAGCACGAGCGTGCGGCCGAAGTGGCGCTTCATCGCGTCGCCGGCAGCGCCCGGGCCGGGCTACGGGCCTAGGCCTGCTTGAGCCCTTCCAGGTAGCGGTCGATCTCCCCGAGGTCGACCTTCGGTCCGGGCGCAGGCCGCTCGCCCTTGGGCGCAGGGGATGCGCCCGCCCGGTCCTTGGCGGCCTTCGCGTCGGCCGCCGACGCCGCGGGCTCCAGCCCCAGGTCCTTGGCCACGCGCTCCAACAGCTTGGCGTCCACCGCGTCCCGCCGGGCCACGAAGGCCTCGAACAGGGCGTTGTCGCACACGGTGTTGATGATCCGCGGCGTGCCGCCCGAGAAGCGGTGGACGGCGTGCACCGCCTCCACCGTGAACGGGTTCCTGGGCGCGCCGGCCAGCCGCAGGCGGTGCTTGACGTAGGCCTCGGTCGACTCCTGCGAGAACGGCTCCAGCCGGTAGCGCAGCGCCACCCGCTGGGCCAGCGGCGGGTCGAGCTTGAGGTTCTGCTCGATGTCCGGCAGCCCGAAGAAGACGAACGAGAGCAGCTTGTGGCCGGGGACCTCCAGGTTGAGCATCCCGCGGAACTCCTCCATCAGCTCGCGGGTCTGCAGCATCTGGGCCTCGTCGATAAGGACCACGGCCTTCTTGCCCGACTCGTGGATCTGGTAGAGCCGCTGGTAGAGCTGCGAGAGCAGCGCCAGCTTCTCCTCGGCGGGCCGCTCCACGCCCATCTGCAGCGCGATGCGCTTGAGCAGCCAGCTGGCGGTGATGCCGCTGTGGATGATGACCAGGAGCGCCGCCTCGTACTCCTGCTCGGGCAGCGAGTCGAGCAGCCGGCGCGCGAGCGTGGTCTTGCCCGCGCCGATGTCGCCCACCAGCACGGCCAGCCCCTTCATGTACGAGACCGCGTGCATCAGGCGGGTGAGCGCCTGCGAGTGCTGGACGCTGTTGTAGTAGAAGCGGCTGACGGGCGCGTTGGAGAACGGCTCCTGGGAGAGGCCGAAGTGCTCGAGATAGGTCATGGCCGCGCCGT
The DNA here is from genome assembly GCA_036504155.1 of Myxococcales bacterium. Classification (GTDB taxonomy): domain Bacteria; phylum Myxococcota; class Myxococcia; order Myxococcales; family UBA5297; genus JACRCT01. The sequence continues at coordinate 31,360 of DASXVQ010000131.1, forward strand.
CACACGTACCCTATCTTGCCAGCCCTCTTCCCCGTGCCGCCCCCTCCTGCCTTGGGATCCGGCTTCTCCGGGCCCGTCGCGCTCTCCGGCTTGGCCGCGCCCTTCGCCGTCGAACCGTTGGCGGGCCTGGCGGCCTTGGCGGGCGGCTCCTCGGCACCTGCAGCGACCAGGCGGTCGACGATCTCGCCGACCTGGCGGAACTCCGGGTCCGTCTTCTGCACCTTGCGCATCTGCGCCAGCGCCTCGCCCGCCTTGCCCATCTTCTCGAAGACCAGGCCCAGGTCGAACTGGACGGCCTTGGCGGTCTCGGCCGTGACCTGGGGCAGCGCCAGCGCCCGCTGGAACGCCTCGACCGCATCGGCCAGCTCGTCGCGCTCGACCCGGCACAGACCCACCATGGCCAACGACTCGAGCTCCTTCTTCTTGCCTTGGGCCGCCGAGGCCGCCTGCTCGAACTCGCCGATGGCGTCGTCGATCAGCCCCATCTCCTTGTAGGCGATGCCCAGGTCGTAGTGCGTCTCCACGTCCTCGGGCTTGACGACCTTCTTGAGCCCCCTCTTGAACTCGCCGAAGACGTCCTCGACCGAGACCTGGAAGTCCTCGGTCGCCGGGGCCATCGGCCCGCCCAGGTCGCCCAGGTCCTCTTTGGCGAGCTCGCTGGCGAGGTCGAACGCCCCGTCGGTGGTGGTCTCCGGTGCCGCCGGCGCCTCGGCCTCGGCGGCCGGCGCGTCGGTCTCGTCGGTGGTGCCCGTCGCCGCGCCACCCGCCTCCAGCTCCTCGAGCCGGGCCATCAACTCCTTGGCGCGAGCCGAGCCGGGGTAGGCGAGCATCACCGTCTCGAGGATCTCGCGAGCCTCCTCGAGCATGCCCTGGTCCATGAAGAAGGCGGACTCGTCCAGCTCGTCCTGAGCGCCTTCCTCTTCGGCCTCGGGTTCGGGTTCGGGTTCCGGCTCGGGCTCCGGCTGCGGCGCGGGCTTGGCCACCGGCTTGACGGGCTCGGGCTTCGCCGCGGGCTTGGCGACAGCCTTGGCGGGCTCGGGCTTGGCCGCCTTCGGTTCAGGCTTCGCAGCGGCAGGCTTGGCCGGCGCGGCCTTCGCGGCCTTCGCGGCAGCGTCGAGCACTTCCTGCGCGTTGCGCAGGTTCGGCTGCGTCTTGGGAGACTGGGGAGTCTTTCCCTTGGTCAGCGTCGGCAGGACCGAGGTGGGCTCGTCTTCGCTGCCCTCGTCCAGCGGCTCGTCCTCGAGGGAGGGCTGCAGCGGCGCCTGGTGGGCGGCCGCCGGGCTCTTGCGCGGGTTCTGCGGGCCGGCCGACTGCATCAGCAGCATCGGCAGGTCGGCGACGCGCGTGGCCTCGTTCTGGGAGTCCTCCTCGTCGGGCTCCCGGCGGGCCGCGGCCGGCATGGTCGTCCGCCCGGGCATGGTCGGGTGGAGCTCCAACTCGCCTTCGTCGGCCTGGGCGTCGGGGCCTTCGAGCGCGTCGCCGAGTTCCTCCTGTTCGCCCAGCTGCGCGCTCTGCTCGCCCAGGTCCTGGGCGTCGAGCTGCTCCTCGGGCGGGATGGCGAACTCGGAGCTGCTGTGCTCGATCTCCACTTCCTCGTCGCGCTGCTCTGCCGCAGCGGCCAGGGCAGGGTCTTCCGGTTCTTCGGGCGCGAGGTCGGTGAAGGAGGGCTCGGACGCTTCTTCCTGGACGAGCGGGGCGTCGACTGCGGGCTCTGCGTCGAAGCTGGGGTCGACCAGCGGCTCCTGGTCGACCAGCTCGGACGAACTCTCGGCGGAGGAGAGCGCCAGCTCGTCGTCGGCCGGTCCGGCGATCAGTTCCTCGTCGGAGTGAGATTCGGCGAAGACCTCGTTCTCGACGCCGGGCTCCTCCGCTGCAAGCGACTCGGCAGCCGCGTCGAGGGCGGCGTCGTCGCTGTTGGCGATGCTCACCGCGGCCAGGTCGACCGGGTGCTCCGGTTCCGGAGCGACGTCGATGGCCTCCTCGGCGGCCTCGACGAGGATGGCGTCCTCCTCGATCTCCGCGACCTCTTCGACCGGGGCCAGTCCGCCCACGGCGTTGAGGAACCCGGGGATCTCCGGGTGGGTCGGTTCCTTCTCGCACAGCTTCTGCAGCGACACGCGCGCGCGGTCGAGCTCGTTTCGCTCGATGCAGGTGCGCACCACGCGCACCAGGCTGTCGAGTGCGCCCTGGACGTTGCCGCTGGCGGCGTAGAGGTCCGCCGCCTTCTCGTGCGCGTCGACGGAGTCCGGGTCGATGGCGAACACCTTCTTGAGGTGTTCGATCGCCTTCTCGTGGAGCCCGTACTTGACGTAGACGTCGGTCTCGGTGAGCAGCCGCGGGATCTGGTCGGCCGCGGGCTTGGCTGCAGGGGCTGCCGCCTGGGCGGGCCGGGCTGCGGCCGGCTGGCCGGCGCTGGGCTGCGCGGCCTGGGCCTGAGGAGCCGCCGGAGCGGGGGCGGGCTGGGGCGCGGCCGAGGCGAAGCGCGCGCGGACGTCGGGATCCTCGGGCGCCAGGTCCTGGATCTTGCGCCAGGTCTCGCGCTCCTCGTCGACGCGGTCCTGCTCGTCGTAGATCTTGGCGAGCTCCTTGTAGACGGAGACCGTCTTGGCGATCTGCCCCAGGTCCTTGAAGGCCTGGGCGAGCATGGTCAGGGTCTCGACGTCCTTGGGGTCCGCCTTGAAGCACAGCTGCAGCTTGGCGAGGGCGCGCTTGGTGTCCTGCTTGGTCAGGTAGATGTTGGCCAGCTCGCGCGTCAGATCGAGATTGTTGGGGTCGAGGAAGACCAGGCGCTCGGCGACCTTGATGTAGTCGTCGACTCGGTTGTTCCGCTTGAGGTACTCCGCGGCCCGCCCGAACTCGGCGATGGCCTCGGGGTTCATGTTCTCGCGCGCGTAGAGCTCGGCCAGCTTGATGCGGCTGGCGACGTTCTCCGGGTCGAGGTCGACCATCTTGCGCAAGGTGTCCAGGCTCGCGCGGATGTTGCCGGCCTTCTCGTAGTGGTTGGCCACGAGCTGGAACTGCGCCATCGCGTCGCTCATCAGCCCCAGCTGCTGGTGCAACTCCGCCAGCTTGAGGTTGACGTCGACGAGGTTCGGATTGAGCTTGAGGACCTGCTTGTAGACGGCAACGGCCTTCAGGAAGAAGCCGTCCGCGGCGTAGCTCTCGGCCACCTTGAGGAAGCAATCGGCGGCGAGGGTGTTGTCGCCCTTCTTCTGGTACAGCTCGCCCAGCTTCTGCTGGATGCGCGCGTCCTTGGGGTCGACCTCGAGGAGCTTCTGGTACTCCTTGATCGCCTTGTCGTATTGGCCCTTTTGGACGAACTTCGTCGCGGCCTCGATGATTTTGTTCTTGTCGATCGCCACGATGGGAGGCCGCTCGCAGTGCGTCGCTCGTTCGCGGTCGGCGAGCAAGGACAGTCACCTTCCGGCCCTCCATAGGCCGGGGCTTCTGTCAGGGACGCAGGTGTCTCAGGTTAGCGAAAAGCCGAGCCCCACGTCAAGAAATCGGAATGGCCAAAAAGTCCCCGCCGACTGGGCACTTAGCCAATCCAGGCGGGGGTTGCATTTGGGGAGACGAGGGGTTACGCGCCGGGACCGGCCGGCATCGCGGCCAGCCCCTGCGCGCAGCGGATTTCAGGCGGTCGCGGTGCGGGTCAGGTACTCGCCCGTGCGGGTGTCGACGCGGACGATGTCGCCCTCGTTGATGAAGAGCGGCACCGACAGCGTGTACCCGGTCTCGAGGGTCGCCGGCTTCTGGGCGCCCGAGACGGTGTCGCCGCGCACGCCCGGATCGCACTTGGTCACGCGCAGCTCGACGGTGTTCGGCGGGGTCACGCCCACCGGCTTGCCCTTGTAGAAGACGATGGCGGCGTTGGTGTTTTCCTTCAGGAAGTTGATCGCCTCGCCCAGCTGCTCCTTGGACAAGAAGGTCTGGTCGTAGGTCTTCGCGTCCATGAAGTAGTAGTCGCCGCCCTGGACATACAGGAACTGCATGTCCTTCTCTTCGATGTCCGCGCGGATGAACTTGTCGCCCGACTTGAAGGTCGGCTCGAGCTGGCGGCCGCTGATCATGCTGCGCAGCTTGGTGCGGACGAAAGCCGAGCCCTTGCCCGGCTTGACGTGCTGGAAATAGACGATCTCGAACGGCTCGTTGTCGATCTCGATCTTCAGGCCGTTGCGGAATTCACTGGTGTCGATCATGTCACCCATTGGCTTCGTCTCCTTGTGAGCGCCCGGCCGACGCCGCTTGGGCGTGGGAGCGCGGGGTTCGTTTCTCGGGGGTCCGCCTCGTCGGTTGCGTCGCTCAGGCCAGCTCGGCCGTCACCTTCGGCGCGACGATCCGCAACGCATAGCGACCCTTGCCGTAGTTGCCCTCGGGCGTGAGCGCGAGCACGAGGTAGTACTGGGGAGTCAGCAGGCGAGCGATGGTGATGAGCTTGTCGGTGTTGATGACCACCTCGCTCACCGAGCCGGCCTTCAGGCCCTCTGCCGTCTCCCTGATATTGGTGAGCACGGTCCCGTACTCCACCAGCATTGCCTCGAAGTCGACGCCTGGGTCCTTGCTCGTCTGAGTCTCGACCGCATACCCGTCGAACCCCATGACACTGCAGGCGACCGCGCCCTCGACCTGCTTGAGGACCTGCTCCAGATGCGCGCTGAAGGACATGCTCGCCTCGGTTCTTCCTTCCCTAAAAACCTGCGGACGCCGCCTGCCCGTGCACGGGAGGCGGCGCCGCGACTTCTTCGAAGGGCCTAGCTAGCCTGCCCTCGTGGCCCAAGTCAAGGGCCGGGGGCGGTCCCGATCATTTGGTCGGGGCCGTGATTGGCTCGCAGGTGTAGTAGTCCAAGCCGTTCATTCCGAAGGTCGGAGGGGGGGTCTTGTTGCACTCCGGGAACTTCGCCTGGGTATCCACCGGGCAAGGGAGAAGGCCAGCCCCTTTTTTGTACACGGTCACCGGGAAAGCGATGGTATCGGTCTCATGGGTTGCTCCTGAGACGTAGTCGCCCCTGAACTTCATCTTCACCAGGATGATCGCCGGGACGTCGACCGACCAATCGGCGATGGCGATGCCTGCCTCGGGGGTCATGACGCTCAGACCTCCAAGGGTCGACGTGGAGTTGGCGGGGACGAAGCCAGCCATCTGGATGATCGTGGGCTTGGGGGCATTGAACCCGGCGCAGTTCTCCTTGGTGTCCTTGCACTCGTAGCTGAACTCGGCCTCGCGGATGACGAAGTCGTTGCGCGTCTTGGGGGAGATCTCCGTGCCACCGACAGTCACATTCGTGGCCGGCAGGGTGTTGTTGAGCTTGAGGTCCAGCAGATAGCCGATGGTGATGGCGGTGTTCATCGACCCCGCCAGCAAGGCTGCGGAGCTGGGGCCGGAATAGGCGCAGTCGTCGCCCGAGTACATGGGTTCGAATACACCGGCGAACTCGATGCTTGAGCGGTCGGGGACGCAGCCCATCGAAGCGACCACGCCCGCCAGCGCTGCGATCAACGTGCGAGAGGATTTCATGTCGTACCTCGCGTTCCTGGGGGTTGTCACTGGATGCCGCCTTCGCTGGCGGCGACCACCTGGTTGCGGTTGACGATGCGCGGCGTGATGAAGACCAAGAGCTCGGTGCGGGAGTCGCCGCTGCTGCGCTTCTTGAAGAGCCATCCCAGCACCGGGATCTTCGAGAGGACCGGGACCGCGGCCTCCTGCATCGACTGCTGGCGGGTGTAGATGCCGCCGATGACCGTGGTGTCGCCGTCCTTGACCAGCACCTGGGTCTGCGCTTCCTTCTTGCTGATGGCGGGCTGGCCGTTGGCGCCGGTGAGGCCGGGGTCGGGCTGGTTGTTGGTGGCGTTGATGTTCATCAACACGCTCCCATCGGCCGTGACGTGCGGAGTGACGCTCAGCTCCAGTTTAGCCTCAATGAAGGTCGTGTTCACGCCCGAGGCCGACGCCTGGCTGAACGGGATGGCGTAGCCCTGCCCGATCTTGGCCGGGTTGTTGTCCAGGGTGGTGATCCTCGGGGCGCTGATGGTCTTGAGCTGGCCGCTGCTCTCGAAGGCGCTCAGGCGCAGGTTGAGCATCGCCGCGCCGCCGGCGGAGCCGAACAGGAAGCTGATGCCACCACCAGATCCCATGCCGGTGGCCGCAGGCAGGTTGACGGCAAAGGGAGTACCGGAGGCGCCGCCCGAGTCGTCCGAGCTGGAGCCGCCCACGCGGATGGCGCTGGGGAAGGCCAGGCCGGTGGCGTTGCCGGTCTGCGGGCCGAAGCTGATGCTGCCGCCCCACTGCACGCCGACTTCGCGAGAGAGGTTCGAGTTCATCTCGACGATGCGGGCCTCGATGAGCACCTGCGGCGTCTGGGTGTCGAGCTTTCGCACCAGGCCCTCGGCGCGGGCCAGGGCGTCGAGCACGTCCTTGACGATGATGACGTTGGTGCGGGTGTCGACGCTCATGCTGCCGCGCTCGGACAGGAGGTCCTTGACCTTGGTGGAGACTTCGGACGCGGTCGCGTAGTTGACCGGGATGAGGCGGACCTTGAGCGGCTCCAGCTTGCGCGCATTGGCGATCATCGCGTCGCGGACCTTGCGCTCCTCTTCCAGCTCGCGCAGCGGCGCCACGCGGATGATGTTGCCGGTCTCTTCCTTATCCAGGCCCTTGGACTTCAAGATGATGTCCAGCGCCTGGTCCCACGGCACGTTGCGCAGGCGGATGGTCACCCTGCCGCCGACGTTGTCGGCGACGACGACGTTGCGCTTGGAGACCTCGGCGATGATGCGCAGCAGGTTGTGGATGTCGATCTCCTTGAACTCGAAGGAGACACGACGCCCCGTGTACTTGGCCTTGCGGGCGGCGCCCGACTGGGCGTAGCCGGGGGCCTCGGCGGCGAAGCCGCTGGCGCGGGAGGCAGAGGCCTCCTGCTCCACCTCCACCTTCTGGCCGTCGATCACCAGCTCGGTCGAGGCCGCGGCACCGGCGGCGCCGAACGCCCAGGCCAGCTGCCCGTCCTCGAAGACGACGCGGTCTTCGATGGCGCCGTCGAGGGTCGCGACCACTTGGACGGTCTGCACCTGGCCGGGGGCGGTGAACGAGCTGACCATCTTCACCGGGCCGCCAAAGGCCGAGGTGTCGAGGCTGCGTTCGAGGCGCTTGGGCAGCACTGCTCCCGAGAGGGTCAGGACCGCGGTGTGGGGATCGGGGCGGGCCACGTGGTACTCGGTGCCCTGCGGCACGCCGATGACGACCTTGCCGGAGCCCTCGTCACCGCGGAAGGCGACGTCCTTGACGCTGATGGCCTTGCCGGCCGACTTGGTCTCGGCCTTGGCCACTTCCATCTTCTTCGGCTGCGCGGCGGCCACCGGGGCCGGGGCGAGGGCGACGGTCCCCATCGCGACCACCAGCCCGGACTTGGCGCGGGTGACCTGGTAGGCGGGCATGCGCTCCCCGTCCTTGACCTCGAGGACCACGCGGACCTTGTCGGCGTGCTTGCCGTACCGAATCTCCTTGATCGGCGAGCCCTGCTCGCCCTTCTGGGCCTTCAGGCCCTTCTCGAAGCCCAGCAGGTCGATGGCGAGGCGCGGCGGGTCGGAGAGCTCGATGACATCGAAGGTGCCCATCTCGCCGTCGGCGGCGAAGTTGACGAGGTACTGGGCGTTCTTCTTGGATGTCTTCAGGCCGTTGAGGCGGTGCGCCGGCTGGGCGACGGTCTTCTCGTCGCGGTGCGAGACGACCACGTTGGCCTCGGCCGCGGCGGCCGGCGACGGAGGCAGCTCGGCCTTGGCGGGCTCGGCGGCCTTGGGCGCCGGCTCGGCCTGGGCCACCGGGGCGGGAGCCGGCTCGGCCTTGGGAGCCTCGCCCTTGACCGCCACGAGGTCGGCGTGGGCGCCGCCAGTGACGGCCACGACCACACTGTCGCCGACCGCGCGCACGTCGTAGCGCGCCTCGTCGGCGATGGCGACGACCACCCGGCCCACGGCCGTCTTGTCGTCGGAGAACTGGGAGACCGCCACGCCGACCACCGGCCCCTTGCCGTCACGAGGCCCCCGAACCGCGGAGACGTCGGCGCCAGCCAGGTCCACCACCACGCGGGCGGGGTCGGCCAGGCGGAAGACGGTGAAGGTCGGGGCGTGATTGCCCGCGATGACCACCTGGGCACCCTTCTCGTCCCCGGTGACTTCGAGCCCCTGCACCACGTTGACGGCCGCGGCCTGCGCCGAGAGCGGCGCCAGCAAGACGGCCAGGCAGGTGATGAGCCAAGTGCGCGGATTCATCGCGGTTTCTCCTTCAGCCTTCCAAGCCCGGTCAGCGGTGCCAGCCACGTCGAAAGGGGTGCGTGTCATTCGGCGACCTCGGGCGTGAGGAGGTTCTGGTCTTCAGTTGCGCCCGGCTTCTCGTCGGCGGGCAGCTTGATGGGCACCGGGTTCACGTGCGGCTTGCCCATCTGGTCCTTGTAGATCTCCGTCACCACCAGCTCGCCCGCCCGAATCTGCGTCACCTTCCCGTTGCGCTTCCCCACGAAGGTGCCGCGCCGGACGATGTAGCCACGGCCGTTGGGGTCCTCGACCATCGCCAGCGGGTTCGAGACGCCGCTGATGACCGCGACCAGCCTGAGCTGCTCGAGCTCCCACTTGCAGAGCGGGCCGCAGTCGGGCCGCTCCTGGCCGGTGTCGGTGGTGGACTGCTTCTCGTCCAGCGCCGAGCGGAAGGGGTCGCGTTTGCCGACCGGGCTGTAGGCGTACTCGATGGTCGGCACCGCGGCAGCGGCCTCGGGCTGCTGCTTGGCGGCGTCCTGGGCTGGCGCCGCCTTCTTCGCCTGAGCCGGAGCGGGCTTCGGGGAGGGTGTGGCGGGCGTGGCAACCTCCTCGCCACAACCGGCGAGGACCAGGAGCGCCACGAGGATGGGGATTCGCACGGCCATGCGTCACCTCGAAAGGTCGCTCACTTCTACTTATTCGGCTGCGCCTTCTTGTCGTCCAGAAACCGGAACGTCGTCGCCATGTAGCTCGCGCTCAGCACCACCTTCTCCGCCTTGCGAGCCGGCTTGTCGAAGGTGATACCGCTGATGTTCACGATGCGGCGCAGCTTCGAGACGCTCTCAAAGAAGACCGCGATCTCGTGGTAGTTGCCCGACACCTGCATCTTGATGGGGATGGCCGCGTAGAAGGTCTCGGGCTTTTCTTGCCCGGGCTCGAGCGTCACGATCTCCAGGCCGCTCTTCTTGCCCACGTCGTTGAGTTGGCGGAGCAGTTCGTCGATGTCCGCCTGAGGCGGCAGCTCGGTCAAGGCCTCGGCCAGGCGCCGCTCGAGCACTTCCTTGTCGCGGCGATACTGGTTGAGGTTGTCGGCGATGACGCGCTTCTTGACCAGATCCTCGTCGAGCGATCGCTTCTTGGCGCGGTGCCCGTCGATGGCGGTGGTCATGTCGACCACCAGGAGGAAGTAGTTGCCGGCGGTCATCGCCGCCAGCAGCAGCAGCACCACCACGGCCTTGGTGGCGAGCGGGACCTTGACGAGCTTTTCCAGCAGGTTGTTCATGGTCGGCCTCGCCTAGATCGCGAAGTTGGCGCTGAGGGACATCGAGAACTCCACCACTCGAGCCTCCCCGGTGCCTTTCAACTCGGCCTTCTTGAGCTGGATGTTGGTGAAGAACTGGCCGATCTGCTCGTTCCTGATGTCTTGGATCGACCCGGAGGGCGTGAGCTCGACCTTGCTCGTCTCGCCCTTGCGCCCCGACTCCACCAGACGCCCCATGCCCTGCGGGGTCCAGACGATGTTGTTCATCGCCTTCATGTACTCGGCCAGGTCGTCGTTGGAAATGGCGGACCCGTCGATCCTCATCGCGCCGCCGGACTCCTCCAACTTGGCGATCCAGACGTTCTTCGGGATGGAGGTGGCCATGGCGTCGAGCATCTTCACCGGCCCGGTGCGCCCGCGCTTGAGGGTGTCGAGGACCTTGAGCTTGTCCTCGAGCGCCTTGTTCTCTTTCTCGTAGTTCTGGACCTCGCCGATGATCCGGTTGAGGTCGGCGATCTCCTTCTCGGTGCGCTGCACCTCGAGGCGCTCGCGCTCCTCTTGCTGGGAGGTCTGGGAGTACCACCACCAGTTGCCGCCGATGCCGAGCGCCAGCGCCACCGCGAACAGGAACACCTGCTTCTGTCCCGATTCGCGCTTCTTGGCCGCCTTGACCGGCAATAGGTTGATGCGAATCATCGCGTGCCCCTTGGGCTGGACTGGCTTCCTACGCGCCCCGCTGCTGCTCCACGATTACTTGTCGCCCGGCCGTCGCAGCGCCAGGCCCACGCACACCGCGGCCATCGGCGCGATGTCCATGATGTGGGCCGGGTCGAAACGACGGTTGTCGATCTCGATGTTCTTGAACGGGTTCAGGATCTCGACCGGCACGCCGACACGCTGCTCGATGGTCTTGAAGAGCGCGGGGATCTTGGCGGTGCCACCCGAGAGCAGGACCTTGGCGAAGTGGCTGTCGGCCGCGGTCGAAGCGTAGAAGTCGAGAGAGCGCTGGATTTCGCCGGCCATCTGCTCGGCGACGGAGCCGAGGACGCGCTCGACTTCCTGCGGCACGACGGAGTCGGCGTCGGCCCGGTTGCCGCCGATCTTCAGGGCCTCGGCCTCGTCGTAGGAGACGTTGAGCTGCTTCTGGATCTCCTCGGTGAACTGATTGCCGCCGATGGTCACGTCACGGGTGAAGGTCGTCACGCCGTTGGCGAGGATGTTGATGTTGACGACCGAGGCGCCCGCGTTGATGAGGACGATGGTGTCGCCCTTGGGCATGTCGTAGTTCGCCTCGTAGCAGTTCTGCACCGCGAAGGCGTCGACGTCGACGATGACCGGGGCCAGGCCCGCCTCGGTCACCACCGAGGTGTAGTCGTTGATCATGTCCTTCTTCGCCGCGACCAGCAGGACGTCCATCTGGCCCGCCTGATCGTTTCCGGTCGAGAGCGGGAAGGTGTCGATGTTCACGTCCTTGACGTCGAAGGGGATGTACTGCTCGGCCTCCCACTGGATGGACTCGTCGAGCTCCTCCTGAGTCATCCGGGGCAGGGAGATCTTCTTGATGATCACCGAGTGGCCCGACACTCCGATGGCCACCTCCCGGTGCTTGATCTTCAACTCCGCGACGAGCTCCTGGACCGCCTGCACGATGGCGGTGGAGTTCATCAGAGCGCCGTCGACGATCGCCTCGGGCGGCAGCGGCTTGGAGCCGAAGGCCTGCAGCTGGTAGGCGGTGGCGCCTCGGCGGCGGACCTCCTTGAGCTGAACCAGCTTGACGCCACTCGATCCAATGTCGAGGCCGAGTGCGAGCTTTGCCTTGGCCATCTAGAAAGCCCTCCAGCGAGGGGGAGAGAGCCGATGCACCTGCAAATTCCGGCTCCCGTTACAGAGGCGCTTGGAGCGTAGCATGGGGATCTGGACCCTCAAAAATTTCCGCCCTTTTTCGCCATTTCGTTGGAATTTGCGTCCTCGAAGACCTTGTCCTTTTCCGAGACCTTCATGCCCAGAGCGAGGATGATCTTGCGCTTGGTGTCGAGCCGACAGCTCTCACCCCGCTCGACCCTGTCGATCGTTAGGACTGAGACGCCAGCGCGTCGGGCGAGCTCCGCCTTCGAGAGGAGCTGGTCCTCGCGGAGCCTCTGTACGTTGTTGTTGGAGACCTTGCGGTCGGGCATGTTCTCCCCATCTCTGACGCCGCCATGCGGCATGGTTCCCATCCCCTACCCCAGCCCTGACCTCGCGAAGCATAGCTGCCTGCTCGAAGGGGTGTCAAGAAGACGAACCCTAAGTTGCTTTAACTGACCTATCATTGATATGAAATTATACCACTCGTGGTGGGGGCGCGACCGGCCCCTACGAGATCTTGTGGTTGCAGGCTTGCCTGGCATTCCCAGCCGCTAGGACTGGTGGGAACCGCCTTCGCCCTTCGCACCCTCAGCGTCGGGGTCGATTCCATACTCTTTGACTTTGTAGAGCAATGCCCGGTGGCTTATCTCGAGCAGCTCCGCGGCCCGGGTGCGGTTGCCGCGGGTCCGCTGCAGCGCCCGGCGAATGAGGTCGTCTTCGAGCGCGCGCGAGGCCTTCTTGATCGAGAGGTCCATCCCCGAAGGCGCGCCGTGTCCCTCTGGCCTTCCCTGGCCGTCGGGGCCGGAGAAGCCGGACGTGCCCCGCGGAGGCATCATCAGGTCGGGCAGCCCGTCGCTGGTGATGGTGTCGCCTTCGCAGAGCACCATCGCCCGCTCGACTGCGTTCTCCAGCTCCCGGACGTTGCCGGGCCAGGAATAGTCGGCCATCAGCTGCAAGGCGTCCGGGGCGATGTCCTTGACCCTGCGCCCCAACCGCACGTTGTACTTGGCCAGGAAATGCGCAGCGAGCGCCTCGATGTCGCCCTTTCGCTCGCGCAGCGCCGGCAGCCGGAGGTTGAGGACGTTGAGCCGGTAGAAGAGGTCCTCCCGGAAGAGCCCTCGAGAGACCTGCTGCGCCAGATCGCGCTTGGTAGCCGCCACGACCCGGACGTCCACCTTCTCGCTGCGCGAGTCGCCCACCCGGCGGATCTCCTCCTCCTGCAACACGCGCAGCAGCTTGACCTGCAGGTGCTGTGGAAGCTCGCCCACCTCGTCCAGGAAGAGCGTCCCGCCGTCGGCCTCGGAGAACAGGCCTTTCTTGTTTCGCACGGCGTCGGTGAAGGCGCCTCGGACGTGCCCGAACAGCTCGCTCTCCATCAGCTCGCCGGGGATGGCGCCGCAGTTGACGGGGACGAAGGACATCCCGGAGCGCGGCGACAGGTCGTGCAGGGCGCGCGCGACCAGCTCCTTGCCGGTGCCACTCTCGCCGGTCACGAGCACGGTGGTCTTGACGGCGGCGACCTTGCGGATCTGCCGCGCGACCTCTTGCATCGCGGTGCTGTCGCCCACCAGCGACTCGAGGCGGAAGGCCCGCGAGAGCTCGCCACGCAGGCGCTCGTTCTCGCGCTTGAGCCGCTCGCGCTCCTCGGCCTTGCGCAGGACCAGCACGACCTCGTCGGGCTTGAACGGCTTGCTGATGTAGTCGTAGGCCCCTTCCTTCATCGCCGCGATGGCGGTGTCGGTCGTGCCGTACGCGCTCATCACCACCACGGTCAGGTCGGGCGTGCGCCTGTGGATCTCCCGGAGCAGCGCGATGCCGTCCATCTTGGGCATGCGCACGTCGGAGATGACCACGTCGTAGTCGCGCGCCTCCAGCTCCTTGAGCGCCTCTTCGCCGCCGGGAACGCCGCTGGCCTCGTAGCCGCGGTCCTTGAGGATGACCGTCAGCACGTGGCGCATGCTGTCGTCGTCGTCGACGATGAGGACGTTGTGGAAGAGCATGGTGGTGGCCGAGCCTAGCCGGAGCCGGCCTCCCTGAACACCAGGGTGAAGACGGCGCCCCCTTCGGGCCGGTTCCCGGCGCGAATCTCGCCGCCGAAGGTCTCCATGATCCGGTGGCAGATGGCCAGACCGAGCCCGGTGCCCGCCCCGGGATCCTTGGTGGTGAAGAACGGGTCGAAAATCCTAGGAAGATCGGACGGTTGGATTCCGGGCCCCGAATCCACGAGGGCGAGCTCGACCCTCTTGACCGGTGGCGGGTCCGAAGCGCGGCGCGCCGGCGGCGGCTCGAGCGTCGTCGCGCGGACCTCCACGCGCCCTTCACCATTCATGGCGTCGCCGGCGTTCAAGAGGACGTTCACCAGCACCTGCCCCAGGTGATGCGGCTCGGCGACCACCGCGAGCGCTTCCGGGAGCTGGACGTCGAACTCGACGTGCTTGAGGCGCTGCTGGACCGACGCCAGGCGCACCGCCGCGTCCACCGCCTCGCGCAGGTTGACGGGCCCCAACGCGCCGTCCTGCGGGCCCGGGCGCGAGAAGTCCAGCAGCTCGCGCACCGTGCGATCGATGCGCGCCACCTGCTGGTCGATGCGCGCCAGGTACTCGACGACCTCGGCCGGCGCCTTGGACTTGGCCAGCTCGAGGTAGCCGAGGATGGCGCCGAGCGGGTTTCCCACCTCGTGCGCGACACCGGCGGCGAGCCGGCCGACCGTCGCCAGCTTCTCCGAGCGCACCAGCGAGTCGCGCGCCTCCCCGAGCTGGCGGTTGAGGCGCTCCAGCTCGGTGATCTGCGCGGTCACCCGCGCCCTCTCCTCCTTCAGGCTCGTCGCCATCCGCTCGAACGCGCCCCCGAGGCGCCCCAGCGTCGGGGCGCCGCCACCCAGGGGATCGTCGAGCTCCAGCCGGCCAATGCGCTCGGCGGCCGACGCCAGCTTGTCCAGTGGGCGGGCGATGAGGCGGTTGAGCAGCACCGTCCCGAACACGAAGGTGAAGAGGGTGCCCAGGAGAATGTACGCGGCCAGCAACGAGGTCGCGCTCCCCTGCTCCTGGACCCCGCCGACCCGCTCGACCGTGACCGAGCCTCCGCCGGCGAGCGGAGTCGAGCTCGCCGCCGACGAAGCGGGCCGGGGTGACACCGCGATCCTGAGTTCCGGGCCGGCACCCTGGACCGCGAGGGCCACAGGGCAGCTGGCGACGTCCTGGGCGCCGCACGCCGTCGCCACACAGCGGGCGACGGCCTGGGAAGTCAGAGTCAAGTCCCTTCGCGTTCTCAGATCGAGTGCGCGCTTGAGGACGCCGGCCGAGATGAGGATCTCCAGGCCCGCGCCGAAGAGCAGCGCCAGAGAGAGCGCGAAGGCAATCTGCGCGCGGGTAGAGGTGCGGGAGCCCATCGGCCGCTAGTATCCCTGCGCCGCCGCGGGCGTCAAACCCGGTTCAGGCCAGGTCGCGCTTGCGGAAGATGGCCGTGGCGATGGCCAGCAGGCAGCCGATGTAGCACAGGGCGTAGCCGATGCCGAAAACCGTCTGCGGCGTCAGGATCGTGTGGCTGTAGAGCAGGCGCGGCAACGGATCCAGCGAGGCGAAGTCGGGCAGGAGGTAGTAGAGCCCATCGCCCACCCACCGCGTCACCTCGCTCTCGCTCTTGGAGAGGAAGTACTTCACCTCGCCAGTGAAGTAGCCCGCCACCGAGAACCCGAGCGAGGCGATGAAGGAGACGGTCGAGGAAGTGAAGGTCGAGAACATCACCGCCGCTGCGGCCACGACCGCGACCCGGAGCAGGACCATCAGCAAGGTCAGCGCGTAGTCGCCCCAGGAGAAGAGGAATCCGCCCTCCCAGCGGTAGAGCTGGATGACCGCCGTGGCCGCCACCATCATCAGCAGGAGGTTCAGCCAGGTGGTCATGACGACACCCAGGTACTTCCCCAGCACGTACTCCGCGCGCCCAGCGGGCTTGGCGAGGATGGGATATGCCGTCCGTCGCTCCACTTCCCGCGCGACCGACCCGACTCCGAGCAACACCGCGAGCATCATTCCCGCGAACGAGATGGCGCTCAGGGACAGGTCGGTGATGATGCGTACCCGGAAGCCGAGGGTGAGGTTGGAGAGGACCACCGAGAGGAGGATGAGGCCGATCGCGAAGAGCACCAGCCCGTAGAGGATCCGATCGCGGATGGCCTCCGAGAGCGTCGCGCGCGCGAGAGCGAACATCAGACGGATTCGGCTCATTTTCCTTCCCCTGCGGTCACCGTGATTTCTCCGGGCCGATTGACGCTCCAGCGCCGCTCGAGCCTCGAGCAGCTGACCACGCCGGTGCCCGGGTCGAAGCTGAAGAGAGAGCGGTCGTGCCCGAGGAGCCCGAAGATCCTTGGGTCGAGTTCCTCGAAGCTCCAGGGCAATCCACCGGTGGCCTTCTTGAACCCGGCGACGGCGCGCTCGAGCAACTGCACGTCGCGCTCGAAGCGGAACTGCGTGAGTTTGTGCTCGAAGTCCTTCCGGGTCTTCTCGTCGGGAGCCTGCTCGAGCATCGCCTGCACGAACTCGATGGCGCTGTCGACGTTCCCGGCGGTCGTCAACAACCGGCCGACCAGCACGGGAAGCCACTCGGGGTGGTTGGGCTGCTGGACGGCGTAGCGCAGGTAATAGGCGCCGCGCTCGTAGTCTCGCTGCTCGTACCAATAGTTGAAGGCGAGGTGAAAAGGGATGTCCCAGCGCGGGACCTTGTTCTCGATCCCCTTCAGCAGGAGCTTGTTCGCCTCCTCGAAGCGCTTCTTCGAGTTGATGACCATCGCGGGCGCGAGATAGGCGTACCCATACTCGGGATCGAGATCGGTGATTAGGTTTGCAAGCGGAAACAGGTTCGGCTGTGCCCCCTGAACCCCGCCGATGTACTGGACGATCTTGAGCCAGTAAAAGTCCGCGAGGGTCGTGGGCTGGCCAAGAGCAAAATGCCGGAGAAACTTCCCATCCGGAACATACTGAACCGGGTCGTCCGCGCCTGCCCCAGACGGCAATTCCAGCCTGGAATGGAGCAGATGAGTTGCTGCGCCAAGCCCGATGATTGTGACGACCGAGATGAAAACTTTCCGCGACATCGCGGGCGCAGTCTAGCACACGAATCGGCTAGTAGACGTCAAGGGGCGTTATCTGGACAACCTGTTCGCGGAACTCCGATGGCACGACAATGCCGAAGGGCGGGTCCGCTGCATTGCCTTCGGTATCCGGATGGACGTCCGCCCACTGCTGGTAGCTCAGGTTGCCATCGATGTCCGCCACAGCTCCGGTGGCAAAAGACGAAGCAATGCTCGGATCCACGACGACTTGGTATCGGAAGTAGATTGAACCTTCCGGCCTGAAACCTATTTCAGCAAACTTGCCGGTCGGATCACTCCAATTGACCTTGAGGTTCGCTGGGTCGCTGGGCGGAGATTGTTCGCAAGAGAGGAAAGAATCCGAATTTGCAAAGTGACTGAATTCTGCAGTCCGGAGTGCTTTGATGTTCGGCGGAGCCTCAGCCGACCGCGAACGATATTGATACTTCAGGAACATTGGAATCGCGAGGGCCGCAAGAATTCCAATGATCGCCACGACAATCATGAGTTCAATCAGCGTGAAGCCAAAGTGCCTTCGAAGGGTCGCCATTCTCTTCCCTCTTGGCGACGCGCGCATGGGCGCAGCTGACTGCTGCGCCCATGCGTCGCCACTACCTTGTCAGCTAGCTAGTAAGTGTCGTCCTGGCGAGCAGTGATACCGTCGTTCATCAGCAAAGTATCCTTCTTGGACAGCGCGGTGCCGCAGTTGGCGCCGGTCGCCGCCAGGCAGGCACCAAGGTTGTCGGCCTTGCAGTACGACCAGCAAGAGTAGGTGCCGTCACCGTCGACGTCGCCGTTCGCCTGAGCCGTGAACTGGTCCGAGTCAGCATTGGCGACCGCGTAGGCAAAGAACACCGAGCCCTCGGGACGCCAAGCGAGGGTATCGAAGAAGTCGCAGGACCCGACGGCGCACCACGACTGCTTAAGGTTGGAGGGAGTAGTCGGGATGGCAGCAGACGTCTTCACGAACGTGTCGCGGCTGCCCTGGTAGGAGATCTCTGCGGTACGGATGGCCGCGACGTTGATCGAGCCCTCGGACCGCTTCGACCGCAGCTGGTACTTGATGAAGTTCGGGATGGCGATGGCCGCCAGGATGCCGATGATGGCCACGACGATCATGAGCTCGATGAGGGTAAAGCCGCGAATCAGCTTCTTCATGTGATCCTCCTAGATTCCCCGCTTGTTCGGCTTCTCCGAGGCGTCCCTGCACGCCCTCCACAATGGAAGACGCTTGGATGACCAACCGCGGACCGGTGGGAGCGATAGCAACGCGCGTGCCGGATGGCCCCTTATACGCCAGCGCGCTAGGTGCCCGCAACTTCTCGGGACACACTTGGAGCGACATTGTGCCACCCGTGACGAAAAACGTCACCCGAGCCGAGCCGACTGCCCGAACACGTCGCTTGCTGGACTTCCAACTCGGTCTAGAATCCTCTGCGCTCGGAGGTGGAAATCGATGGCGGACCCGGTTCTCGTTGCCCAAGAGCTGAGCAAGACGTTCCGGCTGGGCCTGCGGCGGAAGGTGGTCCGAGCCGTCCGCGGGCTCTCCCTCTCCATCGAGCGCGGCGAGATCTTCGGCTTCCTCGGGCCCAACGGCGCGGGCAAGAGCACGACCATCAAGATGCTGATGGGGCTCATCTTCCCCACCTCGGGGACCGCCAGCATCTTCGGCCAGCCCATCCCTTCCCGCGAGGCGAAACGCCAGCTCGGATTCCTCCCGGAGAACCCGAGCTTCCACGAGTTCTTCACCCCCGAGGAGTTGCTCTGGTTCTCGGGCCGCCTGTGCCAGATGCCCAGCGGGCGCATCGCCGAGCGCGTGCCGATGCTGCTCGACCTGGTCGGGCTCTCGCGCTTCACCAAGGTCCCGTTGCGCCGGTTCTCCAAGGGCATGGTGCAGCGCGCCGGGATTGCCCAGGCGCTCATCAACGACCCGGCGCTGGTGGTGCTGGACGAGCCCATGAGCGGGCTCGACCCCATCGGCCGCAAGGACGTGCGCGACATCATCTTCAAGCTGCGCGAGCAGGGGAAGACGGTGTTCTTCTCCACGCACATCCTCCCCGACGTGGAAGCCATCTGCGACCGGGTGGGCTTGGTGCTGCGCGGCGAGATGCGCGAGCAGGGCAAGCTCGAGACGCTGCTCACGGCGCGCACCCGCGCCATCGACATCATCGCAGAGCGGGTGCCCGCCGACTTGGTCGAGAAGCTCAAGGCCAAGGCCTCGCGCGTCATCCCGAAAGGCGACGGGCTGGCCCTCACCTTCCTCGACGAGGAGGGGGCCGACGAGGCGGTCGCCGCGCTGGTGGCCGCCAAGGCTCGGCTGGTGCAGGTCGCCCGACACCGCGAGACGCTCGAAGACCTCTTCATGCGCCTGGCCGAGGAGGCGGGCCAGGTGGGTGCCGGCGGCCAGGTGGCATAGGACGGCAGCGGCGGAATAGTCTGGCTCCCACTGGCGGCCACCGCCCGCCGGCCCCTCTCTCATGGCGTACGCCGACCTCTTCTGGAGCCTGACCGCGCCCGCGCTTGCCCTGCTGGGCTGGCCCGCGGTCGCGCTCTTCCGGCGCCGCTACTCGCTCGACGGAGGGACCAGCCTGGCGGCGGCGTTGGCGCTGGGCCTGGTGTTCGTCCAGGTCGGCGCGATGCTCCTGGGCTTCCTCGGGATCCTGCGGGCGTCTTTCGTGCTCGCTTGGCTGGCGCTCGGAGTCCTCCTCGCCGGGAGCCTCGCGTGGCGCGCGCGAGGCGCCCTCTTCGCCCGGCCCCAGTTGAACGCGGCGTCGGGCACAACCGCCCTGCTCTTCCTGACGTATCTGTTGGCGGCCACGGTGCCGCCTTGGTACCGCGACGAGCTCGTCTACCACCTGGCGCTCCCCCGGCTCTTCGCGATGGCAGGCGGCTTCGTCGGCACCGACGACAACATGTACGCGTCGATGCCGCTCGGCTGGGAGTCCATCCTCTCAGCCCTGCACGCACTGGGTCGGGCGCCCGATCGGTTCCCGCCTTTCAACCCGCGCCTCCTCGGAGCCTGGGCGACCCTGGGCGCGGCGCTCTCGTGCACGGGCCTGGCGAAAGCCCTCGGCGTCGGCGCACGCTTCGCCCGCTGGGCTCCCGTGCTGTTCCTGCTGACGCCCACGATCTTCGAGTTCGGCTCCACCGCCTACGTCGAGCCGTACCTCGTCCTGCTGACGACGCTCGCGCTCACCGCTTCGTTCCGCAGCGAAGAGGGCACGGCCCTCGTGGTGCTCGCGGGGATCTTCGCTGGCGCGGCCTGCTCGGTGAAATACCCCGCGCTCGCCGTCGCGCTGTACTGCGGCCTGCTGCTGCTCGTCTCCAGAGCCAGGAAATCGGGACGCTTCGCCGGCTACCGCGCCCTGGGCCTCTTCTGCGCCGCGGCTTGCGTCCTCGCTCTTCCCTTCCTGGCCCGCAACCTGCTCGAGCGCGGCAACCCCTTCTTCCCGTTCTTCTTCGATGCCTTCGGCGGCCGCGGCTGGGACGACTGGCGATCCTGGGGTTACGGCACGTTCCTCTCGCGGTTCGGCGCCGGCCGCAGCTTCTCCGACTGGCTCGCCCTGCCCTTCAGGCTCTTCACCTGGCGAGACCTCGGCTCCGGGTTCGAGGGCTCGCTCGGTCCCGGGTTGGGCCTGGGCGCGCTCGCCGCAGCTTTCGCCGTCGCGCGCACCAAGGGCGCACCTCGCATCGCGTCCCTCTTCGTCCTCGCCTGGGCCGTCTTCTGGGCGCTCTCGACCCAGCAGATCCGCTTCTTCCTGGTCGCCGTTCCCGCCTTGTGGGCGCTGCTCCTTTTCGCACTCGAGAAGCTTCGCTGGCCGCGCGCGCTCCTCGCCGTCGCCATCGGCGGCTCGCTGGCGTGGACGGCCCCTCTGGCCTGGCACGTCTGGACTCGCCAGCACACGACGGACTGGTTGGCCGGCCGCGTCGGGCGCGAGGCGCTGCTCGACGAACTGGTGACGATGCACCGGATCGAGGCCGACCTCGAAGCCCTGGTGCCTCCCGACGGCCGGCTCTGGCTCGTCTGGATGAGCAACCACACCTACTACCTGCGCCGCGACTCGCGGCAGGACTCGGTCTTCGAGGCCTACCGTCTCGAGGCGCTGCTCGACGAGGCCCCGGACGACACCGCGGTGATCCGCTCGCTGAAGGCCGACCGCATCTCGCACCTGCTCGTGGACCGCGGCCTCTTCCTGCGGGAAGGAAACGCGGACCTGCGCCCTGGCCGCACCGCGAAGATCCGACAGCGCTTCGACTCGCTCGTCGCCTCGGGCGCCCTGGTCGCGGCGCGCAGCTGGGGCCGCATCACGCTCTTCGCCGTCCCGCGTTGACCTACAGCGGGATGTTTCCGTGCTTTCGCGAGGGCACTTCCTGTCGCTTGTCCTCGAGCATCTCCAGGGCACGCGCGAGCCGGCTGCGCGTCTGCTCCGGCCGGATGACCTCGTCCAGATAGCCCAGCTCGGCGGCCTTGAACGGGCTCGCGAACCGGGCACGGTAGTCGGCCACGAGCCGCGCGCGCTCCGCCACGGGGTCCGCGGCCTTCTCCAGCTCGGCGCGGAAGACGATGTTCACGGCGCCCTCGGGTCCCATCACCGCGATCTCGGCGGTGGGCCAGGCGTAGTTGACGTCGCCGCGGATGTGCTTGGACGCCATCACGTCGTAGGCCCCGCCGTACGCCTTCCGGGTGATCAGCGTGACCTTCGGCACGGTTGCCTCGGCGTAGGCGTACAGGAGCTTCGCGCCGTGCTTGATGATCCCGCCCCACTCCTGGCTCGTCCCGGGCAGGAAGCCGGGCACGTCCACGAACGTCACCAGCGGCAGGTTGAAGCAATCGCAGAAGCGCACGAAGCGGGCGGCCTTGACCGAGGCGTCGATGTCGAGACAGCCCGCCAGCACCATCGGCTGGTTCGCGACGAGTCCGACGGAGCGGCCGGCGATGCGGCCGAAGCCGCAGACGATGTTCTGCGCCCAGCGCTCGTGCACCTCCAGGAAGCGACCGCCGTCCACCACCGCCCGGATCACTTCCTTGATGTCGTACGCCTTGTTCGGGTTGTCCGGGACCAGGCTCGCCAGCCTCGGGACTTCCCGCTCGGGATCGTCGTCGGCTGGTCCGGGCGGAGGATCGTCCGCGTTGTTCGACGGCAGGTACGCGAGCAGCTCGCGCACGAGCGCCAGGCTGGCCGCCTCGTCGGGCGCTGCGAAGTGCGCGACCCCGCTCTTCTGCGCGTGGGCCGCCGCGCCGCCCAGCGCCTCCTTGGTGACCTCCTCGTGCGTGACGGAGCGGATGACCTCGGGCCCGGTGATGAACATGTAGCTGCTGCCTTCGACCATCACCGTGAAGTCGGTGATGGCCGGCGAGTAGACCGCGCCGCCGGCGCACGGGCCCATGATCACCGAGATCTGCGGCACCACTCCCGACGCCAGCGTGTTGCGCAGGAAGATCTCCGCGTAGCCGGCCAGACTTTCCACTCCCTCCTGGATGCGCGCGCCTCCCGAGTCGTTGAGCCCGACGACCGGCGCCCCGGTGCGCACCGCGAGGTCCATGACCTTGCAGATCTTCCGGGCGTACGCCTCCGAGAGGCTGCCGCCGAAGACGGTGAAGTCCTGCGCGAAGACGAAGACCCGGCGTCCGTCCACCGTGCCGTAGCCAGTCACCACGCCATCGCCCGGGACTTTCTTCTCCGCCATCCCGAAGTCGGTGCAGCGATGCGTGACCAGCTTGTCGAGCTCGACGAAGCTCCCCGGGTCGAGCAGGAGCTCCAACCGCTCGCGAGCCGTCAGCTTGCCCGCCTCGTGCTGCTTGGCGATCCGCTCTTCGCCACCGCCCACTTCGGCTGCCCGGTTCAGCGCTTCCAGCCGCGCTCGCGCGTCCGGCTTCTCGGCGGCTGCGCGCCCAGCAGCCTGTTGGATTTCCTCGAGGTTTTTGGCCATTCCCCATCCCCTGCCCGCCCCGTGCCCGGCCAGAGCGCCCTTTCCAGGGCCCGGCGTCCGGGGCTATCGTGGGCACGTGGTGCGCGAAGAACTCCTCGCCCTGAGTCTCGCCGAGCTGCGCGAGCGCTTTCTCGACCAAGATAGGGCCGTGCCCGACGGCCTGCTCGAGGCCCTCCAGTCCGACCCGCGCCAGGGCGCCCAGAATCTCGCGAGGCGCATCGAGGCCAAGCGCCAGAAGAACCGCGCCGAGGGCCAGCGTCTGCGCCACCTGCTCAAGTACGAGACCGAGCTGTGGGCCAAGGGCCTGCAGCTCGTCGCCGGGGTGGACGAAGCCGGCGCCGGCCCCCTTGCGGGCCCGGTGGTCGCCGGCGCCTGCATCCTTCCCCAGGACTTCCGCCCCATCGGAATCGACGATTCGAAGAAGCTCGACGGCAAGGCGCGCGACGAGCTCGAGGCGCAGATCAAGCAAGGCGCCGTCGCGTGGGCGGTCGCCCAATCGGAGGTCGAGGAGATCGACCGGATCAACATCTACCGGGCCTCCCTGCTCGCCATGCACCGCGCCGTCGAAGCGCTCCCGCGGCGCCCCGACTACCTGCTCGTGGACGCCCGGACGGTGCCCGACACCTCCATCCCCCAGCGGGGAATCGTCCACGGCGACGCGCTCTCGATGAGCATCGCGGCGGCCAGCATCCTGGCCAAGACCTCGCGCGACCGGCTCATGGAGCAGATGAGCCGCAAGTATCCGGGCTACGGCTTCGAGCTCCACAAGGGGTATGGCACTCCTGAGCACTCGGAGGCGCTCAAGCGCCTGGGCGCCTGCCCCATCCACCGCCGCAGCTTCGCCCCAGTCCGCGAGGCCCTCGGCCTCAAGCCCGCCCAGGGCGAGCTGTTCTCCACCACCTCCGGCCCGCCCAGGAGAATTCGGTGAGCGCGGACCGCGAGATCGGCGAGGTCCTCTCGGAGTTGGGATTCGCCGAACCTGCGGCCCTGAAGGCAGCTCGGCAGGCGCTCGAAGAGGCTGGGCTGACGCACCCCGGCAAGACCCGAATCAGCGAAGGCAAGCTCGCCAAGGTCCGCGGCCTCCTGGATGCCAGGTTCGGCCGTGTGTGCACCGACCCTACCTGCCGGACCGCACTCGCCCGGCAGAAGCCTTCGGCGACCCTGCTGCCCGTTCCCAAGCCTGCCTGCGAGTTCTGCGGCGGATCCGACAATCTCAAGGAAATGCGCAGGCTTGCGGCGCTGTGCCAGGCCAAGGACATCCGCCGGATCGTGGTGGTGGGCGGCTCGCCGGCGGTTCGGGAGGAGCTGGCCGCGCTCAAACCTCGGGAGTGGGACCTGCGCCTGGTGGAAGGCACCGAGCGGCGAACCCTGGACAAGGCGCGGGCCGACCTGGAGTGGGCCCAGATGGTGTTCGTCTGGGGCTCGAGCGAGCTGGATCACAAGGTTTCCAAGCTCTACACCGACACCTCGAGCCCGTTCCGTCGTAAATTGGTGTTGGTGGCACGTCGCGGAATCGCCGCCCTGCTCAACGCTGGATCAGAACACGTCGAGAGGACGCCATGAACGAACCGAACGGCTACCCCAACAAGCGTCGCTTTCCGCGTCTGGCCGTGGCCGTGAAAGTCGAGGGCCACTGGTGGGACCTCGAGGGCGGCCGGCGCAAGCTCAGCGCCCTGATGACCATGGTCTCCGAGGGCGGCGTTCAGCTGCGCGCGAGCGAGCCCATCCCCGCCAACGCGCGCGTGGAGTTCGGCGTCAAGCTGGGCACCCTGCGCAAGTTCGAGGTGAAGGGGCTCGTTCGCTGGTGGCGCCGCAACGGCGAGGTCCGCGACTTGGGCGTCGAATTCGAGGAGCCGGTGCGCCGCCTCGGCGCCTTCGTCGAGAAGGAGCTCGTGCCGGGCGCCGCCAAGGGCGAGTCCGCCGCCTAGCCTGGCCGAACGCGACGTCGCTCGAGCTCACTCGCCGCGCGCGAGGCACCCCTGCACCACGACCGAGCCTGCCGGCGCGGCGCACCTCGCGCTCCGGCCGACGCAGACTGCGACCTGCCGCAGGGCGCTCCCATCGGCGAGATCAGAGGCAACCTTCACCAGCCTGAGGTCGTCCGGCCCGACCTTTTGGCCGACCGCCACGTCGCGGGCAAAAGCCACCACCTCGACGCGCTCGGACAGCTCTCCCCTCCAGTCGAGGATGACCGGCAGCGCGCGGGCGGCCACCCAGGTGGACCCGGCGATGGCTCCATAGATGATGGACTTGGCGAGCATGCCCATGGCTAGTCCCGGCTCCAGTCGTCAGGCCGCTCGCGGCGCAGGCATTCGACCGCGCTCTCGACCAGCATGGGTTGCACGAGATCCCCGCGCGAGACGTCGGCCAGCACGTGCCGCTCGGCCACGCACTCGGTGCGCCAGACCGGAACGGTGGTGGGCGTCTCGACCGGGAGCCAGTCGACGGTGAGGTCGTCCGGGGCGATCCGCTCGCCACGCGCGAGGTCGCGATCGAAGCGGAGGCGGCGCTCGCGGTGCGAGGTACGCCAGACGTAGCTCTGCATCCCCTTCACCGTCAGCACCGCCGCGAACCCGGCGGCGAGCACGAAGAGGACGGTTGCGGCGAGGACGCGGAGAGCCTTGCGGATCATGGCTGCCGGCGCTGGGTGTAGCACGGCGGGACGGCGAACGGCGGCCTGCGGTCAGTTGGCGTTGCGGCCGAGCGCGGGGATGCGAAGGATGCGATCGCGGACCTCGTCGAGGAGCGTCAACGCGTCCTCGATCTGGGGCATCGCGCCTTCTCGCAGCAGTTGGTCGACCTTCTCGAGCAGCTGCCGGATTCCCTCGAGCTCCTTGCGCTGCAGGGCCTCGGAGTACTTGTCCACGAGGTGCCGCGTCATGATGAACGCAGCTTGCGCGTTGCCTCGCTGGTGCTCGAGGCGGGAGACGTCAGGGGTCCCAGAGCTGCCGTTCGCCATTGCCATTTGAGCTCGTTCTGTATCACGAACTGCACATTTGTGCCCGCCCTCCGTTTGTGTGTGGCCGGCGGACGGGTGGTGCGTCGGGTCAGGGTGCCACACCGCAGGCCGAACGGACCTTGGCGGCGTAGGGCGACCGCGGGTGGTCTGCCAGGAACTCGACGGACTCGGACCTGGCCTCCGGGACTCGCCCGAGCGCGCACAGCGCCTGAACCCGGGCTGCGGCACGCTCCTCGCTCAGCGCCCCGCGGGGAAAGCTGCTCACGTGCTCGTCGAGCAGTGCGAGCGCCCCCGCGGCATCCCCGTCGCGCAGCTTCTGCTGAGCCTGGCTCATCAGCCGAAGCTCCTCGGCGAGCTGGCTCTCCGAGGCCTGCGCGGCCGGGGCAGCGGGCGCTGGGGCTGCCACCGCCGGAGAGGGCTCGCGCAGATCGAGTGGGGCGAAGACCGGCGCTTTCTGCTGGACGGGCCGGAAGCGCGGGGTCTGAGAAACGGGGATCGGCACCAGCGCGGGCTGCTTCTCCTGGAGCACGACGCTCGGAGCGGCCCCGGGGGCCGGGAGGAGAACGCTCGGGCCGGGCGCTGCCAGCGGGGCACGCGTCATCGGCGCGCGCGACTCCGGCGCGGCGGGCTTTGGCCTGGGAGCCGAGAAGACGACGACGGCGACGGCGACGCTGGCGGCAAGCGCCGCCACGAGGAGCGCCTTGACCGCCGCCGAGGCCACCGAGCCCGAGGCCTGCGGCCGGGGCAGCCTGGTCGACCCCTTTGGAGCCGTGGCGGCGGGCGTGGCTCCGATCGCTTGGAGAAGCGCGCGCTCGACCCGCGCGCGGTCGGCCTCGGTGGGCGCGCCGTCCTGGCGCGCGGCCTCGAGGAGGGCTCTGGCTTCCGGCGACAGCTCGCTCATCGTCTTCCCCGTTGGTATCGGGCCACTGCCTCGTTGAACTGCTCGCGCGCGGCGCGCAGGCGCGAATAGACCGTGTTCGGGTTGACGCCAACGATCTCGGCGATCTCCGGCGCGGAGAGTTGCTCGAGGTCGGCCAGCACCAGCACGTCGCGCTTCGCCTCGTCCAGACCCTCGAGGAGCTTCTCGAGCAGCCGCAACCCCTCGGCGCGCGCCGCCGCTTCCAGCGGGCCGGGCCGGCGATCCGCCAGGCCTTCGTCGAGCGGCTCGCTCTCGCCTTTGCGTTGCCGCGTGCGCCGGTGGTCGTGGGCCACCCGAAGCATGATGCCGTAGAGCCAGGTCTTGAGCGCCGAGCGCCGCTCGAAGTCCCGGAGGCGGCGATGGACCACCAGGAAGACGTCCTGGACGGCGTCGTCGAGCGAGGCCTCGGCCACCCCCAGCCTGCGCAAGCCGGTCCAGGCGAACCCGAAGTAATCCCTGAAGATTTCCTCGAAGCGCGGCTTGGGCGCGGCGGCCGCCGGCGTCGCCTCTTCTACCTCGGCTGGCAGAGCGAGTCCCGTGCCTGCTTGGTGGCCGGAGCCCGGGGGATCCGTCATCGGAAGCGCACCTCGACCCCCAGCCGCGCCCGCCCGAACACCGGCGCCGGCCCGCGCGAACCGTCGTCGCCCGGGTCCAGCCTGGGAGCCACCAGCGTCATGCCCAGGCCGACCTCCAGCCGCAGCGCCAGCCAGGGCGTGAAGCTCCAGCCCAGCGCCGCGCCGCCCAACAGCCCGAGCCAGCCGTGCACGACCATCGCGTCGATGTCGACGAAGCGCGCCTGCATGCGCCCACCCTCGAGCCCGGCACACAGGGCGATCTCCGGCGTATCCGTCACCGGGTGGCAGGCCTGCAGCCCACCCGCGACGAGCTGGTACTCGAGGCCCGCGACCGTCTGGGCGAACCAGTAGGCCGCCGACAGCTCCAGCCGGGTGCGGCCGACGAACAGCCCGACCGCCAGCCCCGGCCCGGGACTCGGCGCCCGAAGCGTCCCGAGATCGCCGGCGAGGAAGGCGCGCAGCAGCCATCGAGGCGGCTCGAGGTCGGTCTCTTGGGGCGGACGAGGGACCTTGGCGGGCTGCGCCGCCTGCACGCTCGTCTCCAGTGCGAGCGCGAGCGAGAGGGCCGCGACCTGCGCCAGGCGCACGCACGAGCCGTCCTGCAGCTCGCGGACGCCGGAGTCGTCGCCCGAGTCCACCTCGAGCCGCAGCTTCCAGACCTCGCCGTCGCGGGCGATGGTGCCTTTGGCATGCACGGGGACCCTGCCGGAAGGCACCGCCGCAGACAGTCGCTCGAGCGCCTGGAGGACGGCAGCGCGGTCGGGGCAACCCTCTGGCGCCGTCCAGTCCAGCCCGACGGCCTCCACACCATGGGCGGAAGCCGGGATCACGCAGAGCGCGACGAGGAGCAAGACAGGCGGCGGGCGGGCGCTCACGGACGAGGAGTCTACCGCCACGGGCCGGCGCGGTGCCGGCGCCCTAACCTCCTCCGGGAGGGGACTAACCATGAACAAGGGCATCGAGATCAAGAGCTTCCGCTCGCCCGACGAGCACCGGCCGTTCAACCAGGGCAAGGGCTACCTCGACGTGGTCCGCATCGGCGGCCAGGACGTCGGCTTGGGCGTCTTCCAGCCCGGGTGGAGGTGGTCGAGCCACGTCAAGCCGATCGCCGGGACGGACAGCTGCCAGTCTGCGCACCGCGGCTACGTGGTGTCCGGACGGCTGCACGTGGTCATGAACGACGGTCAGCAGGCCGACCTGTCCGCGGGCGACTTTGCGCTCATCCAGCCCGGCCACGACGCCTGGGTCGTAGGCGACGAGCCCTGTGTCATCTTCGACTTCGCGGGCTTCTCCGACTATGCCCGCCCGTCCGCCGGACCTGCGGCGACCTACGAGCCGGCACCCGTGCACTGAACCGCCGCCGAGCTACCTGGGCTTCCGGGCGTAGATCTTCGCGCTCCAGATCTTGCCGACCATGGAGCGCGCGATCGGCTTGAGGTCCTCGGCGTCGACGCCGCAGCCGCAGCCGCCGCTGCAGCAGCCGCCTTCGCCGGGGAGCTCCGAGATGAAGAAGGCCTCGAGCTGGCACCCGTCGTAGACGAGGCGGTCGCGCACTTCGGCCTTGATGAGCCCGGCGGCGCGCAGGCCGGCGAGGTACTTCTCCTCGCTGATCGCCCCGGAGATGCACGAGGCGTACAGCCGCGGGTCCTTCTTGAGCTTGGCCGGCATCTTCTCGGCCACGATGTCCGAGACGAGCATCTGGCCGCCCGGCTTGAGCACCCGGGCGATCTCCTTGAAGACCTTGGCCTTCTCCGGCGAGAGGTTGATGACGCAGTTGGAGATGACCCAGTCCACCGAGCCGTCCTCGACCGGCAGCTCCTCGATGATGCCCTTGCGGACCTCGACGTTCTTCAGGCCCGCCGCGCCGACGTTCTTCTTGGCCTTGGCGATCATCTCGTCGGTCATGTCGACGCCGATGACCTTGCCCTTGGGACCGACCTTCTTGGCCGCCAGGATCAGGTCGATGCCCGCGCCCGAGCCGAGGTCGAGCACGACCTCTCCCTTCTTCAGCGCGCTCATCGCCACCGGGTTGCCGCAGCCGAACGAGTTGACGACCGCATCCTCGGGGAGCGCGGTGAGCTCCTTCTTGCTGTAGCCGCCCTGCTTCACGACCACGCCCTTCTGCTCCGGGGCGGCGCCGCAGCAGCTCGTCTTCGGCGACTTCCTCAGGACCGCCTTCGTGTAGGAGTCGGAAACGCCTCTGCGGATGCGGACGGTCTCGCTGGCTTTCATGGGCTCT
Source organism: Myxococcales bacterium (assembly GCA_036504155.1). Lineage (GTDB taxonomy): Bacteria > Myxococcota > Myxococcia > Myxococcales > UBA5297 > JACRCT01. Next base: position 60,422 of record DASXVQ010000131.1, read on the forward strand.
TCTCCTTGAACAGCTCTCGAATTCGGCGGAACAGCTCGTCGCGAACGCTCCTGAAGGCGTCCAAGCGGACGCCCTCGGAGCCGCTCTCGGCCGCGGGGTCGGGCAGGCCCCAGTGGACCCGCCGCGCCGTCCCGAGGAACAGCGGGCACTCCTCTTCCCCGCACAGGGTCACGACGAGATCGACGGTCTGCGGGTCGATCGAGCTGACGTGCTTGGCCACGTGCGAGGAGATGTCGATCCCCTTCTCGCGCAGCACCTGGATCGCCTCGGGCCGGACCTTGGTGGGCGCCGAGCCCGCCGACGAGACGCGGACGCCAGGCGGAGCCAGCGAGCGTGCGATGCCCTCGGCCATCTGGCTGCGAGCCGAGTTGGCGACGCACAGGAAGAGGACGTGGCGCGGACGCGCGATCATCAGGGGGCTCCGCCCACCTTCGCTTCGCCTGCACAGCGGGTGACCGAGGCGAGCCTCGAGGCGTCCTCCGGGAAGTACTTGCGCTGGATCCAGAGCGCGACGTTGACGAGTCCGATGAGCGCCGGCACCTCGACCAGGGGGCCGATGACCGCGGCGAACGCGGCGCCGTGGTGGATGCCGAAGGTGGCCACCGCGACCGCAATGGCCAGTTCGAAGTTGTTCGAGGATGCGGTGAACGAGAGCGTGGCCGACTGCGCGTAGGTGGCGCCGACCTTCTTGCTCATCCAGAACGAGAACAGGAACATCACCACGAAGTAGATGAGCAGCGGAGCCGCGATGCGCAGCACGTCGAACGGAAGCTGCACGATCTTCTCGCCCTTGAGCGAGAACATCACGACGATGGTGAAGAGCAGCGCGACGAGGGTGATGGGGCTGATCCGCGGGATGAACTTCGTGCGGTACCAGGGCTCGCCCTTCGCGGCGCGCAGGCCGAACCGCGAAATGACGCCGGCGATGAACGGGATCCCCAGGTAGATGAAGACGCTCTTGGCGATCTCGCCGATGGTGATCTTCTGGATGGTCTCGACGGTCGCGCCCTGCAGCCCGAGCTTCGCCGGCAGGAACGCCACGAAGAACCACGCGTAGACCGAGAAGAAGAGCACCTGGAAGATGGAGTTGAAGGCGACGAGGCCCGCGCAGTACTCGGTGTCGCCCTTGGCCAGCTCGTTCCAGACGATGACCATGGCGATGCAGCGCGCCAAGCCGATCATCATCAGGCCGACCATGTACTCGGGCTTGTCGCGCAGGAAGAGGATGGCCAGGCCGAACATCAGCACCGGACCGATCAGCCAGTTCTGGACCAGCGAGAGGATCAGGACCTTCTTGTTGCGGAAGACCTGGCCCATCTCCTCGTAGCGGACCTTCGCCATTGGCGGGTACATCATCAGGATGAGCCCGACGGCGATGGGGATGGACGTGGTGCCCACCGAGAGCCGATTGAGCATCGGCACGACGCCGGGGACGAAGAAGCCCATCCCCACGCCGATGCCCATGGCCAGGAAGATCCAGAGAGTCAGGTAGCGATCGAGGAACGAAAGCCTGCCGACCACTCCTGTGGACCTGTCGCTCACGAGTTCCCTCCGCTTTCGGTCTTGGTCAGAGACCTGCCACCAGGGCCTTGAGGCGCCTGAGCGCCTTGGGTTCGAGGCAGTAGCAGACGCGCGGGCCGTCGATGTCCCCGCGGATCAGCCCCACCTCCTTGAGCACCTTGAGGTGCTGGGAGACGGTCGACTGGGCCAGCGGCAGCTCGCTCACGATGTCCCCGCAGACGCAGGCCAACCTGCGCGAGAGCAGCCGGAGGATCTGGACGCGCGCCGGGTGCCCGACGGCCTTGGCGAGCGCGGCGAGATCCTCGTCGGCTTCCGGTCCCTCGACGGGCCGCAAGTCGAGCTCGCGGCGCTCCTCCGGATAGCAGACGTCGGCGGCAGGCTTCTTGGTGGGCATGTCGAGCCTTGGGTCGCAGTTCATCGTCTTTCTACGATGGATGGCGACCGGCGGTCAAACGCTTCCAGGACCCCCATTCATCCCTGAGAGAGGCCGGCATCGCTCGAGTCCCTCCTTGCCGGTGACCGTTTTTTGTCGATGTCCCGGCCGCTCGACCACCCCGCGGGTTCCTCCGCGAGCGCACGCGGAAGCACCCTCTTCCGTTGAGCCACCGCGCAAGCGCCCGGCCGTCAAGCCGCTGCTCGCAAGCGCATCCACATGGACACGCAGGAGGCCTTCGCCGCGGGCTACGAGGACAAGCGGCCGATGATGGCGGTACCCGGGCTCTACTTCCTGTCCGAGGACGGCGCGGTCGTCGAGCTGCTGCAGGGCGAGGTGGCGGCGGACAGGATCCGCGAGGTCCTCGCGCCTTGGTCCGCCGCGCTCACGCCGCCTTCTGGGCGAGCACGCGCACCGGCAGGACCATGGCGTCGAGCCCGGAGAGCTGTAGCCGCCGCTGGATCTGGTAGGCGGTCTCGTTGTGCAGGAGCGTGTGGAACCAGCGCTCCTCCTCGAACACCAGCTTGCCCGCGAAGAAGATCGACCGGCGGAACTCCTTGGCCACCCCGCGGCACAGCGCCACCGCCTCCGCGGTCGCCTCGGTGCCGATGGCCATGCGGCTGTCCGCCGGGAGCCCCAGGCGGCGGGCGAGATCGACGTACTGGTCCAGCGACTTCCGGGTCCGCTCTCGCACCAGCTCGACCTCCGCCACGTCCTTGAAGGTCGCGGAGTCGATGACCCCCACCGAGAGGAAGAGGAAGCTCTTGAAGTGCCCGGGGAAGAGCCGCTGGATGGAGAGCATCGAGTGCACGCCCAGGCCGCCGAAGCCGCCGACGAGCAGCACCGCGGTCGGCTTGGCCGGATCCACCGGCGGCGCGTCGCCCTTCTCCGGCAGCGGCAGCTCCGCCAGGCTCTGGTCCAGCCGCCCCAGGCTCTGCTGGACCTTGCGGTACTGGTGGCGGATGAGGAAGCAGACCGCGACGAGCAGCCCGGTGACGACCAGCGTGCGCCAGCCGCCCTCCTCGAACTTCTCGTAGACGGTCATCCCCAGGATGAACCCGCAGAGCGCGAAGCCCACGACGTGGATGGAGATGGACCGCCGCCACGCGCGCCCGGCCTTCCTCTCGCGCAGCCAGTAGACGCACATCCCGAGTTGGGCGAGCGAGAAGGTCACGAAGACGTTGATCGAGTACATGACGACCAGCGTGCCCACGTCGCCGCCGGTGGCGAGCAGCGCCACTGCCGAGGCGCCCCCCATCAGCAGCACGCCGTAGGACATGGTCAGCCGGTCGGAGAGCTGCGCGAAGCGGCGCGGCAGGTAGCTGTCGCTCGCCATGTTCGCCATCGTGCGCGGCCCGGCGATGATGCCGGCCTGCGCCGCCACCACGAGGAGCAGCGCCTCGGAGGCCAGCGTCACCACCACGAACCAGTGGCCCACCGGCATCGTGCCCAGGGTCCAGCTGCTCGCGAAGCGCTCGACCAGCACCGCGTTCATGGTCTTGCCGGCCACCGGCGAGACGTGCAGCAGGAGGTACGCGAGGATGATGCCCGTCGCGGTGATCGACAGCGAGATGGCCATGTAGAGCATGGTCCGCTTGCCGGTCTCGACCTTGGGCTCGCGCATGATGTTGAGGCCGTTGGAGACCGCCTCGATGCCGGTGTAGGTGCCGGCGCCCATCGAGTAGGCGCGCATGAGGAGCATGAGCACGCCCGCCACGCCGAGCTGGGCGAGGCCCTGCTGCGTCCCCACCCGCATCTCGGAGACGACCGCGGGGATCTGGGCTCCGCTTCCGATGAGCGTGCCGAGGATGAGCACGAGGTGGGTGGCGACGAAGACCAGGAAGACCGGGACGATGACCTTCACCGACTCCTTGACCCCGCGCAGGTTGAGCAGGACCAGCAGCGCGAGCGTGGCGAACTCCGAGGGCAGCTTCGCGCCGTGCAGCCACCCGGGCATGAAGCTGAAGACCGCCTCCGCGCCGGCGGCGACCGAGACGGTGATGGTCAGGACGTAGTCGACGACCAGCGCCGCACCCGACACCACGCCCGCACTGGGGCCCAGCAGCCGGCCGGCCACCACGTAGCCGCCGCCGCCGAACGGGAAGTGCTCGATGATCCGGCTGTACGAGGCGGACAGGACGAAGACGGTGATCCCGGTGGCCAGCGCCAGCCCCACGGCCAGAAAGGTGTGCTGGCCCAGCGCCTTGAACGCCTCTTCGGGGCCGTAGGACGACGAGGAGAGCCCGTCGGCGCCCAGCCCCACCCAGGCCAGGAACGCGATGAGCGAGATCTGGTCGTAGGTCTTCGGGTCGGTGACGTCGCGGGGCGCGCCGAGGATGGCGCGACGCAGCCGCTTCTGGCCCGGTCGGGACACGGGCGAGGCTGGGGCGGTCCGGACTGGTTCGGCCATGGCGCTTCGCTCCGCTTCCCTGCCCTTCAGGGTGACCTGACGGATAGCGCCTCGGACGCCCCCAATCGATGCCGCCGGGCAGCGAAGCCTGGGGGCCATTGCAGATTGCAGTGCTCCCGAGACCGGGCCGTGCGCCCTGCACGAAAACCGGGTTGGGGAGCGCTCCCAACCCCTCGTATTCATGGGCCGATTCCTGGCACGGCCCCTGCTGCGGCTTCGATCGGATTCGAGTTCGGAGGCCGCATGCTCGACGCATTGGTGATCGCAGGCACCGTCGGTTTCTTTGCCGCCTCCTGGCAGTTCGCTCGGGCCTGCGACCGGCTTTGAGGGCAGTGCCATGACCTTCGACTACGCGGTCGGGCTGTCCGTGGCGGCGCTCCTGCTTGCCTACCTGGGGTACGCGCTCGTGCGGCCGGAGAGGTTCTAGGCGACCCGATGTCCATCTTCGGCTGGGTACAGATCTTCCTCTTCGCGCTGGCCGTCGTCGCCCTCGCCAAGCCCCTGGGCGTCGTGCTGTTCCGCGTCTTCGAGGACCAGAAACGGCCGTGGCCTCGGCTCGTGGAGCCGCTCGAGCGGGCGCTCTTTCGCATCGGGGGGATCGACGCCAAGCGGGAGCAGACCTGGCTCGAGTACGCGGGCGCGCTGCTGCTCTTCAGCGCCCTCGGCGTGCTCGTCACCTATGCCCTGCAGCGCCTGCAGCACGCCTTGCCGCTCAACCCGCAGAAGCTGGCGGCCCCCAGCGAGCACCTCGCCTTCAACACCGCCGCCAGCTTCGCCTCGAACACCGACTGGCAGTCGTACGCCGGCGAGTCCACCCTGAGCTACCTGACGCAGATGGCGGGGCTGACCTGGCAGAACTTCGTCTCCGCCGCGAGCGGCATCGGCGTCGCGCTGGCGGTCGCTCGCGGCCTCACCCGGAAGGGCTCCGCGGATGGCGCCAAGACCCTCGGGAACTTCTGGGTGGACCTCGTCCGCGCCACCTTCCTCGTGCTGCTGCCCGCCAGCGCCGTCGTTGCGCTCTTCTTCGTGTCCCAGGGTGTGCTGCAGAACCTGTCGCCGTACCTGGAGGTGAAGACCCTCGAAGGCGGCAGGCAGCTCCTCGCCATGGGGCCGGTCGCTTCCCAGGAGGCGATCAAGCTGCTGGGCACCAACGGCGGCGGCTTCTTCAACGCCAACAGCGCCCACCCCTTCGAGAACCCGACCCCGACCACCAACTTCCTGCAGCTCGTGCTCGTCTTCGCCATCCCCGCGGCGCTGACCTACACCTTCGGCCGGATGGCCCGCGACCAGCGGCAGGGCTGGGCCCTCTTCGCGGCGATGATGGTGCTCTTCGCGGCCGGCGTGACCGTCGCCTACGCCGCCGAGTCGCGGCCCAATCCCGCCCTCGCCTCCCTCGCCCTCGACCAGCACCAGGGCAACCTCGAGGGCAAGGAGGTGCGCTTCGGGGTCGCCGCCTCGGCGCTGTTCGCCACCGTGACCACCGACGCCTCCTGCGGCGCCGTCAACGCCATGCACGACAGCTTCACGCCGCTGGGCGGACTGGTGCCGCTGCTGGACATCATGCTGGGCGAGGTGGTCTTCGGCGGCGTCGGCGCCGGGCTCTACGGGATCCTCGTGTTCGTCCTGCTCTCGGTCTTCATCGCCGGGCTGATGGTGGGCCGCACGCCGGAGTACCTGGGCAAGAAGATCGAGGCCCGCGAGATGACCCTGGCGGTCCTCTACGTGCTCGTCTTCCCCGCCCTCGTCCTCGTTCCTTCGGCCTGGGCGGTGGTGACGACCTGGGGCACCCATTCGCTCGGAAACGCCGGACCGCACGGCCTCTCCGAGATCCTCTACGCCTTCGCCAGCGGCGCCGGGAACAACGGCTCGGCGTTCGCCGGGCTCGACGCCACCACGCCCTGGTGGACCCTGACGCTGGGCGCCACGATGCTCGCCGGCCGCTTCCTGATGATCGTCCCGGCGCTCGCCATCGCCGGCTCGATGCGCGGGAAGAAGGACTCGCCTCCGGGCCCGGGGACCTTCCCCACTTGCGGTCCGCTCTTCGCGGCGCTGCTCGTGGGCGTCGTCGTCGTCGTCGGGGCGCTGACGTTCTTCCCAGCCCTCGCCCTGGGTCCCATCGCCGAGCACTTCGCGGCGCAGGCCGGGAGGAGCTTCTGATGAGCACCGCGCCCTCGCTCCTCGATCGGGCGTTGCTGCGGCAGGCGCTGCGCGACAGCCTGCGCAAGCTCTCCCCGCGGGCGGTGGCTCGCAACCCGGTGATGTTCGTGGTCGAGGTCGGCAGCGCGCTGGCGACGCTGGAGGCGGTGCGAGGCCTCTTCCGCCCAGCGCCGAGCGAGCCGCTCTGGTTCACCCTCGCCATCGCGCTCTGGCTCTGGTTCACGGTGCTCTTCGCCAACTTCGCGGAGGCCGTCGCCGAGGGGCGCGGCAAGGCCCAGGCGGCTTCGCTGCGGCGCATGCGCAAGGAGACCGTGGCCCGGCGCCAGGTCGACGGCCGCATCGAGGTCGTGCCCGGCTCCCAGCTCGTCAAGGGCGACCTCGTGGTGGTCGAGGCCGGCGAGCTCATCCCCGGCGACGGAGAGGTCGTCGAAGGCGTGGCCTCCGTGGACGAGTCCGCGATCACCGGGGAATCCGCGCCGGTCATCCGCGAGAGCGGCGGCGACCGCTCGGCCGTCACCGGCGGCACCAAGGTCCTGTCCGACCGCATCGTGGTGCGCATCGTCTCCAACCCGGGCGAGACGTTCCTGGACCGGATGATCTCGCTGGTCGAAGGAGCGCGCCGGCAGAAGACGCCCAACGAGATCGCGCTGCACATCCTGCTGGTCGGCCTGACCATCGTCTTCCTGCTCACCTGCGTGACGCTGGTGCCTCTGGGGCTCTACTCGGGCGTGCGGCTGTCCACGACGGTCGTCGTCGCGCTGCTCGTCTGCCTCATCCCCACCACCATCGGCGGGCTGCTCTCGGCGATCGGCATCGCCGGCATGGACCGGCTCATCCGCAAGAACGTCATCGCCACCAGCGGCCGGGCCATCGAGGCCGCCGGCGACGTCGACACCTTGCTGCTCGACAAGACCGGGACCATTACCCTGGGCAACCGCATGGCCACCGAGCTCATCCCCGTGGGCGGGGTGCGCGTGGAGGAGCTGGCGGACGCGGCGCAGCTGGCGAGCCTGGCGGACGAGACTCCGGAGGGCCGGTCGATCGTCGTGCTCGCCAAGGAGCGCTTCCACCTCCGGGGGCGCGACGTGGGCACCCTCAACGCGCACTTCGTCCCCTTCTCGGCGCAGACCCGCATGAGCGGCTGCGACCTCGACGGCCGGCGCATCCGCAAGGGGGCCGTCGACGCGCTCGCCGCCTGGGTGGTGGCCCAGGGCGGCACGCTCCCCGCCGAGCTCGAGGGCCGGGCGCACGGCATCGCCGACGAGGGCGGGACCCCGCTCGCCGTCGCCGACGGCCCCCGCGTGCTGGGGCTGGTGCGGCTCAAGGACGTGGTCAAGGGCGGCATCCGCGAGCGCTTCGCCCGCTTCCGCGCCATGGGCATCCGCACGGTGATGATCACCGGCGACAACCCGCGCACCGCCGCCGCCATCGCGCGGGAGGCGGGCGTGGACGACTACCTGGCCGAGGCCACCCCCGAGGCCAAGATGCGCCTCATCAAGGCCGAGCAGGCCAAAGGCAAGCTCGTGGCCATGACGGGGGACGGCACCAACGACGCCCCGGCGCTCGCCCAGGCCGACGTCGGGGTCGCCATGAACACCGGCACCCAGGCGGCGAAGGAGGCCGGCAACATGGTCGACCTCGACTCCAACCCGACCAAGCTCCTGGAGGTGGTCGAGGTCGGCAAGCAGCTGCTGATGACCCGCGGCGCCCTGACCACCTTCTCCATCGCCAACGACGTCGCCAAGTACTTCGCCATCCTCCCCGCGGCGTTCGTGGCCGCTTTCCCGGAGATGGCGCCGCTGGACCTGATGCACCTGCGCTCGCCGCTCTCCGCCATCCTCTCGGCGGTCATCTTCAACGCGCTGATCATCGTCGCCCTCATCCCGCTGGCGCTGCGCGGGGTGCGCTACCGGCCGCTGGGCGCCGCCGCGCTCTTCCGCCGCTCGATGCTCCTCTACGGCGCCGGCGGAGTCGTCGCCCCGTTCGTGGGCATCAAGGCGATCGACTTGCTGCTCGGCGCGGCCGGGCTGGTCTAGCCATGAAGACGCTCCTCGTCGCGCTTCGCGTCGCCGCCCTCACCCTGCTGGCCACGGGCCTGGCCTATCCGCTCGCCCTGACGGGGCTCGCCCAGGTGCTCTTCCCCGCCGCGGCCAACGGCTCGGCTGCCAAGGACGGCACCGGGGCGGTCGTCGGTTCGGAGCTCGTCGCCCAGCGGTTCGAGCGGCCCTGGTACTTCCAGCCGCGTCCCTCCGCCGCGGGGCAGGACGGGTGGGACGCCGCGGCCTCCTCCGGCAGCAACCTCGGGCCCACCTCGAAGAAGCTGCAGGCGCGGGCCGCCGCGCTCCTGGCCCAACTCCTGCGCGAGAACCCCGACGCCCCGCGCCCCGTCCCCGCCGAGCTCGTCACCGCCTCGGCGAGCGGGCTCGATCCCCACCTTTCGCCGGAGGCAGCCCTCTGGCAGGTCGCCCGCGTGGCCCAGGCCCGCGACGTCGCGCCCGAGCGCGTCCGCGCCCTGGTGGAGGACCTGCGCCAAGGCCGCGACTGGGGCGTGTTCGGCGAGCCGCGCGTCAACGTCCTCCTGCTCAACCTCGCACTCGACCGCCAGTTCGGGGCGCCGTCCGCGGAGCGCTTCGGCGCACCGCGTTAGGAGACCACCTTGGAGCCCCGCACCGGCCTGCGCATCGCCCCCGGGCAGAATCCCGCGCTCCTTCGGGACTACCTGTCGGCCCACTTCGCCCAGGAGCGCGCCTCGGTCTTCCGGGAGCTGCTCGTGCACCTGCTCGCCGCCCTGAGCGCCCTGGTGTGGGTCGCCGCGGTCCGGCCCCGATGGCTCGGCCTCGTGGCCACCGACTCCGTCCTGGCGATGTGGGCCGTCTTCGCCCTGGCGACCCTCGGCGCCGTCCTCGCGGAGGCGCGCTGGCGCAAGCGGTGCCTGGCCCTGCGCCGCAAGGTCGGCGCGGCCCCGCCCGCCCCCTGACCCGAGGCCGGAGCCCCCGCGATGTATGCTCGCCGCCCCATGGCCGACGACCGGACCCGAGCGGGCGACTTCCTGGAGCTCGTGCAGCGGGCCAAGCGCGGCAAGCTGCGCCTCTACATCGGCTTCGCGGCGGGCGTGGGCAAGACCTACCGGATGCTCGAGGAGGCGCACGTCCTCAAGGACCGGGGCACCGACGTCGTCCTGGCGCTGGTCGAGCCCCACGGCCGCGAGGAGACGGCGCGGCTCATCGCCGGGCTGGAGGTCGTGCCGCGGCGGGCGGTCGAGTACCGCGGGGTCAAGGTCGAGGAGATGGACCTGGAGGCGGTCCTGGCGCGCCGCCCGGAGATCGCCGTCGTCGACGAGATCGCCCACACCAACGTCCCCGGCAGCCGCAACCGCAAGCGCTACCAGGACGTGCTGGCGCTGCTGGAGGCGGGCATCAACGTCATCGGGGCGCTCAACATCCAGCACCTGGAGAGCCTCAACGACCTGGTGCAGCGCGTCACCGGCGTCACCGTGCGCGAGACCGTGCCCGACAGCTTCCTCCAGCAGGCGGACCAGGTCGTGAACCTGGACCTGGCCGTGGAGGACCTGCTCGAGCGCCTGCAGGCCGGCAAGATCTACACGCCCGACAAGGTGGCCTGGGCGCGCGAGCACTTCTTCAAGGAGTCCAACCTCTCGACCCTGCGCGAGCTTTCGCTGCGCGAGGTGGCCGAGAGCCTCGAGCGCTCCGCGCGCACCTCGCCCGCCGGCCTCTCCGGGGACGAAGGGAGCCGGGCGCACGGCCGGGTGATGGTGTGCTTGTCGTCCCACCCGCCCCACGCGGCGACGCTCTTGCGGCGCGGCTCGCGCCTGGCGGGCCGGCTCAACACCGACTGGTTCGTGGTCTACGTCGAGACCCCCGGCGAGGCGCCGCACCTCATCGACGCCGAGGCGCAGCGGCACCTCTTGGCGAACATCGAGAAGGCGCGCGAGCTGGGGGCGGAGTTCGTGCGCCTGACCGCCACGGACCCGGTGGAGGGCATCCTCGACTTCGCGCGCTCGCACGGCGTGGGCAACATCCTCATCGGCCGCTCGCAGCAGCCGTGGTGGAAGCAGGTGCTGGGGCGCTCGGTGCCCTTGAGGCTGGTGCGCGAGGCCTCCGGCTTCGACCTGCAGATCGTCTCGTTCCCGGACGAGGAGGAGCCGCGGCGATGACCTTCCGCTCCCGGCTCCTCCTGGCGCTCGCCCCGCTGGGCCTCTCGCTCCTCGCGGTCGCGTGGCTGTCGAGCAGCGTGGTGGTGCGCCTCGGGGAGAACTCGTCCCACATCCTGGCCGACAACTACCGCAGCGTGCTGGCCGCGCAGCGGATGAAGGAGGCGCTCGAGCGCATCGACAGCGGCGCGCTCTTCACGGCGCTGGGCCAGGCCGGCCGCGGCGAGGCGCTGATCGCCGAGCAACGCGGGGCCTTCGAGGAGGCGCTGCGCGCGGAGGAGGGCAACATCACCGAGGCCGGCGAGGCCGAGGTCGTCCGCGACCTGCGCACCCGGTGGACCGACTACCGCGGGGCGCTGGACGCCTTCCTCGCCCTGCCCGTCGAGAAGAGGGGCCCGGTCTACTTCGACCTCCTCGAGGCGCGCTTCTCCGCCGTGCGCCGCGGCGCCGACCAGATCCTGGCGCTCAACCAGGACGCCATGTCCCGCAAGAGCGACCGCGCCCGGAAGGGCGCGGAGAGCTTCGTCCGCGCCATCGTCCTCGCCGCGATCGCCCTGTGCGCCTTCGGCCTGTGGGCCTCGACCGCGCTGACCCGGCGCTTCTTGAGGCCCTTGTCGGTCGTGAGCCAGGCGGTGCGGCGGTTCGGCGAGGGGGACGTCCAGGCGCGGGCGCGGCTGCCGGGCAAGGACGAGCTCGCCAAGCTGGCCTCGGACTTCAACGACATGGCCGACCACCTCGAGCGCTACCGGCGCAGCTCGCTGGGAGAGCTGCTCCTGGCGCAGCAGGCATCGCAGGCGGCCATCGACGCGCTGCCCGACCCGGTGCTCCTCCTCGGGGTGCACGGCGAGCTGCTCAACGCCAACCTCGCCGCGACCTCGCTGCTGCGGATCGCGCCGGAGGCGGCCGAGCCCCTGGCGGCGATCGACCCCGCGCTGCAGGCGGTGTTCGGCCGCCTGCGCTCGCACGTCTTCTCGGGCCAGGGCGCGTACCTCCCCAAGGGGTTCGACGAGGCCCTGCGCCTGCCGACGCCCGAGGGCGAGCGCTACCTCTTGCCGCGGGCGGCCCCCGTCTACGGCGAGGAGCGGCAGGTCTCCGGCGCGGCGGTGGTGCTCTCCGACGTCACGCGGCTGCTGCGCGCCGACGAGCTGAAGAACGACCTGGTGGCGTTCGTGGCCCACGAGTTCCGCACGCCGCTGACCTCCCTGCAGATGGCGGTGCACCTGTGCGCCGAGGAGATGGCCGGGCCGGTGACCGAGAAGCAGGCCGACCTGCTGTTCGCGGCCCGGGAGGACTGCGAGCGCCTGCAGGCCATCGTCAACGACCTGCTCGACGTCTCGCGCATCCACGAGGGGAAGATCTCCCTCGCCCTCTCCGAGCTGGACGGCGAGGAGCTCGCCCGGCAGGCCGTCGCCGAGCACGCCGCCGCCGCGAGCGAGCGCGGCATCCGGCTCGGCTGCGAGGTCCTGCCCGGCCTCGCGCCCGTCCTCGCCGACGCCGCCCGCGTGCGCCTGGTCTTGGACAACCTCCTGGGCAACGCGCTGCGCTACACCCCCGCGGGCGGGAAGGTGACGGTGCGCGCCCGCGCCGAGGCCTCCGACCGCATGCGCTTCGAGGTCGTGGACACCGGCCCCGGCATCCCCCGGGAGCAGCAGGCGCTGGTCTTCGAGAAGTTCTACCGGCTCCCCGGGACCCAGCCGCAGGGCGCGGGGCTGGGGCTCTTCATCGCCCGGGAGATCGTCCGGGCCCACCACGGGACCGTCGGGATCGACAGCGAGCCCGGGAAGGGCTCCACCTTCTGGTTCACGCTGCCCTTGGCAGGCAAGACGGCGACGTGAGGCCGGCCGGCCTTCCCCGGCCTAACCCTCCTCGTACTTCTTGCGCTTGCGCCACAGGGTCGACGCGTCGATCCCCAGGATCTCCGCGGCGGCCTCCAGCGTCTTGGCCCGCGCGAGGACCTTCTGGATGTGCTCCTTCTCCAGCGCCTCCACCGACCAGTCGCCGCCCACCTGGGGCCCCGCCGGCTTGCCCTCGCGCATCCGCTCCGGGAACGCCTCGGGCTCGAGCAGCGGCGCCGGCCAGAGGATGAGCGCGCGCTCGATGGTGTTGCGCAGCTCGCGGACGTTGCCCGGCCAGGGGTGGGCGCGCAGCAGGTCCTCGGAGGCCGGCGACAGCTCCGGGTCGTTGCGCCCCAGGTTGAAGGCGAAGAAGCGCAGGAAGCGCCGGGCCATGGGGAGGATGTCCTCCGGCCGCTCGCGCAGCGGAGGCACGCGCACCTCGACCACGTTGAGCCGGTAGAGCAGGTCCTCGCGGAAGCGGCCCGCGCGGATGTCGGCCTCCAGGTCCCGGTTGGTGGCGGTCACCACGCGCACGTCGGCCGAGCGGGTGAGGGACTCGCCGATGCGCTCGTACTTCTTGTCCTGCAGGAAGCGCAGGAGCTTGGCCTGCAGCCCCGAGGCGACCTCGCCGATCTCGTCCAGGAAGAGCGTTCCCCCGTCGGCGGCCTCGACGCGGCCCTGCTGGTCCTTGACCGCGCCGGTGAAGGCGCCGCGGGCATGCCCGAACAGCTCGCTCGCCAGGAGCTCCTCGGACAGCGTGGGGCAGTTGATCACCGCGAAGGGCTTGCGGGTGCGGGCGCTGCGGTCGTGCAGGGCGCGCGCGAGCACGGTCTTGCCGGTCCCGGTCTCGCCCCGGAGCAGCACCGGCGCGTCGGACGCCGCCGCGCGATCGAGCGTCTCGAGCGCGGCGCGCATCTTCGGCGACTCGGTCGACAGGTCCACGTCCGGCGCCGCGCTGGCGAGCATCGACTCCAGGTCGGCGAGCCGGTGCGCGGTCTGTAGCCGCTCCGCGCAGCGGTCGACCAGCAAGCGGATCTGCGCCGGCGTGAATGGCTTGGGCAGGTAGTCCCAGGCGCCGCGCTTGATGGCCTGCACCGCGCTGTCGATGGTGGCGTAGGCGGTGATGACCACGATGGCGAGGTTGGGCGAGGCCTCGAGCAGCTTGGGGACGAGGTCCAGGCCGCTCTCCGAGCCCAGGCGCAGGTCGACGAAGGCCAGGTCGAAGGCGCGGGCCTGCTGGGCCGCGAGCGCGGCCTCGCCCGAGCCCACCGCCTTCGCCTCGCAGCCCAGGCCCTCCAGGCACACCGACAGCGTCGCCCGGATGTTCTTCTCGTCGTCGATGACCAGGGCCCGCAACCCGGGCTTCACAGCGTCCATGGGCAAGAAGGGACGCCTCGTCGGCCCCGCCGTCAAGGGGCCACCCGGCACTCCCTCCTGGGCGCCGTTGCGGAATGCAAGGAGGCGGCGAACCTCGTCGCGCCGGCGACAGTGGTCCTGTTCGGTGCTTCGCGCAGCGCCCGGCCCCTCCCTGACCGGGAGTTCGCCGGTGGTGCACCGAGGTGTACTTCCACCCGGAACTCGTGGCCGAGGGCTCTCGCCGCCCGACGCCCGCACCAGGGAGGTGACCGATGGCGATTCCCCTGCTCCCGCGCCGGCGCGTGCTGATCGCCGAGCCCACCGCGGCTCCGTCCAACGTCTTCTCCGCCTTCGCGGGCTTGCCGTTGATGGGCCCGCTGTACCTCGGCACGGTGTTGAAGGAAGCCGGCTTCGACGTGACCGTCGTGTCCGAGAACCTGCTGGGCCGGCCGCTGGGCATCAGCGACCTGGACTACGACTTCCTCCTGCTCTCGTGCCTGACGCCCACGGTGGAGCGCGGCTTCGATATCGCCTCTCTCTTCCGGCGCCGCAACGCCGCCGGAAAGGTCCTGATGGGCGGCCAGCACGTCACCTTCCTGCCCGACGAGGCCCTCGCCTTCGCGGACCACGTCGTCGCCGGAGAGGGCGAGAACGTCATCGTGGACCTGCTGCGCCACGGCAGCGACGAGCGGGTGGTGCGCGGCTCGCCGGTGAAGGACCTGGACGCGCTTCCCCCGGTGGACTGGGACCTGCTGGTCAACTGGAGGCGCCAGTACATCCAGCCGATCATGCTGTCCCGGGGCTGCCCGTTCGGCTGCAACTTCTGCTCGGTGACCGCCATGTTCGGCCGGGCCTACCGCACCGTGAGCGTCGAGCGCGCCCTCGCCGAGATCGCCCGCACCACCCGCAACGACGCCTTCTTCTATGACGACAACTTCACCGCCAACCCCAAGCGCAGCTTCGAGATCCTGGAGGGGATGCTGCGCCTGCGGAAGCGGCCGCACTCGTGGAGCGCCCAGGTCCGCAGCGACGTCGCGCGCCACGAGGACCTGGTGGCGCTGCTGGCCCGCGCCGACTGCGGGCGCGTCTACATCGGCATGGAGTCGATCAACGACGACGCCCTGGCCGAGATGAACAAGGGGCAGACCGCCGAGGACGTGCGCCGCGCGGTGAAGGTCTTCCACAAGTACGGCATCTCGGTGCACGGCATGTTCATGTTCGGCGCCGACGCCGACGATCCGGAGACGCTGCGGGCCACCGGCGACTTCGTGCGGCGCGAAGGCGTGGACTCGGTACAGTACCTCATCTCCACCCCGTTCCCGGGGACCGAGTACTTCGCCCGCCTGGAAGCCGAGGGGCGGTTGCTGCACAAGGTCTGGCGCTACTACGACGCCATGCACGTGGTCTTCCGGCCCAAGCGGCTTTCCCCGGCGCAGCTGCAGGAGCTGGCGATGGAGCAGTACGGCGACTACTACACGGTCCGGCGAGCGCTGCAGGTGGGCGTGGAGGCCCCGGTCCCGCGCCGGTCGCGGCCGTACCGCCGCACCGCCCGCCAGTCGATCATCAACGCCGGCCTGAGGTTCATGGGCAGCCGCATCGTGCGGCAGTGGAACCGGGGCAACGCGGACTACTTCGGCTACCTGCGCAGCGTCTAGCCCCGGTCGACCTCTGGCGCAGGTCTCTCGCGCGGGCCGGCCGGAGCGCTAGAAGGCCGGGGCCGGCGGAGCGGCCCCGACCAACTGCATCAGCGCGGTGACGTCCGGCGGCTTGCACACGTGCGTGTCGAAGCCCGCTTCCATGGCGCGCCGGCGGTCGTCGGGCTGCCCGTAGCCGGTCAGGGCCACGAGGAACATGCCCGAGGTCGCCTTGTCGCCTCGCAGCGAGCGCGCGACGGCGTAGCCGTCCATCAGCGGCAGCCCGATGTCGCAGATGACGACCTCCGGCCGGAAGGAGCGGGCCTTCTCGACGCCCTCACGCCCGTCGCGGGCGACCACGACCCGGTGGCGCTCGAGCTCCAGGATCTCGCGCAGGTTCTCCGCCGTGTCCCTGCTGTCCTCGATCACCAGGACGCGCTTTCGGGCATGCCCGGAGGGACGGGGCGCCGGGGCCCGGCCCTCCTTTGCCCCCGCCCGGTCGTCGAGGGGAAGCTCGACGCAGAAGCACGAGCCGCGTCCGGGTCCGTCGCTGCTGGCGTGGACCGTGCCCCCGTGCAGCTCGGCCAGTCCCTTCACCAGGGCGAGCCCCAGGCCGAGCCCGCCTCGGCTCCGGTCGAGCGAGCGCTCCGCCTGCGAGAAGGGCACGAAGAGCCGCTCCAGGGTCGCCGGGTCGATGCCCACCCCCGTGTCCGTGATCGACAGCTGGGCGCGGCAGCCCGTGTCGGCGACCGAGACACCGATCTCCCCGCCCTCCGGGGTGAACTTGGCGGCATTGGCGAGGAGGTTGCTCGTGATCTGGGCCAGGCGCGCCGAGTCGGCGAAGACCCGCACCGGCTGCTCCGGGAGATGGACCACCAGGTGCTGGCGGCCGAGCGCGTCGCTCTGGTCCTCCAGCGTGCGGCGGACCACCTCCGCGAGGTCCAGGTGCTCGCGCTGCAGGCGGATCTTGCCGCTGGAGATGCGCGTGGCGTCGAGCAGGTCGTCGATGAGGCGCGCCAGGTGGCCGACCTGGCGCTCGATGACCGCCGAGGTCCGCTTCCCGCGCTCGTCGAGGGCGCTCTTGGCGAGCAGGAACAGGCTGGCGCGGATGGAGGTCAACGGGTTGCGCAGCTCGTGCGAGAGCATGCCCAGGAACTCGTTCTTGCGGCGGTCGCTCTCGCGCAGCGCGTCCTCGGCGCGCCGGCGCTCGGTGACGTCCAGCGAGATGCCGACGTGCCCCAGGAACTCCCCCTGGGCGGAGAAGCGCGGCTCGCCGTGGCTGCTCATCCAACGCCACTGGCCGTCGCGGTCCCGCACCCGCGCCTCGCCGCCGAAGGGTCCCTGCTCCCGGACCGCCCGCTGGAAGGAGGCCCGGTACCCGCCCGCGTCCTCGGGGTGGAGGACCGGCTGCCAGTGGCCGCCCTCGACTTGCTCGCCGGTGACCCCGAAGTACTCGCGGTAGGTGCGGTTGACGAACACGTTGGCGCCCTGGGCGTCGGTGACCCAGAGGATGACCGGCGAGCCGTCCGCCAGGATCCGGAAGCGCTTCTCGCTCTCGTGGAGGGCCTCGACGGCCTTCTTCTCCTCCGTGACGTCCAGCACGAGCGAGAGCACCCGCGGCCCGCTGCCGGGGACGGACAGCGTCGAGCAGTACCACTCGGTGTGGATGAGGCCGCCTCCCTTGCACCGGCAGCGCTTCTCGAGCACGGTGCGGCCGGCGCCGGCGCGCATGTCGTCGACGAGGCGGTCCACCCGCGGCTCGTCTTCCTCGAGCGTCCAGCCCATCGCCCCGATGCCCGTGCCGAGCGCGTCCTCGGCCGAGTACCCGAACATCCGGGTCGCCGCTTGGGACCAGCGCAGGATGCGCAGGCTGGAGAGGTCCCACTCGATCACCGCTAGCGGCGAGTTCTCGAGCAGGGAGTCGAGCCCCTGCTTGGCCCTGGCCAGCTCCGCCTCGGCCTCGACCCGCTCGGTGATGTCCCGGACGGTGCCGGCGTAGTGCGCCAGCCGCCCGCCGTGGAACCTCGCCTTGCCGCTGCTCTCGACGGTGCGGACCGAGCCGCCGTCGTGCACGACCCGGAAGGCCAGCTCGTACTGCCCGGTGGAGCCCGGGTCCATGGCGCGCCGGAGCTCGCCCCCCAACCGCTCCCGGTCGTCGGGGTGCACCCGCTCGAGCGCCTGCTCGATGCTCACCCGAGGGCGCGGGTCCCCGAAGATGGGTCGCGCGCGCGCGTCGCGGAGGATCTCCCCGGTGGCGAGGTCGAGCTCCCAGAACCCCAGCTCCGAGGAGGCCAGCGCGAGCTCGAGCTTCTCCTTGGTTTCGCGCTGGGCCTCTTCGGCGCGGCGCCGCTCGTCCAGGGCCGCGCTCAGGGACTCGGCCTGCGCGTCCATCCGCACCAGCGCCCAGCGAAGCGAGCCGGTGAGAAGGGCGACCCCGGTGCCGACGACCAGGAAGACCGGCGTGACGAGCCCCGCCTCGCCGGAGAACTTGAAGGTGCCGAAGGGCTCGATGAGCAGGAGGTTGCCCAGCGCCGCTGCGAGCACGGTGGCGATCAGGCCGGGCCCGATGCCGGCGACCCAGGTGGCGAGGGCCACCGCGAAGGTCAGCAGGATGAAGGGCTTGCCGGCCAAGCCCGGGAACGCCGCCCGGTGCAGCCCCGTGACCGCGAGGACCACCGCGACCGCGGCGGCGTAGCGCAGCGGAGCAGGGAACTTCCGAGGGGGTCGGAAGAGCAGGCTCCTGGCTCCTCGGAACACAAATTCCTCCGGGTCGAGACGGTCCCCCCCAAGCTAGCAATGCGTGCCGCGTCGCCCTCGTGCCGTCGAGGCGGCCGACGGGCGACCGGCGCTCGAGGCACACTCCCGGAGTCGCGCTTCAGCAGGAGCTTGGCGAGGTCGCGGGCCGCTACGGCGCTGGATCGCGCCGGGGCCCGCCGCGCCGATCTCGCCGGCGCCTCGGTGGTCTTCGGCAGGAGCCATGCGGTTCTTCCGGGGCTGGGCGCGCAATGTGGAGGGCCTCGCCCCGGCCTGCCTCGAGCTCGCCGGCTACGTCCTGGAGCGCGCGCCCGCGTGACGGGCCTTCGGGCGGCTACCGCCCTTTGCCTTCGCCGCCCGCTTGCGGGGGGCGGGCCGCCGGGAGATCAGGTCGAACGCGTGCGCCTTGCGGCCGCCCACGACGGTGTTGCGGCGGCGCGGAGGGGCCAGGAGCGGGACCTTGATGGAAGCCAGGGCTTCGGCCAGACGGTCGACCCAGCCCTTCGCCACGGCGACCTCGTCGGTCCACACGGCCCGCACCGTCTGCTGGAGCGCTTCGAGTCGTCGCATGAGCCCCTCGGGTTGAGTTTGAGTTGGTGGAGGGGCCCAGGCTCGCCGTTCGGGGAGCGGGAGGGAACCGCGCGGAGGAGCCGACCGGCTCGGGCGTCCACGGGTCAACGACGTCGGCGCCGAGCGCGCTCGCGCGCGTTGTCTCGCCTGAACCCCGTGCCCGGCCCTCCGGCGAAGACGCCACGGGGCTAGGCCCGGGCTGGACAGAGCCGCTCGACCTCGGAGAGGAAGGCGTCGAGGTCGAACGGCTTCTGCATGAAGGTGGTCGCGCCCTGCGCCAGGCGGCGGGAGCGCGAGTCCGACAGGCCGGAGGTGGCCAGGATGGGGATGGGCGCCAGCCCCTGCAGGACTGCGATCAGGTTCCAGCCGTCGAAGCGCGGGAGGAACAGGTCCAGGACGACGAGGTCGGGCGCCACCTGCTCGGAGAGCCGCTGCAGCGCTTCCTCGCCGTCCTTGGCTGCCACACAGGCGTAGCCATGCGAGGTAAGGAGGGAGCAGAGCGTCTCGCGCAGGCTCGGGTCGTCCTCGATGACGAGGACCCGCCTGAGGGTGTTCGCTCCGGCACTGGCCTGGTCCCCGCCTGCGCGCACGTTCATGTCGACCCCCTCGGGTCTTCATCCAACCGAAAGCTGGCGCGGCTGACGCTGCGTGTCAGCCACCTGGACGGTCTCGGTGCACCCGGCACGCCTCAGGCCGAGCCAGGCTCTCGAGAGGGCGCGGGGCCGGGCCCCAAAAGCTCCGCCATGAGCCGCTCGAGCCCGTGCAAGTCCGGGGGCTTGGCCAGGTGCCGGTGGAAGCCGGCGGCGGCCGCCCTCTGCAGATCCTCGGGCCGCGCGTAGCCCGTCATCGCGACCAGCACGCAGCCGCCCAGCGACGGGTCCGCCCTGAAGGCGCGGGCGACTTCGTAGCCGTCCATCCGCGGCAGGCCGATGTCGCACAGCACGATCTCGGGCTTGAACTGCCGCGCCTTCGAGAGGCCGTCCATCCCGTCGAGCGCGATCTCGACCCGGTGCCCGCCCAGGCCCAGCGCGTCGCGCAGGGTCTCGGCCGCGTCGCGGCTGTCTTCGATCACCAGAATCCGACGCGGCCCCGGATGCGCCCGCCCTTCTTGCCGGCCGGGCTCCTCCGCCGGCGCGGCGTCCGCCTCGGCGAGAGGAAGCTGCACGACGAACCGGCACCCTCGGCCCACGCCCTCGCTGTGGGCGCTGACCTGTCCGTCATGGAGCTCCACGATGGCCTTCACCAGGGCCAGCCCGACGCCCAGCCCGCCCTTGCTGCGGTCGAGGGTGGCCTCGGCCTGGACGAACGGCTGGAAGATGCGCCGCAGCAGGTGAGGCGGAATTCCCAGGCCGTCGTCGCTCACCTCGAGCACCGCCAGGCGGCGCAGCGGGTCGCGCCGTACGCGGACCGCCACGTGCCCTCCGCTGGGGGTGAACTTCGCCCCGTTCTGCAGCAGGTTGCCGACCCCCTGGGCGAGCCGGGCCTCGTCGCCCTCCACCACCGCGGCCTCGCCGCACAGCTCGGCGCGCAGCTCCAACCCCTGCGACTGGAAGTGGCTCGCGTAGTCCTCCAGGGTCCGCCCGACCAGGGCGACCAGATCGAGGGGCCGGCGCTGGAGCCGGATCCTGTTGGTGAGGACCCGGGTGAGGTCGAGCAGGTCGTCGACGAGCCGGGCGAGCTGCGCCGTCTGCCGGCCGAGGACCCGCGTGGCGCGCCTGGCCTCCTCGCTGCCCGGCGCCGCCCGCTCCAGCACCGAGATGCCGTTGCGAATCGGCGTCAGCGGGTTGCGCAGCTCGTGCGAAAGCGTCGCCAGGAACTCGTTCTTGGCCCGGTCGGCCTCCTCCAGCCTCTCGTTGGCCCGGCGCAGCGCCTCCTCGGTGCGTTTGCGCTCGGTCACGTCCTCCACCGTGCCCGCCAGCCGCACCGCCCGCCCGTCCTCATAGAAGACCTTCCCCGTGGCCGCGACCCAGCGCTCGACGCCGTCCCGCCGGCCCACCACCCGGTACTCGGCTCGGTAGGTGCCGCCGCGGACCGGGTCGAGCGCGGCGTCCACCGCCGCCTGCGTGGCGGCGCGGTCGTCGGGGTGCAACCCCGCCATGAACTTCTGGTAGGTGAAGGCCTCCCCCGGCTCCAGGCCCCACAGCTCGCGCAGGCGCCCGTCGCACTCGACGTCTCCCGAGGTCACGTCATAGTCGTGGATGCCCAGCCGGGCCGCGTCCTGCGCAATCCGCAGCCGCTCGTCGGCCACCCGCTGCGCCGCCTCGGCCCTCCTGCGCCAGGTGACGTCCTTGCAGAAGTCCGCGACGAGGCCGGCGCGGCCGTCCGGGCCTGCCACCGGATAGAGCCGGTGGAGGTAGTCGACGCCGCCGCAGCGCTCCTCGAACTGCAGCGGCCGCCCCGACTCGACGACCCGCCGCAGCCGCTCCCGCCGGGGGGACACGAACTCGGCGGGCAGCAGGTCCGCGAGGTTGCGGCCGACGACCTCCTCGAGAGGCAGGCCCAGCCGCCCGAGCGCACTGCGGTTCGCCAGGCGGATGGTGCCGTCGGCGCCGAAGAGCCAGACGGATTCCTGGGTGGCGTCGAGGATGGCCCGGAGCGTGGGCGCGCTGTCCGCCGGCGCCTCCTCGGCGGGGCGCTCCGGCGCCGGCGGCGCTCCTGGGCTGGCTTCCGGCTGCGGGCTCATCGGGCCCCCTTGGGAGGTCCGTGCGCTGCGAACCCTGGTTGGGGCATGGGCAGTCGTTCTGGGATCAAGGATTTCCCGGAGGGCGGCACGTCGCCGCGCGCTCGTCCGACGTGAAGCTCGCTTCGGACCTGCGGGACGGCAACCTACCGCCCGAGATGCGGGGGGCTGCCGAGGAGGCCGGGCCCTCGGTGACGAAGGAGTTCCCGGTCGGCCCCCTCGGCTGCGCTCGGGCGCCCGGCGGTCCCCCGACAGGCCCGCCCGCCCGCGCCTCGGACCGCGTGCGCTCGAGAGAGGGACTTCAGAGATGACGGCCCCCGTCGCTCTTGCGGTGTGGCCAACCCGCGCCGTCGGAGTTCTCGGCGGCGCGGGCCCGCGTTGTTCGCCTTCGGACGCTCGAGTCGAACCGGTTTCGACCGGCCTGGGACGTCCCCGACGGCTCGTGGAGGATCGCCTGCGCCTCGCGGGGGAGATTGAGAGAAGCGTGGAGTGAGCGACACCCAGGGCCACCCGCTCGTCCCCGAGACGCCGCCGCGCCTGCATCGCCCGCTGCTCCGGCCGCCGCGCTTCCCGCTCTGGGGCCGGCTGGCGGTGGTCCCCGCCTGCGTGCTGCTGGCGTTCGCCCTGCAGCTCTCGCTGTTTCCCCGGCCGAGCCTGGCGCCCTTCGTCCTCTTCTACTTCGCCGTCACGCTCGCCTCCTGGCTCGGCGGCCGGCTGGCGGGCGTGCTGACGGTGCTCCTGGGCGCCCTCGTCGCCAACTACGCCTTCCTCGCGCCGTCGGACGTCCTCAAGATGGACAGCCCCGCCGTGGTCGCGACGGCGCTCTTCGTGCTCACCGCGACCGCGGGCGCCTTCATCTGCGGCTCGCTGGGCGCCGCGGCGGAAGCCGCGCAGACCGCCGCCGACCGCTTCGAGTCCATCGTCGACTGCTCGCCGGTGGGGCTGGTGGAGTGGACGCCCGACTTCCGCATCGTCCGCTGGTCGCCCCAGGCCGAGCGGATCTTCGGCTGGGCCTCCCAGGAGATGCTGGGCAGGCGCCTGGACGAGGTCCCCTGGATCCATCCGGAGGACATGCCCGGCGTGCTCGCGCTCCCGGCCCGGATGGCCGCGGGCGAGCAGACCGTGACCATCCCGAACACCCGCCACCTGCACAGGCTCGGCTCGGTCGTCTTCTGCGAGTGGCAGAGCACGGCGGTCCTCACCCGCGACGGCAGGCTCCACTCGGTGATGTCGCTGGCCCACGACGTGACCGACCGCGAGCGCAACCAGCGCGAGCTGGGGGCGGTCTTCGAGGGCACCCACGCCCAGATGGCGCTGCTCGACCACGAGATGCGCTTCGTGCG
This sequence comes from Myxococcales bacterium, assembly GCA_036504155.1. Classification (GTDB taxonomy): domain Bacteria; phylum Myxococcota; class Myxococcia; order Myxococcales; family UBA5297; genus JACRCT01. The sequence goes on from DASXVQ010000131.1 coordinate 83,286, forward strand.
GGTCAACGAGTCCTACGCCCGCGGCTCGGGCCACGGCCGCCCGGACCTCATCGGCGCGCGCCACTTCGACCTGTTCCCCGACGAGGAGAACCGGCGCATCTTCGAGCGCGTCAGGGACACCGGGGTGGCCTTCCACGTCACCGAGAAGGCCTTCCGGTACGCCGACCAGCCCGAGCGCGGCACCACCTACTGGAACTGGTCGCTCGCCCCCATCCAAGGCGCGGACCACCGCGGCACCCGCGTCCTGCTCTCGCTGCTCGAGGTGACGGAGACCGTGCGCGCCCGCCAGCGCATGGAGCAGCTGCAGGCCGTCACCGCCGCGATGAGCGCCGCCCGGACCCCGCGCCAGGTCGCGGACGCGGTCTTCGAGTCCGCCCTGAAGCCCATGGGCGTGCTCGGCGGGTCCCTGGCGCTCGAGAGCGACCTCGGCCAGCCCGAGGTCGTCCACCTCTGCGGCTACGAGGAGGGCGTCGGCCCGAGGTGGAACGAGCTCGTGGCCCGGGGCGTGGACACGCCGAGCGCCCGCGCGCTCCACCGCGGGGAGGCCATCTTCCTGTCCGCGCCCGACGAGATGCGGCGCCACTTCCCGGAGTTCGCCGCCCAGCTCGGGCCGGAGCGCGGCCGGGCCTGGGCTGCCCTGCCCCTGTCGGCGAGCCGCGAGATCCGCGGGGCGCTGGGGCTGTCGCTGGCCGCGCCGCACGTCTTCTCGCCGGCGGAGCGCGACTTCCTGCAGTCGGTCGCCCTCCTGGCGGGCCACGCGCTCGACCGCGCGCGGCTGTTCGAGGCCTCCGAGCGCCGGGCGACCGAGCTGCGGGAGAGCGGCCGGCGCAAGGACGACTTTCTGGCCATGCTCTCCCACGAGCTGCGCAACCCGCTCGCCCCCATCAGCAACAGCGTCTACCTGCTGGAGCGCAACCCGTCGCTGGACGAGCGCGCGCGCCGCGCCACCGCGATGCTGGCGCGGCAGGCCTCGCACCTCGCCCGCCTGGTCAACGACCTGCTGGACGCCACCCGCATCTCCCAGGGCAAGCTCCGGGTGCAGGCCACCCGGCTCGACCTGGCGCGGCTGGTGGGCACGGTCCTGGAGGACCACGCCTCGATGCTCGAGGGCCACCCGGTGCAGGTGCGGGTCCCCGAAGGCCCGGTCTGGGTGCACGGGGACACCGACCGGCTCACCCAGGCCTTGGGCAACCTCCTCTCCAACGCCGTGAAGTTCACGCCCGCCGGCGGCCCGCTGGCCGTGACCCTGCACGTGGGGAGCCGGACCGCGGTCCTCGACGTGCAGGACTCCGGCGTCGGCATCGACCGCGAGATGCGCGGCCGGCTCTTCGAGCCGTTCGCCCAGTCCGACCGGTCGCTGGACCGCAGCGCCGGCGGGCTCGGCCTGGGGCTCGCGCTGGTGAAGGGCATCGTCGAGCTGCACGGCGGGGCCATCCGCTGCCGCAGCGACGGCCCGAACCAGGGAGCCCACTTCAGCATCGAGCTGCCGCTGGCCGGCGCCGAGCGCGAGGTGGGCGGGCCCGACCCGGCGGCGGCCGCGCGGCCGGCCCCGGCAGGGGTGCGGGTGCTCCTCATCGAGGACAACGCCGACGCCGCGCGCTCGCTGGCCGAGGCGCTGTCCCTGTCCGGCCACGAGGTGGGCTTCGCGACGAGCGGGCGCCAGGGCCTGGAGACGGCGAAGCAGATGAACCCCGAGGCGATCTTCTGCGACCTCGGCCTGCCCGACCTGGACGGATTCGCGATCGCGCGCTCCCTGCGGTGCGCGCAGGTCCCGGTGCGGCTGCTCGTGGCGCTGACCGGGTACACCTCGGCGGAGGACGAGCGCCGGGCGCGGGACGCCGGCTTCGACCTGCTCGTCGCCAAACCCGCCCCGCCCGAGCGGCTGATGCGCCTGCTCGCGGAGATTCGAGCCGGGCGGCCAGCCGACAATTCATGACCAGTCGCGGGAACCGGGACGCGCTCGTGATGTGCCGACCGGAGTCGTCGTCGCGCATCTCCGCCGGCTTGGCCAACGCGAAGAGGGCCTTCACCTGCCCGGTCTTCCGGTTGGGGGCCAAGAAGGCTCGCCCGCCCCCCCGGCCAGACCCCGAGAGAGCGGTGGCTCCCGCCAAGTGGACTTCGGCTCCGCGCTCGGAACGAACGAGCACGGAGCCGGAGGTCAGGCGCTCATGGCTTCACTTCTTCTTCGGACCGAGGACCGCGCACACGTAGACCTCGTCGGTGTCGGTCAGCGTGATCTCCCCGTTCGCGTAAGCAGTCAGGACCTCGTTGTCCGAGAGGAACTGGTGCGGCGTATTGCCGGGCACGAAGTTGATCTGCCACTCCTCCCAGAGAGCGTTGAAGCCATCCCCCTGAATCGCGTCGAGGACGCTGACGAAGGAGAACCCGCAGCTGTCGCACTGATAGATGATGTTGATGGACTTGTTCTTGGCCTCCACGGCCTTCTCTCCGCCGGAGGGCAGTTCGGTGAAGTTGATGGTGAAGAGTTTTCCGTCGTAGTACGCAGGCATCCTCACCGGCGGGGCTGCGCGCGCAGTCCCGACGAGGACGAGCAGAGCTAAGGCAGCCCAGTGAGTCCTTTTCATTGATCCCCCCTTTGAACGCGTGACACACGCGGAGCGAGATTGCTGCATCGCGGGTGCCGAGCGGAGGGGGAGGCCGCCGCTCCTCGGGCTTCCGCGGCGGCAGCGCCCACCCTGCCAGGGCTGCCCTACCAGCGGCTCTAGAGGGGAGCGACCTCCCCTTCCTCGGTTCCTCGCCGGCCACCACGCGGCTCCACGAAGAAGCGACGTCGCTCGCTCAGCCGAGCCGCGCCCCGTCGCCGTCTACCGCGAGCCGCAGGGCCAGCATCCCCGCGTCCCGCAGCTCAGCGCCGAGCGAATCGATGGCCTCGGGCCGGCCGAGCGCCACGCAGCTGTCCCCACCGCCCGCGCCGCTGACCTTCGCGGCGGTGCCCAGCTTCCGGGCCGTCCTCGCGACGATCCGATGCTCCTCGGTGACCACCGGCGTCCCCGACCGATCGCCGAGGACCTGCAACTGCTCCCCGGCCGCCTCGACCGCCTCGCGCATCGCCTCGTCGTCCCGGCTCGCCAGCGCCTTTCTCAGCCGGTCGCACGCCGCGCTCGAGTACGCGATGAACTCCGCCCAGCCCTTGGGCTCCTTCACCGCCCAGCGCTCGATCTGCGCCATCAGCGACGGCGTCGAAGCGGACTTCCCCGAGAACACCAGCAGCAGCGCCAGCGGCTCCCGCAGCCGCTCGACGGTGGGAGCCTCGGTCCGGTCGACCGCCATCGCGAAGGCCTTGGGCCCTGCCTTCCACGCCGCCACCAGTGGCTCCGCCTCGAAGCGCCAGGTGAAGAGCACGCCTCCGTAGGTGGCCGCCGCGACGTCCAACGCGCTGCCCTGCTTCTTCTGCGCCGAGGCATGCGCCGTCGCCGCGAGCTTGAAGACGAGCGGCTTGTCCAGCGGCTGACCGGCAGAGGCGAACGCGGCGGAGACGACCGCCACGCAGGTGCAGGCACTTCCGCCGAGCCCGAGCTTCTTTCCGTCGGGCGCCCGCAGCTCGTCGTGGATCTTCAGCGCCAACGGCGCCAGCGTGCGCCCGCGTCCCTCGAGGTAGTCGCGAGCCGCGCGTAGCGCCTCGTGCGCGAAGCCGAGCGTCCCGACCTCGCCGCCCTCGTCCCATCGGGCCCCCGCGCCCTCGATGGAGAACCGCGCTGCGGCGTCGGCCTCACAGGTCAGGTGCCGCTCCACCGCACAGACGATTCCGGGCGCTCCGGCGAGCACGGCGTACTCGCCGGCCAGCAAGAGCTTCCCCGGCACGCGGATGCGGAGGGGACCCTGGGCACTCACTGGAAGACCGGGCGCTCCACCGGCTCGACGCCCTTGCCGGGCCCCGCGACGATGGTGCGGATGACGCCGGGCACGGCGCCCAGTCGCATCGTGGCGCGCGGAGCTCCCCCGGCGAGGCAGAGGATGACCGGGTTGGGCCCGGCATCGAGCGTGAAGTAGGCCGGCACGCCGCCCGCGCGCAGCGCCGCCACCGTCTCCAGCACCGCCAGCGTGATCGGCCGCAGATAGACGATCGATGGGTTGGCGGCCATGGCCGACGCGTGCATCCGCCAGGCATTGCGCTCCGCCACCGCGCCCAGCGCCGTGAGGTCCCTGGCCAGCACCGCGGCGCGCGCCTGCTTCAGGTCCGCCTCGGCGACTTCGACCCAGCTCTTGTAGTACGGCGAGGTCTCGACGGTGCGATGCATGGCGTCGCGCGAGGAGACCTCCTTGGCCTCGTCGGCGCAGATGACCACCACCATCCGCAGCTCCGGCCAGTGCGTCTCCGGCGCGACCTGGACCGCGAACGAGTCGCTGCCGTCGGCGGCGGTGCCGCGCTGCCACTCGCAGAACCCGCCCTGGATGGAACGGCAGGCCGAGCCCGAATTGCGCCGCGCCAGGATCGACAGCTCGGTGGGCTCCGGCCTGAGCCCCGCCGCCCAGCTCGCCGCCGCCGCCAGCGCCGCCCCGCCCGCCGCGCTGGAGGCGAGCCCGGCAGCCTTGGGGAAGTCGGTCTTGCTCGCCACGCGCGCCTTGAGCTCGAGGCCCGCCTTCTCGCGGACCAAGTCGAGCACGCCGACGATGCGCGCCAGCTCCTCGCCGTCGAGCCGGCGCGTGTCGATCTGCGCGGTGTCCTCGGCGCGCTCCGGAGAGAACTCGACGGTGGTCGTGGCCGAGAGCCCGTCGAGCGTCATGGAGAGGCTCGACTGGTGCGGCAGGATGAGCTTCTCGTCGCGCTTTCCCCAGTACTTCACCAGCGCGATGTTCGGGTGCGCGACGGCGGTGGCCTTCATTACTCGGCGGCCTCCCAGCGCGCGACGAAGGCCCGGTGTCCCTCCGCGCCGAGCGCCGTCACCACCGGATCCGCGTCCTCGAACAGCGCGACCACGGCGCCGCCGCCGCCGGCCCCGGTCAGCTTGGCCCCGAAGGCGCCCATCGAGCGCAAGCGCGAGCAGGCGGCGTCCAGGCCCGGCGTCGAGAGCGCCAGGTCCTGCAGGAGCTTGTGGTTGCCGTCCATGGCCTTGCCGACGGCGCGCAGGTCGCCCTTCTCCAGGGCCTCGACGGCCTCGTCCACCAGCGCGCCGATGCCCTTGAAGATGCCCTGCGAGCGCTCCGGGTCGAGCTCCTGCTTGCGCTTGATCTCGGCGACGCGCTCGCGCGTGGACCCGCGCGGCTCGACAACCCAGACCACCGCCTCGACCTGCCGCGGCAGGATGATCTGCTGGCCGCGCCGGCCCTTCACGAACCGGATGAGCTGGCGCTCGAAGCTGACGTTGTGGTCGACGCCCGAGGCCGAGCCGTGGAACTCCTGCTCCAGCTCCTGGGCGCGCTCCAGCAGGCCCTGCGGCCGCATGCTGATCTGCCCGGCGGCGGCGAAGGCGCGCACCAGGGCGACCGAGACGGCCGCGGAGCTGCCCAGGCCCACCGACTGCGGCAGGTCCCCGGTGATCTCCACCTGCGCGTTGGGGACGTGGAACGCCTGCGCGCACTTGCGCAGCACGTGGGCCATGGCGCTGGGACCTTCCTCGACGCCCTTGAGGCTGATGCCGTTGCCGGTGCCCTGCTCCAGCGTGACCGTGACGCCCTGCTCGAGCGGCCCGGCGACGGCGGGGAAACCGAAGACGACCGCGTGCTCTCCGAGCAGGATGACTTTGCCCGGTGCGAATGCCTTGGCCAGACTCACGACGCCCTCCTGCAGCCCCCTGCCCTGTCCCCAAAAGGGGAACGGGAGATTACCCCATCCCGACCGCCTGGGAGAGGCCCCCGCTCGGGTTTCTTTGCGACAGGCCGACGCCAGTAGTGGCAGGCCTCCGCGCCTGCTTCCTCGGTCCGATCTGCCTTCCTTGCGAAAGACCAAAGCAGGAAGCCGGCAAGGAGGCCGGCCACTCCCCCCTCAGCCGAGTTCGAAGAACAGAAGAGAGAGGAGGCTAGCCGGTGGTCCCAGTCGGCAGCGCCGGCAAGCTCTTGAGCAGCTCGCGCGCCTTCTCGACCTTCACGTGCCCGGCCTTCACCAGCAGGTCCGCCAGGCGCTCGACCTGCTCGCCTCGCGCCCCGGCCTCGACCGCCACGCAGCGCGCGTGCAGCGCCATGTGGCCCTTCTGGATGCCGACCGAGCCCAGCGCCCGCAGGGCCGCCAGGTTCTGCGCCAGGCCCACGGCCGCCATCACCTTGGCCAGGTCCTTCGCCGTGCTCGCAGCCAGGATCTTGTGGACCAGCTTCACCGCGGGGTGGACCTTGATCGGCCCGCCGACGGTCCCGACGGCCAGCGGAAGCTCGATGTGCCCGACCAGCTCTCCGCCCTCGACGGTCCAGGTGGAGAGCGGCCCGTAGCGCCCGCTGCGCGCCGCGAAGGCGTGGGCGCCGGCCTCGATGGCCCGCCAGTCGTTGCCGGTGGCGATGGCGACCGCGTCGACGCCGTTCATGACGCCCTTGTTGTGCGTGGCGGCCCGGTAGGGATCGGCCAGGGCGAAGCGGCTCGCCTGGTGGATGCCGCGCGCGACCTCTTCGCCGGCCATCCCGAAGTCCGCCAGCAGCGGGACCGGGATGCGGCAGGAGGCGCGCGCCAGCCGGCGGTCGCACAGGTTCGACAGGATGCGCAGGAAGACCTTGCCGCCGGTGAGGCGCTCCACGAACGGCGCCACGCCCTCGGCCACGGTGTTGATGAGGTTGGCCCCCATCGCGTCCTGCGTGTCGATGAGGATCTGGACGACGAGCAGCGGCTCGGCCTGCGGGCCCTCGGGGGCGTCGAGCAGGCGGACCTCGAGGTCCTTGGCCCCGCCGCCGCGGCGCTGCATGGCGGGGTGGAAGCTGTTGGCCAGCGCCAGCATCTCGTCCTTGTGGGCGAGCAGCGCGTTCTTGGCCTTCTCCGGGTCGCCGAAGTTGGTGACCTGGATCTGCCCGGCCATCAGCGCGTCGTCGGCCTCGGCCTTGAACCCGCCGCCGTCCCTGACGATCTTGGCGGCGAAGGAGACGGCGGCGATGACCGAGGGCTCCTCGACGGCCATGGGCACGATGAAGTCGCGCCCGTTGATCTGGAAGTTGAGGCCCAGCCCCAGCGGCAGCCCGAGCACGCCGACGGCGTTCTCGATCATCCGGTCGGCGGTCTCCAGCGGCAGTCCGGACTGGCCGTACAGCGAGGCCGCCTCTTCCGGCGTCAGCTTGCACAGGCTGGCGATCTTGGCGACGCGCTCCTCGAGCTTCAGCTTGTAAAAACCAGGCAGCCTGGAAGAGAAGTCGTCGGACATGGCGGTCTCCTTAGCACCTTCGGCCCGAAGGGGGAACGCGCCCGCTCGAACCGCCCTCCTGCGACTGACCACTAACCCCCGCTTCCAGCGCCGAGAGCCACCGCTCCAGCGCCGGCCCCACCACCCGCGGCGCGCGCCGCAGGTCCTCGATCGTCCGCGACCCGGTGAGCAGCATCGCCGTCTTCAGCCCGGACCCGATCGCCGTCAGCTTGGCCCTGGCCCCTTCCAGGCCCTTCTCCTGGTAGGCGCGCAGCACCGGCAGCGCCGTCCCGGCCAGGCTCGCCCCCAGCGCGATGGCCTTGGCGGCGTCGAGCCCGTCCCGGACTCCTCCGGAAGCTACGATGCGCGCACGGCCGTCCACGGCGCGCGAAACGCTAGCCACGCACGCCGCGGTGGGGATTCCCCAGCCCGAGAAGGCCTGCCCCACCTCTCGTGCGGGGCCCTCCGCGCGGAGCATCTCCACGCGCACCCAGCTCGTGCCCCCCAACCCGGAGACGTCGATGGCCTTCACGCCCGCGTCCACCAGCCTGCGCGCGGTCGCGGGGCCGATGCCGCAGCCGGTCTCCTTGACGATCAACCGGTCGCCCAGCGCCGTGGCGAGCGCGGCGATGGTGTCCAGGCCCTTGCGGAAGTCGCGGTCGCCCTCGGGCTGGATGAGCTCCTGGCCCACGTTGAGGTGCACCGCCATGGCGTCGGCTTCGATGGCGTCCATCAGCCGGCGCACGCCGTCGACGCCCAGCTCGCGCGCCTGCCAGAGCCCCACGTTGCCGATGAGCGCGACGTTCGGGGCGGCCTTGCGCACCTGGTAGGTCGAGGCCGACTCGGGCCGGGTCAGCATGGCCCGCTGGCTGCCGACGCCGAAGGCCAGGCCCAGCTCCTGCGCGACGAGCGCGAGGTCCCGGTTGAGCGCCCCGGTGCGCTCGGTTCCGCCGGTCATGCCGGTGACCAGCAGCGGCAGCGAGAGCTTGCGGCCCATGAACTCGGTGGAGGCGATCACCTCGTCCGCCGACAGGTCCGGCAGCGCCTCGTGGACCAGTTGGACGTCGGCGAAGAGCGGGTCGTTGCCTTTGGGCTCGACGTCGCCGGTCGCGCAGAGGTCCAGGTGGGCGTCCTTGCGCTTGGCGGTTTCGTCGGACATGGGGGGCTCGTCGTGCAAGGCGCAGGCCTTCGTCCGGCTGGCCGTGCGGGTGTGAAAAGCGAGGCTTCGGACGGGGCCTCGAAAGGCGAAAATACTTAGCCGCGTTGCGGACTTATTTCAACCCGAGGCACAATCCCCCGGCTTCGCCCCGAGCATGTCGAGGGGCCAGAGCAGCGAGGCTGCGGCCGGCGGGAAGCGGCGGCTTGGCCGCACGAGAGGTCGTTGAACCGATGAGCGAGCGCCTGGCCATCTTCCTCCACAGCGGCGACTACGACCGGGTCCAGCAGGGCCTGTCGATCGCCGTCTCGGGAGCTGCGGCGGGCCGGGCCGTCGACGTCTTCTTCTTCTGGTGGGCGCTCGACCGGCTCGTGCGCGACGACCTCGACGCGCCCGACTTCGGGCCGGGCCGCGAGACCGTCTCGGAAGAGTTCGCCGAGAAGGGCTTCCCGACCATCCGCCAGCTGCTGGAGGCGGCGAAGTCGACCGGGAGAGTCCGGCTGCACGCCTGCAGCGGATCGCTGGCCATCCTGGGCAAGACGCCGCTCGCGGTGGAGGGGAAGGTCGACGAGATCGTCGGGTGGGCGGCCATCCTCGAGAGGACCACCGGGGTCTGCGACCGCTTCCTGCTGTGACGCGCCCGCCTACTGCTTCGCCAGGATCTCCCGCAGCTGCCCGTGCGCACCCTCGACGCGCTCCAGGCCCTCGCGCAGCCCGCGCCCGGCCTCCGACAGCCGGCCGGCGACGTCGACCATGTCGTGGATGCCCGCGGAGATCTCGCCGATGCCCGCTCGCTGCTGCTCCGCGGCCCCGGCGATGCCCTCGACGCTCCTGGTGGCGCCCTCGAAGCTGGAGGTGATGCCTTCGAGCAGGCCGGAGACCGCGACGAGCCGCTCGTAGGACGCCCGCAGGTCTCCCGTGCTGGCGTCCGTGTCCTGGGCGATGACCGCGGCCCGCGCGCGCAGGTGCTCGAGGATCTGGTTGGCCTGGTGCAGGTCCGCGGTGGTCTGGCCGACCAGCCGCTGCAGCTCGCCGGCGACGACCTTGAACCCGACGCCGGCCTCGCCAGCGCGGGCGGCCTCCAGCGTCGCGTTGATGCCCATCACCGTGAGGTTCTTGGCGATCTCGTGGATGGCCCGGTTGACCTCCTCGGTCTTGGCGACCTCGGCGGCCAGCTCGTCGATCTGCCGGCGCACGGACTCGATGCGCTTCACCGCGGCCTCGAAGCGGCCCTCGACGTCGCGCAACTTCTCGCGGCCCTGGGCGGCGTCGTCGCGGATCTTCTCGGTCGCCTCGCGGGTGCCCTTCGCGGCGGAGGCCGTCTCGCCGACCATCTGCGCCACCCGCTGCGCCGTGGCGCCCATCTCGCTCGAGGTCGCCGCCTGCTGGCTGGCGGTGGCCGCGAAGGCCTCCGCCATCGGCCTGATTCCCGCGATGGCCTGGTCGAGCACCGGCTGCACCTTGGCGACCGCCTCGAGCAGCTGGTCCTTGTGCGCGCTGGACTCCAGGTTCTCGAGGAAGAGGGCCTCGTTGATGCGCTGGCCGGCGCGCAGGAAGTAGGCGGCGACGGGGAAGAAGATGACGGCGAAGGCCACGATCTGGATGACCGCGGCCCGGTTGCCCTGGCTGTACTGCGGAACGAGCTGGAAGAAGCCCACGGCCAGCCCGGCGACGTACAGGGGAGTGGAGACGGCGACCGCGACGAAGAGCGCCCGATCCGAGAAGAGGGCGACGTAGGTGAAGAGCGCCAGGATGGCGATGGAGCAGGTCGTCGCGGAGTTCTCCCGCAGGACCAGCACCAGCAGGGACATCGCAATTCCGGAGCCGGCGCAGAGGGTGACTGCGGCCTTCAGGTCGCCGCGCCCCGCCAGGCGGGTCCCGAAAAACCAGGCGGCCACCAGCCCGAGAGAGCCGACGAACAGCGTGATGGTCTGCCAACAGGGGCTCTTGAAGAGGTGGACCGTGTAGGACAGGACCACCACCGGCAGGAGCGCTCGGCTCGCGGCCTTCCACACCTGCGTGTGGATGTTGATCAGGAAGTCTTGCCGGGCGCCGTACAGTTGCTCAGCCATGACTATTTTTCGCCTGGAACAGGGCCTCAGGCAAGCGACCCCCTAGTCTTGGCTCTCGTCGAGCCAGGCCATTTGGATCGCCTCGAGCACCTTCTCGTTGGAGCGGTTGGGGTCGTCGGAGAAGTCCTCGAGCTCGCAGACCCACTGGTGCAGGTCGGTGAAGCGCACCTTCAGCGGGTCGACCCCGGGGTGCGTTTCGTAGAGCGCGATCGCGATGTCGGCCACGTCGGTCCACTTGAGTGCCATGTGCCCTCCGTCCAGCGTCCTCAGCGCGCAGCCGGGTGCTCGTCCAGCCAGGTCTGAGCGCTCTCGGGAGTGATCTCGAAGGTCACGTCGCCGTCCCCGACCCGTGCCTGGCACCCGAGCCTGGAGCTGGGCCGCACGTCGAAGGCCTTGTCCAGGATGTCCTGCTCGCGCTCGCTCGGCTCCGACAGCGAGTCCAGGCCCTTGGTGACCCAGACGTGGCAGGTCGAGCAGGCGCAGACGCCGCCGCAGGCGCTGCCGTGGCGCGCGCCGGCTTTCGTGGACGCCTGGAGCAGCGTCGTGCCCTTCGGGACGTCGACGGTCAACCCGGCGGGCAGGATGGTGACCCTGGGCATGGCTAGACTCCCCCTCCCGATTTTGGGAGGGGGTCGGGGGGAGGGTTCTCGTCGGCCGCCTTCTTCGCGTCCTGTTCGCGCAGATGCTTCATGCCCGCGCTGTCGTTCGCCCCGGCGGACCGCTCCAGATCGTCGGTGGACTTGCCCTTGATGGCGCGCTCGATCTCGAAGTTCATGACGCGCTCGGCGAACGGGTTCGAGACCGCGATCAGGTCCTGCTGGCGCGACAGGACGACCTGGTACTCGTCGCCGGCGCAGGCCTTCTCGAGACCCTTGATGCACTTCTCGAGCAGGTCCTTCTCGTCGGCGGGCAGCAGGAAGCCGTGGTCGACCATGCGCTTCTTGGCCTCGTTCATGATCCGCTCGGCCTCGACGCGCGACTCCTTGAGCAGCCGCTTCGCCACGTCCTCTTCGGCGTGGTCGATGGAGTCCATCAGCATCTTCTCGACCTCTTCGTCGGTGAGGCCGTGCGAGGGCTTGACGGTGATGGACTGCTCGACGCCGGTGGAGAGCTCCTTGGCGCCGACGTTGAGGATGCCGTCGGCGTCGATGGCGAAGGTGACCTGGATCCGCGCCAGGCCGGCGGCCAGCGCGGGGATCTTCGAGAGGCGGAAGCGGGCCAGCGAGCGGCAGTCCTCGACCAGCTCGCGCTCGCCCTGCAGGACGTGGATGTCCATGGCGTTCTGGCCATCCTTGAAGGTCGTGAAGATCTGCGCGGCGCTGGTGGGGATGGTGGAGTTGCGCGGGATGACCTTCTCGACCACCCCGCCCATCGTCTCCAGTCCCAGCGAGAGCGGCGAGACGTCGAGCAGCAGCACGTCCTCGCGCGGGCCGCTGCCGGCGAGCAGGTCGGCCTGCACCGCGGCGCCCAGGGCCACCACCTCGTCGGGGTTGATGTCCGAGAGCGGCGGGCGCCCGAAGAAGGCCTCGACCTCGCGGCGGACCATCGGCACGCGGGTCATGCCGCCGACGAGCACGATGCCATCCAGCTCGGCGGGCTTGAGCTTGGCGTCCATCATCGCCAGTCGGGCGATCTTGATGGTCTTCTCGACGAGCTGCTTCACCTCGGGCAGCGACTCGAAGTCGGCGCGGGCGACCTCGACGCCCTCGAAGCTCGTCTGCTCCTCGGCGGTCAGGCGCTCCTTGGCGGCGCGCGCGGAGTAGAGCAGCTCGCGCTGGCGTTCGGCGACGTCCCGGGTCCAGTCGATGGGCCGGCCCAGCTTCTTCTCCAGGCCGAGGCGGACGATGGCGCGGTCGAAGTCGTCGCCGCCCAGGGCGGTGTCGCCCTTGGTGGCCATGACCTGGAAGACGCCGTTGTCGAGCGAGAGGATCGAGACGTCGAAGGTGCCGCCACCCAGGTCGTAGACCGCGAACTTGCCGTTGACCTTCTTGTCCAGGCCGTAGGCGAGCGCCGCCGCGGTCGGCTCGTTGATGATGCGCAGCACGTCGAGGTTGGCGAGCCGCCCGGCGTCCTTGGTCGCTTGCCGCTGCGCGTCGTCGAAGTACGCGGGAACGGTGATGACCGCCTGCTCGAGCCTCTGCTGCAGGAAGCCTTCGGCGCGCCGCCGCAGCGCTTTGAGGATCTCGGCGGAGACCTCGACCGCGGTCAGCGCCTTGCCGCCGGCGAGGAAGCGGGGGATCTCGCCTTCCTCGGCGAACTCGTACGGCCCGCGCGCCTTGGCGTCGAGGTCGGCGAGGTTGCGGCCCATGAAGCGCTTCACCGAGACGATGGTGTCCCGCGGGAAGCGCGCGGCGAGGTCCTTCGCATCCCTACCGGTGGTGGGGAGCCCGGTCTGCGGATCGAAGTGGACGACCGAGGGCAGCAGCCGCCCGCCCTCGTCGTCGGTCGGCATGCACTCGGGCTTGCCGTCCACGACGCGGGCGACGAGCGAGTTGGTGGTGCCGAGGTCGATGCCGACCGGCGTGCCCTTCTTGAGCGGATCGGCGATCTGGAGAAGCCCGGACATGGATGTGCTCACTCGAGGGCGGCCATCTCGATGGCCTCGACCTCTTCATGGAACCTGCTGAAGTACTTGAGGATTGCGATCGCGCCGCCCGCCTTCTCGAGCGAGGGCTTGTCGCCTGCTTCGAAGGCCTTGAGCGCGCCGTTCAGCGCCTCGAAAACGGACGCCGAGCGCTTCTCGATTCCCTGCGCGAGCGCGCGGACCCTCGACAGGTCCTTGGCCGCCTTGGCCTCTTCCAGCGCTTCGCGGTCCTCCATCACCTGCTCGAGGAACTCCGGCGGCAGCCGCACCATGGCGTTCTTGCCGGACTCCTTCTCGACGTCGATGCCCTGCAGCTTGACGAAGTAGGTCGCGCGCTTGAGCGGGTCCTTGAGGGTCCGGTAGGCATCGTTGACCTGGGTCGTCCACTCCAGCGACATCCGGCGCTCGCGCGGCTCCTTCTGCGCGAAGCGGTCCGGGTGCAGCTTCTTGTTCAGGTCCTTGAAGCGCTCCTCGAGGACCGAGGCTTCGAGGAAGTAGCTCGACGGCAGGCCCAGGACCTCGAAGAGGCTGGTGTTGGGGCGTGCAGGCTGAACGGCGCCGCAGGCGGTGCACAGCGGGCCCGTGCCCGCCTCTCGTTGGCAGCTCCAGCAGATCATGTGGCTTCCGGTGGCATCGGCGTCGTGGTCGTGAGCGTTGACGTTGACGTTGACGTGGTCGTTGACGGCGACGGCGACGGCGACGGCGACGTGGTCGACCGCAGAGCTACACCGTGAAGGACTCGCCGCAGCCGCAGGTGGTCCGGACTTGCGGATTGGTCAGCTTGAAGCCGGCCTGCAGCATCTTCTCCTCGTACTCGATGACCGTGCCGACGAGGTAGATGTAGCTCTTGGGATCAACGAACACGCGCACCGAGCCGCGCTCGAAGACGCGGTCCTTCTCGCGCGCCTTCTCGTCCCAGGTCAGCGCGTAGGCGAGCCCGCTGCACCCGCCGCCCTTCACCGCCACGCGCAGGCCGGCCTCGGGGGTCTTGCGCTCGTCGAGCAGGGCCTTGAGCCGCTCCGCCGCGCGATCGCCGATGGTGATTCCGCTCTTGCCGGGCACCGAGACGGTGCCGGTGTTGGGGCCGGTGACGCAGGTGGTCTGCTCGGCGGCTGCGCCGTTCACCGGAGCGCCTTCCACCGTGGCATCGGGGCCCATGGTCTCGGGGTTCATGGCTCGCTCACTTGGCCGCGGTGACGGGTTGCGGTTCCTGCGCGGCCTTCTTCCTCGCCTGCTTGGCCTTGAAGTCTTCGATGGCGGCGCGGATGGCGTCCTCGGCCAGCACCGAGCAGTGGATCTTCACCGGCGGCAGCGCCAGCTCCTCGGCGATCTGCTGGTTGGTGATGGTCCGCGCCTCGTCGACGGTCTTGCCCTTGACCCACTCGGTGACGAGCGAGCTGGAGGCGATGGCCGAGCCGCAGCCGAAGGTCTTGAACTTGGCGTCCTCGATGAGCCCGCTGTCGCTGATCTTCAGCTGCAGGCGCATCACGTCGCCGCACGCCGGGGCGCCGACCAGCCCGGTGCCCACGTTGGCGTCTTCCTTGTCCATCGTCCCGACGTTGCGGGGGTTCTCGTAGTGATCGATGACCTTGTCGCTGTAAGCCATGATGTGTTTCGACCGGCATGGAGGCCGGCCGCTCCCGTCACAGATCCTTAATGCCCTGCGGCCCACTGCACCTTGGAGGGATCGATGCCCTCCTTGGCCATCTCGTAGAGCGGGCTCATGTCCCTGAGTTTCTTGACCTTCTTGATGACGAGGTCGACGACGTAGTCGACCTCCTCCTCGATGTTGAAGCGCCCGAGCCCGAAGCGGATGGAGCTGTGGGCCAGGTCGTCGGCGACGCCCATGGCGCGCAGCACGTAGCTGGGCTCGAGCGAAGCCGAGGTGCAGGCGCTGCCGGAGCTGACCGCGACGTCCTTGAGCCCCATCATCAGCGACTCGCCCTCGGCGAAGGCGAACGAGACGTTGAGCGTGCCGGGCAGCCGGTGCTCGCGGTTGCCGTTGAGGGTCACCAGGTCGAGCTGCGAGAAGATGCCCTTCTCCAGCCGGTCGCGCAGGGCGGCGATGCGCGGGCCTTCGGTGGCCAGGTCGGCCTTGGCGACCTCGGCGGCCTTGCCGAAGCCGACGATGCCCGGGACGTTGAGGGTGCCGGAGCGCATGCTGCGCTCGTGGCCGCCGCCGTGGATCTGGCAGGCGACGCGGACGCGCGGCTTCTCGCGGCGGACGAAGAGCGCGCCCACACCCTTGGGCCCGTAGATCTTGTGGCCGGAGAGCGAGCAGAGGTCGACGCAGCTCTCGTTGACGTCGAAGGCGATCTTGCCGGCGCCCTGCACGGCGTCGCAGTGGAAGAGGATGCCCTTCGAGCGGCACAGCTGGCCGATCTCGTTGACCGGCTGGAGGGTCCCCACCTCGTTGTTGGCCAGCATGATCGACACGAGGATGGTCTTGTCGGTCAGCGCCTGCTCGAGCTGCTGGAGGTCGATGCGGCCGGTCTTGTCGACGTCGAGATAGGTGACCGTGAAGCCGTTGCGCTCGAGGTGCTTGCAGGTGTCGAGGGTGGCCTTGTGCTCGGTCTTCTGGGTGACGAGGTGCGTGCCCTTCTCGCGGTAGTACTCGGCGACGCCCTTGATCGCGAGGTTGGTGGCCTCGGTGGCGCCGCTCGTCCAGACGATCTCCTTGCCGCTCTTGGCGCCGATGAGCGCCGCCACCTGCTCGCGCGCCCGCTCGACCGCCTCCTCCGCCTTCCAGCCGAACACGTGCGATTTGGAGGCCGCGTTGCCGAAACTCTCGCTGAAGTACGGCAGCATCGTCTCCAGGACCCGGCGGTCCACCGGAGTCGTGGCGTTGTAGTCCATATAGATGGGTAGCTTCGGTGCCATCGAGCCCTCGGACGGTCGCCAGGTCCTCTTCAAAGCCTGGCACCAGCTTGACTAACCACTGGCAACCACGTTGTTTTTCCGGTTCATGCCTCCCGGAAGCCTAACGTGGAGCGGTCCGGTCTAGTATAAGAGGAGGGGGGGCGTCGTCAAGCCGGCCGGCAGGGTGCCCAGGAAGCATCTGCACCACGTCCGGGTTCCTCCCGGGAACCGCAAGCCGGCAGCCGCGCTCTCACCGGGAGAGTTCGCGAAAAGATCCAATCAGTTCGCTATACTCCACCGCCTTTTCGCCTGTGATTTTCGGAGGCCGACCTGTGAAGTACGTCAAGCTCGCACTCGGGGCGCTGTTCGTGGGCCTGCTCGTGGCGTTGCTGCCCGAACTGCTGGGCCCTGGCCCCCGCGCCGACTTCGGGGTGGGCGAGAAGCTCAAGACGGGGGCCATCCTGCTGCCGCTGGGCCTGGTGTTCGTGGGCGGCCTGCTCACCGCGCTGACCCCCTGCGTCTACCCCCTCATCCCCATCACGGTCTCGGTCTTCGGCGCCAAGAAGTCGGAGGGGCGCGGCCGCTCCATCGCGCTCACCAGCGTCTACATCCTGGGCATCGCGGTGATGTTCACCTCGCTGGGAATCGCCGCGGCGATGACCGGCAAGGCCTTCGGAACGGTGCTTTCGAACCCCTGGGTGGTGGCCGGCCTGGCGGCGCTCTTCGTCGCCTTCGCCGCCTCGATGTTCGGCGCCTTCGACATGCAGCTGCCCGTCTCGCTGCAGACCAAGCTCTCGAGCCTCGGCAAGGCAGGCTTCATCGGCGCCTTCCTGATGGGCCTGTTCGCCGGCGTGGTCGCGGCCCCCTGCACGGGCCCAGTGCTCTCGGGCGTGCTGGTCCACGTGGCGGCGACGCAGAACGTCCCGCTGGGCGCGGCGCTGCTGTTCGCCTACTCGCTGGGCCTGGGCGTTCCCTTCTTCCTCATCGGCGCGCTCTCGATGTCGCTGCCCAAGAGCGGCGCCTGGATGGACTCGATCAAGTCGATCTTCGGCATCGCCCTGCTCGCCCTGGCGATCCTCTACCTGCGCGACGCCTTCCCCGGGCTGCGCGAGGCGCTCTCGCTCAAGACCATGGCCTACGGTGCGGTCCTCGCCGCGGGGCTGGTGGGCATCGGGGTCCTCATCGGCGCCGTGCACCGCACCTTCGCCTCCTGGCCCATCGAGGGAGCGCTCAAGGCGCTCGGCGTCCTCCTGGCGGTCATCGGCCTGACGCTGCGCCCGGGCGCACCGCTCGCCAAGCCCGCGGCCATCCCGCACGGCGAGTGGCTGACCAGCGAGGAGAAGGGGCTCGTCCAGGCCCAGACCTTCAAGAAGCCGGTGCTCATCGACTTCTTCGCCGAGTGGTGCTCGGCCTGCAAGGAGCTGGACCGCTACGTCTACACGGACGACCTGTTCCTCAACGAGGCCAAGCGCTACGTCCTGGTGAAGGTCGACGGGACCAACGAGACCGACGCGCTGGAGGCCCTCTACAAGAAGTACAAGGTCGACGGGCTGCCCACGGTCATCTTCATCGACAGCGCCGGCAAGGTGCACGAGGACCGGACCGTGAAGGGGTACCTCAAGCCCACGGACTTCGTCGACGTGATGCGCAAGATCCCCTAGCGAGGAAGTCTCCTTGGACGCAGCCGTCCCCATGCCACGCCGCACTCCCAACCCGAAGCCGCTGCTGGCGGTGCTCATGGGCGTCGCCTTCTTCGGCGGCTCGTGCACCGTGCAGAAGATGCTCGGGCCCGCGCGGGAGACGCCCTCGGACCAGGAGGTGGCGCGCCTGCTGGGAGATTCGGCCAAGGAGCCGGAGTCGGGGCCGAAGCTGATCGCCGCCGCCCAGGCGATGGTCTCCGAGCAGATCCGCGTGGGCCAGCGCTACCACCCCTACGCGATGGTGTTCGGCCTGGTGCTGGTGACCCTGTACTCGTTCGCCTTCGTCTTCGGCCTGCGGGCCTGGAACTTCGCCCACGGAGCCACCGGGCCGCTCGCCAAGGTGGCGGTGCTGGTGCTGCCGGCGAGAGTCGCCGTGGCGGCGGTGGACCTTGCGGCCGCCAAGGCCCTGGAACCCGCGACCCAGGCGATGGTCGTGGCCTTCGCCCAGGCCCAGAAGGCGGCCGTCCCTCCGGAGCAGGCCGAAGCCGTCACGAGGATGATGAGCCAAGCCGCGCCGTGGGTGACGCTTTCGCTGGAGATAGGCAGCGCGCTCTTCGTCTGCGTGCTGTTCCAGGTCGCGTGGCGCTACTTCCAGCGCAAGGAAGTCGTCGCCTACTTCGACAAGATGGCCGGACCGCCTCCGGATCCGGAGGAGTGATTGCTCGCCGGCCTCCACCTGGTCCACAAGCCGGTCGGCGCCACGAGCTTCCAGCTCGTCCAGGCCTTCATGGCCGACGAGGCTGAGGCCGCGATTCGAGAGGGCCGCAAGCCCTTGCCGCTGTGCCACGGCGGCACGCTCGACCCGTTCGCCGAGGGCCTGCTCCTGATGCTGGTGGGCCAGACCACTCGGCTGATGGACCTCTTCCACGCCGCGCCGAAGGTCTACGTGACCGAGATCGCCTGGGGCCTCGAGACCGACAACGGCGACCTGAACGGCCGCGAGGTCTCGCGCGGCGATGCCTCGCGCCTGGCTCCTGAGGCCCTGGAGGCCGCGCTGGCGCCCTTCCTCGGATGGCAGGACCAGGTCCCGCCGGCGACGAGCGCCAAGAAGATCGACGGCGAGCCGGCCTACAAGAAGGCCCACCGCGGCGAGGAAGTCGTCCTGAAGCCCTCGAAGGTCTTCCTCCACCGCGCGCGCTGGCTCTCGCACCACCTGCCCGGCTCGAGCACCGTGGAGCTGACCTGCCGCGGCGGCTTCTATGTCCGCTCGTTCGCCCGGGATCTCGGACGCGCCCTCGGCTGCGGTGCCCACGTCCGGTCGCTGCGCCGCACTGCCATCGGGCCCTGGCTGGATCCTCCCGAGGGTCAGCGCGTGCTCGTCCACGGCGAAAGCCTGCTCCCGTGGTGCCCGTCCCGGCCGCTGAGCGAGGCCGACCTGGAAGACCTGCGCCATGGCAGGCCGATCGCGCGAGGCGAGATCAAGGCTCCCGACTGGCCCGTGCCCGAAGGCTTCCCGGACCCCCAAGGCCCGATCCGCGCGCTGCGCGACGGCAAGCTCTGGGCGCTCCTGAAGGAAGACGGCGAGAAGCTGGCCACCTTCGCCAACCTGCGCGGCGGGCTCTAGCTAAGGGCCCTTGAGCAACGTGGAGAGCCGGCGCTCGTCGAAGCCGAGCATCAGCTCGCCCCTGGCGTCGATGACCGGCACGCCGCCGAAGGCCATGTTGGCGCGGCGCATCTTGCGCTGCATCTCCGCCGAGGCGCGCTCGTCCTTCTCGACGTCCTTGTCTGCGAAGGGGACGTTGTTGGCCTTGAGCCACGCCCGCGCCTGGGCGCACGCCCCGCACCAGGAGGTCCCGTAGAGCACGACGCGCTGCCCGCCGTCGTCGGGCTCCTCCACTGCCTGGAAGTCGCCGTCGCGGATGGAGCGATCCACGCCGTAGCGGCTGACGACCGAATGCGGCCAGGCCCCGTTCTCCTCCCGCGAGAGGTCGGCGACGTAGACGAACTGGTCGGCCTTGAGCTCCTCGGCGCCCTTGGACAAATCCCGGACGAGCACCTGCTTGCGCCGGTCCTCCGGGACCTTCTCCGCCGAGTCGACGTCGTGGAACTTTCCCTCGGTGTCCACGTACGTGAACAGCAGGTCCTTGCGGTCCTTCTTGAAGACGATCTCGGGCGGCGCCGCGGGCGATCCCGCGTCGGGCGGCGAGGACTTGGTGCAGCCGATGGCCGCGAGGGCAACGCAACCGAGGACGAGCGAAATCCAAGCCTTCATGGGCGAGGAGTCTACTCGGCGCGAGCGCCGCGTGGTGGCCTGCCGACGCGGTGGCGTACGAGGGGCGGCTACTTGGCACACGTGTGCCAAGTACGTGCCGTGTGGCAAGTGGTGCCGGCGGCCCGCTGAGGCGGTGGCGTACGAGGGGCCGCCACTTCGGCCACGTGTGCCAAGTGCCTGCCGTGTGGCAAGTGGGCGCCGCGGAGGGCCTGAAGCCTGGAGCCTAGAACACCCGGTAGCCGAAGCCGGCCATCGCCTCGACCGAGAGGCGGGTGGTCTGCAGGACGCGCGAGCGGAAGTCCGGGCCCACGGCGGCGTTGATGGCGAGGAAGTACTCGCGCGACAGCGCGAACTCGGCGCCGCCGCCGATGAGGCCCAGCACCCTCACGCTGCCGCCGTCGTTGAGCGGGATCTCGGTGGGGACCTTGAGGAAGGCGACCAGGCTCACCGGCGAGCTGACCCGGTAGGCGAGGCTGGAGCCGATCTCGAATCGCACTCCGCCGCCGCTGCGGTTGGCGGTGTCCGCCCAGCGGGCGCCCGCCGACGCGAAGCCGCCGAGCCTGGCGTCCACCGAGACGTTGAGGCCTCCCCGATCGTAGAGAGTCCGGCGCCCGGTGGCGGTGGCGAAGAAGTCGGTGGCGACCCAGTCGAAGCCCAGCTCGGCGCCGACCTCGAAGAGCGAATAGCCCTGGCGGAAGCCGGCGCGGACCGAGGGGTAGCCCATCAGCCCGTACACGGCCTGGCCGCCGCGGACGAGCGGGGCTGCCGTGACCGCCCCGAAAGCCTCCTCGGCCTGGGCGGGCGTGCTGGCAACGAGGGCGAATCCGAGTGCGAAGGCGGCCAGGACGGTGGGCTTCATGCGATTCCTCCTACCTTGTCGCACCCAAGGGTAACCCCGCGCGAACAGCAGGCAATTTTTCGTCCGGCCGGTCGATCGGCGGCCAAATAATTGACCTTGATACAGCGCTGTCGTGGGGCGTAGCGGCGACACGCCGGAGTAGGTGCCGGAGACATCTCGGACGATCAGCGAGGAGAAGCGCGGGCTCGCCGAAGACGGCTAGCGCGCCATCTCCTTCTCGTGCTCCAGGGCCCGGTTGCGGTGGGCCTCGTCGGCCTTCTTCAGCCGCTCGAGCTCCTCGGAGCTGTTGCCGCCCTTCGTGCTCAGGTAGATGAACGCGCCGGCGACCGCCAGGACCGCGGGGATCAGCACCACCAGCAGCGCCCGGAACCAGACGCTCCCGCGCTTGTCGACGACTCTCAGCGGCTGGAAGCGCTCGTCGTCCTCGAGCGCGCTGGGCATGTCGAACTTCGGCGCCGCCTGCGCCCGTTCGAGCGCCTGCTTGTCGTACTTCGACTGGAACTCGCCCATCTCCAGCGCGTGCGCGCCGATGCGGTGCGCGCCGGCGGCCTCCCTCGACTTGCCCAGCACCTCCGCGAAGTCGATCTTCAAGGGCGGCGCCGCCGGACGCGAGACGGGCGTGGCCACGACCTTGGTCGCGGAGTGTCGATCGACCGTGGGAGCTTCGGCAGGCGCCGGAGCGGGGAGGGGCGCTACCTCGGTGCCCGCGAGGCCTCGCGGCGCGACGCGGGTCGCCGAGTTGGGATCGAGCGGATCGAACTCCAGCTCGTCCTGTCCGTCCGGCTTGGTTTGGTCGACCATCGTCCGGGGATTGTAGCCGCCCGTCCCCTACCCCCTCAATCCGGCTCGCCGGCCGTTTTCTTGCCTACCTGCTCCTACATGCCACCATGGCCCTGTAGCGCACGACCTTCCGAAGGAGCTTTGGATGAACCCGCGCACGATCGACCGCCGCAACCGCAACCGCGACTCGCTCTTCCTCAGCCGCCGCCGCTACCCGCGCCTGATGGTGAAGGCCGACGTGTTCTACCAGAGCGAGGAGGCGAGCGTGTTCGCGGAGAAGGTCGACGTCAGCATGCGCGGCCTGTTCGTCCCCTGCCGCTTCCCCGAGAAGCAGGAGGGCGCCCAGGCGACCGTCCACATCGACCTGGGCGAGGGCACGCTGGTGAAGGCGGAGGTCGAGCTCGTCCGCGCGTTCGAGGGCGCCAAGACCGGGATGGCGCTGCAGATCGTCTCGATGCCCGAGGCCGACCGCCTGCGCTTCGCCGCGTTCCTGCTGCGCAAGGGCGGCCTGGCGATGCTGCCGCAGCTCGATCGCCGCTACCACACCCTGGCCCTGGCGCCGCGGCGCTTGGAGACCCGGGCCGCCTAGGAAAACTCCGGGCTTTGGCCCGGAGGCGGACCGGGGCAGAATGTCCGCTTCGTTTTGGAGGCGCGCATGGGCAAGGCACCCGTCCTCATCGCCGATCCCGACTCGCGCGTCGCGTCGCTGGCGGCGCACGGCCTGCGCAAGGAAGGCTTCGAGGTGCTCGTGGCCAACCGGGGCGAGGACGCCCTGGCGATGCTCGCGGGCGTGCCCTCCCTGGTCTTCTGCGAGGTGGCACTGCCGGGCGTGGACGGGTTCTCCCTGTGCGAGAACAGCCGCAAGGAGCCGGCCACCCGCGAGGTCCCCTTCTTCCTGCTCTCCCGCAAGCACGAGAAGAGCGAGCACGACCGCGCCCTGGCCGCCAAGGCCGACGACCTGCTGGTCAAGCCGCTCTACGCGCGCGACCTCATCATCCTGGCCAAGCTCTTCGCGGGCCGCTCGACCCACGACACGCTGCTCGAGGGCAGCCTCAAGAACCTGCCCTTCTTCTTCCTGTTGCGCGCGCTGACCTCCGGGCAGCGCAGCGGCGAGCTGCACGCCCCGGACGAGAAGGCCATCGTCCACTTCCGCGAGGGCAAGGCCGTCGAGGCGGTGGCCGGCGAGCTGAGCGGCGAGGCCGCCATCAACCGGCTGTTGCTGCTCTCCTCGGGGCCGTTCGCCGTCAGGCTGTGCCCGGTGCTGGTGCGCGGCACGCTCTCGCACTCGGTGCGCGACCTCGTCACGCAGGACGAGCCGCGGCGCAAACGCTTCGCCGAGGCGGTGAAGCTGATGGGCGGCCCGGAGACCCGGCTGGCCATCGACTTCCCAGTGCTGACCCGCGAGCTGCCGAAGCTGCCGCCCGCCATCGAGCAGATCGTCCGGCTCTTCGACGGCAAGCGGACGCTCCTCGAGGCCCTGCGCGCCTCCGACCTCGAGGAGGTGCTCACCGCCGAGGCCGTGCTGCGCCTGCGCACCACCGGCATCCTTGCCCCCGCCCTGGAAGAGCCGGCGCCGCCCACGGCCCCGGTGAAGCTCTTCGAGCCGCGCGACGACGAGGCGCTGCTGGAGATGAAGAAGCTCTTCCCCGACGGCGCGCCGCTGGAGGTGGCCGAGTCGACCCCGCGCGAAGTCCGCGACTGGTTCCAGGTGGCCATCCCGGTCTTGCCCATCCACGAGCTGATGTCGGTGCGCGACGGCGGCTGGGTCGCGCAGAGCGCCAGCGAGGCCGGCAAGAGGCTGCAGGACGCGGCCGGCGCCGACGCCCTCGCGGAGATCGACCAGAAGATCGCCGCGCTCGACCCCGCTCCCGAGCCGAAGCCCGCGCCGGAGCAGGCCGCGGCCCCGGTCGAGGCCTCGGACTTCGAGTCGGCCCCGACCCCGGTCCCCTTCCTGGCTGCCGCGCCCGCGCCCGCGCCTGCGCCCTCGCCGGCACCCGCTGCGCCGGCGCCCGCGGCGGTGCGCGCGCCGGCTCCGCCCGCCCCCGAAACCGCCCTCGTCACCGCCCCGCTGCCCGGGCCGCACGCGGACGACTTGCTGGCCGAGCGGGACTTCTTCGATGAGGAGCCGACCGGCTTCTTCGACCGCTTCCTCGACATCATCGGCGCCAGCCGCACGGGCAAGACCCTGGTCATCCTGGGCGCCCTCGCGTTCGGCGTGTCCCTGGGCATCATCGTCCCGTTCTTCGTGATGAAGCGGCCGGCGCAGACCCTCTCGCTGCCGCCGCCTCCCCCGGCCCAGCGGGCCCCGCCGGCCACCCTGCCCTCGCCGCCTCCGCCGCCCGAGGAGCCCGCCGTCGCCGAGCCTTCGCCGGAGGCGGCCGCGTGGCTCGCCGAGGGACAGGCGCTCTACGACAAGGGCCAGGCCGCCGCCGCGCTCGTCCCGCTGGAGAAGGCCGCCGCGGCCGCGCCGGAGATCCCCAGCGCGCACATCCTCGTCGCCCTGGCCCGACTCGACGCCGGCAAGTTCGAGGGCGCCGAGGCGGCGGCGAAGAGGGCGCTCGAGCTCGCACCCGAGGAGCCTCGCGCGCACCTGGCGATGGGGACCGTCCTCCAGGCCCGCGGCCAGGACAAGGCCTCCCGCCCGTTCTTCGAGACCTACTTGAAGCTCGCGCCCAAGGGCGAGTACGCCGCGGACGTCCGGGCGATCCTCAAGTCGCTGCCTTGAGCGGGACTCGAGGCTCCGAGCCTCACGCCTGGCCGGCCGCCTGATTGCTCAGGTGGATGACCGCCTCGAAGAGGGCGCGCATGCCCTGCTTCGGGTCGCCGACCGCGGGCACGACTCCGCTGATTCCCTTGAGCAGCTTGGGCACCTCGCCCTCGCCCAACAGCAGCAGCGGGATCTGCGCCTCGCGGGCCAGCCACGCCGCCAGCCGCAGCGTCGCCGGACCGCGGTCGAGCGCGAGGGCGCCCAGGGAGCCGGCGGCGAAGGGCCTCCACAGCGGCATCGCCTCGTCGGCGCCGGGGATGGTGCACAGCTCGATGCGCAGCCCGTCCGGGAAGTCGAGCCGCGCCCAGGTGCCCAGGAGCTCCGGAGTGGGCTGGCGCTGGACGCGGAAGCCGGGCAGGTCGCCCAGGCGCTGCAGGAAGCTGCGGACCGCGCGCTGCGACTCGGCGATGAGCACCGCCTTGCCCACCACCTCCTTGGCCGCCGGCCGGCCGCGCAGGATGCGCGCGCGCAGGGCGTGCTGCTCCGCGGGCCCCAGCAGCGGCCCGCCCGTCGGCGGGTCGGCCGCCGGCGCGACCTGGGCGATGCCCTTGTCGAGCAGCGCGGCGATGGCGGCCAGCACCTCGAAGTCGGTGGCGGTCGTCAGGTCGAGCAGCTCGCGCACCGAGCGCGGCTCCGAGAGCAGCTTGACCACCTCGGCGGTGACCGGGTGCTGCTCGCCCAGGATGGCCACGTCGGCGGCGAGCTTGAGGCGGGCCCGCTCGTCGGGGAGCTTGGGCTTGAGGGCGGCCGACTCGTCGGCCTGGCGCATGCCCTCCAGCAGCGCCTCCTCCATCGCCCGGCGGATGCGCGTGGGCCCGGTGTGGCTGGCGGACGGGACGAAGGCGAAGCTGCCCTCGGTCCAGGCGATGAGCCGGAAGAGCGCCTTGTCGCCCTCGACGGTGCCGAAGCGGGCGTTCACGGGCAGGCCGTTGGCCATGAGGATCTCGCCGCGCTCCTCGCCCTTCTCCAGGGACAGCGAGCCGGTGCGCCGGTTCTGCCCGAGCACCTGCAGGAGGTCGGCGATGCCCATCTGCTTGAGGCTGCCCTCGATCTCCCGGTTCTCGCCCTTGAGCTCCTTGGCGGCGTCGAGGCGCCGGAAGATCTGCGCGATGCGCCCGAGCACGTCGTCGAGGTTGAAGGGCTTCTTGAGGTAGCCGTCGCGCAGGGAGCGCCGCTCGCCGTCCTTGGCCAGCCCGGTGACGACGATGGGGATGTCCTCGGTGCGCGGGTTGGTGCGCAGGATCTGCAGGAAGGTCCGGGCGTTGACCAGCCGGCAGGACTCGTCGAAGAGGATGAGGTCGGGGTGGCGCAGCACCGCCACCTCCAGCGCCCGCGAGCCGTCGGTGGCGGTGGAGACCTGGTAGCCCTTCTCGCGCAGCGCACGCGACAGCTCGTGCGAGGCGTCGGCGTCTTGGTCGGCCAGCAGGATCTTTCGCGCGCGCGCCATCGTTCGTCGTCGCCTTCCCTTACAGCGGCTGCAGGTCGTAGCGCTCCTGCAGCTTGGTCACGAGCTCGTCCACCACCGCGGCGTCGCTGGTGTGGAAGCCCCAGGGCGCGCCGCGCGCGGCCTTGTGCTGGATGAGGGCGTAGGAGGCGTTCTCGGTGAACAGCAGCAGGAACTCGTGCGTGGCGATGCGCTCCTCGCCGTCGAGGAAGACCGGCGTCGCCCAGGGGTTGGACTCCACGTCCGCGCGCCGGCCGAGCAGGTAGACGCGGATGGCGCACTCCGCCGGCAGCTGGTCGAAGGCCTTCACCGCCGGCAGGTCCGAGCGGATCTCCCCGCAGCCCAGGTACAAGACGCCGCGGGCCTTCGGGTTGCGCGCGACCTCCAGCGCCATCTCGATCTGCAGCTGGGAGAAGAGCCCCGGCGGCAGGTAGCCGCGGCGGGTCGGCCCGGCGCGGTCGTCGACGGGCAGCTTCGGAGACTCCTTGCTGCCCAGCAACAGCTCCACGCTCTGCCAGAAGTCGAGCGGGCCCAGGTCGAGCTTGCGCGCCAGGCTGGTGCGCGCCTCGGCGGTGCGCCGGCGGGACACCCGCAGCAACTCGTCGAAGTCGTTGCCGTCGCGCGGGAAGGTCGCGGCGCCGATGGTGAGCGCGACCAGCCCGTCGGTGCCGTCGCCGAAGGTCTCGCGGGCGATGGCGGCGCGGGCCCGGCGGGCGAAGAGCAGCGCGCCCAGGTAGTCGGTCTCGGGCAGCAGGACGAACAGCTCGGTCTCGCTCCCCTTGGCCACCACGTCGCTGTCGCGCGCCACGTTGTTGAGCGCGGCGATCGACCCGCGCACCAGCTGCGCCGCCCGGTCGACGCCGCGCTGCGCCTGCAGGGTGTCCAGGCCGTCCAGGCTCACCACCAGCATGGAGAAGACGCGGCCGTAGCGGCGCGCCTTGTAGGCCTCCTTGGCGGCGTAGTCGACGAGGTAGGCCAGGTTGTAGGCCGCGGTCTCCTTGTCCTTCAGCCCGTGGCGCTCCAGGGTCGCGAAGCGGCGGGCGTTGCGCAGGGCGGTGGCGGCGAAGTCGCCCACCGCGCGCACCACCGAGAGGTCCGCCTCGCGGAACTCGCCGGTGAGCCGGTCGCAGCACAGCGCCAGCCCGACCAGCTCGCCGGCCACGCGCAGCGGCAGGTAGAAGGCCTGGGTCAGCGGCTTGCCCGGCACCTCGAAGGCGTTGGGCCCGGCCAGCCGCTCGGAGAGCACCCCGGGCCGCAGCGCGATGCGCGGCGAGAGCGCGGAGCGGTCCAGCAGGCCCCGGTAGGAGCGCAGGGTCAGCTCGTCGCGCTCGTCCATGAGCCACAGCGCCCCGCTCTGGGCGTCGCAGACCGAGCACAGGTCGGCCAGGCAGCTCTCCTGCAGGCGCTCGAGGTCGAGCGTGGAGAGCATGCCCATGCAGCGCTGGTAGAGCGCCTGGTTCTTGACGAACTCCAGGTTCTCGTTGAGCAGCTGGGCGCGCTCGCGGCGCAGGGCGGAGCGCTCCAGGGCGCGGCTGACGCGCTGGAAGAGCTCGGCGTCCTCCACCGGCTTGAGCAGGTAGTCGCTGGCGCCGGCGCGCAGGGCGGCCACCGCGGCGCCGACGTCGGCCTTCTGGGTGAGCAGGATGATCTCCTGCTCGGAGGCGATGCGGCGGATGGCGCTGGCCACCGCCAGGCCGTCGACCTCGGGCATCAGGACGTCGGCCAGGACCAGGTCGAAGGTGCCGGTGTCGAAGCGGCGGAGGGCCTCGGTCCCGTTGGCGACCGCGACGACCTCGAAGCCGTGCCGGGCCAGCTTCCCCGAGAGTGACTCACGGAACTGGTGATCGTCGTCGGCCAGCAGGATTCGAGCGGGCATGCCGGCGCAGGACGCTACCGGAACGGCCGTCGGGTGTCGATAGCCGCCGAGGGGCGAGGGGCGGCCGCTCTACTGCCCGAGGATCCTCTTCACCTTCTTCTTGTCGGCGTCGAAGGTGAAGTGCCCGTAGAGCTGGAAGGCGTTCTGCAGGTCGAGGATGCGCGGCTGGGTGAGGGAGACCACCTTCACCTTGCCGTCCGAGAAGGTGAACAGGTCCACCAGCTGGCCGACCTGGCCGACCGTGAAGTAGGTGGCGCCGGCGGCGGTGCCGAGCACCGAGAGCTTGCCGTCCTCGAAGGCCTCGCCGGCGATGGCCGACTTGAGCGAGGAGAAGTCCGGCTCGGGCATGGGCATCGGGCCCATCGGCGCCGGCCCGCGGTCGTCCTCGTGGTGGCGGTGGTGGCGCTCTTCGCGCTCCTGCTCGACGACCACCACCTGGGCCTGCACCGCGGGGACGAGCAGGGCGAGCGTGCCGGTGCTGCGGCGCTTGGCGGAGAGCTTCTTCTCCCAGACGCGGCCGTCGGGCAGCCGGATGACGAAGCGGTAGAAGGTGTCGGGGGCGGCGGCGAAGGAGGTGGGGATGTCGTCCTGGTGCACCATCTGCTTGCCGTTCCAGACGTCCACCCGGGCGCCCTCGGGGCTGACCACCTTCATCACCGTGGCGCCCTCCGCGTTGTTCTCGAACTCGAGCCGGTAGGACTCGGCGGGGATGGGGGCGGCGGCGGCGGCGGCGCCCTGGTCGTTGACGTGGACGCCCATGCTCATCCCCATCCCGCCGACGCGGACGTTGACGTCCTGCGCGAGGGCAGCGGTGGAGAGGAGCAGGACGAAGCAGCTCAGCGCGGCGCGGACCATGGTCGACCTCGTGTTCGGAGTTGTCATCTCCCTCGACCCGCGGGCGGGCGGGCGAGTGCAAGCACTCAAGTGGACTTCAGCGGGGACGGTTCCCATTCGCCGGCGAACACCCGCTCGGCAGGCCCGAGCATCCAGACGCTGGAAAGGTCAGCGGGGACGCGCACTTGCAGGACCCCGCCGGGGAGCCTTACCGGACGGTACCCGCCGGCGGGGAGCCGCCCCTCGACGACGGCGGCCACCATCGCCGCGCAGGCGCCGGTCCCGCAGGCCTGGGTGAAGCCGACGCCGCGCTCCCAGACGGTCACGGCCAGCCCGTCGCCCTCGACCCGCGCGAACTCGATGTTGGCCCGCTGGGGGAAGAGCGGATGCACCTCGAGCCTGGGGCCCAGCACCTCCGGCGACTGCGAGGCCGGCAGGTCGAAGACCACGAAGTGCGGGTTGCCCATCGACACCGCGGTCCCCACGACCTGCACGCCCTCGACGGCGACGGGCTGGCGCACGAAGCGGCCCGGGGCGAGGCCGGAGCGCAGCGGGATCGTCGCGGGCTCGAGCGCGGGAAGGCCCATGTCGACGGCGACGGATTCGACCCGCCCCGCCATTCGGACCAGCTGGCAGGTCTTGAGCCCGGCGTCGGTCTCGACGAGAAGCTCCTCCCCGGCCAGCCCGCGCTCGTCGGCCAGGTACTTGGCGACGCAGCGGATGCCGTTGCCGCACATCTGCGCGACGCCGCCGTCGGCGTTGGTGACGTGCATCCGCGCCACCCCGGCCTTCGACGGCAGGACGGTCAGCACGCCGTCGGCGCCGATGCCCCGCCGCCGGTCGCAGGCCTGCCGGGCCAGGGCGGGCTCGATCGGCTCGCCGCCGCTCAGCTGGTCGAGCAGGACGAAGTCGTTGCCCAGGCCGTGATACTTCGAGAAGCGCACGGCCCGGAGATTAGCACGCGGCTCACGGAGCCTGGCAGGCGGCGGTGCAGGCGCCGCTCGCGCATACCCCCGAGGCGCACGCCGAGTCCAGCTGACACGCCTGGCCTTTCCCCAGCAGGGCGACGCACCTCCCGCCGGAGCAGGTGCCCTGCAGGCAATCGCTCCCCTCCCCTCTCGCGCCGGTCGGATCGCAGGCGCCGCCCAAGCTGGGGAACGCCTGGCACTTGCCGGCCACGCAGGAGGTGAGGACGGCGCACTCGAAGTGGCCTTCGGTGCAGGCCTGCCCTTCCGCCTTCGCGGGCGCGCACTGCGAGCTTCCGTCGGGGCCGGCGCAGGCGAAGGTCGGCAGGCACGTCGAAGAGGTGACGCAGGCACCGTTGGGCGACTCGGGTTCGCAGGTCCCGGTGGTCGCGGGGCTCGTCTGGGCGAGGCACACCAGGCCGTACTTGCAGGCGGGGAGATCCTGGCCGCACGCCTGGCCCGTGTTGGCGTCGGCCACGCAGACGCCGGCGGCGCAGGTCGCGCCGAAAGCGCACACGGCTCCGGAGGCGGCGCAGCTTCCTCCGGCCCCGATGCGCGCGGCGCAACGGCCGGGGCAGGTGGCGATCAGGTCGCAGATGACGCCTTCGCCCGAGCACTCGGAGTCGGCGTAGCAGGCGCTCCCAATGGAGACCTGTCCGGCCAGGGCCCCCCGGCAGGCCGCCGGCTGGGGACCTCCAATCAGGTCCGAGCACGCCACCGAGGGGAGCGAGTCGAGGCAGGCCTTCGACTCCGACGCGTCGAAGCTGATCCGGCCCGCGGCGACCCCCTTCGACCATTGCGTGCACAGCGCGGTGGCGCCTTCTCCGGCGACCAGGGTGCGCCAAGCTGCCTGAGGCCCGCCGAAGCAGACGCTCGCTCGGTTGGCGATGGCATCGGTGACCGCGGCGCAGAGCTCGTCCACGGTCTTCGGGGTGCCCGTGCCGGCGTCGTTACCACCGCCGCCGCCGCCCCCGTCGCCTCCGCACGCGGACAGAGCGACGCACGCCGACCCAACGACCAGCCAAGCCCTGGCCTTGCCCATGGGGCCCCCTCGGCGCGAGGCGCCGACTCCATGAGGAGGTACGAGCCGGCCGGCGGCCGGGCCATCCTCCGTTCGCGAAGCGCTCGCCCGGGCATCGCGGGCAAGCCACGTGGGGACGACGTCGCCCGGTCTCTAGAAGCGGCCGACCAGGCCCGCGGACACGCCCACGCCGCCGTCGGGCGTCGCGAGGGGCGTCACGTGCTCCG
This sequence comes from Myxococcales bacterium, assembly GCA_036504155.1. Classification (GTDB taxonomy): domain Bacteria; phylum Myxococcota; class Myxococcia; order Myxococcales; family UBA5297; genus JACRCT01. Next base: position 113,916 of record DASXVQ010000131.1, read on the forward strand.
CGACCTCGAGGCTCGCCTCGCCGTGCTCGATCCGGTTGGCGAGCCGCTCGGCCTGGCCGAAAAAGACGAAGTCGTCGATGGCGAAGCACAGCGGCGGGCGGAGGGGGCGCGGGCCGGGCGCGCACGACCTCCGCGCACGGGCCGTCGATGCACGCACGGTCCCCCTTGCAATCGGTCTCTTTTGAACACTGGGGGTATGCGGGCGCCGTGGCGCAGACGACTCTCAGGGCAATCGGGGTAGCTACGAGTCTCCCAGGCTGATGTCCTCCTCGGGGGCTCGGTCCTCGTTCGACATGGCACCCTTTTCCTTCGCTCGCTGTGCGTGCTAGAAGCCCGCCCGAATGCCTCATCTTCTCGCAGTCTTGCTCGTGCTCTTCACGCCCGCGCTCGCGGCGGGAAGCCCGGCCACCGACGGCAGGATGGTGGTGCTGGGGTTCGGCGACTGCGCCGACCCGGCGCTCGCCGCCGCCACACGCGCGGTGCGCGCCAAGGTCCAGGGCGCGTTGCCGGAGGAGGCCACCGCCGCGCCCGCGGGAGGGCTCCCGGGGATGTCGCTCGAGGAGATCCGCCGGACGCTGGAGACGGGCAAGACGGCCTTTCTGAACCTCGATCCGAAGGCCGAGCCCACCCTGCGCGAGTTGCTGCCGCAGATCGACCGGCTGCCATTGGGCCCGGCGCGCTGGGAGCTGTTCTGGGAGACGCGGGCTTGGCTCGCGCGGGTGCTGCAGCATGGCAACCAGAAGGCCAAGGCGACCGAGCTCTACCTGCAGATCCTGCGGGTCAACGAGGAGTTCCAGCTCAGCCGGGTCGACTTCCCGCCCTCCTCGCGCGACCTGCTCGAGATGACGCGGTCCCTGACGCCGAGCCTGCCGCGCTCGAAGCTCATGGTGACCTCACGCGGTGGCAAGGGGCAGGTCTACCTCAACGGCTTCGCGGTCGGCCCCGTCCCGTTCTCCAGGTCGATCATCGGGGGCGACTACGAGGTCGTGGTGGCCGACGGCCCGCGCCGCAGCTTCCTGCGCAGGATCAAGCTCGCCGCGGATTCCTCGCTCGAGGTGGACCTGGAACGCGAGGCGCCCTTCGACCGGGCCGCCGGCCCCTGCTACCAGACCGGCGAGGCCCGCGAGGAGCGGTTGAAGGCCGCCGCGTCGCTCGCCGGTGCGCTCGGCGCGGGACGCGTGGTGGCGGTGCGGCTCGAGAAGCTGGGCGGCGAGGACTACGTCGCGGCCGCGCTCGTCGAGGTCGCCCGCGGCCGGGAGACCCGCGAAGGCCGAGTGCGCCGCGACAGCGGGCGGGTGCCCAACCTGGGCCGGCTCGCGCAGTTCGTGCTCACCGGCGAGGGCTCACCCGACCCGGAACCCGAGCCGGAACCGGCCAAGGAGACGGCGCAGGAAGCGACCGCTGTGCCGACCGAGGCCGTCGCCCCGGTGCCGGCTGGAGCTGCGCCGGCGACGCAGGCCTCCGAGCCCACGAAGTGGCAGCGGCCGGTGGCGTACGTCTTGTGGGGCCTCGCGCTGGCCGCGGGCGGCGTCGCCGTCTACGAGCACGTCCACGCCGGCGAGTTGGAGAAGGAGATGGCGGGCCTGGTGAACCCGGACGGCAGCCTGAAGGTCGGGGCCGACGTGCCGCGCTACCGGTCCCTGAACGCCGAACTGCAGACGGCGCGGACGATGCGGCTCGGGCTGGGCATTGGCGCCGGGGTGGCGGCGGCGGCGGGCGTTGGATCCTTCGTCTGGAGCGTCGTCCCCGGGCAGAGCAGCCAGGGGACGCCGCAAGTCAGCTTGATGGTGGCGGGGAACTTCTGAGGGGAGGAAGCATGCGAGTGCTGGTCGCGACCCTGGTCGTCGCGCTCCACGGGGCGGCATTCGGCGCGCAGCCGAAGCTCGCGCTCTACCCGCTCAAGGCGGTGGGCACGAGCGCGGAGGCCATGCAGCAGCTGGAGGCGGCGCTGCGCATCGAGCTCAAGCGCGCGCAGGACCTCGAGATCGTCGAGGGGCCGCTGGCGGACCCGCTCAAGGGCTGCCAGAGCGTGGCGTGCCTGGTGGCGTACGGGCGCTCGCTGCAGGCGCAGGAGGTCATCTCCGGCGAGGTGCGCGCGATGCCGGACAGCTACTCGGTGACGATGCGGCTGTTCGACGTCGGGAGCGGCAAGGAGATCGCGCACACCGCCGGCAGCTACAACCGCGACATCGAGGAGATGGTCTGGGCGACGCGCGCGCAGGTCGCCAAGCTGAAGGCGCCGCAGCGCTACGCCGGGCAACTGGTGGTGGAGGCGCCGGCGGGCAGCGTGGCGAGCGTCAACGGCAGCCCGGTGAAGCCAGGCGACAACCTGGTGTTGAAGGCGGGGCTGCACGAGGTGCGGGTGGAGCGCGGGGGCAAGGCGACGCAGAGCTGGGTAGAGGTGCGCTTCGAGCACGTCTCGAGGGCGAAGGTCGCGGGAGAAAAGATCGACGTCACGTATGAGGCCTGGGCCCCGCCGGAGAAGGTGGAGTACGCGCAGATCGCCGCGCCCCAGAATCCTCCGCTGATCGAGGAGCCGCTGGCGCCGCTGATCGCCGAGGAACCCACAGCGATGCCGGTCCGCAAGGAGGAGCCCAAGCCGGCGGTAGCGGCGGGCGGCGGGATGCCGATGTGGCCGGGGATCGTGGCGCTCGTCGCGGGCGTCGCGGCGGCAGGGGTCGGGGCGTACGAGCTGGTCGAGGCCGGGCGGTTCGAGCGTGAGTTGTCCGCCATGCGCGTTCCCCCCAACTACGTCCCCGAGGCCAACGTGCCCGATGCCGTTTCCAAGAGAAATGCCATGAACACCGCCACAACGATTGGTGCCTTGCTCGTCGGAGCGGGTGCAGTCGTGACGATCGCAGGCGGAACCCTAATCATCGTTTCGGCGACCCAGGGCTCGGCCCAGGTTGCCGTTGCCGGCAGTTTCTGAAGAAGGGCGGACCCATGAAGAGATCCATCGCTCTTGCGATCGCCGTGCTGGCCCTCGGGGGCTGTAGAAAGAACATCGTCGGGGTCACTTGCGACGGCGACAAGGACTGCCCCGGCGGCCGCTGCCTCAACGGCATCTGCACCGACGCGGCCGATGCCTCTACGCCTCCCGACGCCGCGGAACCTGATGCCGGACCGGAGTGCCTCAACAACGACGACTGCCTCAAGTGCGAGAGGTGCAGCGACGGGGCGTGTGTCTTCCAGACCGGCACCGAGGACCTCAAGAACGAGTGCGACGGAGACTGCGAAACGGGGAACTGCGACGGGGCCGGAGGATGCGGGCTCAAGCCGAAGGACACCGAGTGCAGGGCGGCAGCCGGAGATTGCGACGTCGCCGCGGTGTGCACAGGGGACGCCCCCGACTGTCCCGCCAACGAGTTCAAACCATCGACCAAGATTTGCCGCGAAGCACCCGGCGCCTGCGATGTTCCAGAATTCTGCACCGGGGCGAGCGCCGACTGCCCGACCAATGCATACAAATCGGCGACCACTCCGTGCCGACCCGCCAAGGACAATTGCGACAGGGCAGAGAACTGCACCGGCGACTCCGCCGATTGCCCCACAGACGCGTTTCAACCCGAGGGCACGGAGTGCGAGGCGGAGTCGTGCACGGTCTCGACCTACTCGGCGCCAAGGACTTGCGATGACAAGGGCGTCTGCAAGGCGGTGGTGACGAAAGAGTGTGCGCCGTACGTCTGCGGGCCGACGAAATGCAACGAGACTTGCGCGGGCGACGCCGACTGCACGACGCAACTGTGCGACATCCGGTCGAGCAAGTGCGCGACCAGCGTCGAGAACGTGAATTGCTCGGGAACCCCTGGCGCCCTGCAGACCGCCATCGACGGATGCGCGGCGACGTCGCCCTGCTTCCTCCGGGCCAGCGGTACCTGCGAGAAGATCTTGGTGCAGAACAAGGACATCTTCATTGCCGGGACCTTTGGGGCTTCTATCGACCCAACATCCGATGGTCCCGCCGTTTCAGTGCGGGAGGACAACTCGTCACAGGTTCAGACGACGCGACTGGCGCTCGTGCGAATGACAATCCGCGGAGCCTCAGGGGCTTCTGGCCATGGCGTCGAGTGTTCTGGACTCGGCGGAGGTATTCCCGAATTGGCTCTTTCGAATTCCGTCATTGGCGGTCCTGGAGTGGGCGAGAGCAACGCCGGCAATGGCATCTCCGCCTCGAACTCCACCCTCTCCGTCTCTTCCTCCATCATCCAGAACAACTCCGCCGCCGGCATCTCCGCCTCCAGTTCCACCCTCTCCGTCTCTTCCTCCATCATCCAGAACAACTCGAAGGCGGGGATTAGCGCGACGGAGTCAGGCTTCTCAATTGAAAACACGATCATCGCAAGGAACGGGCTCGTCGACGGCTCAGCCGGAGTAGCGCTCTACTCGACGACGGATGGCCTCGCGAAGATTTTTCGCTTCAATACCGTCGCATCCAATCTCGGCGGTGGCATCACCTGCGCGGGCACGAAGGGCGACACAACAATCGTCGGCTCGTTGTTCTGGAATCCAGGAGCGACGGAAATCACGGAGCCACGTTGCATCGCCGACGCCACCTCCGACATTCCAAACTTCCGGGATGCCTGCGGCAACGGCAAGGACACTGAGCCCAAGTTCGTTGACCTGGCGCTCCCCGGAACCGACTTCCACCTACAATCCGATTCGGACTGCATCGACAAGATCGCCTGTATCCCCGAAGTGACGAAGGACGTCGACGGTCGAGTGCGCCCGCAGCGCAACTCATGCGATGTAGGAGCCCACGAAGTTCCCTGACAGGAACTCGTCTTTCAAATTCAATGTCTTGAGGAGGGGAAGATGCGCAAAAACCGATTTCTAATTGCCTTCCTAGCGTTCGCCTTTGCCTGTTCCGAGCCGCCGCCCCCAGCGAAATCCTGCACCAAGACCGAGGAATGCGGCGCCCAACAGTACTGCAGCGGCAGTCTCTGCGTCTCCGATGCCGAAATGCCGTCGGTCACCATCAAGTCTCCCGCGGGCGGGGCCGTCCTCAGCAAGGAAACCACGACGCTGGAAGGCTCGGTCACGGACGGCTCCGGCATCGCTAAGCTCGAGTATTCGCTCGACGGAACCAACTTCCAGCAATTGACCGTCACCGAGAATTTTTCTCAGGCCATCCCCCTTCCGGAAATCGACCGCGAAGAACGGACGCTGACGGTCCGAGCGACTGACCTCGCAGGAAATGCAGCTGAGGCTTCCGTCAAGGTCGTGATTGACCGACTCGGGCCGACCCTCACCGTCACTCCGCCCGAGAAGTCGACCTACCTCGCCACGGACCTCGGCATGTCGGTGACCTTCTCGGTGACCGCCTCCGACAAGAGCGACTGCACGAAGCTCGAATGGAGCATCGACGGCGCCAATTGGACCCAGTCCGACGACCCGAAATCCGCAGCCGTCTCCTTCCCGGTGGCCGTGCAGGACGACGGCACCAGGTACGACTTCGTGGCGCGGGCAACGGATGGCTTGGGCAATTCGTCTTCCTCCGCCGTCGTCTCGGTCCTCGTGGACGCCATCGCTCCAGTCGTCGAAGTGACCTCCCCGAAGCAGGGCCAGCTTTTCGCCCCCGGCTCGCCCGTCTCGGTCACCGGCAAGGCCTCCGACACTTCTCTCGATTCCGTGTCCGCCACGTTGGATGGCGCAGACCTCGTCCTTGCGATCTCGGATGGAGCGTTCTCGGCCGAGATACCCGCGTCGCCAGCCGAGGCGAGGCCGAAACTCGTGGTCACCGCCACCGACAAGGCAGGCAACAGCACGGTCGTGCCCGTCGAGTTCGTCTACTCGGCCCCACCCACCCTCGTCATCGACTCGCCGGCCGCGGGCACGGTCTTCAACCTTGCCTCGCCCGCGACCATCCAGATCACGGGCTCCGTGACCGACGCCTCGTCGCCGACGCTCACCTACCTTCTCGACGGGACGGATACTGACGTACCGCTCCGAGCCGACGCCTCGTTCTCCATTGACTTCCCCCTCGGCAACGGGGACTGGCACGACGTCGAAATCGCGTTCACCGCCAAAGACCGATTCGGCGCGAGTACCCCGCGAATGCTCGTCTTCACCGTCGATCGCATGGCTCCGCAGATTGTCTTCTCTGCCCCCAGCCCAGGCCACACGTACAACCTCGCGGCGGCTTCTCCGGCCAAAGCCACCGGCACCGTCAAGGACGCTCGTCGGGCTTCCTCGACCTGGCATCTCGACAGCGAACAGGATCAGCACCTCGACCTGTCCGGCGACGACTTCTCGGTCGACCTCCCGCTCTCCGACACCGAGGACTACAAGCCGCACAGCCTCTCGATCACTGCCGGCGACGCCGCAGGCAATAGCACGACTCTGCCGCTCAGCTACTGGGTCGACCGAGTTCGTCCGAGGGTCACGGTGGACTCTCCCGCCACGAACTACGCCTGCGGCACCTCTTGCAGCCCGCTGGAGGCCATTGCGAACATCGCCAAGCCGGCCATCCACTTCGCTGGCACGGCCGAGGACGGAGGGACCGTCGATGGCGTCAGCCTCGACTTTGCCGGCGCCCCCGCGAAGCCCACCGGGACGACCTCGTGGGTCTACGAGTGGAATGCGCCGGTGACGGACCACTTTCCGATCACCGTCTTCGTCACGGCCACGGACTCAGCCGGAAACCTGTCCCTCCCAGTTTCGCGTAGCGTCTACGTCGACAAGATCTCCCCGACCGTGACGATGGCCCAAAGCGACAAGCGGCTCGTCCCACTCGCTTCTGACCTCGTCACGTTCTCCGAGACGATGGACCCGGACACCGTCGCCGCTGCCGCGACCTTCACCCCGCCCGGCCCTGCGCTGGTCTCGGGCAGCGGCTCCGCATTCCGCGCCCAAACCGGGTCCCTTTTGCCGTACACCGTCTACACCCTGGACATCTCCACCGGCGCCAAGGACCTCGCGGGGAACCCGGTTCTTGCCGCCGGGAACGAGCAGTTCCTCACCGAGACGGTCATGCCGCCGACGGGCACCGCCATCCACACGCCCGCATCGACTCCGAGAATGGCGATCGACGCCGACGGAAACCCTGTCATTGCCTTCTGGGACGCGACGGCCGGCAGGTTCTTCGTCTCGTCCTGGGACGGCAAGACCTGGACGACCAATTCCTTCTTGAGCGATCCGACGACCACCCAGCTGCGTGCGGTCTACCAAATCGAGGCGAGCAGCCCGACCCCGGCCGGAGTCGATCCTCTCGTCCGGACGGTGCGGATCCTCTACGGGGCCAGCACCGCCTACGGCCCGAGCCTGCGCATGACCAGCAGCAAGACGCTCCTTCAGGCTTCCTGGACCGGCTTCCCCGTCGTCGAAGGAACGTTCGGCTCGCCGATGAACGCGCTCTACGGCCAGCCGAGCTTCCGCATGGATTGCGGAACGGTCACTCCCTGCTCGCCGTACACCGTCGTGAGCTACACGACCTCCGCCCTCACGACGTTCTCGAGGTGGTTCTCGGGGAACCTTCAGGTCGACCAGAAGGAGGACTACAAGGTCACCAATGGCAAGGCGCCCTACGACGTCCGCGGGACGGGCCTTGCTCGCCCCGGAACCGCGACGCCCGAGATCGACGCCCTTGCGGTCTACACGCCGAACGGAGTCGGCGTGGCGACGCTCGACGCGTCCAAGGGTGGCGTCACCATCGCAGGCGCTCCGCGGGCAGGCGGGTCCACACCGGTCGGCAGCGCCTGGCTCGCCTGGTCCACCGTCGGCGAGGCCATCCTCCCGCCGCTCCCCAAGTGCGACGCGGCCCTGGTCACGGTTGCGTGCAACTCCACGCCGGAGTCGGCGGGCTCGTGGGCCACCTCGAGCGCCGATCGTCCTTTCGGAATCCTGAGCCCCGCCGCCACCGCGCTGGACGTTGCCGTATCACCGAGCCTCGTCGGCTTCGCGGCCGAGGACGACCTCAAGTCATTGGTGGTCTTCGGCTCCACGACCAATACTTGTGGCGCCGCACCCGCTCCGCAGTGGGACGCCGTTCTCAACGATGCCAAGGAGCCAGCGGTGGCCGTCGGCCCCGACGGGAGGCTTTGGAAGGCCTACGTGAAAGCCTCGACTGGCGAATTGATGCTCGCGCAGTAGCGGAAGCCCCGCTACACGAACAGGCTCGACAGGCTGTCCCCGTCGTGAATCCGGCGGATGGCCTCGCTGAACAGCCGCGCCGAGCTGAGCACCTTGATCCTCGAGCACCCCTGCGCGGCCTTCGACAGCGGGATCGAGTCGGTGACCACCAGGCTCTCGAGCACCGAAGCGTTGATGCGCTCGATGGCCGGGCCGCTCAGCACCGGGTGCACCACGTAGGCGTGCACCTCGCGCGCGCCCTTGGCCTTCAGCGCCGCGGCGGCCTGGGTCAGCGTCCCGGCGGTGTCCACCAGGTCGTCGAGCAGCACGGCGACCTTCCCGGAGACGTCGCCGATGAGGTTCATGATCTCCGAGACGTTGGCCTTCGGCCGCCGCTTGTCGATGATCGCCAGCGCGCCGCCCAACCGCTTGGAGTAGGCCCGGGTCCGCTCCACGCCGCCGGCGTCCGGCGAGACCATCACCAGCTCCTCGGGCCTGGGGAACAGGGCGCGGATGTGGTCCAGGAAGACCGGCGAGGCGTACAGGTGGTCGAACGGGATGTCGAAGAAGCCCTGGATCTGCCCGGCGTGCATGTCCATCGAGAGCACGCGCGTGGTCCCGGCGGCGACGATGAGGTTCGCCACCAGCTTCGAGGTGATGGGCGTCCGGGGCGCGACCTTGCGGTCCTGCCGTCCGTACCCGTAGTAGGGCAGCACCGCGGTGATGTTGCCCGCCGACGCGCGCTTGAGCGCGTCGCACATGATGAGCAGCTCCATCAGGTGGTCGTTGGTCGGCGGGCAGGTGGGCTGGAGGATGAAGCAGTCGCAGCCGCGCACGTTCTCGCCGATCTCGACGCTGATCTCCCCGTCGGAGAAGCGGCCGACCTCGGCCTTCGACAGCGGCTGGCCGAGGTTGGCGCAGATGGCCTTGGCCAGCTCGGGGTTCGCGGTGCCGGCGAAGAGCTTCAGCTCGCCTCGTAGCGCGTTCTTCATCGTCGCCTCGCTCCCGACAGGCGCGTGGGCCTGTCGCTCCAAGCCGGGTGGGTGCCGTTCGAGCCGGATGACGGCCCTCCTTTGCCGTGCCGCCTCTACCTTGTCAACGGTTTCGGACGGACCTCGCCGCGAGGAGGGCACACCTCCCGGGCCTGCGGCCAGGGGCGCGAGCCCCGGAGGCTGGTCTGGCTGGAATGGAGCCGCCGAAGGCTTTGCTAGCCTTCGTCGGCGTCGGCGTGAACGACGGGGGCGAAGCGAGCCGGGTCGCCGCCTTCGGAGGCCACCCGCTTCAGCTCCTTGTCGTACTCGGCGAGGATCACCCGCTCCATCTTCTGGCGCGTCTCCACGTTGAGCGGGTGGGCGATGTCCTTGAACGTGCCGTCCTTGCGACGCTTGGCCGGCATGGCGATGAACAGCCCCGTATTCCCGTTGATCACCTTCAGGTCCCGGACCACGAAGCAGTTGTCCAGGGTGATGGTCACGTAGGCCTTGAGCTTCTCCTCGTTGACCGGGTAGACGCGGACCTCGGTGATATCCATGGCGCTTGCTTCCTCCCCCGGTGCCAGAACACCGCCACGCCAGGCTGCAAATCGAGTCGTGGAGTCACCGGGGTAGCACGCTGTTCCGGCGGCTGTCAACGGCCCCTCCCCAGCTCCTCAGGTGAGAAATCCCAGGACCCAGGAGAGAACCAGGGTGCCGTACCAGACCATGTGGTACCCGACGACCATGGCGTAGATGCCCAGCCCGGCGTAGAGGGTGGCGCCGGCGGCCAAGTGGCCGCGATGACGGGCCAAAATGGCCACCGCACCCCCCACCAGGGTGAGCTTGATGCCGAAGAAGGCGTAGGGCGAGGCATCCCACGCCAAGCGCATCAAGGGGTTGGCCTCACTCGCCAGCCGGGCTTCGAGGAGCAGCGCGGTCATCACGGCGTCCGCGACGTTGAGCAGCAGGAGCGCGAGGGCGCCGTCCAGGCCCGCCCCTCGGCATGCGAGCAGCTGCCCGCGCTTCGCCCCCCACCCCGCCAGCCGCACGTTGCGCACTCCGCCGCGAGGCCCCGACGCCCCGCCCCATGGCCCCTCCATCAACTCCCGGGCCAGGGGCTGGCCTCCCCCCACCCGGACTTGCGGGCCGCCGCCCGCCCTCGCCGCTCGCCTTGACACCTGCGGGGCGTGGCCGCGATCATCCGCGCGCGTCCAACCCTGAGGGCGGGCATGCTCGGATTCCCAAGGAACGTCGGCTGGATCGAGGTCATCTGCGGCTCGATGTTCTCGGGGAAAACCGAGGAGCTCATCCGCCGCCTCAAGCGCGCGCAGATCGCCAAGCAGAACGTGCAGATCTTCAAGCCGCGGCTCGACGACCGCTACGGCGTCGAGAGCATCGTCAGCCACTCGTCCCAGAAGCTCGAGTCCATCCCCATCGACCGCGCCGAGGAGATCCTCCAGCGGCTGCGCCCGGACACGCACGTGGTCGGCATCGACGAGGTGCAGTTCCTGGGGCCCGAGGTGGTGCCGGTGTGCGAGAGCCTGGCGGAGAAGGGCCTGCGGGTCATCTGCGCGGGCCTCGACCAGGACTACAAGGGAAAGCCCTTCGAGCCGATGCCCTCGCTGCTCTCGGTGTCCGAGTACATCACCAAGGAGCTGGCCATCTGCATGGTGTGCGGCAACCCGGCCAACCGCTCCCAGCGCATCGTCAGCAACGCCGACCGCGTGGTCGTGGGCGCGGCCGGGGCCTACGAGGCGCGCTGCCGCAAGTGCTTCGTGCCCGAGCCGGTAGAGGCGACGCTGCCCGAGAACCTCAAGCTGCTCTAGGCCCCAAACCCCCGTGCTTCCGGGCTGATTCTGGGCTCCTCGGCTGTTCCGGGAGCCGGGTAGCGGCGGGCCTCGGTGCCCGCCAAACCAATTGGAGCCCGCCGCCTCGCCCCCATGAACCTGACGCTCGCCACCCGCATCTTCCTGGGCTACGCGGTGGTGATCCTCACCTTCGGCGCGGTGTCCATCTACAGCGTGACCGAGCTCCACGCCATCGGCCGCGAGATCCGCCTGGTGTCGCAGGGCTACCTGCCGCTGACCAAGGCGGTGGCGCAGATCGAGAGCTTCCAGAAGAACCGCCAGCGCGACACCGACCGCCTGCTCGAGGAGAAGGAGCCCGACACCCGGCGCGCCCTCATCAAGCTGGCCCGGGTCTACTTCCCGCAGCTGGTGCGCGAGAAGCTGACCGCCGCGGCCAACCTCGCCCGCGAGGCGCGCGCCCAGGCGCCGGAGTCGGAGCGCAGCTTCCTCCTGGGGCTGGACTCGCGCATCAACGAGCTCACCGGCCTGTACGAGGACTACGAGAAGAGCTGCATCGCCTTGTTTGCCGACCTCGAGACCCCGACCATCCCCGACCGCGGGTCGGACGAGGCCCGCGCCGTGGCCTCGCTCGAGCGGAAGATCGACCGGGAGATCAAGGTGCTGGGCCTGATGCTCGACCAGCGGGTCGCCGAGCGCGTGCGCGGCGCCGAGCAGCGCGAGCGGCAGAGCGCGTGGGCCATCATTGCCTTGTCGCTGTTCGCCATCGGCCTGGGCCTGTCGGCGACCTTCATGGCCGGCCGGCTCCTCGCCCCGCTGCGCCCGCTCACCGCCGCCGTCACCCGCATCGGAATGGGCGACTACACCGCCGAGGTGCCGCTGACCGCCCGCGACGAGGTGGGCGTGCTCGCCCGCGAGTTCAACGCCATGGCCAAGGCCCTGCGCGAGCGCGAGCAGCAGCTGGCGGAGAAGCAGCTGGCCCTGGTGCGCGCCGAGCGGCTGGCGGCCATCGGGCGCATCAGCGCGCAGATCACGCACGAGGTTCGCAACCCCCTGTCCGCCATCGGCCTGAACGCCGAGATGCTCGAGGAGGCGCTGGGAAGCGCGCAGTTCGCCGCCGCGGAGCAGGGCCAGGAGGCCAAGGAGCTGGTGCGCGCCATCGAGCGCGAGGCGGACCGTCTCGCGGAGATCACCGAGCAGTACCTGTCCTTCGCGCGCTTCCCCAAGCCGGTGCTCGCCCCCGAAGACCCCAACGCCCTGCTCGGCTCGCTGCTCGACTTCCTGGACGAGGAGCACCACCGCGCCGGCGTGAAGCTGGAGCGCGCCTTCGCCGAGGGCTGTCCCTCCATCACCTGCGACCAGGCGCAGATCCGCCAGGCGCTGATGAACCTGCTGCGCAACAGCCGCGAGGCGCTCGTCCACGGCGGCACCATCCGGGTCGAGACGCACCCGCTCGTCACCCACGTCGAGGTCGTCATCGCCGACACCGGGCCGGGCATCCCCCCGGACCAGCTGGCCAAGATCTTCGACCCCTTCTTCTCCACCAAAGAGCGCGGGACGGGCCTGGGGCTCGCCTTGACGCAGCAGATCATCCACGAGCATGGCGGGGAGATCCGCTGCGAGAGCGAGCTGGGCAAGGGCACGCGATTCGTCCTGCGCTTGAGGCGGGCGAGCGAGGCCGCCCCTGTTGCCTCGGCGGCCACCTAGGGCTGGGCTCCGTCGGCGAGGTTGGGCTGCGACCGCTCGCTCGAACGAGAGGCCTGGACGGAGAGTCAGGGATTCCTGTGACTTCTCCGCAGATCGGGCGGTCACCGCCGCGGGTTCGGCGCTAGGCTACGGGCCGGTACGGTACGCCATCGCGCTCCAGCCGAGGGGAAGGCTACACCTTGTACAAACGCCACCGAGACGTTCTGCCCAACGGCCTGCGCGTCGTCACGCTGGAAGTACCCCACCTTCATACCGCCCTGCTCGCGGTCTACGTCCGCTGCGGCTCGCGGCACGAGACCGCGCGCAACAACGGGGTCTCGCACCTGCTCGAGCACCTGTTCTTCCGCGGCAGCGAGCGTTACCCGGACTCGGTGGGCATGCATGGCCTGGTCGAGGCCGCCGGCGGCGACCTCAACGGCTTCACCATGCGCGACCAGGGCCTCTACTACACGCCCATCCACCCGCGCGAGGTGGGCGTGGCCTTCGACGTGCTGGGCGACATGCTCTGCGCCCCGCTGCTCAAGGAGCTGCCCATCGAGCGCGAGGTGGTCCTCGAGGAGATGATGGACGAGGTCGACGCCTCCGGCCGGGACGTGGACCTGGGCAACCTCTCCAAGCGCCTGGTCTTCGGGCGACACCCGCTCTCGTTCAAGATCGCCGGGACTCCGACGACCGTCCGCCGCCTCAAGCAGGACGACGTGCGCGAACACCACCGCCGCCACTACGTCGCCTCGAACATGGTGGTGACCGTCGCCGGGCCGGTGAAGCGCCGCCACGCCCTCGAGCTGGCCGAGCGCGCCTTCGGCCGCCTGCCCCGCGGACGTCCGCCCATCGAGGAGCCGCCGCAGCTCTCCCCGCGCGGCCCCAAGGTCCTCTTCGTCCCCGACGTGGAGAGCCAGACCGAGCTGATGCTCTGCTTCCCCTGCCCGCCGGAAGGCCACCCCGACTTCCTCGCCCTCACCCTCATCCGCGCCGTGCTCGACGACGGGCTCACCAGCTGGCTGCCCCTGAACATCGTCGAGCGCCGCGGGCTGGCCTACTCGGTCCACGGCGCGGTGGACACCTTCAGCGACATCTCGGTCTTCGAGCTCGACGCCGCCTGCTCGCCCGCCAAGGTCCTGCCGGTCTTCCAGGAGATGGTGCGCCTGCTGGGCCTGCTGCGCCGCGAGCCGCTCGCGCCCGACCTGCTCCAGCGCGTCAAGCGCCGCTACCGAATCTCCATGGACTTCATGCTCGACGATCTCAACGCCCTGTCCGGCTGGTACGGCGGCGGCGAGCTGTTCCGCCTGCCCGAGACCTTCGAGCAGAAGGTGCGCCGCCTCGAGGCGGTCACGGCCCAGCAGATCCAGGAGGTCGCCGAGCGCACCTTCAGCCGCAAGAACATGCACCTGCTCGCGGTCGGACGCGCAGCCGGACGAGCCGAGGAGCGCCTGCGGAGGGCGGCCCGCGACGCCGAGCTCTGACAGGTGCACAGGGGCGACGCCTCCCGCCCACCGGGATCGCCGCGCGCCGGACGTGAGCTTCGTCAGCTTCGTCGACACGGCGCGCGCAAGCCCGGGTCGCGCCTCAGGGAACCGGTCGACGCGGGGCGGAGGGCTACTTTCCGCGGCCCTTGATGACCTGAATGCCGGTGCCGTCGCCCTTGGGACGCGCGGCCCGAGGGACCTTCGCCTCGAGCTGCCGCTTGAAGCCCAGGAGCTTCGCGTTGCCCGGGTCGCGCTTGAGGGCCTCGTTGCACATCTTCAGGCCCTCGACGGGGTTGATGCCGGTGTCGGCGTACAGGCCCACGAGCTCGATGTCCTCGTCGGCCGTCGCCTCGCCCAGGATGCGCAGCCGCTCCAGCATGCTGATGGCATCGTTCTTCTGGTTCTGCTTGAGGTAGAGCCGCCACAGCCGCGAGAGCGCCTCGGTCTGGTTGGGGTCGCCTTCGATGGCCCCCTGGTAGGCGTTGATGGCGCGCACCGGGTCGTCGGCGGACTGCACCTCGATGGCGCGGGCGCGAACGTAGAGCGCGCGGCCGTTCTTGGGCTGCTTGTCGATGACGGCCTTGGCCACGTTCTGCGCCTCCTCGACCTTGTCGGCGAGCAGGAGCACCTCGGCCAGCGACGACTGGGCGTTCAGGTCGGTGGGGCGGGCCGCGACGATCTTGCCCATCAGCTCCGCGGCCTCCTCGGTCTGCCCGGAGGCAGCCATGGCACGGGCGCGGGCCAGGCCGATCTCGGTGTCGTCCGGCGCGGCCTCGGCCGCCAGCTCGAACTCGCGCAGCGCCTCGTTCACCTTGCCGCGCGAGAAGAAGTACCGGGCCCGGGCGGTGCGCACGCGCGCCGAGTTCGGGTGGGCCTCGACGGCCTGGTCCAGCAGCTGGACCGCCGTCTCCTCCTGCCGCTTGGCGATGAGGACCTCGGCCATCAGCGCCATCGTGTCGGCGTCGCCGGGGCTCGCCTCGTTGACCTTCTTGGCGATGGCGTCGGCCTCGTCGACCTGGCCGGAGCGGAGCTGGGCGAAGGCGAGCTGGCGAAGGAGATCCGTGTCTTCGCCGCCGCTGGCGTCGACCGCCTTCTTGAGGTGCTCGGCGGCGTTCGCCGGCTGGCTGGAGCGCAGGTAGAGCTCGGCCAGCTCCTTGCGCGGCCCGGGGTCGCTGGGCGCGAGCTCGGCGGCGCGCTTGAGGGCAAAGATGGCCTGCGCCTGCTCACCGAGCTTCTCGTAGACGCCGCCCAGGGTCCGCTGCGGCTCCGGGTCGGTGGGGTTGAGCGCGGCCGCTTTCTCCAGGAGGCGCTGGGCCGTCGCCAGGTCGCCCTTGGACAGGGCGGCGCGGCCCTTGGCCAGATACGAGCGCGCCTGCTGCTCGCGCGGCGGCTCCTCGGAGACCATCTGCGCAAGCTTGTCGCAGCCGGCCAAAAGCAGGGTGAGCGCGACGAGGAGAGCGCTGGGAAGACGCACGTGCAAACCGTATCCCCCGCCGTTTGCGCGGGTCAAGGAAGGTCCCGAATTCGTTACTCGATTCGCTCGATCACTAGGGGCCGGGCCGCCGGCGCCTTCGGCCCGATGCGGTAGGCGGCCTGGATGCGGCGGATGACCTCCGGGCCGCAGGTCTGCGCGTTGATGTGCATCTGCGCCAGCGGCTCGCCCTTCTGCACCTTCTCGCCCACCTTCTTCTCGAGCATGAAGCCCACGCCGGGGTCGATGATCGAGTCGACCTTCTCGCGGCCCGCGCCCAGCGCCACGCCCGCCAGGCCGACCGCCTCGGTCTCGATGGCGGTCACGTAGCCGCTCTCCGGGCTCTCGATGGGGCGCACGTTCTTGGCGCGCGGCAGGACGGCGTAGTCGTCGACGAAGCGCGGGTCGCCGCCCTGGGCCTTGGCGATCTCCGCGAACTTCTTGAGCGCCGAGCCGTCGGCGATGCACTTCTGCAGCTTCTCGCGGGCCTTCGCGACGTCGGGCGCGACCTTGGCCAGGACCAGCATCTCCGCGGTCAGCGCCATCGTGCACTCGGTCATGTCGGCCGGGGCGCGGCCCTTGAGCACGTCGACCGCCTCCATGACCTCGAGCGAGTTGCCCACCGCGCGGCCGAGCGGCTGCTCCATGTCGGTGAGCAGCGCCACGACCTTCTTGCCCATCTCCCGGCCGATGCCGACCATCGTCCGCGCCAGGGTGCGCGCGTCCTCGATCGTCTTCATGAACGCGCCGGAGCCGACCTTGACGTCCAGCACCAGCGCGTCGATGCCCTCGGCCAGCTTCTTGGACATGATCGACGAGGCGATGAGCGGGATGCAGTCGACGGTCGCGGTCACGTCGCGCAGCGCATAGAGCTTCTTGTCGGCGGGGGCCAGCGTCGCGGTCTGGCCGATGAGGCAGGCCCCGACCTCGGCGACCAGCGTCCGGTAGCGGTCGACGCCCAGGTCCACGCGGAAGCCGGGGATGGACTCCAGCTTGTCCAGCGTGCCGCCGGTGTGGCCCAGGCCGCGGCCGGAGATCATCGGGACCTTCACGCCGCAGGCGGCAGCCATGGGCGCCAGCGCCAGCGAGACCTTGTCGCCCACCCCGCCGGTGGAGTGCTTGTCGACCTTGAAGCCCGGGATGTCCGAGAGGTCGAGGACCTCGCCCGAGCGCAGCATCGCGCCGGTCCACGCGGCCAGCTCGGGCGGAGTCAGCCCGCGGAAGAAGACCGCCATGGTCATCGCCGACATCTGGTAGTCGGGGATCTCGCCGCGGGTGTAGGCGGCGATGAACGCCGCGATCTCGTCGGCGGACAGGGCGAGGCCGTCGCGCTTCTTCTTGATGGTTTCGTAGGGTCGCATGGCGCGATTTCTCCAGGTCGAGCAACACTCGGAGCGCTGACCGGGGCGGGGCCTTCGGTCGACGCGGGTCTCTCCGTGCGTGGGAGGAGGCGTTTGTACCCTGGAATGCGCTTGTCGCCAAGCCCGAGGGCCGTCGTCTATGATCGTTTCGCCAATGACGACGACATTTTGCCCGAGCTGCGGCATGAACCAGCCCTCCGAGGAACGGGTCCAGGGCGGTTCGAGACAGTGGGTCTGTTCCACCTGCAATCTGGTCCTCAAGGAGGAGGAGGCTACCGAGGCCGTCCTGGGCCGGGTCCCGGTCCGGCGGATCTCTCAGTCCGAGCTCGCCGCGGCGAAGGCCGCGAACGAGAGGGCCGCCGCCGAGAAGGCCAGGGCCGCCGCCACCGCAGCGGCCGCCGCGGCGGCCAGGGCAGCAGCCGCTCGCGCTCCGGCCCGCGCCCCCGCTCCCGCCCAGCCGAGCCCCGACGGCCTCGACTTCGACGAGCAGTCCGCCGGCGACTTCGAGATCGAGATGGGCGGGGAGGTCAAGGTCATTTCCGGCAACGCGCCCGCCGCCGAGGCCTTCGCCTCCGAGGTCGAGTTCGACGAGCCGCAGCAACCGGCCGCGCCGCAACCTGCTGCGGCCCCGCGGACTGCGGCCCCTGCCGCTGCGCCCGCGGCCTCGCCGACCTCCGGCGCGGCGCTCTTCAGCCGGGTCATCGTTGCGCAGGACTCCACGGCGCTGCGCGAGATGGCCAGGGACGCACTGGTCCGGGCGGGCCTGTGCCAACACGTGCGTACCTGCGCCGACGCGATGGAGATGCTGCAGCTGATCGCCGAGTCGATCGCCGCTGGCGTCGCGGTGGACCTGGCCATCATCGACCTCGACATGCCGGTCCTGAGCGGACACCAGGCCGCCCTCGCGCTGCGGGCGTTCGAGAAGGGGCTGCAGGCGAAGCCCACGCCCATCCTGTTCTTCACCGCCTTCCCCTGCGACGACCGGCTCAAGAAGGTGCTCGAACGCTGCCAGCCGGCGCGCTACCTCAACAAGGGCACGGACAGCGCTCCGGACCACATCGCCGCGCGGCTGGTGCAGGTTCTCTCCAGCCTGCGCCGCTAGGCTCGCCCGAACCCTTGCGGCGCGCGCCGGCTCCCACCGCTTCGACGCAGCACTGCCAGGAAGGACATCGCGATGCAGGTTACCGAGAAGGCCCGCGTGAGGCTCGCCGAAGCCATCGGCACGAACAAGGAGTCCCGCATCCGCATCCACGTCGGTCGTGGGTGAGGGGGCCCGAGCCTTTACCTGTCTCTGGATGAGACAGCCGACAGCGATGACACGCAGCTCGAAGTGGACGGCATCCGATTCGTCGCCGAGCCCTCCGCTTCGCAGTTCCTCGAGGGCCTGGTGGTCGACGTCGTGAACACCTGGGGCCGCGACGCCTTGGTCGCGACCCACCCCGAACTCCGCGGCTGCTAGCGAAGGCGCTAGGATTCACGGCGACTTCTCGACCGCACGCGGAGCGCTGGATGTTCTCCACCCGGACCCGTTGGGACGCCACGGCCAACCCCCTCGCCGAGGCCATCGCGCGCCGGCGCGCGAGCGGTCTCGCGCTGCTGGACCTGACCGAGTCCAACCCGACCCGGGCCGGGCTGGGCTTCCCCCGGGAGGCCCTGCTCGCCGCCCTCGCCGACGACCGCGCCGCGGTCTACGAGCCGCATCCGCTCGGCCTCGAGCGGGCTCGGGCCGCCATCGCCGGCTACTACGCCAGCCGTGGCCTCGAGGCTCTGCCCGACCGCACGGTCGTCACCTCGTCGACGAGCGAGGCCTACGCCTACCTCTTCAAGCTGCTGTGCGACCCGGGCGACGAGGTGCTGGTGCCCGAGCCCAGCTACCCGCTGTTCGGCTACCTGGCGGGCCTGGAGTCGGTCGTGCCTCGCGGCTACCCGCTGCGCTACGACGGCGACTGGCACGTGGACCGCGAGGCGCTGCGCCAGGCCGTCGGCCCGCGCACGCGCGCCGTCATTGCGGTCAGCCCCAACAACCCCACTGGCTCGTACCTCAAGCGCGACGAGCTGGCCTTCCTCTCCAACCTCTGCGCCGAGCGCGGCCTCGCGCTGCTCTGCGACGAGGTCTTCGCCGACTTCCCGCTCGAGGCGTTGCCGGACCGGGCCGGGGGCGTCCTCGAGCAGCATGCGGCGCTCGCGTTCGCGCTGAGCGGCGCCTCGAAGGTCGCCGCGCTGCCGCAGCTCAAGATCGGCTGGCTCGTCGCCTCCGGGCCCGAGGCGCTCGTGGCCCAGGCGATGGAGCGCCTGGAGATCGTCGCTGACTGCTACCTGTCGCCGAGCACGCCCGCCCAGCTGGCCCTGCCCGCCATCCTCGCCCGCCGGGACCTGGCCCAGGAGCCGCTGCGCCAGCGCCTGCGCGAGAACCTCTCGACGCTCGACGCCCTGCGCACCTCGAGCTCGGCCTGGCAGCGCCTGAGGGTCGAGGGCGGCTGGAGCGCGGTCCTCCGGATTCCCGCGAAGCGCTCCGAGCAGGACTGGGTCGTGCGCCTGGTCGAAGAGGAAGGCGTGGTGGTGCACCCGGGCTTCTTCTTCGACTTCCCGTCCCCGGCGTTCGTCGCCGTCAGCCTCATCGTCCCGCCCGCGGAGTTCCGCGAGGGCCTCGGCCGCATCGTGCGCCGGTTCGACGAGGGCTGAGCGGGGTGCGCTTCAGCTCGCGGCCGCAGCGGCCGCCGCGGGAGGCTTCTTCGGCCAGAACAGCCGCCCGCCTCCCGCCTTCATCAGCGGCACGCAGGCGGCCAGCATCACCAGGTCCCGAGCCACGGTCCACCAGCTGGCCAGCTCCGAGCCCCCGAAGCAGCCGCAGCGCAGGTCGATGCCCCGCAGCAGCGCCTGCGAGAGCGCGACGACAAACGCCACCAGCATCAGCGCCACGACCGCCGCCGAGGCGCGCACCCAGACCCCGAGGATCATCAGGAGGCTGGAGAGGATCTCCACGCCAGCAAGGCAGACCGCGAAGAACGAGACGAGTTCCGCCGGGAGCATCCGGTAGTTGGCCGTCTCCTCGGCGAAGAGCTCCATGTTGGGGATCTTGGTCACCGCCGCCCAGACGAAGAGCACGGCCAAGACGATGCGCGTGACCGCCAGCAGGACTTCCTTGGCGCGGGGGCTCATGGGCGGGCCTCGGTGGTCGTCTGGTCACGATCGTGAGCGTGCCCGTCGCAGGCCTGGCAGGCCCCCGAGAGCGCCGGGCCCCCGGCAATCATCCAGTCGGTCCAGCTTCCCTCGAGCAGGCGTACGTCCTTGAACCCCTGTGCCGCCAACCGGTCCGCCACGCCCTCGGCCAGGCCGCAGCCGCCGCCCGAGTCGTAGACCACGACCGTCGGGAAGGTCCGCAGCTTGGCCAGCTCCGCCGGCTCGTCCGGGTGCCCCGCGGGCGGCAGGTGAACGGACTGAGGGATGTGCCCTTCGGCGAATGAAGCGGCGCCACGAGCGTCGACGAAGCCCACCGTACAGGCGCCGCAGGCGGCCACCGCTTCCTTCTGCGGCATCACCTGGTGCCCGTGCTTGTCGTGCTGCGCCTCGGGCGAGGCGCCGCACACCGAGTTGCCCGAGTCGGACGCGGCGTAGACCGCGTGGAACAGGCGCGCCGGCCGGGCGCTCGCGACGTTCAGCACGAGGCCCAGCAGCGCGCCCCCGACGCAGATGGCAGCCATCTGGAGGAGAAAGCGCATGTCGGGGGGGCATCCTATCCGAGAATCGGCCGGCCCAAGCCAAACCGCCGACCGCCCCGGACATTCCGCCCCGCCCGCGCGCTCGCCTCCCCGCCCCGCCGGCTCGGGCGGAATCTCCCCGTTCCCCGGGCGCTTCCCCCCGGGTCAGGCCTTGGTCACCTTCTCGGCCGCGCCCGGGATGCCCTTCGTGGCGTTGCGCGTGTCCACCACCAGCCGGGCCTGGCGCACCACCCGCTCGTAGTCCACCTCCGAGTGGTCGGTGAGGATGAGCACCGCGTCCGCGGCCCCCAGCAGGTCGGCGGTCAACGGCTGCGAGACCAGCCGCAGGTCGTGGTGGCGCATCTTCGGCAGGCTCGGGATGTACGGGTCGTGGTAGGCGACGTGCGCCCCGCGCTCGGTCAAGAGATCCATCACGCGCAGCGCCGGCGACTCGCGCAGGTCGTCGATGTCCTTCTTGTAGGCGACCCCCAGCACCAGGAGGCGCGCGCCGTTGAGCGACTTCTGGTTCTTCTCCAGCGCCTCGATGGTCCGCTCGACCACGTAGCGAGGCATGTTGGTGTTGATCTCCCCGGCGAGCTCGATGAAGCGGGTCGAGAACTCGAACTCGCGCGCCTTCCACGTCAGGTAGAAGGGGTCGATGGGGATGCAGTGCCCGCCCAGGCCCGGGCCCGGGTAGAAGGGCATGAAGCCGAAGCCCTTGCTCGAGGCGGCCTCGATGATCTCCCAGACGTCGAGCCCCATCCGGTCGCAGAGCATCTTCATCTCGTTGACCATGGCGATGTTGACGCTGCGGAAGGTGTTCTCCAGCAGCTTGGTCATCTCCGCCGCGCGCGTCGACGAGACCTGGACCACCTTGGGGACCGCCGCGCGGTAGAGCGCCACCGCCACCTCCAGGCACCGCGGCGAGTAGCCGCCGACCACCTTGGGAGTGTTGCGCGCGGTGTGCTCGCTGCCCGGGTCCTCCCGCTCCGGCGAGAACGCCAGGTAGAAGTCCTCGCCCGCCTTCAGGCCGCTCCTCTCCAGGATGGGCCGGAAGACCTCCTCGGTGGTCCCGGGCCAGGTCGTCGACTCGAGCACGTAGATCTGCTCGGGCCGCACGTGCTCCACCAACGCCTCGGCGGTGCTGATGATGTACGACATGTCGGGCTCGCGCGCCGCGGTGAGCGGGGTGGGCACGCAGACGAGCACCGCGTCCAGCTCCTCCACTCGCGAGTAGTCGCGGGTCGGGTGGAGCCGCCCGTCGAGCACCGCCTGCGCGATGGGGCCCTCCGGGATGTGCCGGAAGTAGCTCTTGCCGCGCGTCAGCAGGTCGATCTTGCGCTCGTCGATGTCCAGGCCCGTCACTGGGAAGCCGGCCTCCGCGAACGCCATCGCCAGCGGCAGCCCGACGTAGCCCAGCCCCACCACTCCCACCCTGGCCTCCTTGGCGCGGATGCGCTCCAGCAGGGTGATCTCCTTCTCGCGCAACATGGCATTGCCCTCCCCGTCTCAAGTCCCCTTCGCCGCCCCGAGCAAGATGACGACGCCCTGCTCCATCGGAAGCCCTCCGACGGTGCGCAGCTCCACCGTGATCGCCGGGACGCGCTGGGCGTAGCCCGGCGAGTACCAGGACGGGACGAGCGCGACCCTGGGGCCCCGCGGCGTGACGAGCAGCGCGCGCGGGGAGCCGGCAGGCCCCAGCTCGAGCGCTTGCTCGGCCGGCGACATGCCCAGGCGGGAGATGCGCTCGAGCTCTTCGGGCGTCGCGGCCCGGAAGCGGACGAGCGTGTCCGGCAGGACGAAGCGCGAGACGATCTCGTGGCTCCCCGTGCCGGAGAGCCGATCGACGAGGAGGAAGGCCCGCGCAGTCCGGTCGAAGACCACCTCGCGGCGGTGCCGCAGCCCGGGGACGAACCGCTCGAAGCCGCGGTGCTCGCCGACGAACCGCTCGCGGCCCGGGGTGGACTCGAAGGCGAGCGCGCGCGCCCGGGTGTCGTCCGGCAGCGCGAACGGGCGGCCCTCGATGAGCCGGCACTGCTCGCCGCCGTCCACCTGGAGGGTGGAGTGCGCCGCGGTCGAACGGAACCGGTCGCGCTCGGCGGGCTCGCTCGTGTAGCAGTAGGTGCCGGGGTCGACGATCACCGGCTCGGTCCCGGAGTGGATCTCGATCGAGAGCTTGTCGCAGTGACCGTGCCCGCCCACGCCGCCCTGCCCGGTGGGACCGCAGGAGACGGCCGCGTAGGCGGAGCCGCTGCGCAGGAAGTACAGGCCTGCCTGAGGCAGGCTGCGGCTCGAGCGGCACTGCGACTCCGGCAGGGCCTCCCAGCGCGAGATGGCCTCCGCGCCGAGCAGGAGCGCGGCCTCGTCGCAGAGCACGGCGTCCCCGGTCCTCAGCTCCGGGTCCTCGAACAGGGCGGCCCCCAGGGGCAGCAGGTAGGCGTGCTCGAGCGGTCCGCGGCGGGTCAGGGGCAGCGCCCGGCCCGAGTCGTTGTCGCCGATCTGCGGGGCGCTTCCCGAGGGCGTCAGATAGGCGCCCACCGCCAGGTACATGGCGTGCAGCCGCTGCCGATACTCCGGTCCCAGGTCCAGGCGACCCGCCTGGGCCGCCAACAGTCCCAGCGTGAAGAGCTCGGCCGCCAAGCGGTGGTACGAGGTCGAGCCCTCGAAGGAGAAGCCGTCGCCCAGCACCTGGCGACGGACCTCGCTGCGCAAGCCTTCGACGGCGCGCTCGCGCCAGGCCCGGGCGCCGGGGAGCTCCGTGAACAGGACGCCCAGGTGGAGCAGCCCCACCAGGTCGGCGACGTAGTGGTTGTTGGGCACCGCCGAGGTGTTCTCCAGGTGCCGCGCGACGAACAGGCCGTGCGTCGCGAGCAGGCTCGCGAAGGCCAGCGCGAAGTCCGGGTCCTGCAGCTCCGGCCGGTGGCGCATCATCAGGAACGCCAGGCAGAGGTTGGTCGCGCGCAGCGCCACCTCCATCGGCGAGACCCAATGGACGCCGACGCCCGGCGGGTTCTGGCGCGCGAAGTGGCGCACCTGCTGCGTGAACTCGTGCGCGAAGCGCGCCCGGTCGCCGTCCGAACCCGACAGCCAGACGCCCTGCCCCAGCCAGACCAGGTGCTCCATCCGCGCCATCGCCCACGGCGCCTTGGGATCGAGCCCGGCCGGGGCCCCTGCTCCGAAGGAGGCTCCGTGGACGGCGTCGAGCTGCCAGCTGACGGCCCGCCCGCGGCCGAAGCGCACCGGGTGGCCGAAGACGTCGAACTCCCGGCGCCACGCCGCCTCCGCCCGTTCGAGCGCCCGCTCTCGCAGCCCGGGCAGCCGCCGGGCGGCGGCCCCCACCCGCTCGCGACGCGAGGCGTCGGCCCAGCATGCCGACGCGCGGGGCGCCGCCAACTTGAGCGCAAGGTCCTTGGCGTCGTGGGCGCAGAACACCTCGAGCAGCTCGGCCCCACCGGGCGGCGGCCGGCCCAGCACCTGGATGGCGCGCTGCACGAGCTTGCGCGCCGCGGCCTTGGCGAGCTCGCCCGGGGCGACGGTCGATGCGAGGTAGGCGTAGTACTCGAGCGACGGCTCCATCGGGGCCTTGGTCAGCAACCGTCGTGCCCCAAGCCCTGGCCCCGTCGCGGTGCGCCTCGGACGGAGCCGGGATCCTCAAGGAGGGAAAAGCTCTTCCACTCCGGGACGGCGCGCTCGCCGTGGGCGGGCCCTGGGCGCGGGCGCACCGCTTGCTAGCTTCCCCATACGGCGCGCGTGGGGATGGGCGGGTGCGGTGATGATGGGAGCGGGCCTCTACATCGAGGAGTGTCTCCAGGAAATCGTCGGCCGATTCCTGTCTGCCGTGACGGCGGAGCTGCAGTTCCAGGAACCCTCGTTGCGGCTGGCCGCGCCGATCCTCCTGCGAGACCTGGCCAGGAGCCTGCGCAGCGCGGCCCCACCCCCGGAGCCGTGGCAGCGCGGCGTGACGCTGGTGCTGTCGCAGCCCGCCGGCGGGGTCCGCGGCCTCGTGCGCGAGTTCGGCCTCCTGCGCACCGCCCTGTGGGACACGCTCGCCGCCCGCGGCCATGCCGTCCCCTCCCCCGAGCGCCGCGCGGTCGACCGCTTCCTCGACGAGGCCGCCGCTGCAGCGGCCGATCGTTGGGCCGGCTATTCGCGGCTCCTCGTCCCCACGGCCTTGCGCGACCGCCCGACGGCGACGCCGGCCCCCCCGAGCCCAATCCGGCCGCCCCCCCTCCCGCCCAAGAAGCTGGCGCGCTGAGCGCCCGAGGAGCCGTGCGCGCGGCCGGCTCTGAGGTGCAAGCCGAGAAGCGCGCTACCTTCACGCGCCTGGCCGAGCGCTGCCCGTCGTCCACGGGTGCTCGGCGACGGAACCAGCGCATGGGAGCCCGCCTCGGAAAATACGTGGTCCGCACCCGGCTCGCGCGCGGCGGGATGGCCGAGCTGTTCCTGGCCACCGCGCTGGGCCCGGACGGCTTCGCCAAGACCGTGGTGCTCAAGCGCCTGCTGCCGCACCTCGCCGAGAACCCGCAGATCGTCTCCATGTTCCTCGAGGAGGCGAGGCTGGCGGCCGCGCTGCCGCACCCGAACATCGTCCAGGTTTTCGACCTCGGGCGGCAGGGCGAGGACCCCTACATCTGCATGGAGTACCTGGCCGGCAAGGACCTGGCCGCCGTCGGGGCGCGCTCGCGCGAGCAGGGCCGCCCGGTGCCGGTGGAGATCGCCGCGCAGCTTTGCGCGGGGATCGCGCAGGGGCTGCAGTTCGCCCACGAGCGCGGCGTCGTCCACGGCGACGTCAGCCCCGCCAACGTGGTCGTGACCTTCGTCGGCGAGGTCAAGCTCGTGGACTTCGGCATCGCCAAGGCCGGCGGCACCGCGCAGGGGCCGTTCCCGGGCGGCTCGGTGCAGGGCAAGCTCGCCTACCTCGCTCCCGAGCAGATCCAGCGCGGGGTGTGCGACCGCCGCGGCGACGTCTTCGCCCTCGGGGTGGTCCTCCACGAGCTGCTGACCGGCGAGCGCCTGTTCCGGCGCGACAGCGACGCCGCCACCATCGAGGCCATCGTCCGCGAGCCCATCCCCGACCCCCGCGAGCGCCGCGGCGGCATCCCCGAGCGGCTGGCCGCGGCGACGATGCGCGCGCTGGAGCGCGACCCTTCCCGGCGCTTCGCCACCGCCGACGAGCTGCGCATCGCCCTGGAAGGCGCGATGGCCGAGCGCTGCTGGCTGCCGACCAGCACGCGCCTGGGCTGCTGGCTCACGCACCTGTTCGGCGACGCCGACGCCCGCCAGGCGCTCAGCCCGCCCATCCCCGCGGAGCCCACCGCGACCACGACCGACGCCGCGGCCGCCCCCGCGCTGGTCGCGCCCGTCGACGGGGTCACGGCGGTGCGGCTGTTCGCCGAGGCCCGCCGTCGCGGGACGCGGCAGCTGGTGCGCGTCGTGGGCGAGGTGCCGGCTGCGCTCATGAAGGCCGGCCAGGAGCTGGTGGCGGTCCCTCTGCACTTCGTCCAGTCGGCGCAGCGCTTCACCCGCGGGCGGGTCGCCGGCGCGGCGCTCGGCCTTTCTCTGATCGGTTTCGGCCTGGGGCTCGGCCTGCGGGAAGCGCGCGAGGCGCTGGGCGTGGCCGCGGTCGAGCCGCCGGTCGAGCCACCGGCCAAGCCCGGGCTCACGTCCCCACCGTCGCCCCCGGAGACCGACCTCGCGGCCCTCGTCGACACCGACCGGCCCCCGCCGGCGCGGCCCGCTCTCGCCCCAGCCCCCCCCAGCCGGCGCTCGGCGAACAACCGCCCCGGGCGGGGACGGACCTCCTCCAAGCTGGGCCGGCTCGAGCTCGCCGTCCGCGGCACGGTCCTGTTCCAGGGACTCAAGATGGGGCAGGCGCCCTTCTCGCGCGCCGTGCCCCCGGGCAGCTACACGGTCACGCTCGTCTCGGCCGACGGAACGCAGCGGACGTGGATCGCGGTCGTGCGCGCCGGGCAGACCACGCGCTTGACGGCCTCTCCCTAGGTCTGGCCCGGCCCGATCCAGCGGGCCCCCGGCTCTGCGTGGAACGAGCGCAGCTTCACGAGCAGCGCCTCCGGTTCCGCGGCGACCTGGATGAGCGCGCGGTGCTCGGGCTTGATGAACCCCTGCGAGGTCGCGTGGTCCAGGAAGGCCACGAAGGGGCCGAAGTAGCCGCCCACGTCGAGCAGCCCGCAGGGCTTCTGGTGCAGCCCCAGCTGCGCCCAGGTGACGATCTCGCAGAACTCGTCGAGGGTGCCCATGCCGCCGGGCAGCGCGACGAAGGCATCCGACAGCTCGGCCATCAGCGCCTTGCGCTCGTGCATCGTCTGCACGAGCCGCAGCTCGGTCAGTCCGGGGTGGGCCCGCTCCTTGATCTGCAGGACCTCGGGGATGACGCCGTAGACCTCGCCACCCTCGGCGAGCGCGCCTTCGGCGACTGCGCCCATCACCCCCACCCGGCCGCCGCCGTAGACGACCGCGAGGCCTTCCTGGGCCAACCGCTTGCCCAGGGCGCGGCCCGCCTCCCGATAGGTTGGGCTCGTCCCGTCGCTCGAGCCGCAGAAGACTCCGACGCGCTGCATGGACCGCTCCTCCATCCCCCCGATTCGGCTGGGCATTCTAGCCTCGACCGCCCGATTGACAGGCCAGGGCCTTCTTTCGAGACTGCCGTTGGTCGCCTCCGCCGATTCCTCCGAAGGAGCCAAACGCATGCGCACTCTCATCCAGGGCGGCACCGTCGCCACCGGCAGCGACCTCTTCGTGGCCGACGTGCTGCTCGAGGGCGAATCGGTGGCCGCGGTGGGCGTGGACCTCTCCAAGCTCGGCCCGTTCGACCGCACCGTGGACGCCCGAGGCAAGTACGTCCTGCCGGGCGGCGTCGATCCCCACGTCCACCTGCAGCTGACGATGGGCAACGGCATGGTCAGCTCGGACGACTTCGAGACGGGCACCCGGGCGGCGGCCTTCGGCGGCACCACGACCGTCATCGACTTCGCCGCGCAGCCCAAGGGCGGCTCGCTGGCGGCCGGCCTCGAGCAGCGCCACCAGGAGGCCCAGGGCAAGGCGGTGGTCGACTACGGCTTCCACCTGACGGTGCGCAGCGCGACGAAGGAGGCGCTCGCCGAGCTGGATTCGATGATCGCGCGCGAAGGCGTCAGCTCGTTCAAGCTCTTCACCGCCTACCCTGGCTTCTACCAGCTCGACGACGGCTCGCTCCTGCGCGTGCTGCAGCGCACCCGGGAGAACGGCGGGCTCGTCTGCGTGCATGCCGAGAACGGACCGGCCATCGAGGTGCTGGTGGAGCAGGCGCTGGCCCGCGGCGAGACGGCCCCGCGCTTTCACGCCCTGACCCGGCCGGCACGGCTGGAGGGCGAGGCCACCTCGCGCTGCATCGCGCTCGCGGAGGTCGCCGGGGCGCCGCTGTACGTGGTGCACCTGACGGCCCGGGAATCGCTCGAGCCGGTGCGCGAGGCGCGGCTGCGCGGCCAGACCGTCTGGGCCGAGACCTGCCCCCAGTACCTGCTCCTCTCACAGCGGGACATCGAGGCGCCGGGCCAGGAGGGCGCCAAGGTCGTCTTCAGCCCGCCGGTGCGCGCGCCGGGAAACGAGGAGCACCTGTGGCGCGGTCTGGCGCTGGGCGACCTGGCCACCGTGGGCACCGACCACTGCCCGTTCCTCTTCAAGGGCCAGAAGGACCAGGCCGCGCGCTTCACCGAGATCCCCAACGGCCTGCCGGGCATCGAGACGCGCCTGCTCATCCTCTGGGAGGAGGGCGTGCGCAAGGGCCGCTTCGACGTGAACCGCTTCGTGCAGCTCGTCAGCACCGAGCCGGCGAAGATCTTCGGGCTCTACCCGAAGAAGGGCGCGCTCGTCCCCGGCGCCGACGCCGACGTGGTCGTGTGGGATCCCGAGCGCCGGCAGAGCCTCTCCGCCGCCGCCCTGCACATGCGCACCGACTACTCGCCCTACGAAGGGCGCACCGTGAAGGGCGCCCCGGCGATGGTCTTCGGCCGCGGCGAGCTGATCGTGGACGACGGCCGCTGGCTCGGCCGCCCTGGACGTGGCCGTTTCCTCAAGCGAGGCACGCGCCCCGCCGTGAAGGGAGCCGCATCGTGACCCGCCGCCTTCTCTCGTGTGGGGTCCTCGCTTCGGTTCTCTGCGCCGGCTGCTCGGGCGCCCGCCCGCCCGGCGGCGGCTCCCCGCAGGCGCCGGTCCTCACCCTCGGCGCCGTGCCGCTCGGAGACCAGACCCTGCGCACCCAGGAGCTCGAGGGTCTGGGCCACGTGCTGGAGCACGAGCTGGGCGGCCCGGTCGCGGTGAGCGTCGCCGCGGACTACCGCGAGTTCTCCCGCGCCGTCTCCGAGCGCCGCTGGGACCTGATCATGGTCGGGCCGGTCCTGTACAGCCGCGCGCACCAGAACGGCTACGACGCGGTGGCCATCGGGATGCGCGACGGGTCCTTCGTGCGCCAGGGCCTGTTCATCGCGCGCGCCGACAAGGGCATCGCCGGCGTCGCCGACCTCAAGGGCAAGAAGGTCGCCTTCGTCTCGCCGCACTCGTCGGCGGGCTTCCAGTTCCCGTTCGCCTTCCTGTTCGCGCAAGGCCTGTCGCCCTCCGACTACGCGCGCGAGTTCGTGGGCAGCTACGAGGCGGTGGTCAAGGCCGTGCTCGAGGGCCGCGCGGACGCGGGCGCGACCTACGACGGCGCCGTCCAGGACCTGGCCGGCGACCTGGCGCCGCTGCTGACCGTCTTCGCCAAGACCGATCCCATCCCCGGCGAAGCCTTCGCCGTCCGGTCCGACTGCAAGCTCCTCCCGAAGGTCCGCGAGATCCTGCTGGGGCTCCACCAGCGCAAGGGCGGCGCCGCCCTGCTCGCCCCGCTGCACGCCGACCAGCTGGTCGCGCCGCCGGAGGGCGTGTTCGAGGCCGCCAAGGGCATCGATCTGCTGGTCAACGAAGCCGCGGGGCTGCAGTAACCGCCGACCGGCGCCGTCCCCCGAGCCGGCCGAGAAGACCGGGCCTCCACCCCGCCCTTGCCCGCGCCGCCGCCTTGCGGCGAGGATGAGCCGTCCTTCCGGAGGCCTCATGCGCACCCGCCTGCTGCCGCTGCTGTTCGCCCTCGCCGCCCTGGCCGTCGCCGGCTGCAAGACCGTGGAGGTCAAGCCGACCGGGGCCGGGTCGACCGCGGTGTTGCGCCTGATGCGCGACTGGCGCGGCGTCTGGGCCGGCGCCGTGCGCGAGAGCCCGATGGGGGCGATGAACTACACCCTCTACGTCGAGCCGAAGGACGACCACCTGCTGATGGTCTCGGCCCCCATCCGCGAGGCGGGGCTCGACAGCATCAAGCACGAGTACCGGCTCTTCCGCTTCGACAAGGGCATGCCGCGCATCGAGTTCACCCTCACCCAGCGAGGCCGCACCGACGAGGGACGCCTCGCCTACCAGGAGGACGCCTCCACCGAGGAGGACGCCATCTTCTGCCCGGAGGAGGGCACCTGCGACAAGCTGCGGATGACCTTCACGATGGTCAGCGACAAGGTCGTGGCCTTCAAGACCCTGGTCGACGAGGCGCCGCACTCCCAGTTCACGCTGACCTTCGTCAGCAAGGACATCCCCAAGAACCACGGCGAGTGGCTCGAGAAGCCGCCGCCTCCGCCGGGCCTCGGCGGCGAGAGCACCAAGAGCACCAAGCCCAAGCCGAAGCTGGACGCCGACGGCAACCCGCTCGACCAGGACCTGGTCCTCAAGGAGAACGTCGACGAGGACGCCGGGACCGCGAAGAAGAAAAAGAAGGAGAAGGAAGAGCAGGAGAAGAAGAAGGGCGCCGACGAGGGCTGGTAGCCGCGGCCAAGCCGGCCCCGAGCGCCTCGAAGGGCGCCGGGGCGCGCCACTCGGTCCCGCCCGGTCCTACTCGCCCGTCGCCGGAGCGTCGGGCGGCGGCTCCTCGCCTCCGCCCTGCTTGGCCAGCGCCTCGGTGACCAGCTTGACCGCGTCGGCGGCCTCGAAGGGCTTCTTCAGGAACTGGTCCGCGCCCATGCGCTTGTAGGTCTCGATTTCCTTGTCGCTCATGCGCGCGCTCATGAGCACCAGGAAGATCTTCTTCCAATGCGGGTGCGCCTTGAGCAGTCGGCAGACGTCGGCGCCGTTGATCTTCGGCATGTAGACGTCGAGCAGCAGCGCGTCGGGATCGAACGCGGTGATCTTGCGGAAGACCTCTTCGCCGTCGATGGCGTGCGCCACCTCGTAGCCGGCGTCCGCAAAGGCCCCCACCAACTGATCCAGCAGGACCGTGGAGTCGTCGACGACGAGGATGGTGCGCTTCTTCGCCATGGAGGTGGGGATTGTCCGTGCGCTAACGGCGGCCGGTCAAGGATTCCGCCGCCTGCGTGACACCCCCAACAGGGCAAACAGCGCCGCAGAGAGCCCGGCCAAGGGAGCGCCCGCCGTCGAGCAGCCGCAGTCGCCGCGCAGGTCTTCCGGCTTGAGGCAAGCCGGCGTCTTCACGTCCTTGGGGTAGATGGCGCACAGCCCGTCGATGTCGTCCTGGTGCAGCGTCCGCTTGTTCGTGTCGCCGAGCGAGGCGCTGGAGTACATCGTGTCCTCGCGGTCGTTGGTGTGGTCGACGGTCGACTCGGGCGAGAGATCGGGATGGTCCAGCCCCACGATGTGCCCGATCTCGTGGGTCAGCGTGTTGCGCACGTCGGTGGCCACGCAGTTGGTGGCCGGGCGCGGCGGGGGGCTCGAGCACGCCGCGCCGTCCACGGTGCTGAAGACGAACCCGGCGCCGTTGAGCTCGATGTCCGCGTCGAGCACCTCGCCGGTCTTGTTGTTGAAGGTGGTGGTGGTCAGGGCGATCGTCTGGAGCGACCCCTCCCAGCAGTCGTAGAGGTTGTTGCAGCCACCGGTCTGGAAGCACTCGGCACCGGCCGGCGCCGCTCTGGAACAGCTCGACTCGCGCCAGACCACGAGGTTGAGGTTGTCGGTGGCGGTCTGGGCGTAGCCGATGTCGTAGCGGGGGCTCGTCCCCTGGTCGACGAACTCCAGGTCGGTGCACACCGGCGCCGACCAGGCGGAGAACGACTGGCGCGCGGCCTCGATGGAGGCGGTGGCGCCGGCGTCCTTGCTGCCCGCTTCGTTGATGGTGAAGGGCACCTTCCGGTTCGGATAGGCACCCCCGAGCGACCTGACGCCGCACCAGAAAAGCTGCTCGCAGGTCCCGCAATAAGAGCCGTCCGAGCGGGGCACGCGGCTGCGCACCCAGCCGGCGTGGGCGGGTGCCGGCGCCACGGCGACCCAGGCGAGGAGCGCGAGGAGCGAGAGCCGCAGGAGGCGGCCCATCAGCGCTCTCCCCGGGCGGCCTCGACGGCGCGGCGGACCCGCTGCAGGAACTCGCGCTCGCCCACCGGGGCGATCTCCTGCGCCGGCGAGATCTTCCCGTCGGGGTTCAGGACCGCCAGCCCGGCGGCCCGCTGCCGGACCATCGGCGCGCCGTCCTGGGCACGGACGATCTCGAACTTGCCCAGGGCCAGGTTCTCGACGGTGAAGCGGGTGGCGCTCTCGCGGTGCAGGAAGAGCACGACCTCTTCGCCGGCCGAGAAGGAGGGCGCGCCGTGCACGACCTGCGTGATGTCGCCGAGGGTGCCGCCGGGAGTGCGCACCTCCACGACCTCGCCGGCTTCGCCCTTGAGGGCGGAGGCGACGCGCACCGTGGTGAGGGTGTGGATGAGCTTGCCGTCCGGGCTGGCCGCGGCGACCGACCGCTCCGCCCGGCCGCGCACCACCAGGTCGGCGCGGCGCGCCAGGGCCTCCACGGTCGTGGGCAGGACGACGCTGGCCCAGACGGCGGGCGCGGCCAGGAAGAGTGCGGCGAAGAAGGGAAGCGATCGACGGAGGAGGGGGCGCGGGCGCATGGGGCAAACGGGCGGGCGGGCTCGAAATCGAGGAATCGGCCGGAGCGCAGGAGTCTAGCACGGCGGTCGCCGGACAACCGGTTGACGCCTCTTCTGGGGTGATGCCATGGTGCGCGCCGCCATGACCGAGCCGCAGCCCACCGCTCCCGAGCCCGTGCCCGTTCCCAGCCCCCCGCCCCCCACCTCGCCGTCCGAGGCCCCAAGCCCCGCGTGGCTGCGCCTCTGGCGAGAGGTCATCGGGCTCCTGCGCGGCCTGGACCTTCCGAGCACGGTGGCGATGCTGGTGGGGATGGTGGCGTTGGTCCTCTCGCACCACCAGGGCGACACCTGGTTCTACCGCTCGAACTTCGCCAAGTGGGTCGGGGAGGGCAAGGAGCCCTTCTACGAGTACCTGCCGACCCTCTACTGGCACCTGGCGGCGGTCGCGTTCTACCTGCTCGTGCCCCTGGCGGCGGCAGCGCTCACCCCCGGGGTGCGCGTCCGGGAGCTCGGCCTGGGGCTGGGCGACCGGAAGTACGGCCTGAAGGCCACCGCCCTCGTCGTCGCCTGCTTCGTGCCGGTGGTCTTCGCCGCCTCGCGCCTCGACACGTTCGCCAACCACTATCCGCTCTGCAGCGCAGCCAAGAGCTCCGTCGGGCTCTTCCTCGCCTACGAGCTCAGCTTCGCCGCGTACTTCATCGCCTGGGAGTTCATCTTCCGCGGCTACCTGCTGTTTTCGTTCGAGAAGACGATGGGCAAGGCGGCCATCCTGGCCCAGACCATGCCCTTCGTGATCATGCACTTCGGCAAGCCGGAGCTGGAGACGCTGGGCTCCATCGTCGCGGGAGTCGCCCTGGGGCTGCTCGCCCTGCGCACGCGCAGCATGTGGTACGGGGCGGTCATCCACGTCGCCGCCGCCTTCTCGATGGACCTTTTCGCGACGCTCAAGGCCCTTGGCCGTTGACACCTGCGACGCGGACAGGTATCTCCCGACCGTGAATTCAACCTCCCTGCTTGACAGCTTTCGGCCTCGCGGTTATATAGCCGCCCTCGTTTTTGGAGTGTGGTTGTTGCTGGTTGCGCCGGTGGCCTCTGCTGGGGAAGGCGTGGTGGTGAAGGGTGCGTTGCTCCCCAATGGGAGCCAGCAGGTTGGAGAAGACCGGTACAAGTCGCCGAGCAACTGGAAAGACACACTCACCTGGATCGAAAAGAAGTATTCGAAGTCGACGTACCCGTATAAGACGATCGTGAACCAGCCGGGCATCCGAGGCTTCCACATCGTCAACGTCGACAAGAAGGGCGAGTGGGACGGCATCAACGTCTACGAGCTCGATGGCGAGACGAGGTTTTTCGTAGTCAGCAGGGACCCGCCGAAGGACGCCCCGAAGGATGGGGCGAAAGACGGGAAGGCTAAGTAGGCCGGAAGGGACATTGGGAGATCGTCTAAGGGCAGGACACCAGACTCTGACTCTGGTCATCTAGGTTCAAATCCTAGTCTCCCAGCTCTCGCAGTGACCCGGTGTTCAGAGCACCGGATCGACAGGCAGCTCGAATAAGGCCCCGTTGTCTAGCGGTTAGGACGGCGCCCTCTCACGGCGTAAGCCCGGGTTCGATTCCCGGCGGGGTCAAGTGAGACGCGGATGAGAACGCGTCAGGGTCTGGAGGCCCGATCGGTTCGCCGATCGGGCCTTCGCTTTTTCTGGTCTTCAGGTTCGCCAGCAGCGGCTCAGTCCGCGAACGTCTCCCGCCAGACCGGGTGCGCGCCGAGGACCTTGAGCGCCTTGGTCAGCAGCGTCTTGCCGGGCTCCATCTTGTGCCAGGTCGAGGCGCCCGAGGGGTGCGGCAGCGCGACGGCGTCGCAGGTCACCCCCGCCACCGCCACCTCGACCGTCCTGCCGACCACGTCCGCCAGCGCGGACTTGCCACCCAGGATCTGCTCGATGGCCAGGCCGCCGACCGGGATGATCAGCTTCGGCTTGAGGAGCTTGACCTCCTCGTCCATGAAGGTGCGGCACGCGACGATCTCGTCGGCGTCGGGCTTGCGGTCGCCGCTGGCCTTGGCCTTGCCCGGGAAGCAGCGCGCAACCGCGGACATGAAGGCCTGGGAGCGGAAGGTCTCCTCGTCGACCCCCAACGTCGCGAACCACTTGAAGAGCTGCTTGCCCGCCGTCCAGGCGAAGGGCCGGCCCTTCTCTCCCTCGTGCGGGCCGGGAGCCTGGCCCACCAGGTAGATGCGGGACAGATTGGGCCGCCCCTGCACCACCGGGCCGACCATCTTCGGGCAGCGTTTGCAGGCGGCCAGCCGCCGCTGCACGTCTGCCAGCGCTTCGCGTGCGTCGCTCATGGCGCTTCCGACTACCGGAAATCGGTGCGCCCGTCGAGCCTCGGCGGCGGCCGGTCTGCCACCCCGGCCGGCCGCTCCCCCTCGTGGCCGTTGTGGCCGGCCCGCGGGCGGTTAGAATGCCCCACCCGTGTCTGCGCTCCTCCGACTCCTGCCCTTGGTCGCTGCCGCCCTCCTCGCGGGCTGCACGACCCCGGGTCGCCCTCCTGCGACCGGCTCCGGCAACGCGTCGGGCCCCGTCAAGCTGACCATCGTCAGCACCAACGATCTGCACGGCTGGGTCCAGCCCAAGGAGACGAAGCTGGCCGACGGGCGCGTGGTCCGCTCGGGCGGCGCGGCCGTCTTCGCCGCCTACCTCTCGCGCCTGCGCGAGGAGAACCCCGGCGGCGTGCTGCTGCTCGACGCGGGGGACATGTTCCAGGGCACCCTGGTCGCCAACCTCTCCGAGGGAGAGTCGGTGGTCGCGGTCTACAACGCGCTGGGCTACGACGCCGCCGCCATCGGGAACCACGAGTTCGACTACGGCCCGGTGGGGCCCAAATCCGCGGCCGTCGACCCCGGCGACGACCCGCTCGGCGCGCTCGAGGCCCGCGCCGCGCAGGCCCGCTTCCCGCTGCTGGCCCGCAACGTCTACCTCGCCAGCGGCAAGCGGCCGACCTTCTTCAAGAACGACGGCCTGACCCTCGTCGAGCGCCAGGGCGTCAAGATCGGCATCGTGGGCCTGCTCACCCCGCTCACCCCCCAGGTCACCAACCCGGTCAACGTGTCCGGCCTGCGCTTCGGCGCGCTCGCCGCGGAGGCCCAGTCCGCGGCCGAAGAGCTGCGCAAGCGGGGCGCGGACGTGCTGGTCGCCATCGTTCACGCCGGCGGGCGCTGCACCAGCTTCGCCGACCCGCAGGACCTCGCCAGCTGCGACCCGAAGGGCGAGATCTTCGAGATGCTGCAGCAGCTGCCGAGCGGGCTCTTCGACGCCGTCGTGTCCGCCCACACGCACACCCGCCTCCAGCATCGGATCAACGGCACGCCGGTCCTGCAGGCCAACTCCTACGGCTCGCACTTCAGCCTGCTGCAGCTCGAATTCGACCCGGGCACCAAGCGGGTCCGCCCGGAGGCCACCCAGATCGTCGGCGCCATCCCGGTCTGCGAGAAGACCTACCCCGGCACCGACTCCTGCGACCCGAAGAAGCCGTCGCCGGGCGAGCTCGTCGCCGCCACCTTCCACGGCAAGACCATCGTCCCCGACGCCGCCATCGCCTCCACCCTCGCGCCCTTCGTCGAACGCGTCGCCAAGGAGCACCGCCGCCCGTTGCACGTCACGGTCCCCGAGCCGCTGGTGCGCAACTACAAGGGCGAGAGCGCGCTGGGCAATGCGCTGGCCGATGCGGTCGCCGCCATGGAGAAGACCGACGTCACCTTGCTCAACGCCGGCGGGCTCCGCGCGGACCTGCCCGCGGGCGAGCTGACCTTCGGCGCGCTCTACGAGGTCTTCCCCTTCGACAACTCGGTCTCCACCATCGCGCTCACCGGCGAGCAGATCCTCAAGTGCTTCGAGGTGCTGGCCGGCAGCGGCCACGGCGCCCCGCAGATCTCGGGCGTGCGCGTGAAGGGCCGCAAGTGCGGCGACAGCGTGACCCTCACCGAGGCCACCTTCACCGACGGCCGCCCCTTCGACCGTGCGGCGACCTACCGGCTGACCACGAGCGACTTCCTCGCGCTCGGCGGCGACGGCCTGGGCAAGGTGCTCGACGCCATCCCCGCCGCCCAGAAGGACTTCGGCCACCGGCGCCAGCTCAACATGCGCGACGCGCTGGCCGAGTTCCTGGAGACGCGGGGCGGCAAGCTCACCGGGCAGATCGACGGGCGCCTGGCGATCGACTCGGCCGGCTGCGCTCCTTGATCGGTCTCTACTCCGCGGGCTCCGGCTCCTCGGGTTCGTCCGACGGCGGGTCCACGTCCTCCTCGGAGTCCCCGCAGGCGTCCTCGTCGTCCTCGGCCATCGCCGCGGCAGGCCAGAGCGCCAGCGCCAGCGCCGCAGGCGGCGCGGCGACGGCGGCGGTCCAAAGCAGGGCGGCGAGGAGGCGGGCGGCGGCGAGCTGCATGCCGGCAACATTACTCCCCATTCCGACGCCGCGGCACCTCCCAGAATCGCCGGGCTCCCCCGCCCGTCCCAGCTTCGAGAGGCGCGCGTGACTGCAGAGTCCCACCCGAGCCCAACGCACGGCGTGGCCCCGCTGGGGCTCTTCTACGCATGCCTCTACGCCTCGGTGGGCGTGACGATGCCGTTCCTGCCGCAGCACATGCGGACGCTGGGCCTGTCGGGCACCGACATCGGGATGCTGATGGCCGCCTACCCGCTGATGCAGGCGCTGGCGCCCCCCGCCGCGGGATTCCTGGCGGACCGCACCCGGCGCGGGGCGCTCCTCCTGTCGCTGCTGGCCTTCGGCTACACCCTGGCCTTCGTCCCGCTGCTCTTGGCGACCACGCGCGGCGCCATCGCCCCGTGGCTGACCGCCGCCGCGGTGTGCACCGCCCCGCTGTCGATGCTCGCCGACAGCCTCACGCTCGAGAGGCTGGGAACGCGCAGCGCCCAATACCCGAGGGTCCGGCTCTGGGGGAGCATCGGTTTCGTCGTCACCACCCTGGGCTTCGGCGCGTTCTGGTCGGGCGAGCGCCCCGTCGCCGCCTCACCCGTCGTCGTCGCGGCCATCGCCACCGCGGCCATGACCTTCGGCGCCTCGCTCTTGGTGCGCGGGCGGGGCGGGGTCGGCGACGTCCACCTCTCGGAGGCGCCCGCGCTCTTTCGCGACCCGCGCCTGAGGATGCTCGTGGCGGCCACGAGCCTCCACTGGCTCGCCTTCGCGCCCCACAACCTGATGTTCGCGGTCTACCTGAAGGACCTGGGCCACTCGCCGTGGATCACCGGCCTGGGACTCGCCGCGGGGGTGGCCGCCGAGGTGGTGTTGATGGCGCTCTTCCCGCGCTTCGGCCGCCGGTTCGCGCCGCGGCAGATCCTCGCGGCCGCGTTCGCCACCGCGGCGGTGCGCTGGGCACTGGTCGGCCTGTCGCGGAGCGCGGCCGTGCTCGTCGCGCTGAACCTGCTGCACGGGCTGTCCTTCGGCGCCTTCATGATCTGCAGCGTCACCTACGTCAACGACGTCGCTCCGGTGCGGCTGCGCGCGACGGCCCAGGCCGTGTTCGTCTCGCTGACCTACGGCGTCGGCGGGTTCGCGGGCTACCTCATCGTCGGCAAGCTCTTCGACGTGCTCCCGTCGAACCAGGTCTTCTTCGCGGCAGCGCTGCTCGAGGTGGTGCCCCTGCTGCTCTCGCTGGGGCTCCCGTCGCCGCAGAAGGACGTCGAACGAGTGCTAGGATCCCCGGAGGCCACGCCATGAGAACGCCCGTCCCCTTCGGTTCGCTCGCCCTCCTCGTCCTCGCCCTCCTGGTCTGGCCCCCGCCGGCCCGGGCCCAGCTCGACGACGAGGTCTTCGCCAAGAAGCCCTACGCCTGGAAGCTGGACGAGAAGGATCAGCGACTGCTCAACACCAAGCTCTTCAAGGCCATCGCCACCGAGGGCGGCCTGAAGAACCCCCACTGCGCCCGCGTCGCGGCCTCGCTCCTGGCCGCCTTCGCCGAAGCCACGCCCTACTTCCACAAGAAGGACAACCGCTTCGCGCTCTTCAAGGTCTTCACCGACCCGATGACGACGGACAAGTTCCCGGCCGACGACTACCTGGTGCACATGCTCCACCGGGTCATGTACGACGGGAAGGCGCCCGAGGCCTGGCTCGAGGCGGCCAAGATGCTCAAGGCCAAGCACAAGGCGCCCATCGACCTCGGCCGACTCGCCTACGCAGTGGACGGGCCCACGCCCATCGACAGCGTGGACTTCGGGGTCGCCGTCTTCCTGGACCGCTACAAGACCGAGGTGCTGCTCTCCCCGACCCTGGCGATGGCCTCGGCGCTGGAGCGCTTCCAGGACCGCTACCTCGACCGCGACCTCGCCTGGGGCGGCCTCGTGCTGGCCGACATCCACAAGGAGGAGAAGCCGCCTCCGCCCAAGCTCAAGAAGGGCCAGAAGCCTCCGCCCCCGCCGCCTCCGGGCGAAGAGGAGGAGGAGGAGCAATGGCCCAAGTACATCGCCAGCATGCTCGTGCCGCAGTTCGCGCCCTACCAGCACCCGATGTTCCCGACCAAGCAGCCCGAGCCGATGCGCGTGATCGTGCAGATGAGCCCGGAGCAGTACCTCGACATGAAGAAGGTGGTCGTGTCCAAGCCGTACCTCGTCCACGGCCGCTTCTACGGCTTCAAGACCGGCGACCTGAAGAAGGACGAGCCGCCGATGACCATCGACATCCGCAACGGCCTGCTCTTCGAGGAGCACGACTGGACTGGCTACGCCGGCTTCGCCGATGCCGAGGACGTCGCCGCCTGCGAGATCGCCATCAACGATCTGTCGCCCCTGGGCCTCAAGGACCATACCGGTGTCGGCGATCGGGACGGCTTCGCTCACTGACGGAACAGCGGACGTTCGTTCGAGCTGAAGGCGAACCCGCCACTCGCTTGATCTTCCTTGCCTTTGTGCGGACGGCCGATGGCAGGTCCGTTGCAGCCTCGCGAGCCATTTCACGCTCACGAGGGTCGCCATGAAGGTCCAGCCCGAAGCCGCCGCCGCCGTCCCCAACGCCCAGACCGCCAGCCCCGCCAAGACCTTTGCCGAAGCGCTTCGCGCCGGCCCCGGTCGCCCAGTCCTTCGCACTGCAGGAACCGCCAAGCCGGGCGCCCTTCCTGCCAAGCCGGGCGCCGTTGCTCCCAAGCCCGGGGCTCTTCCCGCCAAGCCCGGCGCCGCCAAGCCGCCCACCACCGGTTCGAAGCCGGCGGCTCCTGGAGCCAAGCCGGCGAGCAGCAAGGCCGCCGCCGCCATCACCCAGCTGAGGACGCGGGCCGCGGCCCAGGTCCAACGCGGCGCCGCCGACAGCCGCACCAAGTCCTCGCGCCAGCTGGCCGCTTCTCGCTCCATCGACCAGGTCCACGCCTCGGCCCATGCCGCCTCCGCCCAGGCCAGCAACCACCGGCAGGTCGAACGCGCCGAGGACCGCGTTCGAGTCGGCCTTTTCCAGGCGATCGAGCGCGAATGCGCCGTGGCCCCCGTCACGCAGCGCGCCGACCGCGACACCGGTTCGTCTCCCAGCCCCAGGGCTCAGTCGCAGGCAGAGAGCGGCCGCGGCCACGAAATCCAGCCGACCGCGGCCACCGAGGCTCCCGCCACGACCTCCACCTCGCCCCAGCGGGCGGAGTCGGTGGCAGCGCTGGTCGAGCGGATCGAAGCCGCGCTCAAGAATGGCCAGCCGACTCTGAGCCTCGGTCTGGCCGACCGCTCGGGCGCCTCGTCGATCGAGATCTCCCGGACCGGAAAGGGTGAGGTCGCCGTCCGCATCGCCGCTCGGCCGGGCAAGAAGACGCACCTCGAGGCCGCGGGCGAGGAGATCAAGACTGCGCTGGCGGCGCGCGGCCTTCGCCTCAAGAGCCTGACGGTCGGCTGACCCGCGAGACAGCTACGCTGACTCCCTCGCGGGCTCGTTCCGCACTGGCGACGCCGATGGCGGGCGAAAGGTTTTTTGGAATGGGACCCGGGCGTCAGCGGGCGGCGCGGCGGCCCTGGATCGCCTGCAGCGCGCCGTGGAGGAAGAGGTCGGTGACGAGCGGCGCCTGCTGCACGAGGAGAGTGCGGGCTCCCAAGCGCAGCCACCGCTGCAGGAACCCTTCGCAGAGGGAGAGGAGCGTCACCGACAAGTCGTCGGCCGTCTTCCGGCCGCGGGGACCCAGCCGCTCGTTCTCGCGGAACCAGCGGGCAAGCCGCATGCGGAAGACCTCGTAGCCGTCGGGAATCTCGCCGCCGGACATCCTTCCCTTCATCGGCAGCGCGAGGAAGACCCGGAGCACGTCCCGGCGGCGGTCGGTCATGGTGAACAGGCGGCGCAACAGCAACTCGACCCGCTGCCCGGTGGTCAGCCCGTCGGGGAAGCCCTCGTCGAAGACCGCCAGGATCTCCGAGGAGAGAGTGGCCGCCAGCGCCTCGACGATCTGGTCCTTGCCGCTGTAGTAGGCGTACAGCGAGGGCACGGTGTAGCCGGCCTCCTCCGCGATGTCGCCCATCGTCGTCTGCGCGTAGCCGCTGCGGGCGATGGCCCGCGCGGCGGCATCGAGGATGTCCTCGCGTGCCCGGCCGTTCCTGCGCTCACGGGCCTGGTCGGTTGCAGGGACCATCGCGTCTCCTTTATGGCCCCCTCAATTCTGCTTTCATTGTCACTCCGCTCGCCCGAGCTTTCAACCACCGCCCTCCCGGCCCGCCCCGCCACCGCGGCGTGCGCCGGCCGCGGGCCTCCGCTACAGTTCGCCCCTCGCAGGGCCTGGAGGCGCGCTTGGCCGCAGTGGAAGTCAGCGATCTCTCGAAGAGCTACGAGCCGAGCCGGCGCGAGCGCAAGGAGGGCAAGGGCCCGGTCGAGGCGCTGCGCGGGGTCAGCCTCGTCGTGAACGAGGGCGAGATGTTCGCTCTGCTGGGCCCCAACGGCGCCGGCAAGACCACCCTGTTCTCCATCCTCTCCACGCTGCACCGCCCCACCGGCGGCTCGGCCAAGGTCCTGGGCCACGACGTCGTCGAGGACCGCCAGCCCATCCGCCAGCAGATGGGCATCGTCTTCCAGGAACCCGCGCTCGACTTCCGGCTGACGGCCCGCGACAACCTCATCGTGATGGGCATGCTCTACGGCCTGTCGGGAACGGTGGCGAAGGAGCGCGCCGCCAAGGTCCTGGCCGACCTCGAGCTCACCGAGGCCGCGGAGCGCACTCCGCGCGAGCTGTCCGGGGGGCAGAAGCGCCGCCTGGAGCTGGCCCGCTCGCTCATCCCCAGTCCGCGCCTGCTCTTCCTGGACGAGGCGACCCTCGGCCTCGACGTGGACGCGCGCCGCACCTTCTGGGCCCAGGTGCGCGACCTCGCCCGGCAGGGGCGGACGGTGGTCTTCAGCACGCACTACATGGAAGAGGCCGACGTCGCCGACCGCATCGCGCTCATCCACGGCGGCAAGATCATCGCGCTCGACAGCCCGCAGTCGCTCAAGGCGCGCCTGGGCGGCGGGGTGATCCTCCTGGGGGTCGACGAGCGAGAGAAGGCCGCCTCGTGGCTGAAGGAGCACGGCCACGCCTCGGAGAGCACGCAGCAGGGCCTGATGCTGGTCGCGCGCGACCCAGCGGCGCTCTTGCCCGAGCTGCTCAAGAACGCGCCCTTCCGCGTGTCCCGCGCCGAGGTGCGCGAGCCGAGCCTGGAGGACGTCTTCCTGTCGCTGACGGGCAAGGGCCTGCAGGGAGAGCGGACAT
Organism: Myxococcales bacterium; assembly: GCA_036504155.1. Classification (GTDB taxonomy): domain Bacteria; phylum Myxococcota; class Myxococcia; order Myxococcales; family UBA5297; genus JACRCT01. The sequence continues at coordinate 156,062 of DASXVQ010000131.1, forward strand.
GACGAGCCCCCTCCCCTCCGAGCCCGGCCCCATCGGCTTCGGCCGCGGCCTGTGGGCGGTGCTGCTGCGCGACATCAAGCGCTACCTCGCCGACCGGCTGCGCGTGGTCACCAACCTCGCCCAGCCGCTGCTCTACCTCTTCGTGCTCGGGTCGGGCATCGGCGCCTCCAGCAAGCTCGCCGGCGGCTACCTGCCCTACATCTTCCCGGGCGTGGTCGCGATGTCGCTGCTCTTCACCGCGACCTTCTCGGGCATCGGCATCGTCTTCGATCGCGAGTACGGCTTCCTCAAGGCGGTGCTGGTCGCGCCGGTCAGCCGCCGCGAGATCGCGCTGGCCAAGGTCCTCTCCGGCGCGCTGCAGGGGCTGATGCAGGGCCTGCTGCTGCTCTGCTTCGCGCCACTCGCGGGGCTGCGGCCGACCTTCCTGCAGGTGGGCGGGATGCTCCTGGGGATGATCCTGGCGGCGCTGGTCTTCTCGGCCATGGGCGTCGCCATCGCCACGCGCTTCAAGTCCGCCGAGGTGTTCCCGGTCATCATGAACGCCGTGCTGCTGCCGATGTTCTTCCTCTCGGGTGCGCTCTACCCGCTCACCAACGCGCCACGATGGCTGACCCTGCTCGCCTACCTGGATCCCGTCGCCTACGGCGTGGACCTCATGCGCGGGCAACTCCTGGGCGAGCACCACTTCCACCCGCTGCTGTCGCTGAGCGTGATGGCGGCCGCGTTCGTCGTGCTCACCTGGCTGTCGGTGCGGGCCTTCGAGCAGGGTGAGGAGGTGTAGCCGTGCTCGCGACGGTCGCCGCGCTGGTGCTCCTCGCCGCCGCCCCGAGCGATCCGGCCTTCGAATCGATCGTCTCCGGGATCGCCAACCGCAGCCACGAGGAGTCCTGCGCGCAGATGGACGCCTGGCTCACGGCGAACCCCTCGGCCCCGGACGCCTCGCGCGGCCTGCTCTGGGTCGCGCGCGTGCGCCTCCTCGACGGCCGCGAGGACCTCGCGCGACCGCTCATCGAACGTGCGCGGTTGGCGGGAGCGGGGACGCGTTGGGAGCACGCGGCCACCAAGGAGTTGGCGGACCTCGACGTGGCAGGGCACCACTGGTCCGAGGCGATCGCAGGGTATTCGCGGCTCGCCACTTCGAGCGACCCCTACTGGAGCACGCTGGGGAAGCTCGCGGTCCGGACGGCCAGCGCCGAGCGCACGCGTTGGTACGCCCTCTGGCTCCTCGGCGTCGCCCTGGCTGCGCTCGTGGCCATCCGGCTGGGGCTCGCCCTCCGGTCCGGTGCGCGGCTTTGGCCCATCCCTCTCGAGGTGCCGATCGGCGCTCCGATCGCACTGCTCTTCGTCCTGGCAGCGCTGGGCAAGCCGCCGGCCCAGCTCCAAGCGGTCCTGTCGATCGCCCTCGGGGGCCTGGCGCTCACGTGGGCCAACGCCATCGTGTTGCGCGGAAGAACCTTATCGGCGAAGCGGCGGATCGGCGAGGTGCTGCTCGCCGCCGGGCAGGCCGCGGCGCTGTCCTTCTGCGCCATCGTCGCCAGCGGGCTGTGGGCAAAGCTGATGGCCACGCTGCGCCTTGGAGGCGACTGATGAAGGCGCGAACCCCGGAAAGCGATCCCCGGCCTCGAGTCCTGGGCGTGCGCCTGGGCGCCAACCCCAACTCGAGCTCGCTCTCCGTCGACGTGATGCAGCTGCTGCTAGGCGGCGCCGGTAGCCTCCTCGTGGGCATGGTCATGTCCGTGCTGCTGCGCGGCCGCAAGCCCAAGCCGCCCGTCGAGCCGAAGCCTTGAGGGTCCGCCCGGAGTGGTTCGGCGCGGCCGTCGCGCTGGAGCGCCCCCGCGCCGTGGTGCAGGTCAACCGCGCCATGGCGCGCCTCCTGGGCGTCGCAGACAGCTCGCGTTGGCGCGGGCCGGATCCGGGAAGGCTCAGCGCGCCGACGGAGGTCCACGTCGTCGTCTCCAAGCGCTGCTCCGCCGGCTGCCGCAGCTGCTACGTCGATGCGCGCCCGGACGGCCTGGCGCTCTCCTTCGAGCAGGCCAAGGCGATCCTCTCCGGGCTCGCCGACCTCGGCGTCTTCCACGTTGCGCTCGGCGGCGGCGAGGCGCTCGACCTCGACTACCTCTTCGACCTCGCCAGCTTCGCCCGCCACATCGGCCTGCTCCCGAACCTGACGACCAACGGCCTGGACCTGACTGCGCGAGCCGCCGAGCGCTGCCGCGTCTTCGGCCAGATCAACGTGAGCATCGACGGCGTCGGCGAGGGATATCGCCAGGCCCGCGGGCAGGACGGCTTCGAAAGGGCGCGTCACGGGCTCCGGCTGCTGCGGAGGGTCAAGCGCGAGGTCGGCCTCAACTGCGTGCTGACCCGCTCGAACTTCGACCGGCTGGGCGAGATCGTCGCCTTCGCCAAGGCGGAGAGGCTCAGCGAGGTCGAGCTGTTGCGGTTCAAGCCTGCCGGCCGGGGGCTGAACTCCTGGAAGGACGAATCGCTCACCGTGGCGCAGGCCCGGGAGCTCTATCCGAAGGTTCGCTGGCTCGCGCTGCGCCACCGCCTCCGGGTGAAGCTCGATTGCTCCTTCGCGCCGATGGTCTTCTGGCACCGCCCCTCCTTGGCAGCCTGCCGCTTCTTCGGAGTGGTCGGCTGCTCCGGCGGCGACCTGCTCGCGGCGGTGCACCCCGACGGCGCGCTCACCGGCTGCTCGTTTGGCGGGCCAGTCGAGGCGAGCGCCTTCGAGCCGGCCTCGGTCCGCAAGGCGCTCGACGGCGGCTTCGGCTGGTTCCGGGACTTCAAGCGATCGGCACCCGAGCCCTGCCGCAGCTGCCTCTACCTCGACCTGTGCAACGGCGGCTGCCGCGTCGTCGCCCAGGCCTCGGGCGGCGACGCCTTCGCCCCGGACCCCGGGTGTCCCACCGTCGCCGGACGTAGACTGCCCCCATGACCTTCCCTTCCGACCGGCTCCACCACGTCCTCACCCGCGGCGACCTGGCGACCCTGCTGACGCCCACCTACGCCGAGGCCCAGAACGTCGACGACGAGGAGGCGCACGATCGCCTGGCCCGCGCGCTGGGCGATCCCGAGCTGCTGGACGACCTGTACTGGGGCCTCACCCAGGCGCTGACCGCGCAGCAGGGCAAGCGCACCGACGATGCGCTGCTCGACACGCTCGCCAAGCGCGTCTCGGCCAGGAAGGGCCGGCTCGCGGCCGCGACAGGCCGCGAGATCGCCGCGGTGATGGTGCGCATCAACCTGCAGCTCAACCTCGCGCCGGACACCATGCGCTCGGTGCTGGAGAGCGAGAAGGGCAAGGCCGCCCTCGACCAGGGGCTGCGCGCGCTGGGCGCTCACCTCGTCAAGGAGCTGCTCAAGTAGGCGGGGCGAAGAAGTCCTTGTCCCAGGCCTTCTTGATCTTGTCGCTCCAGAAGAACAGGTCGCGGCCGAGCACGCCCCAGTCCACCGGCTTCTTCGCCTCGGCCAGCAGCTTGCGGATGCGCGGCACCAGCTCGTCCACGTCGCGGGCCTGGGTCAGGTGCTTGTACTTGAGCGCCTGCTCCGGGGTCTGCGGGTTCTGCCCCGGGTAGAGCGCCTCGCGGATGAACAGCCCGGGCTTGAAGCCGGCCGGGTCCGCCATCTGCGGCGCCGCGGGGAAGCAGGCGACCAGGTGCGCCACCCGCAGGCGCACGTCGTCGGACGTGGCGCCGGCGAGCTTCCAGAACGTGCGGTCCATCATGATCGCGTTGGCGGTGGGGCAGCGCTTGAGCGCCTCGCGCTCGGCCTCGCTGAGCGCCTCGTACTTCGCGCGCAGGTCCCGGATCTCTTGTGCCGTCAGCTGGTCGGCCATCTTCGTCACTCCTCCGCTTCCGCCGGTGCTCCGCCCATCGCCGACAGGTCCTCCCTGCGGACCGAGGCGATGTTGAACGTCCGGGCCGACTCCAGCATCTGCCCGATGATCTTGTCGAACTCGCCCTCGCCGGTCCCGCGCGTGCCCTTGAGCGGGTTGATGCGCGCGACGACGAAGTTCTTGAGGTAGCTTGACTCGAAGCCCTTCTTCTTGAGCGCGTCCACGATGCCGACCACGATGTCGTCCAGCTCCAGCAGCGTGGCGGCGTGCTCCTCGCGCACCGCGAGCGTCTCGGAGAGCGGCCGGTCCAGGAAGGTCTCCACGCGCCGCACCACCGGGTTGTAGGCGCCGGCGGAATAGCGCGGCCGCTTCTCGTAGGCCGCGCCGAGGGTGGCGAAGGAGGCCTCCTCGAAGACGGTGGCGAACTCGCTCTCCTTCTCGGCGCCGCGCGCGCCCACCAGCCCGCGGTACATGCGGATGACCTCGAGGGAACGCTCCTTGAGGTTGTGGGCCTTCTCGGTGTTGAGCGCCAGGATCTGGAAGGCGACCTCGGGCTCGGGCATCACCAGCGCCACGATGGACTTCATCCCCATCCCCTTGGCGGTCGTGAGCCGGTGGCTGCCGTTGGGGGTCCAGTACCTGCCGTCGTGCCGCACGGCGACGATGGGGTCCAGGTAGCGGCCGACGCGCTCGAAGGCGCTGGTCAGCCGCTTGACGTGCGGCTCGGAGACGTCGCGCTGGTAGGGGGTGGGCTCGACCTTGTCGATGGGAAGCCCGGCGAAGACCACGAAGTGCCCGCCCAGGGGCTCCTTGTAGGTGGCGAGCACCACCCCGCCGTCGGCGTGGATCTGCTGCACCAGCTCCGCCGCCTGGGCGTCGACCTCGCCGGTCAGCTCGGCGGGCTGGAGCCCCCTCGAGCCCGGCTCCGGCTTGGCCTTGCGCGGCTTGCGAGCGACCTTCGGCTTCGCCTCGGCGTCGGACGTCGGCTTTCGCTTGGCCATCGGTCGCTGCCCTCCCGGAATGCCGGCGCGCGGTCCGGCGCGCTCTCGGTGCGAAGTCTGCGCGAGGGGGCTTCCGGCCGCAACCTTGCCGACGCCCGGCGCCGTGGCCAATCCTGGCGCGAGCAGAACCGCTTGAAATCCAAGCCCTTCCAGGGGAAGAACTCCCGGACGGGCCTTCGACGGAGGGTGAGGTCCCACGGAGGAAGAGCGTATGGCCAAGGTCACCCTGCCCCTGGAGCGCGCGCACGAGCTCAAGGGGATGACGCTGGGCCCCACCGAGTGGAAGGACGTCACCCAGCAGGTCATCGACCAGTTCGCCGAGGCCACCGGGGACCGGCAGTGGATCCACGTGGATCGGGAGCGCGCCGCCAAGGAGTCGCCGTTCCGCAAGACCATCGCCCACGGCTACTTCACGCTGGCGCTGGTGCCCGTCTTCTTCTGGGAGATGGTGGAGGTGACCGGGGTGCGCCTGGTCATCAACTACGGCTCGAACAAGGTGCGCTGGCCGGCGCCCGTCCCCATCCCGTCGCGCATCCGGATGGTGGGCGAGATCAGCGAGCTCATGAAGCTGGAGAGCGGCTTCGACGTGGTGCTGCAGGCCAAGGTCGAGGTCGAGAACCAGCGCCGGCCGGCGATGGTGGCCGAGGTCCTCTACCGCTACTACACGTGAATTCGCGGGCTGCTCGCCAGGTGATGCCTGCACGCCCCCGCGTGCTAGGATGCCCCGCTTTTCCGGAGGAGCCATGGGAGCCAACTACCGCGTTCTGGCGACGGGAGGGGAGCGCGCCGTCCTGATCGGCCTGGCCCGCGCCTTCCAGGCCGCCGGGACGACCTTCGCCGCGTCCACCGACCCCGCTCGCCTGCTCGACTCCACGGCCAAGTTCGCGCCGCACCTCATCCTCGCCTTCGCCCGGCCGTCGCCGGAGGAGGCCATCAAGCGCGTCAAGATGCTGCGCTCCGACCCGCGCTTCGCGCAGACGCCCATCGTCCTGGTGGCGAGCCTTCCCCCCAAGGGCCTGCAGGGCGTGACGCAGGTGCTGCCCGACCCCTCGGACATCGGCGAGTTCGCCTCGAAGCTGCTCAAGCTGATGGAGGCCTCCTCTCCCCTGCCGACGCCGCCCCCGCCCCCGCCTGCGCAGCCCGACGACGAGATGGAGGAGATCGCGGTCGTCGAGGAGATCCAGTCGCTGCCGGCGCGGATCCTCCTGGTCGACGACGACCCCTCGCTGGTGAAGCTGTTCTCGCTGGCGATGCGCAAGTCGGGCTTCGAGGTGCTGGTGGCGGCCGACGGCGTCCAGGGCATGGAGGTGGCGATGCGCAGCCGCCCCGACCTGGTGGTCGCCGACCTGAACATGCCGCGGCTGGACGGCTGGGGCCTGCTGCGGGCCATCCGCGCCGACCACCGGGTGGGCGAGACGCCGGTGGTGTTCCTCTCCGCGCACGACGACTACCGCGAGGGCCTCAAGGCGCTCAAGGCGGGCGCGCAGGACTACATCGCCAAGGGCGGCAAGCTCGAGGCGCTCATCGGGCAGATCCGCAAGCTGCTCGCGCCGCGCGACGCCTTCGAGGGCGCCATGACCGCGCGGGAGCGGGTGGGCGCCAAGCTCGAGGACCTGGGCATCCAGTGGACGCTGCGGCGGGCGGCGGCGGTCCGCGCCTCGGGCACCTTCAGCATCCGGGACGCCTTCTGGCAGATCCAGGCCGGCGTGGCGGCCGGCGACCTCATCTGGGTCCACGGCGAGATCGGCCGGCACAAGCTGGACGGGGAGACGGCGCTGCAGCCGCTCGTGGTCCTGCGCCAGGGCGAGCTGGTGTTCGACCCGGCGGCGCTGCCCCCGGCGCGCAACCTCACCGGCGACCTGACCCAGCTGCTCGAGAACGCGGCGCTCAAGAACAACCAGAACGAGTCCGACGCGCTCGACCGGCTCCTCACGCGGGCCACGCGGGTCGAGGTGGACGAGCAGCTCTACCTGCTCTACGAGCAGCTCGGCCCACCCGAGGCGCGGCCCATCGCCGCGCTGATTCGCGCGGGAAAGACCCCGAAAGAGGTCATCGCCCAGGGCCAGCAGAGCCCCATGGAGATCGAGCAGGTCGTGCGCGATCTCGTTCGGCGGCGCGTTCTCAAGCTCTCGCCCTGATCAGAGGCTTCGCGCTCCTCACTCGAGGTCCACGCGCTCGGCTCGGCTCGAGCCGCGGGGCGGCCTGGCCACGACTTCCTGAAGCCAGCCGGCCCAACGCGACTGGTAGCGCTCGATGCGCAGCCCGCCCTTCTCGACGAGCCCCTTCACGTCGCGGTCGAGGTGGCAGTCGCCCGTCACGGCAAGCCAGGCCGGGGCCAAGGCGTGCTGCACCCTCGCCCAGCCTCCCTGGGCGCGGACGTGATCCAGCATCCGAATCTCGCCGTCCGACTTGACCACCCGCGCAAGCTCGGCGAGGCATTTCTCGGGCTCGGGCAGGCTGCAGAACACCAGGCTCTCGACCGCCCGGTCGAAGGTTCCGTCGCGGAAGGGCAGCGCCCGAGCGTCTGCGCAGACGAGCTCCGAGCCAATGCCCTGCTCTTTCGCCCGCTTGAGGAAGGCCAGGTCGTGGTCGACCGCCACGGTGGCGGGGGCATGGTGCCGACCGTTGCGCCCCGTCCCCGCTCCCAGCTCCAGCACCCGCCCGGAGAGCCCCGCCATCAGCCGCCTGCGATAGTGCCGCAGCCCCAACGCGTCGAGCGGCGCCATCAACAGGTCGTACAGCCAGGCCGGCAGGGTCATGGGCGCACCAGAACCAAGCAAGCCGGCGAGAAGGCCGGCCTCTCCTGAGTCTTGGGTACGAGCCGAATGGGCGCCCGGGGATTCCGAGCGCCTTTGGGCCTTGGCTGGAGCTCGAGGCTGGCTACGCCGCGTCAGCAGCTGCCGGGGCAGCAGTCTCGACGGTCCGCGGGCGGCGGCCCTGCCACAGGCTCATCACGCCGCAGTACAGGAAGCCGACCTGGAAGACGATGAGGAACGGCAGCGAGAAGTACACGCGGTTGTCGAGCGCGAAGACGATGGCGTAGGTGAGGTACAGCGCCATCGCGATCTCGATGAAGGGCTGCACGCTGACCTTGCCGCGGTACTTCTTCTCCTTCCAAACCTGCTTCTTGCCCTCGCCGACGATGCCGTGCTTGGGGGTGCGGGCGAAGCCCGACTGCTGGTTGAGCAGCGCCTCGAGCACCGCCTTGGCGTTGTTGATCGACATGCCGATGCCCAGGGACATCAGGAACGGCAGGTACTTGATCTGCGCCCACAGGCTCTGGCCCACCTCGCGCTGGCTGGCCACGAAGAAGGCCGAGACCGAGAGCGTCGCCATCACGAAGAAGGGGAAGTCGAGCAGCAGCACGCCGTACCAGCCGTGGCGGAAGCGGATGACCATCGAGACCGGCATCAGGAGGCTCAGGACCACCATCAGCAGGTAGGCGATGTTGTTGGTCAGGTGGACGAAGGCCTCCTGCTTCACCTTGAACGGCAGGTCGGCCTTGAGGATGGCCGGAAGCAGCTTGCGCGCGGTCTGGATGGAGCCCTTGGCCCAGCGGTGCTGCTGGCACTTGAAGGCGTTCATGTCCACCGGGATCTCGGCAGGCGAGACCACGTGGTTCAGGTAGACGAACTGCCAGCCCTTCAGCTGGGCGCGGTAGGACAGGTCCAGGTCCTCGGTCAGCGTGTCGTGCTGCCAGCCGGCGGCGTCCTGGATGGTGGCGCGCCGCCAGATGCCGGCGGTGCCGTTGAAGTTGAAGAAGCGCCCCGAGCGGTTGCGCGCGGTGTGCTCGATCATGAAGTGGCCGTCGAGGAAGATCGACTGGGCCTGGGTCAGGGTCGAGAACTCGCGGTTGATGTGCTCCCAGCGCACCTGGACCATGCCGACCTTGGGGTCGGCGAAGTACGGGACCGTCTTCTTGAGGAAGTCCGGCTGGGCCACGAAGTCGGCGTCGAAGACCGCCACGAACTCGCCCTTGGCCTTCTTCAGCCCCTCTTCCAGCGCGCCCGCCTTGAAGCCCTGGCGGTTGGTGCGGTGCAGGAAGACGACGTCCAGCCCTTCCGCCTGGTGGCGCCTGACGCACGCCTCGGCGATGGCGCTGGTCTCGTCGGTGGAGTCGTCCAGGACCTGGATCTCGAGCAGATCGCGGGGGTAGTCGATCTTGCAGACGGCGTCGACCAGGCGCTCCACGACGTACATCTCGTTGAAGATGGGCAGCTGGATGGTGACCCGGGGGAGCTTCTCGAGACGGCCCTTTGGAGTCGGCATCTTGTACTTGTGGCGGTAGTACAAGAACGCCATCCAGTAGCGGTGCGAGCCGTACATCGACAGCACCGCCAGGATGAGGAAATACAGTCCCAGCAGGATTGACTCGACGAGCGTCATCTCGTTTCGGCCCTCGGATGGGTTGCATCGCGGACCTGACTTGCCGCGGACCTGCAACCCTCCACGCCCCAACCGCCCGGTGAGACCCTGGGCGGGGGAGGCGAAATGTTCGCCCCAAAAGCGCGCGCACTATAGGGCAGGCGAGCAAGCGACGCAATGAGTTCTATCGCTCGGGCGCACTGCGTCACGCGGCGGATTGTCTAGGACAAACGCTGGGTTGCGTCAGTGCGAAAAAATGTCGCACCTCGCGTGCCGCCATCCCCGCCCGGAGACCGCCGAAAATCGGGCTCGAACGGGCGCCGCGAACGGAATCCGTGTCCTTTCCACCGGTTGGACGGGATGCTCGCGGGTCAGCGCGGCTGGATGGTGCCGAGATCGCTGGAGGGCAGCGCGCTCGCCTGGCTCACCAGGATGCCTGCCGCCGCCCCCACCGCGACCGCGACCACGCCGACCGCGCCCCAGAACCAGCCGCTCTTGTAGAGGGGAACCTGCGGCTCGACCGGCACCTTCAGCGGTGCAGTCGCGGCGGCCAGGTCGACCAGGGTCTGGCCCTCCGCGTCGGCGGTCGTGAGGTAGTACTCCACCTGGTAGGGCTTTTCGGACTGCGTCCACTCGCCCGGGATGGCCCCGGCCCAGCCGCCCGATTCGTTACGGACGAGCGAGAGCGAGGCGAAGTCCTTCTCGCCCTCGCGCCGGTAGCGCAGGTTCATCTGGGCCACCATCCCCCGGGGATCTCGCAGGCGGTAGCCGAACGTCAGAGGCGAGCCGCCCTCCCCCTTCACCGGAGGCTCGCCGGCGAGCTTGAGCTCCCGCAGCGTCAGCTCCCGCACCTGGGAGAGGATGGCCTTCTCGTCGGCCTGGACCTTCCGGAAGACCGCCAGGATCTTCGGGTCGGTGTCGGCCGGCATCTCGAAGCCGGGCCGGCCGCGCAAGAGGAGCCGGAACGGCTTCTCCGCCTCCGAGGCCTCCGCGACCATGGCCAGCGCGCACGCCTGCATCAGCGTGGCGTCGAGCCGGTGCTCGACCGTCGCTTCGGGGTGGGTGAACACCTCGCCCGCCGCCGGGAGCAACGATTCCCAGGCCTTCTCCCCTTCCAGCGCCCGGGCCCGGTCGACCAGCTCGGCCAGAGACTTCGGGGGCGCACCTTCGTCGGCCGCCCGGGCGCCCCGAGGGCACAGGCTGCAGGCGGCGAGAACGAGGATGGTGAGGGCAGCTCGCAAGACCCGCCCAGCTTAGCGGCCGTTCGGGGTCCCGGCTACCCCGCCTTGGCGGCGGTGCGCTGCGGTCTGAAGCTCGGCTCGCGGTCCACGGAGTGGTTGGCGGCGGGGTCCTCGAGGGCGGCGCGGTCGAGGATGCTTCCGACCAGCTCGTCGAACGGCAGGCCGGCGGCCTTGGCGATCTTCGGCAGGAGGCTGGTCGCGGTCATCCCGGGCAGCGTGTTGACCTCGAGGACGAAGTCGTTCACCTCGTCCGAGGCGATGAGGTCCACCCGGCTGTAGCCGCGGCAGCCCAGGGCCTTGTGGGCGGCCAGCGCCAGCGACTGCAGGTTGCACAGGCGGGTCGTGCTGACCCGGGCCGGCAGGTGGTAGCGCGTGCCGCCCTGGTACTTGCCCTGGTAGTCGAAGATCTCGCGGGGCGGGACGATCTCGCAGCTGCCGAGCACCTTGTCGCCCAGGATGCCGACGGTGATCTCCTTGCCGCGGACGAAGCGCTCCACCAGCGCCTCGGGGCCGAACCGCCAGGCCTCGCGCAGCGCGGGGACCAGCTCGCTCGCCTCGCGGACCACCGTCAGGCCGCAGGACGAGCCGCTGGCCGCCGGCTTGACGATGGCCGGGAAGCCCATGTCGCCGTGGACCTCCAGGGCCTGGTCGAGCTCCGCCGGGGTGAGCGTGTAGCTCGTCGGGGTGGGGATGTTGTGGAAGCGCAGCACCTTCTTGGCCATCGGCTTGTTCATGGCCAGCGCGCTCGCCATGACGCCCGAGCCGGTGTACGGCACGCCGAGGACCTCGAGTAGCCCCTGGATCTTGCCGTCCTCGCCCATCCGCCCGTGCAGCGCCAGGAACGCCGCGTCCACCGCCAGCTGGCGCAGCGCGCGATCGACCCCGGGGCCCGCGAGCACGCGATGAACCTCGTGGCCGCGCTGCTGCAGCGCCTTGGCGACCGCCTCGCCGGTGCGCATCGAGACCTCGCGCTCCTCGCCCCACCCTCCCATCAGCACGGCCACACGGCGGAACGTCACGGGATGCCTCCTTCTCGGGTGTTTCTCCTTCGCCTGCTCGACCAACCCACCTTCGACCATCCATCCCCTGAGCACGCTCGATGCCAGGGCAGGCAAAACCACTGTAGAGGCATGTAGCAGGTCTGTGAATTTTTCGGCCGCAGTCCCGAAACCCGGCGGGATTCCGGGCGGCTGGGCGATCGGGCCGACGGTCAAGCAGGCGTGCGGGGCTGCCGCTGCGCTGGAGACGGGCGTGGCTCGTCGTCCACGGATCGAGGCTGCGAAGCCTCAGCTCAGACGTCGGGGATGCCCAGGTCGGCGTCGGGCTCTTCCGCATCGCCGGGGCCGCCGGCATCGAGCGGACCGCCGTCGCGCGCCCCGCCATCCCGTTTGGCGGTGGTGCCCGCGTCCTCGTCGGAGAGCAGGCAGGCGTTCTGGATGCAGACGTAGCCCTCGAGGCAGGTCTTGTTGTTGCCGCAGGGCTTTCCTTCGAGGTCGTAGTCGACCATCAGCGAGCAGGAGGCCGCGCCGCACAGGGCGAGCGCGAGGGCCGCTCTCTTGAACGTGGCAGGCGTCATCGGTCGTCCCGCATGTCGTCGAAGTCCCGGATCTTCCGGTCCGCCTCCTTGCGCTTCTCATCCTCCAGCCGCTTCTCCTCCGCCTTGCGCCGGGCCTCGGCCTGCCTCTCGTCCTCGGCCTTGCGCAGGGCCTCCTCCTCCTTCTTGATCCGCTCGGCCTCGGTCTTGCGCGCCTCCTCGTACTCCCGGGTGGCGGCGTCCTGCTGCGACTTCTCGGCGGCCTTCATCGCGTCGTCGGCGGCCTTCTTCTTCGCCTCCGCCGCGGCCTTCCTCTCGTCCTCGGCCTTGCGCTTCTCCTCGGCCCTGCGCTCCGCGTCCGCCTTGCGCTCCTCCTCGGCCTTCTTCTTCTCCTCGGCCCTGCGCTCCGCGTCGGCCTTGCGCTCCTCCTCGGCCTTCCTCTTCTCCTCCGCCCTGCGCTGCTTGTCGTCCTCGGCCTTCTTCTGCCTCTCTTCGGCGGCGGCCTTCTTGTCTTCCTCGGCCTTCTTCTTGTCCTCGGCCTTGCGCAGCTTCTCGTCCTCGGCCTTCGTCTGCTTCTCCTCGGCGGCGCGCTTCTTCTCGTCCTCGGCCGCGCCCTTCTCCTCGGCCTTCTTCGGATCGGCGGCGGGCTTCTTCTCTTCGGTCGCGGCGGCGGGCTGCGCCTTGGCGGGCTCGGCCTTCTTCTCCTCGACGCGGATCGCCGGCCGCCTGGAGGGCTCGGGCGCGGCCTCGTCGGATCCGCCGCCGACGATGGCCAGCACCGTTCCCACGACCGCCAGCACCGCGGCCCCGGCATAGCTCAGGTCCGCCGCCAGGGCCCAGTTGCGCCCATCCTGCTCCCGCTGCCTCCAGATGGGGTTGACCTGCGGCGCGTCGCGGAGGGCCTTGAAGTTGTCGGCGGCGGTCTGGGCCTGCCAGCCCAGCCCCGCGCCGCCTCCGCCCACGCCGGCGCCCAGGCCGATGAGCAGGATGCCGGTGTGGCGCATCGTCCAGCCGGAGCTCTCGCTGGCCGCGCCGGGGACGCCCTTGGGCGGCTTGAGATCCGTGCCGAGGACCCGCGCGAGGAAGAGGTTGGCGGCCTCGCCGGGCTTGGCTTCGCCCTGCACGGGCAGCGTGTCCGAGAGGTAGCTGCGCTCCTTCCCGTCGGCGCCTCCGCGGGTGGCGACGACCTTCATCTCCTTGCCCTGCACCGTGACCGCCAGGGCCAGCACCTGGTCGACCCCGAGCTCGACCGCGAGCGCCTTGAGCTTCTCGCCGCGGGCGGCCGTGCTCAGCGCGGCCTTGAGCGCGTCGACCTTGGGCTGGAAGGGGCCGTGCTTGAGCGTGGTCTCCAGCGTGACGTTCTCGGCGACGCCGGGGCCGCCGCGAAAGCGCTTCTGCACCAGCTGGTGGCCCGGGGCGACCAGGGTCAGGAAGTGCTCGCCGGGGGTCAAGTCCTTGACCTCCAGGGGCGCCGCGCCGCGCAGATTGCCGTCGATGTAGACCAGCGCCGAGACCGGCTTGGTGTCGACCGAGAACGCCAGCTCGCCCTTCATCGCCAGGTCGGCGCGCTTGGACTTGATCTGCGCGATGAAGTCGGGCGCGAACAGGTTGGGGTCGAAGACCGCGCGCCCGCCGGAGGGGAGCATCAGGCCCAGCTCGGCCAGCGCCGCCTTGTTCTCGGAGTTGGCGATGAGGGCGGCGACCCGCAGCGACCAGGCGGCGATCATCTCGTCGAAGGCCGGGCCGGAGAGGTCGGCGCCCTCAAAAGCCTTGAGGGCCTTGTTGCACTGCTCGGCGGCCTTCTGCGGCTCGAGATCGTCGTAGAACTTCCGGGCTGCCGAGGCGGCATTCCGACCCGCCTCGGTCTGGCCGTCGCGCGCCGAGTTGCCGGCGGAGTCGAGCAGCCGGGCGAGCTCGACCAGCTCCTGGCGCCCCACGGCGTGCACCGCCGCCTCGGCATGCTGGGCCAGGTGGGCGGCGGCCGGGGCCGACGCGGGCTCGGTGGGGAAGGCCACCACCGCCAGCCGCTTGGGCTTGCCGGTGTCAGCCGAGGCAGCCCACGCGCGCGGCGCTCCCGCCAACGTCAGGGCGACCAGGAGGGCGGCCGCCCGCGGGCTCGCGGGGGCGCACGAGCGCGTGAGGCACGTCATTTCTGCTTGGCGGGTTTGGGAGTGGTGCTCGGCGGGTTGGGCTGACCGGGCGTGCCCGGCGGTCCCTTGAAGATCTGCCAGGTGTGCAGGTAGTCCAGGGCGGTCTTGAGCAGCTCGTCGTCGGTCGAGGCGCCGCTGGTGGTGGTGACCTTGGCGTCGACCGGCTCGGCCTTGGCGGGCGGCGTCTTGCCCTCGCCCTCGCCCTCGGACTTGAAGTGGTTCTTGAGATCGACCTCGCGCGGGCCGCTGTTGTCGACGGTCTTGACCAACACGTCCGGCTGGATGCCCTTCTCCTGGATGCTGCGGCCCTTGGGCGTGTAGTAGCGGGCGATGGTCAGCTTGAGCCCGCTGCCGTCCTCGAGCTCGATGAGCGTCTGGACGCTGCCCTTGCCGAAGGTGGGCTGGCCCATGATCACCGCGCGGCCGTGGTCCTGCAGGGCCCCGGCGACGATCTCCGAGGCCGAGGCCGAGCCGCCGTTGACCAGGACGATCATCGGGTAGGCCGGTTCGGTGTCGCGCTCGTGGCTCTTCTCTTCCTCGGCGTGTCGGCCGCCGCGGCCCTTGGTGGTGACGATGGTCAGGCCGCCCGGGAGGAAGCGGTCGCTGACCTTGACCGCCTGATCGAGCAGGCCGCCGGGGTTGTTGCGCAGGTCGAGGACCAGGCCCTTGAGCTCGCCCTTGTTCTCCTTGCGCAGCTCGTCGAGGGCCTTCTTCAGGTAGCGGTCGGTCGACTCCTGGAAGTTCTTGATCTTGAGGTAGCCGTAGCCCTCGTAGAGCCGGCCCTCGACCGAGACGATCTTGATGTGGTCGCGCACCAGGATGAGATCGCGCGGCTCGGTGAAGCCCTCGCGGGAGATGGTAAGGATGACCTTGCTGCCGGCCGGGCCGCGCATGCGCGAGACGGCGGTGACGAGGTCCATGTCGTTGGTGGCCTCGCCGTCGATCTTCAGGATGACGTCCCCGGCCTTCACTCCGGCGCGGGCGGCGGGCGTGTCGTCGATGGGGGCCACCACGACCAGCGCCTCCATCTTGGCGCCGTTCTTGAGCACCACCTTGTTGGTCAGCTCGATGCCCAGGCCGCCGAACTCGCCCGAGGTGTCGACCTTCATGTCCTTGAAGATCTCGGGCGGCATGAACTGCGTGTGGGGATCCAGGGTATTGACCATGCCCTTGATCGCGCCCTGGACGAGCTGCTTCTCGCTGACCTCCTCGACGTAGTTGTTCTCGATGTACGAGAGCACCCGGGTGAAGACGTCGAGCTGCTTGTAGACCTCGTTGCTGCTCGCGCCAAAGGCGAGCCGGTCGGCCACCATTCCGCCGAGGAAGGCGAAAGGAGCCAGCAGAAGGACGGTGCCCCACGAGGAACGGGGGGATCGCAGCGACAAGTCGGGCCTCCGCAGTACGAAGGCCAGCTTAGCAGAGTTGTCGCTCTTGGCTTCCAGGGTTGGGAGCCTCAGGCCTCCGTGCCTGCGTGCTCAGCGGCCCCACATGGTCCTCAGGCGGGCGAGCTCGGAGCCGGTGGCGGCGTTGCCGATGCGGTGCAGGAAGGCCGGGGCCTGGGCGCCTTCCGGCGGCGAGGTGGGGGCCATGGCGGAGATGACGCGGTCGCCCCAGCGCGCCTCGGCGCGGTAGCTGATCTCGATCTCCACGGGGCGCAGGCCGGGCGTCGTGGCCGGCTCGACCGCCTCCAGGCCCCACTGCGCGTAGACGATGTGGTTGACGTGATCGTTGAGGTCCAGGTCGCGGCGCATCACCGGCAGCTCCACCTGGCGCTGGACCTGGGAGGCCTCGAGCCTGGGCAGCGAGCTGAACCCCTGACCGAGCACGCGGCGCGGGAGCACGAACTCCGCAGGGACGACGTCGGTGACGTTGACCGGTCGCTTGGTCGCCACGTCGAGGATGGCCCAGCTGGTCGTGGCCAGGGCGACCGGGGAGCCGTCGGAGCCGGCCACCTCGAAGTCGCGGGCGGCGAACACCGAGGTGCGGCCGGAGGGCCAGGTCGTCACCGTGAGCAGCTCGGCGTGCCGGGGCGCCCGCAGGAGCTTGAGGTGGTAGCGAGCCAGGACCCAGGTCATGCCGCGGGGCAGCAGGTCGAAGATGCTCAGCTTCCAGGACATCGCGTGCTCGCCAGCCGCCTCCTCGAGGAAGCCCATGATGGCCGAAGGGCGAGCGGTGCCCCGGTTGCCGATGTGGTAGCTGGCGACTCTGAATTCGCGTTGGCCGATGAGCTCCATGAGGGGGCGCACCTTGCGCGCGGCCGACGTGGGCGTCAAGACCCGCCGCGAAGCGACCTGGCCGCCTCGCGACGGAGTTCGAGCCCGAGCCCGGAGCCGGGCTGATGCTGCGACCGCGGAGCCGTTGGGCCTACTTGGCTTCCGGCTTCGCCGCCGGCGCCGCTGCCACCGCCAGCACCTCGTCGGCGTGCTTGTTGGGGTCCACGTCGTCGAAGAACTTCACGACCTTGTGGTCGGCGTCGAGCAGCACGCTCTGGCGCTTGAACCAGCCGAAGAGCGGCACGCTCTTGATGCCGAAGGCCTTGGCGACCGAGCCGTCCTCGTCGGCGAGCAGGTCGAAGGGCAGCTTGTGCTTCTGGATGAAGGCCTTGTGGCTGGCCGGGTCCTGCTTGGAGACGCCGAGGATGACGATGCCCTGCTTCTGGTACTTCGTGTACGCGTCGCGCAGGTGGCAGGCCTCCTTGGTGCAGCCGGGGGTGTCGTCCTTCGGGTAGAAGTACAAAAGGATCGGGCTGCCCTTGAAGTCGGAGAGCTTGACGATCTTGCCGTCCTGGTTCGGCGCCGAGACGTCCGGCGCGGCGGTGCCGGGCTGGATGCCGGCGAGGACCATGGAAACGAGGATGGAAGTGAGCATCGGCGGCGACCTCTCGTGCCCTGAATGGGCTGCCGATGAGATGCCCCTCAGGCCGCCGAGTTGCTGGCCCCCACCCGCTCCCGCGCGAACCGCGCGATCCACTCGACGAGCTCCTTGGGCCGGTCCAGCTGCGGGCTGTGGCCGAAGTCCTCGACCTCCTCGATCTGCGCGGTCTTCGGCAGGTGCGCGCGCCAGTGCTCCAGCCCCTCGTACGGCAGCACCCGCTCGTTCTTGGCCCACAGGAGCAGCACCGGCGGCTCCATGCCTTCGAGCTCCGAGTCCTCCAGCGCCGACACCCGGATCGCTTCCTCTAGGAGCTTGCGTACGCTCGGCCGCGCCATCAGCGGCAAGAGCGTCGGCCCCATCAGGAACGGCAGGACCAGCGGCGGCCGCGAGAAGAAGCGCCGTGACAGCGCCCTCGCCTCCTGCTGGGTCTGCACCTGGAAGCCGTCGAGCAGCTCCTGCATCCGGTGCGACTCCACCCGGCCTCCGGCCGGCGAGACCAGCACCAGGCCCGAGACCTTCTTCGGGTTGCGCGCCGCGAACCGCGCCGCCATCGCGCCGCCCAGCGAGTTGCCCAGGTAGATCGCCCTCTCCGGGACGACCAGGTCCGTGAACTTGTCCAGGACGTCCATCACCTCGGCGAAGCCCAACGGCCCGCTCGCCGGCAGCGGCGAGAAGCCCGAGCCCGGGAAGTCCGGCACCACCACCCGCCCCGCGTGGGACGCGAGCCGGAACATCACCCGCCAGTACCCCACCGAGGAGCCACCCAGGCCGTGGATGAGCACCACCGTGGGCCCGCCGACGACCTTTCCGGGGACCTCGAAGAAGTGCATCCGGAGCGGCCCGACGTCGACGAACCGCAGGCGGGCGCCCTTGCGCTCGGCGCCCTTGCGGATGACCTCCATCCCCCAGTCCAGGAGCTTCTTGGGATCCATCGCGTTCCCTTCGTCCTCGTTGGGATGCGGAGAGGAGGGCTACGGCGCTCCGAGCCACTCCTTGGGGTCCACCGGCTTCCCCTTCTCGCGGACCTCGAAGTACAGGTAGGCACCCTTGAGCGACCCGGTGTCCCCCACCGTCCCCAACGCCTGCCCGCCCTCCACCTCGTCGCCCACCGCCTTGGCCAGCGTGGCCAGGTGCGCGTACAGCGTGTGGTAGCCGTCGCCGTGGTCGACGATGACCAGGTTGCCGTAGCCGCGGAACGCTCCGGCGTGCACGACCTTGCCGTCGGCGACCGCGGCCACCTCGCTGCCCTCGCTCGCGCGCAGGTCCAGCCCCTTCTGGAAGGTCACGGTGTTGAACTTGGGGTTGAGCACCTTGCCGAAGGCGACCTCGATGTGGCCCTTGGCCGGGTAGGGCATCTTCCCCTTCCTCTTGGCGAAGCCGTCCTTGGCCGCCGGCTTGAGCTCCGCCAGCGCCTGCGGCAGGTGCTTGACGTACTTGGTCAGCTCCGACTGCACCTGCTTGAGCTCCTTGAGCATCTTCTCCTTGAGGTCCTGCTGCTCCATCAGGGAGTCGTGCAGGCCGACGAGCTCGTCCTTGCGCCGGGTGGCCTTGGCCCGCTGGCCGGCGGCGAACTGCGAGCGCTGCGAGTAGTCGGCCTTCACCGCCTCGAGCTTGGTGCGCTTGGCCTCGAGGGCGTCCAGCGCCGAGCGCGCCTTGCCCACCAGCTTCAGGTCGCCCGCGAGGACCTGGTCGAGCGCGCGCTGGCGCCACAGCAGGTCGCCGATGGAGTCGGCGGTGACGAGCAGGTTGGTCCGCCGCTGCTTGCCCAGCTCGTAGCGGACCTTGAGCCGCGGCGCGAGCTCCTCCAGCTCGGCGACGAGCGCGTCGCGGGCCTTGTCCTCCTCCTTCTGCGCCGCGGCGACCCGGGCGTTGGCGGCGCGCGCGGAGGCCTCGGCCTGCGCGGCGGCGTCCTGCAGCGCGCGGACCTCGTCCTCGGCCAGCTGGAGCGAGTCGAGCACCGAGGTCGCGTGCTCGCGCAGCTTGGAGAGCGCCTCCTCCTGCGCCTGGACCTGCTGGGCGACCTCTTCGGCGCTCTGGGCCGGCGGCGGTTGCGGCGGCGGCGCCTGCCCCTCCTCGGCGGCAGCCCGGACCGCCCTCGGCGCGGCCAGGCAGAGGACGAGAGCGCTGAGGAGAGCGGCGCGGCGCATCACACCCTCAGGAAGCGGCGGACCGCGAGCAGGCTGCCCAGGAGCCCCAGCGCCATCCCCATCCCGCCCAGCTCCGCCGCGCTCCGGGGATCGACGAGCGCCGGGAAGGACAGCCCCTCGATCGCGAAGGACACCGCGCGCCCGACCTGCGGCCCCAGGTAGCGCGCCACCGCGTACAGGCCGGCGACGCCGAGCCCCGCGCCGAGCAGGCCCTGCAGCACGCCCTCGAGCAGGAACGGCGCCTTGACGAAGGAGTCGGTGGCGCCGACCAGCTTCTGGATCTCGATCTCCTCGCGCCGCGCGTAGATGGCCAGCTGCAGCGTCGCGGCGACCACGGTGACCGCGGCGAGGAGGACGATGAGCAGCAGGAGCGCCCCCGCGCCGCGCACCGCCCGGCCCAGCATCTCCAGCCGCTCGACCCACTCGCGGCCGTACTCCACCGAGGAGACGCCGGGCAGCTTCTTCCACTTCTGCGCGAGCGCGGAGATGGCGCCGGCGGACCGCTGCGCCGGCGAGGGGCGGATCTCGATGGAGGCGGGCAGCGGGTTCTTGGGCAGGTTCTCGAGCACGTCGCCCGCCTCGCCCAGGTCCTTGCGCAGCCGGCCGAGCGCCTCGTCGGGCAGGACCAGCCGCACCTCGCCGCCGTCCTCCTTCTGGAGCTTCGCGACGAGCGCCTGGGCCTCCTCGAGGGGCAGGCCGTCGACCAGGTAGACGGAGACCTCGACGCCGGTGCCCCAGGTGTCGAGCACGCGGTCCGCCGCCTGGCTGCCGAAGCGCGCCAGGCCCACCGCGAACATCGCCACGCCGATGGTCAGCGCCGCGACCAGGTGCACGAACGGGCTCTGCCTCAGGCCCGAGAACGCCGCGCGCAGGAAGTAGAAGATGCGGGTCACGCGCGGGGTCCCTCTTCAGCTCACGGCCAGCGAGCGGTGCGGCGCGTCGGAGTCGGCGACGACCTGGCCGCCCGCGAGCGAGATGGTCCGCTTCTGGTAGCGCGTCAGCAGGCCCTCGTCGTGCGTGGCCACCACCACCGTCGTTCCCCGCGCCGAGAAGTCGGTCAGGAGGTCCATGATCTCGAGGGTGAGCTTGTGGTCCAGGTTGCCGGTGGGCTCGTCGGCGAGAAGGATGGCCGGGTCGTTCACCAGCGCCCGGGCGATGGCCACGCGCTGCTGCTCGCCGCCGGAGAGCTTGGGCGGGTAGCTGTCGATCTTGTGGGCCAGCCCCACCTGCTTGAGCATCACCTCGACCCGCCGCTGCGCGTCGCGCCGGCTCATCCCCAGCACGTCCAGGGTCAGCGCCACGTTGTCGCGCACGGTGCGGCCGGGCAGCAGCTTGAAGTCCTGGAAGACGACGCCGATCTTCCGGCGCAGGTAGGGGATCTGCGAGCCGGAGATGCGCGCCACGTTGCGCCCGGTGACCAGGATCTGCCCGCTGGTCGCCTTCTCGGCGCAGAAGATGAGCTTGAGCAGCGTGGTCTTGCCCGCGCCGGACGGGCCGGTGAGGAAGACGAACTCGCCCTTGTCGATGGAGAGGTTCACGTCGACGAGCGCGGGCGCGTCGTGGTCGTAACGCTTGTTGACGTGGAACAGCTGGATCATGGCGGCGGGCCTTCTCTTACCACAGGGGCGGACGATCGTCGGCCGGCCTGTCCCGAGCTTCTCGCGGGGCTCTCCCCGTCGGGGTAGGGGGCGCCTCCAGGCTCGACCGTTGGACAGGTGCCAGCGCACAATCCACGGCGTTTCCGCGGTCAAGGGGGCCTTCCATGCCAGCGCCGTCCATCTTCGGGTTCAACGCCGAGCGGGCGTCCATCGTCGACGAGGTGGTCGCCCGGGTCGCCAGCGAGACGAGCGACCCGCTGCTCGCCCTCAACGACGCCGCCTTCCACGAGATCCGCCGGCTGGAGGCCAAGACCGGCGACGAGCACGAGGCGCTCTCCCGCTTCCGCCGGCTGGCCCGCAGCGTCGGCAAGATGGGCGAGGCCCAGCGGCGCGAGGAGCTGCGCGAGCTGGCCCGCGAGTGCGCCTGGGACGTGGCCGGCAACTTCGACCCGCGCGTGTACCAGTTCTCCTCCCGCGTGGTGCCCACGCTCATCTCCAGCCTCATCTCCCCGCGCGAGACGCTGCGCGACCTGGGCGGCGACCGCGCGGTGCGCCGGCACGTCGTGGTGCAGGGCCCGGCCGCGGAGATCCGCACCCTGGCCGAGCTGGGCACGCTCCTCTTCGTCCCCACCCACCTGTCGAACTTCGACTCCATCGTCTTCGGCTACGGCCTGCAGCGCGAGGGCCTGCCCCCGGCGACCTACGGGGCCGGCAAGAACCTCTTCACCAACCCGCTGCTCAGCTTCTTCATGCACAACCTGGGCGCCTACCAGGTCGACCGCCGGCTCAAGTACGGGCTCTACAAGGCGGTGCTCAAGGCCTACTCCTGCGTGCTCATCGAGCGCGGCTACCACTCGCTGTTCTTCCCCGGCGGCACGCGGTCGCGCTCCGGAGCGGTAGAGGAGAAGCTCAAGCTGGGCCTGGCGGGCACCGGGCTCGAGGCGTTCGTGCGCGCGGCCCAGCGCGGCGAGAGCCGGCGGGTCTTCTTCGTGCCGGCGACCATCAACTACCTGCTAACCCTGGAAGCGCGCACCCTCATCGACGACTTCCTCGCCGAGGTGGGCAAGAGCCGCTACATCATCGAGGACGACGAGAGCACCCAGGCCCGGCGCGTGCTGACCCTGGTCCGCAAGCTGCTGCTCACCGACGGCTCCATCGTCCTGCGCTTCTGCCCGCCGCTGGACCCCTTCGGCAACCGCGTGGCCCCCGACGGCCGCTCGCTGGACCCGCGCGGGCGGGCGGTGGACCCGCTCAGCTACGTGCTCAAGGGCGGCGAGCCGGCGCTCGATCCGGCGCGCGACGCGCAGTACACCCGCGAGCTGGGCGAGGCCATCGCCCGCTCCTACGCGCGCAACGTGGTCATCCTCTCCACGCACCTGGTGGCCGCGGCCGCCTTCGCAAGGCTGCGCGCGGCCTTCCCGCGCGAGGACCTGTTCGCCGCCCTGCGCCACCGCGACGAGGTGCGCCTCACCCGGGCCGAGCTGGTCTCCGACCTGGACGCGCTGCGCGAGAAGGCCAAGGCGCTCGAGGACCAGGGCCGGCTCGTGCTCGGCCCCGGCCTGCGCGAGAAGAGCGCCGCGGCGCTGGTGGACGAGGCGGTGCGGGCCTGGAACGGCTACCACAGCTACCCGGTGCTCGCGCAGGAGGGCGACGGCATCACCGTGGCCGACACGAACCTGCTGCTCTACTACCAAGACCGCTTGGCGGCCTCGGGCCTGGGCTACAAGGTCGGCGCGACGCGCGCGGCGGCGGGAGGTGCGGCATGAGCGCGACCGGAACGACCATCGGGATCATGGGCGGCGGGCGCTGGGGCCTGGCCCTGGCCACCGCAGCCAGGGCCGCGGGAAACGCGGCGCTCATCTGCAGCCGGCGCGACCCGGAGCTGTCGGGACACGACGGCATCGAGGTGACGCCCGACGCCAAGCAGCTGGGCCAGCAGTGCACACTGGTGCTCTTCGCGGTGCCCTCGGGCGCCGCCCGGGCCGCCGCGGCCTCGCTGGGAGAGGCGGTCGACGGACGGCACTTCGTGGTGCACGCGGTGCGCGGCCTGTCGGACGAGGTGCCGCTCTCGGAGATCCTCCGGCAGGAGTCCGCGGTGCGCCGCGTCGGGGCGATGGCCGGCCCGGTGCTGGCCGAGGACCTGCTCGGCAGCCAGCCGGCGGCGATGGTGGCCGCCTCGCGCTACCCCGAGGTCCTGGAGGCCGTGCAGCACGCGCTCGGCGGCCCCACCCTGCGCGTCTCCGAGACCGACGACCTCGTCGGCCTGGAGTGGGCGAGCGCGCTGGTCGGGGCGCTGCTGGTGGGCCTGGGCTTCGCGCGCGGAGTCGGGCTGTCGCCGGGACTGCTCGCCGGTCTGATGACGCGCGGCATGCACGAGGCCGCGGGGATCGGGGTCGCGGCCGGCGGCCACGAGAGCACCTTCTTTGGCCTCGCCGGCTTCGGCGA
>DASXVQ010000132.1:0-36310 GCA_036504155.1 Myxococcales bacterium
GGAGCGCGACCTGGCCCTGCTGTTCCTCCCCGACCGCAGGGGAGACCGACGCTACCCGCGCCGCCGCAAGTTCAAGGACACGCGGTACCCGGCCAAGAAGCCCATCGCTCGGACGGACCCAAAGTGATCGGCATTGGGCACGGAGGCCGGACGCTACTAGCCGATCCCCAGCCCGACGCGCATCAGGATGGTGAACATGAAGCCGGCGACGATGCCCATCGTGGCCGTGGACTCGTTCCCGTGCCCGTGGGTCTCCGGGATGATCTCGTTCGAGGTCACGCCGATGAGCGAGCCGGCGGCCAGCGCCAAGCCGAACGGCATGGCGCCGGAGATGTGCTGCGAGAACAGGTAGCCGATGGTCGCGGCGAGCGGCACGGTCAGGCCGGTGGCGCCGGTGACGAGCATGGCGCGCCAGGGCTTGACCCCGCCGGCGCGCAGCGGCGCGGACATCACCACGCCCTCGCAGATGTTCTGCAGCGCCACCGAGGAGGCGACCAGCCAACCCAGCGGCATGGTGTCGCCGCCGGCGAAGCTGGCGCCGATGGCGAAGCCTTCGGGGAGGCGGTGGAAGACCAGCGCCCCGCTGATGAGCACGCCCTGGCGCACGTGGGAGCTGGCCTCGAGCTCGGCCTTGTCGTGCTCCTCGTCGTAGAAGTGCGCGCCTTCCTTGAGGTGCTCGTGGTGGCGGCCGGCGTGCTCATGGGGGATGAAGCGGTCCACGGTGAAGAGGATGACGAAGCCTGCGGCGAAGCCGGCGAGGATCAGCACCAGCTGGCCGACGTTCAGGACGCCGCCGCGGCGCACGCCCTCGAGGGCCTCCATCAAGAGGCCGATCGTCGCGGCGGAGAGCATCAGCCCAGCGCCGAAGCCGAGGATGCCGTCGAACGCCCGGCGTGGCAGCGACTTGACGAACCAGAAGGGCACGGAGCCGAGCCCGGTGCACAGGCCGGTCACGCCAGAGATGAGGAGGACGAGGAGCACGGCGCGCATTCATGCCAAGGAACGTCCGGACGGGCAACCGACTTCTCCTCCCCGCCCCTGCTCGCCGCCCCCGGCCCGCCCCGCTCGAGCCCGAGCCCGCGGCTTGGAGCCGGCGGCCCGGTGGGGCCAGATTCCCCCGACTCCTGGAGGGCTCCCATGACGCTCGCCGGGATCGCTCTCGTCGACGGGGCCTGCCTGCCGGTGAGCGGCGGCGGCCCGATGCTCTAGAAGCTCACTGCTGCGGGACCGTCGCGGCCACGGGCGTCGGCCTGCTCGGCCGATCGAAGCGCTCCTGCCAGCCGGACGCAGTGCCGTCCGCCGCGAACTTCGCGCTGGCCTGGGCGATCGCCCCGGAGGCGGTGGTCACGGTGGCCTCGACGAGCTTCTCGGCGCCGGCCTTGGCCGTGGCGTGCACCTTGGCCTTCCCACCGCGGACGGCGATCTCCCGGTCGCCGGCCTTCTGCTGGGCGACCGCGCTGCGCGCCAGCCACAGCGCCTGCAGGCGTTCCTCGTCGGCCCGCGTGGCGAGGAGGTCGCCGTCGATCCGCCCGCCCACCAGCGTGCCGAGTGCCAGCGCGGCGGCGATGCCGACCAGGACCAGCAGGAGCGCATACCCACGCACGTTCTTCATGGCTCGCCTCACCACGCGAAGCGGAAGGTGTTGACCGCCGGGTTGCCGGGCTCGACGGGCCGCTCGAACTCCACCACCAGCGCCCGCGCGCCGTCGCGGCGGATGGCCCGGACGCGCCGGCCCAGCGCCCGCGTCCCGCCGCAGGCCTCCTCGGCCTTGCGCGCGAGCACTCCGCCCTCGGCCACGTACTCGACCCGCCCGCAGGCGCCCTGGAGGGTCACGGTGGTGCCGTCGGCCATCCGCAGCGTCTGCAGATCGCGCCGGAGCTCCTCGCTGGCGGTGCGCATCACCTGCGTCGCGTCCACCTCCGCGAGCGCCCGCAGGTGCTGCTTCTCCGAGACCCGGCCCAGCGCGAGGACCATGGGGATGAGCAGCGTGCCGATGGAGATGCAGATCGCCAGCTCGAGCAACGTGAAGCCCCGCCTCATCGCGGCCTCCCGAAGACGACGAGGGTGCGCTCCTGGGGCCCGTACACGGTCCGGAAGCGCAGCGTGAGGGCCGTGGCGTCGGCGCCCACGGCCTTGGACTCCAGCGCGGCGCCGGGAACCTCCTTGAGCAGGGCCGCGCGCTCGACCGCGTCGGCCGCCACGCCGCGGGTGATGGCGCTGGCCTCGTGCTCCAGGCACTGCAGCGCCCGCTCCTGCACCGAGAGCTGGCTCGCCCTCTTGGCGGTCTCGGCGTTCTGCATGCCCACGGCACCGGTGGTGGCGATGCCCAGGATCGCCACGACGATCATCAGCTCGATGAGGGTGAAGCCCCGTCTCATGAGACACCTCGCAGGCTCGCCTTCCCCGCCGGCAGCGCCAGCTCCGCCACCAGCTGCCGCCGCCGGCCCAGCCCCCGGCACTTGTCGCAGGCCGCCGGGCTCGCGCAGCCGCACGGTCCGGTCACCAGCTCCTGGTGCAGCACGCCGCGCAGGGTCGCCACCAGCCGGCCCTCCTCCACGCCCAGGTCCAGCATCCGCTGGCGCGCCTCGGCGGGAGAGCCGGCGTGGATGCCGGCGAGCACCAGCCGCCCGGTGTGCGCGGCCTCCAGCGCCAGCCGCGCCTCCGCCGCCGTGCGGATCTCGCCGACCGCCAGCACGTCGACGTCCTGGCGCAGCGCCGCCACCAGCATCGCCTCCGCGGTCAGCCCGCGCGCGGGCTCGAGCTCGATCTGGTCGACCGCGACCCCCGCCACGCGCAGCCGCTGCTCGACCGGGTCCTCCAGGCTCAGGTGCGCGCCGGGCCGCGTCGTCGCCAGGTACCCCAGCGCGGCGTAGAGGGTGGTCGTCTTCCCCGAGCCTGAGGCGCCCGACACCAGCAGCAGCCCGGTCTTGGAATTGAGGGCCTCGTTGAGCGCCTCGAGCACCGCCGGCGACATCCCCAGGCTCTCCAGGGAGAACAGGCGCCCGAAGAGCCGCAGCGCGATCCGCTCCCCGAGCGCGGTGGGGACGAACGAGCCGCGCACGTCCGCGCACACCCCCGCCCGCTCGATGCGCCCCTCCTGCGCGATGTCGCAGCGGTAGGGCAGGCACCCGGCGAGGCCCTTGAGCGCCGCCGACAGCTCCTGGGAGTCGGCCTTCGACAGGGCGCACAGCGCCACCAGCTCGCCTTCCAGCCGCAGCCGCACGACGGCGCCGGCGACCTGGGACTCGACGTGCACGTCGCTGGCGCCCAGCGCCGAGGCCGCGTCCACCAGCCACCGCGCGACCCTCCGGGGCCCGTGCGGGCCGGAGAGCCACCGCTCCAGCCGCGAGGCGGCCTCCTCCAGCGAGGACGCGAGCAGCGGCCCCTTCCAGGCCTTCAGCGCCTCGGCCAGGACCGCCGCATCCAGGCGAAGCTGGGTGCCGTCCGCGCCGTGGACGACGCCGCCCTCGATGCGCTCGACGTCGTCCCAGCGCAACAGCTGCGGGCGCAGCGCGAGCCCCACCCGGTGGCGCAGCCCCTCGCGCTCGAGGGCGATCATCGGATGAGCCCCCCGGAGTAGAGGGCGTAGTGGAAGACGCCGGCCGAGCCCAGCGCGAACCCTCCCAGCGCCACCGCGAGGAGCTGGGCCTTGACGACCTCGGTGGTCCAGGCGCTCGCCGCGGCGTTCTCCTCGAAGTCGGCCAGGGCCTCCAGCGTCTCCACGCCGGCGCCGTGCTCGGCGGCCGCGAAGAAGAACCCCGCCCCGAGAGGACCGAGGAGAAGCCCCTGCCCGGCCGACTTGCCGCACGCCAGGCCCGTGGCGATGGCCTCGGCGTCGCGGCGCAGCGCCGGGTCGCTGGCGAGGGCCGCGCCGGCGAGGAAGGCCGACTCCAGCCGGGCCCCGCTGCGCGCCGCGGCGGCCGCACCGCCGAGGATCGCCGCCCGCTGCACCGCGCGCCGCCCGGAGGCGAACGGGAAGACCGCCCGCCGGGTCGAGAGCGCGAGAGCGAGCCCTGCCAGCAGCAGCGTCGCGAAGACGTAGAGCGCGGCGAACGGGCCGTAGGACAGCGAGACGTCGGAGGCCAGCTCCTTGCCGGCCCGAACCACGGCCTCCATCGCCGGCACGACGCCGCCCCAGAGGATGGCCCCGATGCCGAGGACGCACCCGACCAGCAGCCAGACGTAGCCGGCCAGGCCGCGCAGCTCGCGGGCCCGCGCGTCGGCCCGGCCGAGCACCGGTGCCACCCGGTCGAGCAGCCCCTCGAGGTCGAAGGCTCCAGCGCGCTCGACGAACTCCACCACCTGCGCGGACGCCGAGGCCTGGGCCAGCGCCTGGGGCGCGGGGACTCCCTGCTCCAGCGCCGTCGCCAGGCGGTCCGCGGCTCCGGCGGCTCCCACCGGGTGCCCCACGGCCGCCAGCCCGGCCAGCCGGCTGCCCAGCTTCACCAGGGCTTGGGAACGGGTCGCGCTCATGGCCTCACCGACATCGACAGCAAGGGGATGAACGCGTACACCGCGCCCGCCATGCACACCGCCGTGACCAGGGCCAGCGCCGTCCCGACCACCTTGACCGTGAGGAAGACGCCCTCCGCCTGCCGCTCGGCCCGGCGCGCGAGCTGGGAGGCGACCTCGTCGAGCGAGCCGGCCGAGAGATCGCGGGCCCGCGTCGGACCCAGCTCCGGGTGGCGCGCGAGGAGCTTCTCGGCCGCCCCCGGCGCGCCGGCCGCCGCCAGGCCCGCTGCGGCGGAGTGGGCGGCCGCCGAGCGCAGGCTCTTGAACGCCCTTCGCAGCAGCAGCCCGTTCCCCGGCGGCGTCAGCAACGCGAACGCCAGGAAGCCCAGCGCCCAGCAGCCGAGCAGGCCCCAGTGGAGCACCGCCTCGCTGAAGGCGGGCATCGCCAGGTCGGCCGACATCCTCTGGAACACCGGCGCGACCTTCTGGCTGAGGACCGCGCCGACCGAGGCCTGGACGAGGAAGATGACGAGCAGGTAGGCCAGCATCGCCTGCGCCGGCAACGGCAACAGGCGGCCGTCCGGCAGCCGGTCGAGGCGCTCGAGCACGGCCGGCGAGGCCTTGGGCTCCAGCACCGCCGACTCCAGCAGCCAGGAGTCCACGCCGGCGTCCCTCAGGGCCCCGAACCCCTGCTCCAGGCGCCCGGCACGGAGCTGCTCGACAGCCCGGGTCACGTAGAAGTTCGCGGGCGGAGCGGCCTTGTTGGCGACGTCGAGCGCGCCGTCGGCGCCCTTGCCCTCTGCGAGCGCCCTCACCAGGGCGAGCGTGTAGTAGCGGGCCGGCGTCATCGGATCGACCCCGCGAGCGTGAAGATCGGCAGGTAGCTGGCCAGGGCCACGACCGTCATCCCCGCCACGAAGACCACCGCCACGACGATTCCCAAGGTGGGACCCACCACGCGGACCCGCTGCATCGAGCGCGCGGCGTCCGCCTCCATCTCCCGGGCCAGGGCCCGCGCGGCCTCCGCCGGCCCCCGGGCCTCGAGCGTGAAGAGCATCGCCCGCTCGTAGACGTCCAGCCGCAGCGCCGTGGACGCGTGCAGCCGCGAAGCCTGCGGATCGATGGCGGCCAGCGCTTCCCTCTCCGGCCGGCCGGCGCTCAGGGCGGCCAGGAAGCGCCGCAGCGCCGCCGCGACGACCAGCGAGCGCAGCCCGGGGACGCGATCGCGCGGGAACTTCCAGGCCAGGAGGGCGACGCCGGCGACGAGGAAGGGCGTCAGCCAGCGCAGGGCCTTCAGGGCCTCCATGACGAAGACGGTGGGCGCCGGAACCGCTGCGCCGAACTGGCGGGCCATCAGCTCCTCGGGCGCGCCGACGAAGAACAGGCTGGGCAGCGCGATGCACAGCAGCACCGAGGGGAGCACCACCGCCTGCATCCAGCCGAGGCGCAGCTCGCGCACGGCCTCGTCGGAGCGCGCCACGTCGAGCAGCGCCTCCTGCCCCGCCGCGTCGCCCTGGGCCAGCACCGCCAGGAACGGATCCTTCTGGGCGTCGGGAGCGCGGCCGGCCTCCAGCGCCGCCGCCAGCGCCGCCAGCGCCTCGCGGTCGGGCCCCGGAGGAACCTTCTGCGCCACCAGCTTCAGCGCCCGCCCCGCCGGCCAGCCGTGCCGGCGCAGCGCGGCCACCTCGCGGGCGATGAGCGCCCGGTTGCCTTCGATCGCCGCGCTCATTCGAGCTCGTCCTGGACGTCGAGGGCCAGCGTGTCGCCGCGCAGCGTGAAGGTCGAGAGCCTGCCGTTGCCGTCCAGGTCCCCGCGGGCGATGGCCTTGAAGGTGCTCTTCTCAAGCACCACCTCGTACTGGTACCGGATCGGCCCGTCCATGTGGAAGCCCAGCTCCTTGAAGCCCGGGGCCTTGGCATCCAGCGTCGCCGAGGTGCCCCTCGGCGGAGCCCCGGGCGGCATCGGCGGGCAGGCCACGAAGCCGCCGTGGTCGCGGAAGTAGCGCAGCTCCGCGTCGGCCAGCGCCTCCAGGCCCAGCGGCGCCTCGGCCGCCCGCGAGCGCAGCGTGATGGCCCGGTAGCCGGGGACCGTCAGCGAGACCAGCACGCCCAGGACCGCCAGCACGAAGGCCAGCTCGACCAGGGTGAATCCGCGAGTTCTCAAGGCGCCCTCCCGAGGAAGGCGCGGAGCGTAGCAGAGCTACCCGGCGGGCGGCGACGGCTCGCGGCGCACCCGCCGCACGGCCAGGCGCAGCCACTCGCGCCAGTGGTCGTAGACCTTGGCCACGGCCCAGGTGAAGACAAAGGTCAGGCCGATGAGCGCCGCGGTGAGCACCCAGTACAGCCCCCAGCCGGCGCTCTTGCCCCACAGCGTGTTGAAGCAGACCCCGAAGAGGTTCTTGAAGAGCATCACCTCGTGGCCGAAGTACGCCGCGAGCGAGGAGGTCCCGAAGACCTCCACGAAGCGCACGACCTTCCCCCGCTGCTCGCTCGCGGGCAGGAAGCGCTCCGCGGCGAGCATCGCCAGGATGAGGCCGCTGACCACCACCACCCGCTGGCCGTGGTTCGCCGCCGCCCACCAAGGCCACTCGGGCATGCGCCCCATGATCTGCACGGCGCCGAGCCAGACGAGCCCGCCGACCGCCGCCAGCGCCACGACGCAGGCCGCCAGGGTCCGCGCGCTGGTGCGGGCCGCCAGGGCTCCCAGCGCGCCGCCGAGGAAGACGTAGCCGGCCCAGGGGAAGAGCGGGAACGGCGAGCCGATGTCGCTGTGGTTGTTGGTGAAGAGCTGGTTGGCGAGCCCGGTCGACTTCGCCCAGACCATGGGCGTCCCGACGATGATGCCCAGCCCGATCGCCGCGCACACCGCGCCGAGCAGCCGCGGCCAGCGCGCCAGGCCCACGAACAGCGGCAGCGCCGCCAGCAGCGAGAGCCCGATGCACGGCAGGATGTCGATGCGCAGCAGCCACTTCGGCTCGATCGCGATCGGGAACCAGAGCGTGATCATGTAGACGGCCACCAGCAGGACCTCGCCGATGCGCCGCAGGCTCTTCCGGGCCCGCCGCGCCTGCCCGCCGCTCGCCGCCCCGCGCACCTGGACCAGCGCCAGCGCGAAGCCGGAGGTCAGGATGAACGAGGGCGCGACCAGCCCGTCGATCCACATCAGCCTGAGCTGCAGCGGGCTGCCGAGGAGGTCGGGCCGCAGGAGCGCGATGGTGTGCGTCTGCACCATCACCACCACGGCCAGCCCCTTGAGCCAGTCGAATGCACGGATGCGTCCTGCGGCAGCGGTCATGGCGCATCGCTACCACACCGCCTCCGTCCGCCGCGAGCCCCGTTCGGAGCGCAGCGCTGCTAGGCGCCGACGAAAGCCGCCGCGCGGGCGAAGGGACGGCGCGCCTTGAGGTGGGCCGCGGCCCCGACCACGCGATCCGCCGCGGACCAGGTCGCCCTCGGGAGCGCCCGGTGCGCCTCGCGGCGCGCCCCGAGGGCCCACAGCGCCGTCCCCAGCAGGGTCCAGAGCGGGCGCCGCAGCGCCTCGTAGGCGAAGCACACGCCCGCGCCGTAGGCCACGTGCGCGAGGTTCGCATAGACGTGCGACCGGATCGGATAGGCCTGCGGCCACGCGCCCAGGCGGAAGACGGGGTGCATCAGCTCGTCGCCCAGGAGCCAGACGAGGTTGCTGAACGCGGCGACCCCGGCCGTGCTCGCGACCGCTGGATACGACTCGCGCGCCAGCCCCCAGAGCGCGCCCCAGGCCGCGCCGTAGCCGTAGTGGAGCACCTCGGCGCCGCGGTCCTTGGCCGAGGCGCTGAGCGGCCCGCGCCGCAGGAAGCCCTCGACGAAGCGGCGGGCGACCGTCTGCAGCGCGTTCTCGCTCGCTTGCTCTTCGTCCGGCGGCTGGAAGACGCCCTGGGGAGACTCGGGCATCCACCGCGCCGTCACCTTGAAGAAGGCCGACTGCACGCCCGATCCCACGACCCCGGCGGCCAGCCCCTTCGCCAGCGCGCCCAGCGGAGTCACCTCTCTCATTTCCATCGCCATCCCCTCCGTTCCCTCGATCTTCGTTGCGCCGCGGCGGCCCGCAGCGCCCGCCCGCCACCCCGCTCGCCCTTGCCGGTGCCCCCCGAGCCCGCCACGTTTGAGCGGTGCCCATGGCCGCCGGCCGGGGGCGCCCCCGAGGTTCCCTATGCGCGCCCCGCCCCTGCTGGTTTCGCTCGCCGCCGCCCTCTGCTTGAGCGCCGCCGCCACCGCGGCGGCGGCCGACTTCGTGGACCCCGCGACCGGCACGCGCTTCGACTCGGAGCCCACCGTCGACGGCACCGACTACCGCTGCCTCGGCGCCGGCGGGCCGCTGGCCGGCGGCTACTCGCTCGCCTACTGCGTCGAGGCCGAGCAGGCGGAGGCCGTGGACACGCTCGTCAAGCTCGTCTACCCGAACCGCTCCGGCACGACGCTGGAGCGCACGCTGGCCGGCGACCAGCACTTCTTCGACGCGCTGACGGAGGTCCCGGGCGACAAGCTGGTCGTGCTGCACCTGGTGCGCGACACCTCCCAGCACTCGCTGGCGCAGGCCTTCGGCCAGGCGCTCTCGGGGCGGCTCGACAAGAAGAAGCTCGAGCGGTTGCAGGGGCTGTTCGCCGGCGGCGCCCGGGGCGACACGGCGCTCATCTACACGCACGGCTCCCGGGTGACCATCGACGTCGGCGGGGTGAGCAAGAGCCTCGAAGACGACGAGATCGCCGGAAAGCTGTGGGACACCTGGCTCGGCCCCCGCAGCGTCAGCCCCGGCCTCAAGTCCTCCATCGCCCACGCCGCTGCCGCCGAGGGCCTGCCCGAAAGCGCCTGAGACGACCGCCGCCCCACCCGGGCGGTTTCAGGACGAGCCGGCGCTGCGCTTGGTTGCCTCTCGAGTAGGAGGCAGGCGTGGGACCGGCTCTCCGTGGAGTCTGGGCGTTGGGGTTGGCGACCCTTGCCGCCGCTTGCGGCATCCCCGAGGGCCACGGCGCGGACGGCGGATTCCCGGACGGGTCGCCCCAGGCCATCGTCGTCCGCGCGCAGGATGCCGCCGCCGACGACGACGCCGATCTCCCCGACGGCCTCGATGCCGGTCTGCCCGACGCTGGCCCGCAACCCCCGGACGCGAGCCGCCCGCCTCGCGACGCGGGTCCGAGGTTCCCCGACGCGGGGAGGCCGATCGATCGACCCGATGGCGGCCCCCACGACCTGCCGTGGCTCGAGGTCCAGCTGACCGACACCGCGCATCGGCTGCTCGGCGTCGATCCTTCCGGCACCCTGTTCGCGCTGCTCTGGGGCGGCGACCCCTCGCAGCTGTGGACGAGCCGCGACGCCGTGCGCTGGTTCCCACGCCCTGCCTTCCGGGGCCACGAGTTCCTGCGGATGGCCGCGCTCCTGGACGGCGTCCTGCTGGCCGACACCACCATCGCCGGCAGCCACGTCCTGGCCCGCTCGGACGACCACGGCCAGACCTGGAGCGAGGTCCTCCCGCTGGGCGATCGCCGGATGCTCCAGCCGCGCAGCGTGGCCGAGCTGCGCGGCACGGTGTTCCTCGCCGAGTACCAGGTCGCCAGCCAGGAGCCGGTGCCCATCCACGTCTGGGCGAGCGAGGACCGCGGCGCAACCTGGCAGGTCCGCGCCACCCTCGAGGGCTATCGCCACGCGCACGGGCTCTTGGCCGACCCGCTTGCGAACGAGCTCTGGGCCTTCATGGGCGACCCGACCGGGGCGATGCTGCGCTCGGCCGACGCGGGCGCGACCTGGAGCGTGGTCGTCCCGGCGCCCTGGGGGGTCGTCGTCGACGCCGTGCTGACCCCCGAGGGGCTGCTCTTCGGCACCGACGGCCTCTACGTGCCCGCCTTCCCACGCATCGAGCGCCTGCTCGCCGGCGACCAGGTGCGCGTCCTGCGGCCGTTGCCTGCGCCGAGCTACTCCATCGACGCGGTCCGCGGCGGCGGCTACCTGCTGGGCACGACGCACGAGGCCGGCGGCGACATCTACCCTCCGGGCGACGACGCCGCGCACCTGTTCGCGAGCCCCGACGGCTGGTCCTGGACCGAGGTGCTCGCCTACGACCGCGCCGATCCCGCGGAGTACGGGCGCCTGGACGTCTACTGGGACCTGCCGGACGGCCGGGTGCTCGTCGAGTTCGCCAACGCCGCGGGCCTGGGCACCGGCTTCCTGGTGGCCAGGGCCGTGCTCCGCTAGCTGCCGGAGGCCTTCAGCCCGCGGCGCGCGGCGAGGTAGGCGGCGGTGCCGAAGCCGACGATCAACCCGAAGGCCAGCACGCTCGCCAGCTCGATCCAGTCCGAGACCTTGCCCGGCGCCGCCATGCGCTCGAAGGTCGGCACGAGCGAGAAGCCCTTGCCTTCCTTGACCGCCTTGAGCCCGGAGAGCGTCGCGCTGGAGACCGCGCCCAGCAGGACGCCCACCAGCGTCGCCGCCAGGCCGCGGGCCAGCAGCCCCGAGCGCGTCACCGGCGCGCCGGTGGAGGCCTCCGGCCGCTCCAGGCTCTCCGGCAGCTCGCGCGTGCCGAACGGGACGAAGCGCTGCAGCATCGCCAGACCGGGGATGCCGCACACCACCGTGAACAGGAAGAAGTCGCGCCAGCCGATGGCGTCGGCGAGCGCGCCGGCGATGGGCCCGGCGATGGTGCGGCCCAGGGCGAAGACGCTGGAGAAGAGCGCGTACTGGGTGGCGCTGAAGCGCTTCTGGGTGAGCCGGATGAGCAGCACGCTGAAGGCGCCGGTGCCCATCCCCGACGCCCCGGCCTCCAGGGCCATCGCCGCGTACATCAGAGGCCGGTTCAGGTCGGTGCTCGCCACCAGCGCATAGCCCAGCCCGGCCGAGGACTGCAGGAAGCCGAAGAGCCACAGCGCGCGGCCCACGCCCAGGCTGTTCGTCAGGTAGCCGCCGACGAAGGTGCCGGCCATGGTGAAGAGGAGCCCCACCGTGGTGCTGGCGATTCCCACGTCCACCTCGCCGTAGCCGGCCTGCAGCAGGAAGGGGCGCACCAGCGAGACCGCGAGGTTGTCGGCGAACTTGTAGAGCAGCAGGAAGGCCACGATCTCCATGGCCCGCGGCTTCTGGAAGAACCCGGTGAACGGCTCCCAGACCGCCTCGCGCATCGTCTTGGGCGGCGGGGCCTGCACCTCGGGCTCGGGCGCGAAGACGGCCACCGGCGCCAGCAGCAGGAAGAGCACCCCCAGCCCGGCCAGCGTCGGCCCCCAGCCGACGGTCCCGGCGCCGACCTTGAGCGCGGCGAAGCTGATGGCGCCGCCGGCGATCCACATGCCGATGCGGTACATCGCGGTGCGCGCCCCCACCGCGAGCCCCTGCTCGTCGGGCCGCAGCGTGTCCACGGTGTAGGCGTCGATGGCGATGTCCTGCGAGGCCGAGGCGAAGGCGAACAGGAGCGTCAGCGCGCCCACCATCCCCACCGAGGGCGCGCCAGCCTGGGTTGCCAGGGCGAAGGCGGCCAGCGCCAGCGCGATCTGCCCGAGCAGGATCCAGCCGCGCTTGCGGCCCAGCCCAGGCAGCGAGTAGCGGTCCAGCAGCGGCGACCAGAGGAACTTGAAGGCGTAGGGCGCCTGGGCCAGCGTCAGCACGCCGATGGTCTTGATGTCGACGCCGGACTTCTCCATCCAGCTCGGCACGACGTACAGGACGATGCCCAGCGGCAGCCCGGAGGAGAGCGACAGGAGCGTGACGGCGCCCAGGCGCCAGCTCTTGAGCGCGGCCTTCAGGCTCTGGGTGGTGGTGAGCTTGTTCGCCAAGGGTCCTCAGGAGGCCGGCGGCTCGAAGACGCCTTCCCACTCCTCGCCGGGCGGGCTGTCCAGGTAGACGCGGCAGCGGTCCACGTACATCGCCGTCGGGCCGTCGGCGGGCCGCTCCTTGGCCAGCACGGCGAAGGCGTCCAGGGCCTGGGCGAACTCGCGCTTGCGGAAGCTCACCACCGCCTCCTCGAAGCGCCGGAGGAACTCGCGGTCGGCCTCGGGCTGGCCCTTCTTCTCGCCGCACAGCTCGATGACGCGCATCGGCCGCGGCCGCGCCGGGTCGCGCAAGAGGTCGATCTCGCGCGCGGAGATCTCCTCGCGGACGGCCTCGAAGGTGCTCTCGCCGGCCAGCACCTGCGCGCGCAGGTCGGGGGCGGCCCGCGCCAGCCGCTCGGCGTGGGCCATGGCCTGGCCGATGACCACGAAGCGCGGCTGGAACGCCCCGCGGCCGCGCAGGTAGCCCACCACCAGGTCGCCGCTGCACAGACCCACCGAGACGCCCAGCTCCAGCTGGTGGCGCTGCTTCCAGACCTCGGCGCGCGCGGCGAGCAGCTGGCGGATGCGCAGCGCGCAGCGGGCGGCCTCGGAGGCGTGCTTCTTGTTGGGCAGCGGCGCGCCCCAGAAGGCGACCACCTGCGGGCCGGCCACCGCGTCGATCTGCCCCTTGAAGGCGGCGACGGCCTCGGCCACGTCGCCCAGGTACTCGTCGGCCAGGGCGATCAGCGCCTTGGGCTCGAGCTCGGCGGCCAGCGCCCAGCCGTGCAGCTCCACCACCATCGCGGTGATGGGCATGCGCACGCTCTCGGCCGCCAGGTGGTGCGGGCGGCGCAGGAGCTGCTCCACCAGCGTCGGCAGCGCGTAGCGCCCCAGGACCTCGCGGATGTGCCGCACCGCCTGCCGCTCGTCGGCGGTGTTCACCGCGGTGGCCGCCGCCAGCGCCAGGCCGAAGGAGAGCATCGGCACCACGGCGGAGACCCACAGGCCGGACTGGTAGGCGCGCCAGACCCAGGTGGTGTAGGCCGCGCCCACCGCCGCCGCCACGATCAGCTCCAGCACCAGCGTCCGGGTCGGCCGCGTGCCGCGGGTGAACAGGAGCGAGACAAACGCCCCCAGCAGCGCCATGGTGAAGGCCACCGCGGCGTCCTGGTCGGCGCTGGCGCGCACCACCCCGTCGCCGCGCAGGAGGTTGTCGAGCGCGGTGGCCCAGGGCGAGGCGCGCAGGCTGCTGCGCGAGAGCGGGGTGTCGGGGCGGTCGCAGGCGCCGGCCTCGAAGGAGACGAAGACCACCTTGTCCTTGAGCTTGCCCTCCAGCTTCTCGTCCAGGCTCTTGCCCTCGGCGCGCCGCACCGCGCTGCGGACGATCGACAGGACGGGCACCACCGGGTACGGCGACTCGTGCGTCCCGTCCTTGTCGGCCCGGCCGTAGTACCGCAGCCGGGTGATGCCCCAGGCATCCACGGGCGCGCGCAGCCGGCCCACGCGCAGCCGGTCGCCGTCGAAGGAGGCCTCGGCCTTGCCGCCCTCCAGCGCCAGGGCCGCGGCCAGCGCCAGCGAGGGGTAGTAGCGGCCCTCGTGCCGCCAGAGGTGGCGGACCCCGCGCACCACGCCGTCCTGGTCGCGCTCCAGCCGCAGGTTGCCGAAGCCGGCCGAGCTGGCCGCCAGCTCCACGACCGGGGGCTGCAGGTTCTGGAAGGTCTTCAGCTCGTGGCCCGCCCCGCCGCCGAAGGAGAGCGCGTTGCGCTCGGCGAAGAGCACGTCCACCGTGACCCGATCGAGCGTCTCCTCGGCCTTGAGCTCGCGCAGCGTCGGCTCGCGTCCGACGTAGGAGACCTTGAGGCGCTCCAGGTCCTTCTGGGCGACGGCGCGGTCGCGGTAGCCGCCCAGCCACACCTCGACGCGGCCCCCGGAGGTCAACAGGTACGGCCGGGCCCCGCCGGCGAGCAGCGGCCCGGCGCCGAGCAGCGCCGCCCCGCGGGTGGCGTAGCTGCCCTGCAGCACCGCCCAGCGCCCGGGCTCGAGGATGCCCTCCTCGGGGGCCTCGGCGAAGGAGAAGCCGGCCACCACGCCGCCGGCGGCGTCGAAGGACTGCGCCAGCCGGGCGTCGTCCGCGGCGATGCGCGAGGCGTCGGGGAAGGAGGTGTCCAGCACCACCAGGCGGGCGCCCAGCGCGCGCATCTCCTGGACCAGCTTGCCCAGGTAGGCGCGCGGCCAGGGCCAGCCGCCGGCGGTCTCGCGGGCGCGCTTGACGCTGGCCTCGTCGATGGTGACCAGGACGATCTCCGGGCCCACCAGCAGGCGGTCGGACTCGCGGCGGATGAGGGCGTCGACGAAGGAGGTCTCCAGGCGGTCGATGGCGCCCAGGGACGCGCCGGCCAGCTCGGGGCCGTCGGGGTCGGGCGACGGGCGCAGCCGGACCGCCGTGGCGGCGAGGGCGCCGACGACGAAGGCGACGAGGAGGCTGGTGGCGAGCTTGCGCGCCAGGGAGAAGCGTCCCACGGGGCGGCAGTGTAGCCGCGGCCGCCCGTTAGGCCAATGAGCCTGCAGCGAGGGACCTTTTTGCTACACTCCGGGTGGTAGGCCGTCCCTGGAGGAGCCATGCAGTCGCCGTCCCCGTCGCGAACCCGGATGCTGGTGGCCGTCCTGCCGCTCGCCGTCCTCCTGGCCTGGGGCTGCAGCCTGGTGGACTCCGTCCAGGCCGACAAGGTGCTGGCCGGCACGGTCATCGCCACCCCCGAGACCGACCTGATGTTCCTCCTGCCGGACGCCAGCCTCACCGTCCCGTTCGACTCGGGCATCCCCATCCCGCTGCCCGACGGCGGCCTGCCCTTCTCCACCAAGGTCCCCGCGCAGACCGTGGCGGCGATCTTCTTCGGCCAGCGCGCCCCCGACTACACCTCGCAGCCCAAGGGCATCGCCGGGGCGAGCGTGACCCTGTCCATCGACGAGAAGACCTTCGCCCTGGCGGACCAGGGCAGCGGCGCCTACGGGCTGACCAGCCAGGACGACGCCACCTTCCTCTACCGGGACGACGCGGACCTCAAGCTCACCGTGGTCTCCGGCGGGACCACCTACACCGCCTCGGTGCAGGCGCCGCCCAAGGACGAAATCGCGCAGTTCTCCGCGGTCCATCCCTGGCCGCTGGAGCACACCGCCAACACCGAGCTCGACCTGACCCGGGGCAACACCGACAACGTGGCGTTCTCCACGGTGATCGAGGTGAACCAGAACACCGCGCTGACCGACCTCAAGTCGATCCCCTCGACCTTCACCGACGTGCCGACCACGGCGCTGGACCTGCTCGACCTGGTCGCCAACGACTCGCTCTGGAAGCGCAAGGTCATCCCGCTGCCGGCCAAGTCGTTCCCGACCCCCAACGCCTACTACGGCGTGCTGATCACCGCGGTGAAGCGGGGCGAGACCTCGAGCAACCTGTTCACGGCCTCGGCGCTCTTGGTGGGCAAGTCGGACCTCGGGGTGGTGAAGACCAGGCCCTGAGGTCCGGCGGCGTCAGGCCACCCGCAGCACCAGCTCGATCCGCTTCTCGATCTTGAGCTTGATGAAGAGCCCCGAGAGCAGCTCGGCGCTGGCGCGCGGCATCAGGTTCTCCCAGGCGCCGCCCTCGGCTCGGGCCTCCGCCTCGAGCACCGGCCCGCGGTTCATGACGCGGAAGCGCGGGAACGGGTGGCCCGGCAGCTGGAAGGCGAACATGCCCTTGACCGGCAAGAAGACCCGGGCGGGATCGAAGAGCAGCGCCTCCTCGTCCTCGAGCCGGTCGAAGCGCGCGCTGGGGTTGCGCTCCTCGGCGTAGAAGCGCGGCGGCTCCAGCCCGAGCTGGTCGACGGAGTCGTCGAAGAAGGCGTCGTAGCGCGTGAAGAGCTTGCCGGAGAGCAGGAAGGCGATGAGGACGAGGTCCTGGGGCTCGGGCCGGGTGAGGTGGACGATCGACCGGTCCTTGCCCACCGGCTGCACCCGCACCTCGACGCGCGGCCGGTGGTGGAGGAGCAGCGCCGCGGCGCGCACGCGGATGCGCTCCTTGACCTGGGCGAGCTCGGCGGCGAAGAAGCGCTCCTCGTCGACGACGCGGGCCGCGAGCGCGGCGCGCGCGGCGTCCAGCTCCTTCTGGGACTCGGCGATGAACCCGGCCAGCGGGTCGGCGGCCGCCAGTGCCTTCTCCTCCTCGGCCTTCGCGGCGGCCTTCTTCCCGCCCTTGCCCCTCTTCTTCCCGGGCTCGGCCCCGGGCGCCGGCGCGTCCCTCGCCGGCGCGCCGAGCGAGAGGGCCCGGGCGTTCTCGACGGACCGGAGCAGCATCTGCGCGCGCACCTCCAGGGCTTCGGCCTCGCGGGCGCGGGCGGAGGCGGCGCGGGCCTGCGCGGCGAGCAGGTCGCGCCAGGCGGCGTAGAGGTCGGAGAGGTTCTCGCCGCGGGCGCGGGCCAGCGCCTCGGGGACGCCCTCCAGGCGGGTCAGCGCGAGCTCGGTCGGCGGCTTGCCCATCGGGCGGTCCTCAGGTCTTGTCCACGACGGTGACGACGCCCTGGATGATCGTCACGCGGTCTTCCTTGGGCTTGCCGTGGCCGTAGATCCAGATCTCCTGCTCCACGCCCTTGCTGTCGTCGGCCGAAAGCCGGTCGACCGAGTCGGGCCGGCCCCAGCTCAGGAGCACCGCCTCCTTGTCCATGCCCGGCACCACGTCGCGGTCCCAGATGGCGGTCTGCACGTACTTGGGGAAGCGCGAGAGCCGCTCCTCGATGTGCAGGTCGGCCATCATCTGCGCGCGCTCCTGGTCGTTGGGCAGCGCGAGGTAGCGGTCCTGCTGCGACTCGGTCAGGAACTGGCGGTACTTGTCGTAGTCGCCCTTGGCCGGCAGGGAGAGCGCCTTGTAGAGGTCGGCCTTGTCGGGAGCGTGAGTGCACCCGGTGAAGGCCAGCAGGCATGCGGCGGCGGCGAGCGCTCTCATCCGGTCTCTCCCCTGAAACGTTGTCTCGGAGGAGATTCTGCCCGAGCGCGGACCTGGCTGGCGAGCCCCGATGCAGGATTCCCGGAGGCCCGAAGCCGGGCGCCTAGTAGACCTCGCCCGGCCCCGAGGGCGGCTGGATCCACAGCGGCTTGCGCATCTCGACGTGCGGGATGCCCGCCTCTTCGAAGATGGGGCTCGCGTCGTGGTAGCCCAGGGCCCGGTAGAAGTCGCGGGCGTACAGCTGGGCGTGCAGCATCACGCCCTCGAGCTTGCGGCGCTTGGCCTCGTCCTCGAGCGACTGCAGCAGCCGCCGGCCCACGCCGCGGCGGCGCCAGGTGGCGAGCACGGCCATCCGGCCGATCTGCCCCCACTTGCCCCGCTCGCCCTGCGGCGGCTTGGGCAGGGCCACCAGCCGGCCGGTGCCGATGGCGTGCTTCCCGTCGTAGGCCAGCATGTGGAACGCCTTGGCGTCCTCGGCGTCGCGCTCCATCACCTCGGGAACGCGCTGCTCCTCGATGAAGACGATCTCGCGGATGGCCAGGGCGGAAGCGACATCCCCCTCGCCCTCCGCGGGAGCGATGCGCACTTCAGTCGACGGCGTTTCGTTTGCGGCCATGGCGACGACCCTTACCGGCGCGGGGCCGCACATAATGCACCAGGGCCGGGTCCCAGGGAAAGCCCCCCTTCACCAGAAAATAAAGATGAGCAGGCAGAGCAGCTGCACCAGCCGCTCCCCCAGTGGCCAATGCCGGACATCGTCCC
The DNA here is from genome assembly GCA_036504155.1 of Myxococcales bacterium. Classification (GTDB taxonomy): domain Bacteria; phylum Myxococcota; class Myxococcia; order Myxococcales; family UBA5297; genus JACRCT01. Next base: position 17,961 of record DASXVQ010000132.1, read on the forward strand.
GCGTGACCTCGTCGCACGAGGGCAACAGCCCCTCGAGATGGCGCCTCACCACCTGCGCCATCCGGGGGCCCAGCACCGCCACGTTGAGCTCCAGGTTGCGGTGCAGGCTCCAGGTGTCGAGGTTGCAGGACCCCACCGTGCTCCACTGGTCGTCGACGACGGCGGCCTTGGCGTGGAGCATGGAGTCGCGCAGCTCGAAGATGCGCGCCCCCGCCGCCAGCAGCTTCCCGTAGCGGGCCCGGCTGGCGAGCTGGAAGGTGGGGATGTCGCTGTTGCCGGGGAGGATCACCGTGACCTCCACGCCGCGGCGGCAGGCCTTGATGAGGGCCTTCATCATGCGCGGGCCGGGCAGGAAGTAGGCGTTGGCGATGAGGATGCTCCTCTCCGCCCGGCGGATGGCGAAGTGGTAGGCGTGCCGTATCTCCTTGCGGCTGCGCGAGAGGTGGTTGGCGAGCACCCGGACGACGTCGGTCCCGGCGACCGGGCCGTGCGGCGGCTCGTCGATGGGCTCGCCCCCGTTGCGGCGCCACAGGCGGGCGAAGAGCCGGCCCAGCGGCGCCACCGCCGGCCCGCGCACCTCGAGCTGCAGGTCCTGCCAGCCCCCGCCGCCGTACTTCACGCCCGCGTAGGGCAGCCCGACGTTGAGCCCCCCGGTGAAGGCCACCCGCCCGTCCACGACCAGCATCTTGCGGTGGTCGCGCCGGAACCAGCGCCAGGCCCGCAGCCAGGGGCGCAGCTCGAAGACGGCGCGGACCTTCACCCCGCCCGCCTTGAGCTGGTCGAGCAGCGGGCCCGCGGTCATCGCCGCGCCCAGGGCGTCGACGAGCACGCGCACGTCCACGCCGGAGCGCGCCTTGGCGACGAGCGCGTCGCGGAAGAGGCGCCCGACCGCGTCGTCCCAGAGCTCGTAGACCTCCAGCCAGACCTTGCGCTTGGCGGAGGCGATGGCCTCGAGCATGCGCGGGTAGGCCTCGTCGCCCCCGACCAGGAGCCCCACCTCGTTGCCGAGGATCACCTGTCCGGGCTCGTGCAGATAGCCGAGCGACTCCGCCGAGGCGGAAGGCGGCGGCGGCAGCGCGCGCGTGCCTCTGCGACTTCTTCGCCTGGCTCTGGAGCGGGACAAGGTGCCCTCATACTAGCGGCTGGGCCCCACCCCTGGCCCTCCCCGATTTTACTCAGCGTCGGGGGTCGGCACGCCGAAGGCCTCGGCGATGCCCTCGGGCGGCCCGAGCCGAGCGAGCTCGACCTCGAGGGCGTCCTCGTTCCCCAGCAGGACCTGGCGCTCCTCGGCCAGCAGCCGCACGCGCTCGCACCAGGCGCCCTTCTCGCGAGAGGCGTAGAAGCCGAACGTCCGGCACGCGGAGAGCCGGCCCTCGTAGACCAGGCACTCGCCGCTCTCGCGATCGAGCATCGGGCAGAGGTAGTTGCGGGGCGGCACGGGCTGGGCCGCGAGGCGCGCCATCTCGGCCACGCGCTCCCGGAGGGTGGCCTGGACCTCGGGAGAGAGCCGGGCGAAGGCCGCGAGCAGCTTCTCCCATTCGGCGCCGGTCGCCCGCGGAGGCTCCGCCAGCCGGCGGCAGCACTCGTCGCACCCCTTCGTGCAGGGCCAGCCGGGCGCCTCTTCGCTCACCGCCCGGCAGCGGCCCTGGATGCGCTCGTAGAGGCGGTCCAGTTCGTCGCCCATCGCCGTCCCATCACACCATCAGGGCCACCGGCCGCTCCAGCGCTTCGCGCACGGCGCCCAGGTACCTCGCGCCGAGCGCGCCGTCGATGGCCCGGTGATCCCCCGACAGCGACAGCCACATCCGCTGCCGCGCCACGACCTGCCCCTCCCAGACCACCGGACGGGCCAGCACCTTCCCGACGGCGAGGATGGCCGACTGCGGCGGGTTGATGACCGCGAAGAACTGGTCCACGCCGAACATGCCGAGGTTGGAGACGGTGACGCTTCCGCCCGAGTACTCCTCGGGCTTGAGGCGCTTCGACCTCGCCCGCTCGGCGAAGTCGCGGGCGAGGGCGGCGATCTGCCCGAGCGGCAGGAGATCGGCGTCGTGGAGCACGGGGGTGACGAGCCCATCCGGCAGCGCCACGGCCATCCCCACGTCCGCGTGACCGTGTTGCAGGAACTTGCCCTCGACGAAGGAGCGGTTGACCTCCGGCACCTTGCGCAGCCCCAGCGCCGCGGCCTTGAGCACGAAGTCGTTGAGCGACACCGCGGAGCCCAACTCCTTGAGCTCTTCACGAAGGGCCGCGCAGGACTCCATGTCCACGTCGACCACCAGGAAGAAGTGCGGGACCTCGGCCCAGGCCTGGCCCGTCCGGGTGGCGATGACCCGGCGCATCCCGGTCGGCTCGAAGGCGCCCTCGGCGGGCTGCTCCGGGAAGGAGAGGAGCGGCGGCGCGGCGGGACGGCGCGGAGCGGGCCCGGCGGCAACCGGCGCCGTCGCAGCTGGAGCGGCCGCAGCGACTGGGCGGCGCGCCGCCTCCTCGACGTCGCGGGCGACGACGCGTCCGGCGGGTCCGCTGCCGACGACCTGCGCGAGGTCCACCCGGCTGTCGCGCGCCATCCGCCGGGCGAGCGGCGAGGCCTTGATCCGCCCGCTGGGCGGGGCCCCTGCCGGCGTCTGGACGCGCGGCATCTCCCGGGCTTCGTGCCGCTTCGGCTCGGGCGCTGGCGCTGGCGCTGGCGCAGGTGGAGCAGGCGGCGGCTTGGCCTCGGGCTTGGGAGCTTCGGGCGGCGCCGAGGTCGCCGGAGCGGCGGCGAGCAGCGAGGAGAAGTCCTCTCCGGGCGCACCGATGATGGCCACGGGCGCGCCCAGCGGGGCCGACGTCCCCTCGGGGACGACGATCTTCAGCAGCGTGCCGTCCTCATAGACCTCCAGCTCCAGCGTGGCCTTGTCGGTCTCCACGTCGGCGATGGCCTCGCCGGACTTGACCGGGTCGCCTTCCTTCTTGTGCCACTTGAGGATCTTGCCCTCGGTCATCGTGTCCGAGAGCCGCGGCATCACCACTGCGGTCGCCATGCGTCGCCTCGCCGTGAGGTAGGTGGTGGATGGGATGGTCGGAAGAGGCCCTACCCGCGGTAGCAGACCGCCTTGACGGCCTGAGCGACCTTGGGCCCATCGGGCAGGATCAGGTGCTCGTGGTGCTTGTTGTAGCTCATGGGCACGTCGGCCCCGTGGACGCGCTCGACCGGGGCGTCGAGGTCGTCGAAGCATTCGCGCTGCACCGCATCGGCGACGCTGGCGCCCATCCCGCACTGCGGCCAGCCCTCCTCGACCACCACGCAGCGGTGCGTCTTGCGCACGCTGGCGAAGACGCGCTCCCGGTCCCAGGGTCGCAGCGTGCGCAGGTCCACGACCTCGGCCTCGAGGCCGTCGTTGGCGAGCAGCGTCGCGCCTTCCATCGCCGGGTAGATCATCCGGCCCCAGCACACGACGGTGGCGTCGGCGCCCTCGCGCTTCAGGTCGGCCTCGCCGATGGGGATGGTGTACTCGCCCTCGGGGACCTCGCCCTTGACCGGGTAGAGCCGCTCGCTCTCGAAGAAGATGACCGGGTCGTCCGCGCGCAGCGCACTCTTGAGCAGCCCCTTGGCGTCCTTGGGCAGCCCCGTGGCGATGACGACCAGCCCGGGGATGGAGGCGTAGTGCATCTCCAGGATCTGCGAGTGCTGGCTCGAGAGCTGGTGGCCGGCGCCCTGCGGCCCGCGGAAGACGATGGGGCACTTGTACTGCCCGCCGGACATGAAGCGGATCTTCGCGGCGTTGTTGACGATCTGGTCCATGGCCAGGATGGCGAAGTTCCAGGTCATCATCTCGATGACCGGCCGCAGGCCCGCCATGGCCGCGCCCACGCCCAGCCCGGCGAAGCCCAGCTCGCTGATGGGGGTGTCGACCACCCGCTTCTCGCCGAACTCCGCGAGCAGGCCCTGGCTGACCTTGAAGGCGCCCTGGTAGCGGCCCACCTCCTCGCCCATCAGGAAGATGGACGGGTCGCGGGACATCTCCTCGCGCAAGGCCTGGTTCAGGGCCTCGCGATAGCTGACGATCGCCATCTGGCCGGCACCTCCGTGGGCGCCAGGCATCTTGTCCCGCGACCGCGGACAAGGCGCCGACCAGATCGCGCGCGCGACCGGCTCTGCCGTTTATCCGACGCCCGAAATGCCCGCCGGAAAGCTAGGCCTTCAGCAGCCCGCGCCGCTTGCCGACCGTGACGAAGGCCCGGACCGCGCGGTCGACCTGCTCCTGGGTGTGCGCCGCGGACAGCTGCACGCGGATGCGCGCCAGGCCCTTGGGCACCACCGGGAAGCTGAAGCCGATGACGTAGATGCCCTCGTCCAACAGGTCGCGGGCCATGTCGGTGGCCAGGCGGGCGTCGCCGATCATGATCGGGACGATCGGGTGGATGCCCGGCTTGATCTCGAAGCCCGCCTTGGTCATCTGCTCGCGGAAGCTCTTGGCGTTGTCCATCAGCGTGTCGCGCAGCTTCGTGCTCGCCGACAGCAGGTCGATGACCTTGAGCGTGCCGCCGACGATGGGCGGGGCGACGGTGTTCGAGAACAGGTACGGCCGCGCCCGCTGCCGCAGCAGGTCGACGATCTCCTGCTTGCCGGCCACGAAGCCGCCCGCCGCGCCGCCGAGCGCCTTGCCCATGGTGGAGGTCATCACGTCGATCTTCGCGGTGACGCCGTGGTGCTCGGGGGTGCCGCGGCCGGTCTTGCCCACGAAGCCGGAGGCGTGGCTGTCGTCGACCATGACCAGGGCCTCGTACTTCTCGGCCAGCGCGCAGATCTCGTCGAGCTTGGCGAGGGTGCCGTCCATGGAGAAGACGCCGTCGGTGGCGATCATCCGCAGGCGCTTGCCCTGGGTGGCCTTCAGGTGCGTCTCGAGCTCGGCCATGTCGCCGTTGGCGTAGCGGAAGCGCTCGGCCTTGCACAGGCGGATGCCGTCGATGATCGAGGCGTGGTTCAGGGCGTCGGAGATGATCGCGTCCTGCTCGCCGAGCAGGGCCTCGAACACCCCGCCGTTGGCGTCGAAGCAGCTCGAGAAGAGGATGGAGTCCTCGTAGCCGAAGAAGCCGGCGAGCTTCTTCTCCAGCTCGCGGTGCGTGTCCTGGGTGCCGCAGATGAAGCGCACGCTGCTCATGCCGTAGCCGCGCTCGTCGAGGGCCTTGCGGGCCGCGGCGAGCACGTCCGGGTGGCTGGAGAGGCCCAGGTAGTTGTTGGCGCAGAAGTTGAGGACCTTCTTGCCGCCGACCTGGATCTCGACGCCCTGGTGAGAGGCGATCAGGCGCTCTTCCTTCCAGGTGCCGGCGTCGCGGATTTCCTTGAGGGTGGCGCGGTAGATGTCGCGGGCCTTGGTGTACATGGGGGCCTCCGTTGCTTTCAGGGGTCGGGGTTCAATCCGTCGCCGGCCGAGCCCACCTCGCGTGAGCCCGGCCGTGAGGAACTACGGGAAAGGAGCGTTAGAACCGCAGCAGGACCTTCGGGTGCTGGGTGATGGCCTGCTCGAAAGTCTTGGGGTCGAACTCGTGGAAGTTGACCACGGTGCCTTGGCCCTTCTTGAGGATGACGTCCCAGATGAGGTCGTGGATGTTCGGGTCGCGCGACTCGAGCAGGTTGCGGGTGATGTACCAGGTCTCGAAGATGCGCCGGCCGATGACCGAGTGCAGCGAGATGCCGTCGAGGATGACGCGGTCGAACTTCTCGATGGTGGCGTCGCCGCTCTTGAGCCCGAAGAGGATGACGTGGCCGCCGCGGCGCACCGAGGAGATGGCGGTGTTGAGCGCGGCGTTCGAGCCGGACATCTCCAGCGCCACGTCCACGCCCACGCCCTCGGTGAGCGAGCGGATCTCGCGGTTGATGTCCTCGTCGTGCACGTAGTCGCTGCTGGTGACCTTCTTGGGCGTGACCACCTCGTCGCAGCCCAGCGCCTTGGCCATCTGCGCGTGGCTCTCCATCGGCTCGACGCCGATGATCTTCCGGGCGCCCATGGCCTTGGCGACCGCGACCGCGAACAGGCCGATGGTGCCGCAGCCGACGATGGCCACGCTCTTGCCGCGCAGGTTCACCTTGGAGCAGGCGTGGACGGCGTTGCCGAACGGCTCCTGCAGCGCGGCGACCTCGGGGCGGATCTTGCGGGTGTCGGTGGGCCAGAGCGCGCGGGCGGGGAGCTTGACGTACTCGCTGAAGCAGCCGTCCATGCTGATGCCGATGATGCGGTCGGTGGCGCACACGTGGGTGTCGCCGATGCGGCACTGGTAGCAGGTGTTGCAGATGATGTGGCTCTCGGTGGAGACGATGTCGCCCGGCTTGTAGCCGTAGTCGCGCTTGGCCTCCGCGCCGACCTCGACGATCTCCCCCAGCAGCTCGTGCCCGATGACGCGCGCGTCCTTCTTCTCGGCGTCGAGGGTGTTGTGGATCATGTCGCGGAAGGACTTGCGGAACCAGATGCCGCGGTCCGAGCCGCAGAAGCCCGTGAACTTGGGCTTGATGATGACCCAGGAGTGGTCGTGGTAGTTCTTCGCGGGCTCGAGGGTCGGGCGGGGAACCTGCTGGCGCCGCATGCCCGTGCTCTTCTCCCAGACGTCCTTGCTGCGGTCGAAAACCAGCGCCCACATCGCGTCGTTCATGGAGCTCTCCCGCGGAAGAAGGCCCGGACGATAGCTCCCGGGTTCGGGGCGGTCAAACCACCGTTCAGAGGGAAAAACCCGGTGTTTCGCGCCCGTTGGGAGCCGCATCGGGAGCGCTTCAACGGAGACGATCCGCCCCCCGAGGTCGTCGCGACGCGGCCCTCCAACCTGCCCCGTTCCGCCGTGCTCCCGACCCGCTGACCCCGCTGACCGGCCTGGTCCGAGGCCTCGGCGCCATCATCGTCTCGCGCTACCCGACCCGGGGCAGGTGTTCGGTTCGCCTTGAGCGTCGCCGCGAGGAAGCCCGCGGCCGATGCCGGGACGATCGGGCCGTCGGACTCCGGCATGCCGGCAGCGGATCATGCCGGTCGACCGGCTTCGCGCCCGAATCCTTTCCGTACATGGGCGCGTGGCTCGCTGCGCTCCGCCGGCGCCTCAGCGTCCCTCGCCGGTGAACCTCAGCCTCTCGACCGGCACCGCGGCGCTGGCGACGTCCTGGTAGAGGTCGGCGTCGCCCGGCTCGGGCGACTGCTCGGCGAAGCGCACCGCCTCGTCGACCTCGCGCTTGATCTCCTCCTCCATCCGCGCGAGGTCCGCCTCGGTCGCCAGCTTGTCCGAGAGAATCCGGGCGCGCAGCTTGGGGATGGGGTCGCCCTTTCGCTCCCGCTCGACCTCCTCCTTCGTCCGGTAGGTGGCCGGGTCCGACATCGAGTGCCCGCGGAATCGGTAGGTCCGCGCCTCCAGCAGCGAGGGCCCGTTCCCCTTGCGCGCCCGCTGCGCCGCGCGGCTCACCACCCGGAAGCAGTCGAGCGCGTCCATGCCGTCCATCGCCTCGCCCGGCACCTCGTAGGCCTCGGCGCGGCGGTACAGGTCGTGGATGGACGTCGACAGGTCCACGCGGGTGCCCATGCCGTAGCGGTTGTTCTCGATGACGTAGACCACCGGCAGCTTCCACAGCCCCACCAGGTTGAGCGACTCGTGGAACGAGCCCTGGTTGATGGCCGCGTCGCCGAAGAAGCACAGGCAGCAGCGCGCCTCGCCCCGGTAGCGGATGGCCCAGCCGACGCCTGCGGCCAGCGGGATCTGCCCGCCGACGATGCCGTAGCCGCCCAGGAAGTTCCTCTGCGCGTCGATGATGTGCATCGAGCCGCCGCGCCCCTTGGAGACGCCCGTCGCCTTGCCGAACAGCTCGGCCATCAACGGCCCGGCGGGCACGTCGCGCGCGAGCGCCTGGCCGTGCTCGCGGTAGCCGGAGATGACGTAGTCGCCCGACTCCAGCGCCGCGACCGCGCCCACCCCCACCGCCTCCTGCCCGATGTAGAGGTGGCAGAAGCCGCCGATGCGCCCCAGGCCGTACTGCTGGCCCGCCCGCTCCTCGAAGCGGCGCACGCGCGCCATCCGGCGGTACATCCCCAGCACCTGCTCCCTGCTCGGCTCTTCGGACACCGTGAGCTCCTCGCCTGCGACCGGCACCGAGGCCCGCCGCCACCCGGTTGTGCGGTCCCGCCCTCACCGCGTCAACGCAGGGCCCGCGACCCCCGCCGCGAGAGTCTGGAAGTAGGATGTTGCGCCTCGTCGCTCCGCTGCGCCGCGCCGCGGCCCTGCTCTTCTCGCCGCGCGCCCTGGCGGGCGGCCCCACGGAGCCCGAGCCGCCGCGGGTCAGCGACGCCGGCGCGGGCCGCGACGCCTCGATGCCCGGCCGCCGGGACGTCGCGTCCTCGCCGGGAGGCACCGCGCGGGACGCTGACCTCCGACCTGGCCTGCGCCAACCCCCGACCGCTGTCTGCCCACTGCAAATAGACAGCGGGCCCGTCCCTCTCGAGGAGGAACGGGCCCGCTGAGCTTCGAACGGATTGATCTGCTACTTGACCCAGTCGGTCGGCCCGCGCGGGGCGAGCTGGGTCTCGGCCTTGGTGGAGGTGGAGAACCAGGCCTGGAGCCCGGTGATGGAGGCGAGGTTGCCCATGCCGGGGTCGTTGGGGCAGCTGGTCCCCGCGAACATCACGTCGTCCTGGACGGGCATGGTCACGGTGCCACCCTGGTCCTTGATCACGAAGTTGCAGCTGACCTTGAGGGTCGCGGCGTCGATGGTCTCCTCGGCGTTGACGATCTTCACCAGCACCTGGCGGTAGTCGTGCCACTTGGCGCCGACCTGCACGGTGACGTTCGGGGCGGTGCCGGTCAGGCCGGTGGCGGCGATGTCGGCGACCTTGACCGTCGCCGGGAGGTTCGCGGGCAGGCCCGGCTTGTTGCCGGTGCGGACGAGGAAGTTTCCGGTCTTGTAGTTCTGCTCGACGACCGCACGGCCGAGCTCCTTGCCGCCCTGGTCCTTGTTGTCGCAGACCTTCGAGTCCGTCTTCCAGCAGTCCTCCTTGAAGAAGCCCGTGACCTCGATCTCCTCGCCGATCTCCAGGGGCCCGCCGGTCGCCTGCAGCGCCTCGAGAGGAGAATCCTGGGCGCAATCCCCGGCGGTGCCGTCCGCCTTCGCGACCACGGTGCTCTTGCTGAGCAGGAGGACGCCGTTGTGCTCGGGGACGGCGGCGGTCGCGTCGGCGAGGTAGATGCCCATCCGGCAGTACCAGGCGGTGGCATCGGTGCCGTCGCCCTTCTTGAAGTCGCGGAAGATGGGCGAGACCACCACGGCCTTGAAGTGGACCTTGTTGGCCGGGTAGGTGGCGAACGCGGCGTGGCCGGCGGCCTCAGGGTCGTTGATCTGCGGGACCGTGGCCTCGACGGGCGGGGACACGCCGCCGTCGGCGGTCGAGGTGTTCACCTTGCAGGCACCGGACACGCAGCTCGAGCCGGCGCCGCAGGAGTTCGTCGAGCACTCGCACACCGCCGCGCCGCTGCCGTCGTTGCACACCGGCGTCGTGCCGGTGCACTCCTTGGTCGCGCAGGGCTTGGACGAGTCGACGCACCGCAGCGAGGCGCCGCAGATCAGCGGTGCGGCGCAGGATTCCGGGGTCTTGGTGCACTTGCAGAGGCCGTCGGCCGGGTCGCAGGGCTCGCCGGTGCCGCAGCTGGAGCCCGCGCACAGGTCCTTGGCCACGCAGGCGCCGCCGGTGCAGGTCTCGTTGGCGCCGCACGACGAGGTGTTGCACTCGCACGTGCCGCTGTTGCAGTCCGGGGTCTTGCCGCTGCAGCCCGGGTTGCAGCCGCCCTCGGCGTCCTTCCCCGCGGGCGGGCCGACCGATCCGTCGCGCTTGCCGGCGTCCGCGCCGCCGCTGTTGTTGCCACCGCACGCCCCGAAGGTCGTCGCCACCATGGCGCCTGCCAAAAGCATCGTCACTGCCAGGACACTCCGCTTCATTGTGCTCCTCGCTTCGGCCCCACTTGGTTGGAAGGCCCGCAGCTGCTAGCCGCGTGCCCAGGTGTTCCGCGTCGAAATAGTCGGCGCATGATAGGCCAAGCCATTGAATTGCGACAGCTTCGACAAGTGGCCAATCGAGTGACGCGCCGCCCGCCGCGACATCCCTGCCCTGGTCCCGTCTAGGATTCGGTCATGGCCAAGAGACAAAGCGTCTCCACCGCCGCGCCTCTGGTCCCACCTTCCCCCACCCTCGCGGCCCTGCGCGAGGCGGCCGCGAAGTGCCAGGCCTGCCCCCTGTACGCCAAGGCGACCCAGACGGTCTTCGGAGACGGAGAGGCCGGCGCGAGCCTGATGTTCGTGGGCGAGCAGCCCAGCGACAAGGAAGACCTGTCCGGCAAGCCGTTCGTCGGCCCCTCCGGCAAGCTCCTCGACCAGGGCCTGGCGAAGGCGGGCATCGACCGCAAGGCGGCCTACGTCACCAACGTGGTCAAGCACTTCAAGTTCGCGGCGAACGGCAAGCGCCGCATCCACGCCAAGCCCAACTCGCGCGAGATCGCCGCGTGCCGGCCGTGGCTCGACGCGGAGATCGCGGTGGTGAGGCCCAAGGTGCTGGTGTGCCTGGGCGCGACCGCGGCGATGGCGCTGCTGGGCAAGGACTTCCGGGTGACCGAGAGGCGCGGCCAGATGATCGACTCGGCGCTCGCCGCCCACGTCGTGGCGACGGTGCACCCCTCCTCGATCCTGCGCGCCCCGGATCCCGCGAGCCGGCAGTCGGAGCTGGAGCGCTTCTTCGCGGACCTGGCGCTGATCGGGCGGGTCCTGCGCAGCGAGGCTTGAACCGTTCGGCCGGGCAGGCGGCCCCGTCGCCGATCAGGCGCCGAAGAGCCCGCGCACCACGGCGGCGATGGCCATCGGGTTGCCGATGCGCTCGTCGTAGTGCGGCCGGAGCGCGGCGATGAACGAGGCCGCGTCGGGGAAGCGCACCGCTCGCGCGCGGGAGAGCCCTTGCACCACCACGTCCTCGAGGTCCTCGCTGACCTCGGGGCGCCGCGAGCGCACCGGCTGGGGCTCGGCGCGCCGGATGGCGACCATCACCTCTTCCGGGCCGGCGCCGACGAACGGCCGCTCGTTGCCGAGCAGCTCGTAGAGCGTCGCCGCGGCGGCCCAGAGGTCGGCGGCGGGGTCGACCTGCCCGTCGATCATCTCCGGAGAGAGGTAGTACGGCTTGCCCCACACCTTGGCCGAGCCCTCGCCGTCGCGCGCCTTGACCCGGGCGATGCCGAAGTCGCCCAGCTTGACCTCGCCGACGCGCGAGACGAACAGGTTGGACGGCGAGATGTCGCAGTGGACGATGCCCAGCGGGGTCCCGTCCTCGGACTTCATCGCGTGCGCGTAGGCGAGCGCCTCCAGCAGGGTGACTACGAGGAAGACGGCGAAGTCGATGGGCAGCAGGATCTTGCGGTCGCGGCAGCGGCGCAGCACCAGGCCCAGGTCGCGCCCGTCGATGTAGTCCATGGCCATGAAGTACTGGCCGCCCACCTCCCCGGTGTCGAAGACCTCGACGATGTTGGGGTGCTTGAGGCGCCGGGTAAGGTCGGCCTCGGCCGCGAAGAGCTCGACGTACTCGCCGTCGGAGGCCAGCTGCGGCAGCAGGCGCTTGATGGCCACGACCTGCCCTTGCCGGGGGCCCCGGAGGACCTGGGCCCGGAAGACCTCGGCCATTCCTCCCTTGCCGACCAGGGCGCGCAGCTCGTAGGGACCGAACTGGACCGGCACGGCTCAGGACCTCGGGATCATCGCTTCTGGCCCCGGCGCTCGCGATCCGCGTTCTTCTGGATCTTGGCGAGCGCCGTCTCGAACTCGGGCGTCCCGCGCAGCGGCTCCAGGTCCGGGTCGCCCAGCGTCGCCTCGTACTGGGCCCAGCCGGCGGCGACCGCCTGGTTCAGGTGCAGCAGGGCGGCTTCGCGGTGGCCGAGCTGCGCCTCCAGGCACGCGAGGTTGTAGTTGCCGTACCGCTTGTCCTTCTTGGCGACCTTGACCAGGACCTCCCGGGCCTTCTCCGGCTCCTTGAGCTGCCGGTAGACGTCGGACATCTCCAGCAGGACGTCGGGGTGGTCGGGCTCCTTGGCGTCGGCCTGCTTGAGGGCCTTGAGCGCCCCGCGAAGGTCGAACGCCCCACGGGCCGCGCGGGCCTCGGTGAAGGAGTTCTCGGCCTCCTTGCTCCTGAACTTGCCGACCGGGTTGGAGTCCATCATCGCCGCGGTCGACACGACCTTGGCGCGCTCCAGCCTGAAGGCGCCCTTGGGGCTCGCCGCGCAGCCGCGGGCGGGCTCGATGACGCCGCCGAGCCAGCGGGCCGGGGACTTGGCGCCCAGCGCCAGGGCGAGCGCCCACTCGGCCTCGGCGCACTTGCCCGGGTAGCAGACGCGGGCCTCGCCGGTGAAGAGCTCCTCCTCGACCTGGCCGCGCAGCACCTCGTCGCCGCGGATCAGGCCACAGGCCTTGCCGGTGTCCGTGAGCCTGCCGACGAACCGGCTGCCCTCCTTCTCGAACTTCACCTTGCCCCACGGCGAGTCCCAGAAGCCCGAATCCAGGGCGTCGGCCCGGGCGGCGACGGGCGCCACGGACGCGGCCAGCGAGGCGGCGAACAACTGGAGGAGGAGTTTGTGCACGACCGGGCGGATGATAGCCGCCGCGCGCGCGGTCAATCAAGGAACGCCTGCGCCTGAGGAGGCGCGGCCGAGGGGCTCCCGGAGGGAGCGCATGCGTTGTCGTGTTGACAGGCGACGGGGCTGCACTTACTATCCCGCCGCCTTTTTTCGGTGCCATCGCCAAGTGGTAAGGCAAGGGTCTGCAAAACCCTCATCCCCAGTTCAAATCTGGGTGGCACCTCTGGAAAAGCCCTCGGGAAACCGGGGGCTTTTCCTTTTTTCGGGCCTTCGCCGGGCCGGCGCCGCGGCCCCCTCCGGCGTGACGTCCCCGGTCACACAGTGACCGCTCCAGCCCCCGCTCGGCACTGTACTCGCCTGAATCTTCTGGGATTCTTCCTGGTCTGACCCGGTACGGCGCCTGCAGAACAGCGGCGCTGCAGCATCCACCACCCGCAGTCCACCTGGAGCCCGCCACCATGTTCAAGCGCTTCCTGCTCGCCCTCGCCCTCACCGTCGCCCTCCCCTCCCTCGCCTTCGCCGCCGACGCCGCGAAGAAGGCCGATGCCCCGAAGAAGGAGCAGAAGGCGCCCAAGAAGGGCGAGAAGAAGGACGAGGCGACCTACATCTGCCCGATGAAGTGCGAGGGCTCGGAGCACCAGGGGCCGGGCACCTGCCCGAAGTGCGGCATGGACCTCGTCAAGAAGGAAGAGGCCAAGAAGTAGGCGCCGCCACGCTATTCCTTGAAGTCGTCGGAGCGGACGCCGTAGCGCTTGAGCAGCCGGTGCAGGCTCTCGCGCTCCATCCCCGCCCGCTCCGCCGCATGGGTCACGTTGCCGCCCATCTCGCGCATCAGCGCCGTCAGGTAGTCGCGCGAGACGCGGTCGCGCGCCAGGTCGACCGCCTCGCGGTACGGCAGCTTGAGCAGCACCTCGGAGGGCAGGCTCCCCTGCTGGTCCTGCACCACCTCCGCCGGCAGGCAGGAGACGCCGATCTTGCCCGCGTCGCAGACGGCCACCGCCCGCTCGACCGCGTTCTCCAGCTCGCGCACGTTGCCCGGCCACGGGTGCCCGGTGAGCGCTCGCAGCGCCTCCGGCTCGACCGCGTCGATGGGCCGCTTGTGCTCCCGGGCGAACTTCTCCAGGAAGTGCGCCACGAGCATGGGGATGTCCTCGCGGCGCTCGCGCAGCGGCGGCAACTCCACCGGGAAGACGTGCAGCCGGTAGAACAGGTCCTCGCGGAACCGGCCGGCCTTCACCTCGGCCTTCAGGTCGCGGTGCGTCGCGGCGACCAGGCGCACGTCGACCGGGATGGGCGCGTTCTCGCCGACGCGGCGGATCTCCCTCTCCTGCAGCGCGCGGTTGAGCTTGACCTGGACCGCGAGCGGCAGGTCGCCGACCTCGTCCAGGAAGAGCGTGCCGCCCTGCGCCTCCTCGAAGAGCCCGGCCTTGGCCCCCACCGCGCCGGTGAAGGCGCCGCGCGCGTGCCCGAACAGCTCGCTCTCCACCAGCTCCGCCGGCAGCGCGCCGCAGTTGACGGCGACGAAGCGCCGGCCGGCCCGCGCGCTCTGGTAGTGGATGGCCTTGGCCGCCAGCTCCTTGCCGGTGCCGGTCTCTCCGGTGACGAGGACGGTGATGTCCAGCCTGGCGGCCTGCTCGAGCAGCTTGTAGACCTCGCGCATCCGCGCGCTCTTGCCCACCAGGCGGTGGAAGCCGAAGACGCCCTGCAGCTCGCGGCGCAGGTTGGCGGCCTGCTCCTTGAGCCTCTTGCGCTCGACGGCGCGGCCGATGACCAGCGCGGCGGCGTCGGGGTCGAAGGGCTTCTGCAGGTAGTCGTAGGCGCCCTGGCGGATGGCCTCCACGGCGCTGGAGACCGAGGCGAAGGCGGTCATCATCACCACCTCGGTGTCCGGGGCCTTGGCCCGCACCGCCTCGAGCACCTGGAAGCCGTCGGCGCCGGGCATGCGCAGGTCGGTGACCACCACGTCGAAGCCCTGCGCGGAGATCAGCGAGAGCGCCCGCGCGCCGTCGCTGGCCAGGGTCAGCTCGCTCGTCTCGCCGAGGATCTTGGCGAAGAGCTTGAGCATGTTCTCCTTGTCGTCGACGACCAGGATGCGCGGCTTGTCGTCCATCGGCTCAGGCTCCGTCTCGCGCCGGCGCCGCCGGCAACCGCAAGGTGAACACCGCGCCCCCCAGCGCGCCCCTGCCGGCCTCGATGCTCCCGCCGTGGGCCCGGGCGATGGCCTGCGAGACCGCCAAACCCAGGCCGGTCCCGGAGGGCTTGGTCGTGAAGAACGGCTCGAAGAGCTTGGCCCGGGCCTCCGCGGAGAGGCCCGCGCCGCTGTCGGAGACCGCGACGGTGACCTCGGCGGGCGGCTGCGTCGCCAGCCGCAGCTCGACCTGGCCTCCCGGCCCCGCCGCCTCCGCCGCGTTCTTCGCCAGGTTCAGGAGGACCTGCCGCAGCTTGGACTCGACGCCCGTCGCCGTGGCCTCGCCTTCCACCACCAGCGCCACCTGGGCCCCGCTGGGCGTCTCGCGCAGCCGCTCGGCGACCTCGTCGCACAGCGGCCGCAGCTCGACCGGCTCGGGCGCGCCCTTCATCGGCCGGGAGAGATCGAGCAGGCCCTCGACGATCTGCTGGCAGCGCAGCGTCTCGTCCTCGATGACGGCCAGGTCCTCGGCGAGCGGCGGGTCGGCCTTCTTCCGCAGCACGCGGGCGTAGCCCAGGATGACGCCCAGGGGATTGTTGATCTCGTGGGCGACGCCCGCGGCGAGCCGGCCGATGCCGGCCAGCTTCTCGCTCTGGACCAGCCGCGCCTGGTGCTCGCGCAGCGCGGCGGTCATGGCGTTGAACTGCCGGGCGAGGTCGCCGAACTCGTCGGGCCGGTCGAGGTCGATGTGCGTCTCCAGCTCGCCTCGCCCCAGCGCGACCGCGCCCGCGCGCAGCCGCGCCATGGGCAGGGCGACCGACCGCCCGATGGCGAGCCCGATGGCCGCCGCGAGGAACAGCGCCCCGATCAGGAAGGCCAGGGTGAGCGCGAAGGTCCGGCGCTCCACCGCGCGGGCGTGCTCGTCGGCCGCGGCGATGGACCTCTCGAAGCGGTCGACGAGCCGGTCCACCGCCTCCTGGATCCCGGTGACGATGGCGAGGTCCCGCCCGTGCTCGCGGTGGACCGTCTCCTGGTCGTGGGCGAGCACCGCGGGGACGATGCGGTCGCGGAAGACCTGGTCGAGCTCGCGGCTCGCCCGCTGGATCTGCGCGACCTCGGCCTTCTCCTCGGCGGTCTCGGCGCGCTCGGCCACCTTCTGCGAGAGCGCCTGCACCTGCTTCTGGGCCCCGTCGTAGAAGCCCAGGTGCGTGGCGTTGCCCAGGATGATGGTGTGCGCCTGGTGCGCGTACTGGTCGCGCACCGCGCTCGCCAGCTGCAGCGCCAGCCGCACCGCCTCGCCGCGCTCGCGCATCGCGGTCAGCCCGCGCTGGACCTCGGAGATGCCCGCCAGGGCGAAGTAGGCCGCCAGCCCGAAGACCCCGACGATCGACGCGAAGGCCAGCAGGAGGCGGCGCCCGGTGCCGGACCAGGCTCGGCCTCGGCCGGGGGAAGCGGGCGGCGGCGCGGGCAGAGGCATCGGTCTTCTTCTAGGTCGCAGCAGGCTTGCGCGCCGACCGGGGACCGGGGCGCCCCTGGGTCGACAGCCAGGGCTTGCCCTTGCGCCCGGCCTCCTCGCGCAGCCGCTGGAAGTTGGACAGGCGGCCGGCGTCGAGCTTTCCCCCGTCCACCGCCTCGCGCACCGCGCAGCCCGGCTCGGCCTGGTGGGCGCAGTCGGAGAAGCGGCAGCCCGCGGCGAGCGTGGCGATGTCGTCGAAGGCTTCGCCCACCCCGGCTTGGCCGCCCCACAGGCCCAGCTCGCGCATGCCGGGCGTGTCGAGCAGCAGCCCGCCGGAGGGCAGCGGGATGAGCTGGCGGTGGGTGGTGGTGTGCGTGCCCCGGCCGTCCCTGGACACCTCGGAGACGCGCATCACCTCGCCGCCGACGAGCACGTTGGCGAGCGAGGACTTGCCGGCGCCCGAGGTCCCGACCAGGGCGACGGTGCGGCCGGTGCCGGCGTGGACGGCCAGGGACGCGACGCCCTCGCCCCTCTTGGCCGAGACCAGGTGCACCGGGACGTTGTTGGGCAGGGTCCGGCGCATCTCGGCGAGCAGCTCCTCGCCGCGCGGAGCGAGGTCCGCCTTGTTGAGGACGAGCACGGGCTGGGCGCGGCTCTCGAAGAGCTGGGCCACGAAGCGCTCCACCCGCCGCACGTTGAAGTCGACGGCCACGTCGCACACCAGGAGCACCGCGTCGACGTTGGCGGCCACGACCTGCGCCTCGTCGCGCTCGCCGACGGCGCGGCGGACGAAGGCGCTGCGGCGCGGGAGGACCTGCTCCACCGTCGCCAGGCCGCTGCCGATGCGCAGGGCGACCCAGTCGCCGACGGTGGGTCTGGTCTCGCCACGCAGCTCGCGCTGCAGCCGGCCGGCCAGGCGAGCCTCCATGTCGCCGGCGGCAGTCCAGGTGTCGAAGCGCCCGCGATGCTCGGCGGCGATCCTAGCGGGGACGAAGGCGGCCCGAGCCACCTGCTTCCATTGTTCCTCGAAGAACGGCCCCCAACCGACCGCCTGCAGCTCCGGCATTCGATGCGCCTCCAAACCTCCTGAAGAAACACCTGCCCCGAAGTCTATCCGCCCCGGGCCCTTCCTGCTCGCGCCGGGACGCGAAACCGGGCCCGGGCCGGGTATCATCCGCCCGTGCCGGAGCCGACCGACAAGCCCAACGAGGCCCGATGGGAGCGCGCCACGGCGCGGATCCTGGTCGGTGCGGCGCTCGTGATCCTGGCGGCGCCGCTGGGCGATCCCTCCCAGCAGATCGCCGCCCGGGACGCGGGGCGGATGCTCTACCCGCTCAAGCACTTCCTGGCGGACGAGCTGGGGAGCGGCAGGCTTCCCGCCTGGAACCCCTACGTGGGGCTCGGCGAGCCACTGGTCTCCAGCGTGGTGGCCGGCGTCTTCGACCCATTGAACCTCTTGGGCGTCGCGCTGCCTTTCAGCTGGGGTTTCAAGGCCATGCACCTGGCCTGCTACCTCGTGGCGGCGCTCGGCGTCTGGCTGTGGGCCCGGGGCCGCCGGCTCTCCCAAGCCTCCGCGGCGACCGCTGCCCTGGCCTTCACACTGAGCGGGTACGCCACCGGGATCGCCAACAATTTCGTCTACTTGCGGGGCCTGGCCTTCGCCGCGCTCTTCGTGGCCTTCTTCGAGCGGGCCATCCGCGACGGCGGGGCGCTCCGCGTCGGCGGCGCGGCGCTGACCTGGGCCCTCGTTCTCTGGGGCGGCGAGCCGCAGTCGTGGCTTCTCTCGTTCCTCTTCGCGCTGATCCTGGCGCTGACCGAGCCGGGAGCCGAGCGCCGCACGGTCCTGGTGCGGACGGGGTTCGTCGGCCTGCTGGGCGCGATGCTCTGCGCCCCGGTCCTGCTGCCCGCCGCACTGGATTTCCCGAGGACGGACCGGGGGATGCTGGGCGAAGCCGCCGTCGCGGCCCAGTGGTGGTTCGCGCCCTCGCGCGTGGCCGAGCTCCTCTTCCCGTCGCTGCTGCGCTCGAGCGGCGATGGCCCCAACCTCGTCTACCAGGCGTGGTTCGCGGCCGGCCGCCCGCTGCCCTGGGTCCCCTCGCAGTACCTGGGGCTGGTCGTGCTGCTGCTCGCGGCGGTCGGCGTGCGCGGGCGCGGGGG
>DASXVQ010000133.1:0-58204 GCA_036504155.1 Myxococcales bacterium
CAATGCCCTGGCCGCCAACTTCACGAGCACCTTCACGACCGACTCCATCTCCCCGACGGTCGTCTCCTCGGTGCCCGCCATCAACGCCACGCTCGTCAACCCGGCGGCGCCCCTCAGCCTCACCTTCAGCGAGCCGATCGATCCCGCATCCGTGACCTACAGCACCACGATCAGCACTGGCTCGGTCTCCCTCGCCGCAGGGGCCGCCCAGGTATTCGGGTGCTTCTCGTTCAACCCGACGAGCACGGTGGTCACCTTCACCCCGCTCGCGCCTCTCACTGCGGCTACCGGACACTCGTTCTCGGCGTCGGCAGGGGTGACGGACCTCGGCGGCTTGGCGCTCACTCCCTACACGGCTCCCTTCACCACCCAGTAGGCAAGTTGAAGACCGCTCGCCCGCCATCCTCGACAACCTCGGGTGGCGGGCGGCGGTCGTGTTTGACCCCCTTCGCAGCGAGGAGAGGCCTCATGAGGAACGCACGCGTTGCCGTCTGCTTGCTGGCTCTTTGCTTAGCGGGCTGCTCGCACAAGAAAGAAGGCCCGCGCCCGACGGTCACGTCGGTGACGCCCCAGGGCGCCTGCAACGATCAGCTTCCGACGACGATCGCCATCGCCGGCGACTCGCTCTCGCCGCTCAACGACCTCCTCCTCACCACCCCGCTGCTGGAGCTGCCGCAGATTACGCTGACGCGGACGAGCGACCTCGATGGCAAGGCGACCGGCGACGTCCTCGTGGTGCCGAACGATCCCCTCCATCCCGAGCTGGGCGACGAGACCTGGACGAGCCAGCAGGCCATGGGTTTCAGCCTCTGCCCGCCGGGCGTTTGCTCGAAGCTCTCCCCGCCGCTCACCGACCTCACGACGCTGCCGCCCGGGCTCTACACGCTCAGCGTCGCCAACCGGAATGGGTACTCGGTCGACTTCCCGGCCGCGCTGACCATCGTCCCCATCCCGGTGCTCGACCGCACCGACCCGGACCTCCTGTGTGTGGACAAGGATGGCGAGGTCACGCTCTCCGGTGATTACTTCATGCGTTACAACGGGGCCATCGGGACGCTCGCCGTCGGGGACAAGAGCTTCATGCCCAGCGCGCTCTCCGACTGCAGGACGCTGCCCTCGCCGTCCGATCTCAAGATTGAGGCCTGTAGGAAGGCCACGGTGACAATCCCGTCCGGCAGCTTCCTCCAGGGCACCTACCCCCTGATGGTGACCGGGCCTTCGCCCGTGAGTTGCCACTCGGTCCAAGGCGCAGTCCCCGTGACGGTCACCTTCGTCCGCCAGCCCGTCGCCACCCTTGTCGCGCCCGACCTGATCTGTGACGCCCAGTCCGACCGCCCTCTGGCGGTGACCGGGGCCGACTTCCTGACGGTCGATGGCGCGAGCGCCGTCGTCCACCTGGCCGACAAGAACTACTCGACCACGCCCAGCGGCTGCGTCGCCGTCACCGGACCGGGGTTGCGCGAGGCCGTCCAGCAGTGCGCCTCTTTGGGCTTGACGGTGAGGGAGAGCGACCTGCCGCCGGTGGCCCCCGGGGCCGATCCGGTGGTCCATCCCCTGACGATCACCAACCCTCTGCCGGCGGACTGCACCACGCCCCTCGCCCTCAACCTGGTGGTGGTCGCCCCTCCCGCGGTAACGGTGGTCGCACCCGACCTGATCTGTGACGCGCAGGGCAATCGGCCGCTGGTGCTCACGGGAACGGATTTCGTCGTCGTCGACGGCAAGCTGCCGACCATCCACGTGGACCAGAAGGACTACACGCCTACCGATTCTGCCGAATGCACTGCACTGGCCGTGTCGGGTCTGGCGGAAACCGTGCAACGCTGCAAGACGCTGAAGTTCACCGTGTCGCAGAACGACCTGGACCCGGTCCTGGCTTCTGCCGATCCGCTCAACCACCAGGTGACCGTCACCAATCCGGCCCCAGCCGGCTGCACCTCGGCCGGAATCGACCTGACGGTCGGCGGCCCGCCCGCCATCGCCGCGATTGTCCCCGACTATGTCTGCAATGGAGCCGACCAGGCGTTCACCCTCACCGGACGCAACTTCGCGTCGGTGGCGAGTGGCGGTCCGGCCGCGACACCGACTGTCACCTTCGCGCAGAACGCAACCGCAGTGGCCTCCGCGACCGCCATGCCGGTCGCCGCGAGTTGCACGACGGTCGCCGGCCCGACGGAAACCTTCCTGAACTGCACGCAGGCGACCGTCAGCGTCCCGCTCGGCACTCTGACCGCCAGCGGCACCTACCAGGTCACGCTGACCAACCCCGACCCCCTCGGCTGCACGTCGACCGTGCCCGTCTCGCTACTGGTCGTCCCGCCGCCCACCGTCACTACCGTGGCCCCGGCCTCGGTCTGTTCTGCCGCTACCTCAGCCGTGACCGTGACCGTGACCGGCACCGGTTTCCTCCGCGTCAACGGCCCCGCCGGCCCCGGGATGCTCGTGCCCACGGTCGACCTGGTCCCGCCTTCCGGCTCGCCTGTGCCGCTGACGGCCGTGACTGTCGATGGCACGAGCTGCTCCGTGATCGGTTCGAGCCCGCCGCTGGCCGAAGCCGTCGAGAGCTGCACGCGTCTGACCGCAAGCGTGGCCGCGGGCGCGACCTCCGCCGGCACGACCTACCGCGTTCGCGTCGACAACCCGAGCGCGCCGGGGGTGGTGGGCGGCGGGTGCTCGACTTCCGAGGGCGTCACACTCCAGGGCACCTCCGGGCCGACCATCACGAACATCGCGCCCCTGACCATCTGCACCGGTGGAGGAACGCTCACGTTGACGGGGACCGGCTTCGAGCAGGGAGCTTCGGTGACCGTCGGGCCCTACGGTTCGACATCCGTCGTGGTGACGGGGACCACGTCGGCGGTCGCCACCTTCGGGGCTGGCCCGGTCGGAGGCCCGTACTCCGTCACCCTTGCCAACCCGTCTGGCTGCTCCGTCACGGCGACCCAGCAGGTGAGCGTCATGGCCGGGCCGATCCTGGTCTTCGCCGACCCGGCGGTCGCCTGGAACGGCATGAGCACGCCGGTGACGCTCTACCTGGCGAATCAGACGGGGGCCATCTCGAGCGTCAGGATGAGGATCAACGGGTCGGGGGGCGCGCCCGCGACGCTCGCCTTCTCGATGGTCAACAACCACCCGGTGCCGGTCATCCCAAGCGGCACGCCGACCGGCTCATACGATCTCCTCGCCAGCGACGGCAGCGGCTGTCCGGCAGTGCTGGCGAACGCGGTGAGCGTGACGGCGAGCCAGTCACTGGCCCTGTCGGCCATCACGCCCTCCTACGGCTGGGCCAGCAGCTCGACCGACGTGACCATCACCTCGACCGGTGCGGGTTTCGGTCCCCTGCCCAGGGCCTACCTGGTCAAGGGAGGAACCTCGGCCGTTGTCGGATCGGTGGACGTCAGCTCCGCCACCGTGCTCACCGGCGTCATCCCGTCGGGTCTTGCCGCGGGCAAGTACGACGTCGTGGTGGTCAACCCCAATGGCACGGTCGGCGTGCTTTCCCAGGCCTTTACGGTCAACGCGAGCCCTCCGCCAGTGATCACCTCGATCACGCCCGCGCAGGCCGCGAACAACTCCTCGGTGCCGCTGCTCATCACCGGAGGGAACTTCCGCGGCCCCACGAACGCGCCAGCAGTCGAGCTGCGCTGCGTCAACTCCGCCGGCACGGCCCTCGCGCCGACTGCCCTGACCGGAGTCACGTTCACGGCAGGGGCGCCGCCCACGGGGACCATCCATGGGACGGCCGCCACGCCGAACGCCGGCGTGAACTGCATCGTACACGTGACCAACGCTGACGACGGCTCGTCGACCGACTTCGCTTCGTTCGTGGTCACGACGCCAGCCTCGAACCTCACGGGCTTCAGCGTTGGCACGCAGACGCTCAACACCGGACGGCGTGCGCTCGGCGTCGCCTCGGGCGGTCCCACCAACGCCTCCCGCTTCGTCTATGCGATCGCGGGGGACGACGGTACCAACCCGCTGTCGAGCGTCGAGGTTCTCCCGGTCGACATCTTCGGCAAGCCGGGCGCCGGAGGGTTCTTCGCCCAGCGCAACTCGACCAAGCAGGCGCGGACGCAGACCAAGGCCGTGCGCATCGGCCGGTTCATCTACCTCGTCGGCGGTGGGAGCGCTCTCTCCACGACTTCGGCGCTCAACTCGGTGGAGCGCGCCGTCATCCTCGACGCGTCGACCGCGCCGACCAACCTCAACGTGGGTCTCGACATCTCCACGGCGAGCGGCATCTCCGACGGCATCTACCACTACCGAGTCGCCGCAGTGATGGCGGCTGCCGACGCATTCAACCCCGGCGGTGAGACGCTTCCCTCGGCGGTCTTCGGGATCAACCTGCCGCCCATCGGCAGCGGTTACCACCTGCAGGTAGTGCTGTCCTGGGACCCCGTTCCGGGCGCGGTCGGCTACCGTATCTACCGCACGGCGGCGAACGCGCCGGCCGGCTCCGCGACGCTCCTCGCTGACACCACCGTCGCGTTGCCCGGCAACTTCACCTGTAGCGGCGCGACGAAGTGCACCGACGCAGGCGCGACGCCGGGCGTCCAGCGCCCACACGCCATCGGCTCGACGGGGACCTGGGCGAACATCGCGCCGACCATGATCACGGCGCGCCAAGGGGCTGGTGTGACTTGGGCACCCGATCCCACGAATCCAGCGACCAAGGCCTACCTCTACGTCTTCGGCGGCTTGAGCCCGGCTGGAGCGCGGCTCACGAGCTGCGAGTTCCTGCCGATCACCATCGCGGCGGACGGGGCCCAGACGTTCGGCGCCTTCACGGCCACGACCGCATCGCTCTCCGAGGCACGCTGGCGCCTGGGCGCCTGGGCGGTGACGCCACAGGACAGCACCATGGTCGGCGCCAACACCTGGGTCTGGGCCGGCGGCGGGGCGAGCAGCACGACGATGCCCGGCGCCCTGGCCGGCAACATCGACGGAGCGCAGGTCCAGGCCGGCACCGGGCAACTGCTCGCGTTCGGAGTCGGCGGCCAGATGAACGCCACGAGCGCCGGCTACGGAGCCTTTGCCGGCGGCGACTTCATCTACGCGGTCGGGGGGCAGGGTGACGTTCCCGACGTGCAGACCATGAGCGGCGACCTCACGAACAGCCCGCCCACTCTCGGCAACATCCAGGCGTTCACGCCGGGGCTGAACACCGCGAGGATTGACGTCGGGGCCACGGTCCAGAGCGGCTACTTCTACGTCGTGGGCGGCATGACTGACGGAAACGTCGTGCTCAAGACCTTCGAGTACGTCCTCTACTAGGAGATCGCCCATGAGATCCGTGATTGCCACTCTCGTCCTCGTCGCGATGTCCTGCTTCGCCGCGGACGGCTACTGCCAGGCCGGCCAGGCGCCCAAGAAGAAGGGGCATGCGGCTCCCAAGGTCGCGCCCGCCGCCCCAACACCGCCCCCGCTAGTTCCCCCGCCCCCGGCGCCGGTGCAGCCGGAACCGCCCGCGAAGAAGAATCTCTCGGAGAAGCCGGAAGCCCCTCCGGTGGCAGGGGCTGCCGATGCGAAGAGTTCGGCCGACCCGGATTCGAAGACGGAGCCCTGGCTGCTCCTGGGCGCTCGCGTTGGAGTGGTCTTGCCCCAAGTCTTCAACAAGCTCGGGACGAACTTCCTGGTGGACGTCGAAGCCGCCTACCAGTTGCCCTTCCTCCACAGGCACCTGGGACTCTTCTTCGACGTCGGCTACTCGCAGCCCAAGACGGAGGGCACGCGCAACGATCCGCGCGTGCTGACCAACGGGGGTGAGGTCGCCTACACCATGACCGTGCGGGACTTCGGGCTCTCCCTGGGGGTGCAGTACCGCCATCCGCTCGGAGACCTCGTGGTTCCGTTCGTCGGCGTGGGCGCGAAGATGCACCTCACCAATACGCTGCTCGAGCAGTCGGCGGGCAGCACCAATCTCGGCACCAACATCGAACGCTCGACGCGAGTCGGGTTCCTTGGTCGTCTCGGTCTCGGCCTCCACCTCGGGCCCGGAGACCTGGTCGCTGAGGTACACCTCGAAGCTACCGCCGTCGACCACCTCGTCACCGGCGACAAGAACACCTCCCACCTCGCCCTCCAGCTCGGCTACCTCTTCCGACTGTAAGCAGGCATCCAAGGGGCCGGCCCCGACGGCGCTGACTCCGCTGGCTCGGGGCGACTGCGCTAGCCTGCGGATCGATTGCCAGCCGGTCGTTGGTCGTTCGACGGAGTGGCAAGCACGCCAACGTGTCCGCGCACCAGAATCTACTCTCCACGCGGAGGCCTTCGAATGCCGACCACGCTTCCTAGAGTGTTCGTCCGAGGCCTACGGAATGGGCCACGAATCTTGCTTGGTCTTCTGCCCGATCGAGTCCCCGGGAGCCAAGTTACTTTACCCGGGCCGAGAAACGCTCACATCGAGCCTACTGCGTGCGACCGCGCATTGTCCCGGCACCACTTCTGAGGCAGCCGAACTGCGCGCTGAAAGCCTCCTTGGAGACGACGGAACGGTTGCTGAGCCTATGTGTGTCAGCGGCGCGTTGAATTCACCAACGCACCTTGGCCCAAAAGACATGAAGGCCCTGGCCAACTTCGTAGCTCAGTTGCTCGTTGTGGACGGCTTTGAGTTCGAGATCGACGATCCGATTGTGGTCGAACCGGCGGACGTCGAATAGGCGTCAGGCTCGGAGCAGATCGGTCCATGAGAATCGCGACGCTCAAGCGCTCAGGCTGCGCCACGACGCTCAACGACAGGACCGTCACGCTGACCGCCTTCGGCAGCACGGTGCCGCTGCCTTCGACGGTGACCTACGACATCCCGGGGCACCAGACTTCGTGCAGCGCGTGCTCTGCAACTTGGGGATCC
Source organism: Myxococcales bacterium (assembly GCA_036504155.1). Taxonomy (GTDB): domain Bacteria; phylum Myxococcota; class Myxococcia; order Myxococcales; family UBA5297; genus JACRCT01. The sequence continues at coordinate 6,851 of DASXVQ010000133.1, forward strand.
GGCGGGCCACCGAGCCGCTTCCCGCCTTGGCCAGCGATACGCGCTCCACTTCGAGACCCCAAATCCGACCGCAGAGAGGCATGTCGAACAAGATCGGGCACTTAACTTAGGTTCTCGCGGGTCCCGCACGAACTCTGGGGCACACTGCCACGGTCAAGCCCACCTCGTACCTGCGCGCAGCGACCGCCACGTACACGCTCACGGCGCCTCTCACCGCGGCCACCGGACACTCGTTCTCAGCATCGGCCGGCGCCACCGATCTTGGCGGTCTTACCCTTGCTTACGCCCTGCGCTGCACCGTTTACAGCCCAGTAGTGGCGGTCCTGCGACCGAACGGTCATGCTGGGTCGGCTTCTTGGAGTGAGTCGGGCGGTCAGCGTTGCTCGGCGTGAATGCTACTGGGTGTTGTCCTGGTCGTAGCGAAGGTTGTACTTCTGGGCGTGAAACCTCGAATTGGGACGCAGGGCAAGCCGGAGGTCGAATCATGCGCGCACTCGCCTATTGGTTTGGTGTTGCACTAGGCGTTCTGTTTTTAGGTCAGATGCCGGCTTGTAGTTGCGACTCCACGCCACCCGGCTCCCCGGGCAATGACGGCGGAACAAAGGCGGGCGACACTGGGACCTCGCCGGGTGGCGGTGACGGGGGCTGCGGTGCTCAAGCTTCGAATTGCGCGTCCACAGCGCAGTGCTGCAGTGGGTTGGTGTGCACGTCCTCGGGAACCTGTGGGCCCGATCCAAGCTCGGGCTGTGGGCCCAACGCGACACGGTGCTCCGGCCAGTGCGTGGTGACGGTCAACGACCCCGACAACTGCGGCGGCTGTGGCATAGGCTGCACGGGGGTCCAGGTCTGCACCCGAGGCTCCTGCCAGTCGTCCGGCGCTTGCGTCGCCGGTACCATTGCGTGCGACGGTCGCTGCATCGACGCGAGGTCTGACAGCCTGCACTGCGGAGGCTGCCCTGGCACCGCCTGTTCGGTGGGAAAGGGGTGCTCCGCCGGGAGCTGCGTGGACCTCCTGCAGACAGACGGCGGCGGGCCCACCTGTACCGGGGGTGGGGCGCCCATCACCGTCCAGAGCGATGCCGGAACCTGGTGCACCGGGACCATCGCGCAGGTTACATTCCGTTTTGGGATCTGCGCGTGCTCTGATGTCAAAGTCACCAGCGGAGATCTATTCACCGACGCCTTCGACAGCACCGGCCGAGCCGATGCAGGCCTGGGCGCGAGCGTCGGCGCCAATGGGCGTTTCCTCGCCGACAGCTTCTTCGACATCGGGGGCTCGGTCTGGGCAGGAAGCGCCTCCGGTGCTCAGAACGACTCCAACAGCAGCAGGGTGCGGCAGGATTTCTGGAGCCATGGCCCCGTGTCGGGCGGCGGTTCGCTTGCGGTCTCGGGCGACGCGCATCTCAACGGCGACGTGCAGACGCAGTTGAGCGTCGGCGGCAAGCTCTACATACCCGCGGGCGCGAACGTGGGAGGAGCGGTCAACGCGGCCGGCGGCGTCGTGCGCGGGCCCGTAGCGATGGGGCCGCCATGCGACTGCTCGGCGAGCCAGTTGATCGACATCGCCGGGATCGTCGCCGACGGCCAAGCACACAACGACAACGCGCTTCTCGGACTTGACTCCAGAGTGTTCGAAAACCTGCCCGGCCCGCGGCGACTTGACCTTCCCTGCGGTCGCTACTACCTGAGCCGAATCACGCCGGGCTTTCCGGGAACCATCGCGGTGCATGGTAGGACCGCCATCTTCATCGGCGGTAACCTCGACACATCAAGGGCGAACTTCGATGTGGCGATCGATCCGCAGGGCGAGCTCGACATCTTCATCGGGGGAACGATCATCAACAGCACCGGGATGAGCCTGGGCAATATCGAGAGCCCGGCTCAGCTGCGCGTCTATGTGGCGGGCAGCCCCGTGGACATGAGCGCACCCTCCAAGACCGCCGGGAACTACTACCTGCCCAACTCGGTCTTTTCCTCGCCATCCAACCTCGATTTGTACGGGGCGATTTTCGCAAAGTCCTTCGAGGGCCAAGGTGCCGTCCACTATGACCGTGGCGTGCTGTCGGCTGGTTCCTCCTGTGGTGGCCCGCCAGGTGGCGGATGCTCGAGTTGTCGCGACTGCGGAAACCAGGCTTGCGTCGGCGGCAAGTGCGGCGCCTGCACAACCTCTTCCGAGTGTTGCGCCCCACTCGTCTGCCTGGGCGGTCTATGCCAGTCGCAGATCAATTGAGAAGGCATTTGAGCGTGGAGTGCGGACTTGGCGAATAGGGTAGATAGAAATCCGAGTCTGGAACCGGCGCGGGCACATTCTTGCCAGCATCTTGATGACTCCCCTTGGCACGCTAGTGACGATTCGTTCGATGAACGATCCCTTGAGGCAATGAGATTGCAGAACGTAAGCGCCAAGACGATTGCCCGTGCACCGCGTTCTCTGCTTGCCATGGCACTTCTTGGGGTATTGTTCGCCTCCAGCAGTGCGCAAGCGGCGCGCCAGCTAACCGCCTCGCTCTCCGACTTCGTCACCGAAATGCGGATCTTCATGCCCGGGGAGGGCTCGAACGGATACGTCGTTCCCACTTCGGAGGAGCGCTCGTCGTTCTCGGCAGCTGCCGTTGCGCTGGCAAGCGGGAATCTGGAGAGGGCGGAACAGGCGCTGGCGTCGTACCCCGGATTCGAGCTTCTGGACTTCCGCGATGGGCCGGAAGGAGCAACATACTGGGCAATAGCCGAAAAGCCGCCCTTCGTGCGCGGCTGGGGATTCTACTTCTTCGCGCGGGAGCCATCGCGTGGCACGCTCGTCGTCGAGGCTCCGCATCCGCTCGCCGACCGGGACAGCGAGCTCCTCGCAGCCAAGATGGTGTCGACTCTTCGCCCAGCAGCGTTCCTGCTCGCCGGGGCCCATCGCTACGCGGATGCCGGACGCACGAGCGACATGACCCACGCCGCCTACTCCATCTTCGAGTCCGTGCACGAGGCCGTCTTGAGCGCTCCGCGAGTCGCTTTGCAGATCCACGGGTTCAACTCGGCCACTCATGTTGGTTATCCCGAGCTGCTCCTGTCGTCCGGAACGACGAAACCCGGGCCAGATTCTGAGCAGATCTGCACTGCGGTAACGAGCAAGGGGGTTGGCTGCACGCTCTTCACGGGTGTTGCGTATACCGATCTCGGAGCGCAGACGAACGTCCAGGGCTCCAACACGCGCCAAGTCGCGGGGGATGGGCACTTCTTCCACTTCGAGACCGGCGACGCAGTGCGTGATGAGCAAGCGAAGGGCGACGCGGTCGTCCAAGCTATCGGTGAGCATTGGCCTTCACCGGAAGCAGGACATGGCTGTGGATGCGGTGCGGCGAGCTGCGTACCGCCCGGATCCGCGTTATGGGTTCTTGGCGCTTTGGCATGGAGACGACGCTCGACTCTCCAACGCCTGGGCGAGTCACCGCCTTGAGGCAGGCAAATCATCGCTTTCGTTGAACGATTCTTTCTGCTGGCCGGGCAAGTCAAGGAGTCCACCATGAGGAAGCGGACGATGATGGCGATGATAGTGATGCTGGTCGGCTGCGGGACAGCGACCACTCCTGGCGCAGGTGGCAATCCAGACGGCGGGAGCGTGCTCAGCGGCGATGCGGAGCTCTTCGCGCAGGCAAGCCAGGACTATCAGTCCAAGCGCTACACCGTCGCGCGAGGGGAGTTCCAAGACCTCCTCACCCGCTTCCCCGATAGTGGCTTTGCCGACCAGTCGACCGTGTACATTGCGATCATCGACTATTTCCTGGGCAATCCGACCGCGGCAAGAAATGAGCTGAAGGCCTTCTTTCAGAAGTATACCCACAGCACTGACGCAGACCGCGCGCAGTACTGGTTGGGGCGTTGTGACTACGCGCTCGCAGACTACTCGACTGCACTGACTGACCTGCAGGCCGCGCTGGCGAACTACCCGTCGAGCAACTACCGTGACAACGCGCAATTCTGGGTAGGTCGCTGCTACTACAACCTCACCCCGCCCGACTACGCTAATGCGCTCCAAGCTTTCCAGAAGGTCGTGGCCGACTACTCCAAAGGAACCGCGGCTCCAGAAGCGCAGTACTGGATCGGCCGCACGTACTTCGAGATGAAGGACTACTCAACGGCGCGCACTGAGCTGAACAAGCAGCTCACCGTCTATCCAGGCAGCGCCTACGAAGACGTCGTCAACCTCTACCTCGCACGGTGTGACTTCGAGACCGCCATCGCCATGACGCCGACCACGAGCGCGCAGGCAGCTGCCCTCTTCGGCCAGGCGCGCACTCGGCTGCAGACCGTCATCAGCTCGTTCCCAAGCTCACAAGAGCTTGACAACGCCACGTACTGGCTCGGCCGTTCCATCTTCGAGCTTCTCGACTACTCCGGAGCGCAGGCGCAGTTCGAGCATCTGATCCAGGCGTGGCCGCAGAGCAAGGTCGCGGACAACGCGTCGTACTGGATCGGCAGATGCTTCTTTGGACGGAGCCTCTGGCAGCAGGCCCTGACGCAGCTTCAGACTACCGAGCAGAATTACCCCAACAGCAACGTGCGCGACTGGGTGGCGTTCTACATCGGCCGCTGCCAGTTTCAGCTCGCCGACTATCCATCCTCCGAGTCCACCTTGAAGCGCCAGCTGACCACATGGCCAAGCTCGGCGGCGGCGGCGGGTGCTCACTACTGGCTCGGCAGGGCCGAGTACGCTCAAGGCAAGCTCACCGAGGCGCTCGCCGAGTTTCGCACGGTCGTGGACAGCTACCCCACCAGCGACTGGGCAGACAACACCTATCACTACCTCGTGCGAACCTACGCCGACCTCAACCAATGCAGCAACGCAGACGCCGCTTACGCGCAGTACAAGCAAGCGTTTCCGGCGAGCTCGTTCCTGAGCTCGGCCTGCACCTACCGGCAAGGCAAGTGTGGCGGCAGCTGCCCGTGAGAGGCGCATTCCCCGTCGCACTTCTTGTCCTCGCGCTGAGCGGATGTAACGGATGGGAGCACGTCGCTGTGCTGCCCTCGGTGAAGGCTGGCTCGCTCAAGGTGCTCGTGTCTGACCCCGCGGGCGCCCCGCTTGCGGGTGCGCAGGTCTCGATCGCCGGCAGGACCGTCCAGACGAACGATTCCGGAATTGCAGAGCTCGAAGGGATCGCCGAGGGCGGATATCTGCTGGAGGCGGACCTCGCCGGGTGGCAGCCGGAGACGGTGGGAGTGCAGGTCGTCTTCGCAAAGGCGACCAGCCAGCAGATTTCTGCCGAGCTGCGCGCAGCCGATGTCTCGGACGTCCGGCTGCTTTTCGCAGGAGACCTCTCCTTTGATGATGGCATCGACGACCCGAACCGCGACGGGGTTCCCGACGACTCAGTGGTCCCGCCCGGCGAGAGCTCGGCGGCAGGAGCGCGGGCGCTGCTCGGGTTCGTCTCCCCTCTTCTGGCTCGCTTCGACCTGGTGACCGGCAATCTCGCCACCGCGCTCGGTGACGGGGCGACGCCCCACCCGAGGAAGCCGACACGTGCGCTCGCCCCTCGGGCGGTTGCGGCCTCGTTCGCGAGCTCTCGAATCGACGTCCTCAACCTCGGCAACGACCACGCCTACGATTACCTCGACGACGGCGTCAGACAGACCCTCGAGACCCTCGATGCGGCCAACGTCTACCGGTTTGGGGCCGGCCGCGACATCGGCGAAGCGTCAACTCCCTCGCTGGTGAGCCGACTGGGATTCAGCGTCGGCCAGGTCGGCTTCTCGACGCTGCTTGGTCATGGGGCAACGCCGAAAGAGGACGCGCCTCCGTTCTATGAGGCGGCGCCAGACAAAGCTGGCGTGGTTCCAGCGACGTCAGCGAACGTGAAGGCGGGGGTCGAGATGGCGGCCAGCAGCTCCGATCTCGTGGTGGCGCATCTCGCTGCAGGGACGGAGTGGGACGTGAACGCAGAGCCGATTCGTGCCCTTGCGCAGTCCGCCGTGAATTCGGGAGCTGCCTTCGTCGTCGGCCACGGCTCTCGGCCTGTCCAGCCCGTCCTGAAGATTGGGAACACCCTCGCCGCGGTGGGGCTCGGGCAGCTCGTCTTTGGCGGGCAGCGCCCCGAAGGGCGGATGGGGCTGCTGCTCGAGAGCCAAGTTCGATATCGGCGGTTGCATGAGTTTCGGTTCTGGCCCATCTCGCTCGTGCACTACGCACCGCAACTTGCGACCGGAGAAATGGCTGCCCGCATATTGCGTCGCCTCGGCGCGCTTTCTCAGGCTGAGCTGCTGATCTTCCCGCGGCAGGGGCGTGGCGAGGTGGCGCTGACACCCGACGCGGCGCGCACCCTAGAGTCCTCCAATCGCCAGCAACTCGATCTCCTTGACGCTGGCGATGGGAGCGCTCAGACGACGGCGCTTGCACTCTTGGGCGGGGACCTCGAGACTTTTCTCGTGTCGGTGGACGTCGCTGTAGCCTCGGGCCCGGAACAGGCGGCGTCCATCGAACTTGGTCGTGAGCTGCTTTGGGAGGGGGGCTTCGAAGACCAGGCGGCCGGAGGCCCGGGTCTTGGCCGAGGCGCTGGCTGGCGCTACTCGGCCCCCGACGTAGGCATATCGGATCGCGCGGTGCACTCGGGACGCCTGTCGCTCGAGTTGGTGCGAAAATCTGGGAACCTCTCCGCGGCGACCGCCGGTGGTGCCGGGCTTCTGACCCTTCGGGCGGCCCGACGCTACAGCTTCTCGGGATGCTACAAGACCGAGGGCGACGCCCTTGGAACGATTTCCCTGTCCGTCTTCCCTTCGCGCCAGCTTCACGTCCAACCCATCTCCCAGGTCGCCGAGACCGCGGTGGTTTCATCGAGCGACTGGACCTGCTTCCAGACGGAGTACGCCCCCCCGGTGGACACGCTCGTCCACCCGTCGATCGTGCTCGAACGACCCGAGCAGGGGACCGCCCGGCTCATGGTTGACGACTTGTCGCTCATCGAGTGGGATTCGCCTCTCCAGGCAGGCGCCGCCCAGGTCGCCGCACCGAACGAAGTCGAGTACCTGCGATGTCGCGCCCCACGCTCGGGTGGCAAGCTCTCCGTGCATTGGGTGACCCGCAGGTACCTGCCAAGGTAGCAGCGCGCCGACGGCAGTGTCGTCAGCGGCCCTTGAGCAGCCACCCACCTTTTTGCCGCTTCATGAGCTCACGCAACTCGATGGCGGCGCCGGAATGCGACACGCGGCCGGCGAGGAGCTCCTCAACCACGAAGTCCGCGCGGCGTCGCCGCCACAGCCCGTCCCAGACGTCGAGCAGCCTCTCCAGGGGCCGCAGCCAGCCAGCGCTCGCCCTTGAGGTTCCGCCAGCAAGAGCCGCCTCCTTCTCGCGAAGCCGCTCCCGCGCTCTGTCGGCCAGCGTGGCCAACTCCTGTGCGTACGGTTGCCCATCCTTCTCGGCCGCCCGGCGGATGGCGGGCTCTGCTAGGGCGAAATCGAGCACCCCGCAGCCCTCGTCTTCGACGATCTGACGCGCAGAACCAACCGCCTCTGCCCCCTTGCGATCGGCCAGCCGTGCGAGCGCACGCGCGGTTCTGTCGAGGCTCACCCATCGGTAGGCGAAGTCGAGGCCGGTACCCTTGATGTTCTGGATGCCCATGATACGCACCCGGAAACCCGGCGGACAGGCTCGCGCAATCGCATCGACCACCTGGTCGCCGGTCAGGCTTGCATCCCACAGCGGAACGATTGTCGCCAGGGCCAGCTCTCGCAACAACGACCGGAACTCCTCCTCGTGACGCTTGATCGACTGCGCCCCGGCGCTTGCCGCGGGGGCGAGACGCGACCTCCAGGAGGCGATGGCCGCGTGACGCGACGCGAGCTCTAGCAGATGTCGCACAGCGTCCGGGCCCTCGGTGCCGAGCGAGGAGGCCCAGGGTGCGAGCGCTGGCTCTAGCAGCGACTGAACGGCACGCCGGCTCGCCGCGAGGGTAGGCGCGCCGGCCGCGAGCGATTCCTCGAACAGGTCGGCACCGGGCGCGGTCCCAGCGCCCAGGCCGGTAGCCATCGCCTGGGCTTCGCGAGCCAGGCGCACCGCGCCGAGCTCGCCGATCTTCACGCGCAGGAGCGCGCGGGCAGCGCGCCCCTCGACGAGCGCGGCGAGCTGTTCAGGAGCGAGGCTCGCTTCGTCGGCGTGGAACAGTGCCAGCCCCGCGAGGTGGCGGTCGAGCGATTCGGCGATGAAACCGGTCAGTCCCGCCAGGTTGGTCCCGATGAGGATCTGGGCGTGCGCGAGCGCGTCCTCGACGACGATGTCGGCGAACACCATCGACCGGCTGACGCGGTCGGCGCGATTGTTTACCACGGTCACGATCCACTCGCCCACCTCATCGAGCTGGTGCCGGTCAAGGCCGCAGCGCACCCAGTTGTTCAAGAACCCGGTGCGCTCGTTGGCGCTCATGCCATTGGAGAAGACCAGCCGGCGGCCGCGCCAGGGCGCCTCCGGGTAGGTCTTGAGCACCCCGAGGTCCGGCACCACCCAGTCGGCCATCTCCTTGAGCGCCATCGAGCGATCGACGCCCAGCTTCTCGGCCAGCTTGAGCACCAAGGCGATGTTGCGCGGGTGCTCCTCGTACGGGAAACGTGCGAGCACGTCCGCTGGGAGTAGCGCGTGGTCGCGCCAGCGCACCTGCACGATCTCGGTTTGGGCCTGCGCGGCCGCATCGCGGAGGATGGGAAACATCTGCTCCTCTGCGGTGAAGAGGGTGCGCCCTCGTGGCATGAAGCGCGTCATCACCCGCGGGATGTCGATCCCGGCCGGCCCCTGGATGTTCTCGTGGTCGGGGTAAGTATTGGTCAGGGTGCAGTAGTCATCGCGCATCCAGTGCTGCTCGAGGATCTCGACGTAGCCCGGATTGAGCGCCATGCACTCCCAAAGAAACACGTCCACCTGCAGGCGCTCGGCCAGAGAGAGCAGGTCGCGTTGCTCCCAGATGGTTGCTTTGTCGTAGGTGCGGTAGATGAAGATCTCGTTGGCAACGATCCCAGGAAGGCAGTGGATCAGCATCGCCTCGCACCCGGTTGTCTTGACGAGCACCTCGCACCCGAGGCCCTGGAACAGCGCCGCCTTGAGGCGCTCGGTGCCTGATTTTCCTCGGGTGCCCCACCCACCAACAGAAAGCGGGATGGCCATTCGTGCTCGTTCGAGTTGGCGGCGAGCCTCGTGAAGGCGGAGGTAGAACAGCGCCAGCGTGGCGAAGCCGACAGCCGCGAGATGGTTGACGGTCGTCGACGACGGGTCGAGGAAGCGACGCAGAAGCTCGCCAGCGGGCACAACCAGGGCGGAGGCGAGAGCCGACTCGCGCGGGGGTTCGCTGCCTTGGAAAAGCGTGACGATCTCGACCGGGCCCTGGGGACGGTGCGGTTTGAAGCGAAGGCTGAACCCGAGCCGCTCCAGGCTGCGGAGATACGAGCGTCGATCTCGGAGCTCCGCGGCTGTGAGCGCGCTCCAGCGCTCCCGGCAGAGCTCCGCGTAGCGAAGTGAGATGAGCGGGCGAACCGCGAGCCAGCGGGCCAGGCCAGGGAACTTCACCTGCGTGACCCCAAAGGCGCTGAACACGAGGCGTTGTCCGCCACGCGGCCGGGCGAGAAGCTCGTCGGGAGTGGGAAGATGCCGGCCCCAATCGGCGAGCCGCGGGACGAGGACACGCTCGCCTGGGACCTTGGTCGCAGTGACCTCGGCGAGCCCTCCGGGGGGAGCACTAAGCTCGCCCCAAGCGACACGTCCCACGGCGTGCGGATGACCTTGGCGCTTGTCGGGAGACGGATTGCGTACCTCGTGAAGGGCGCGCCAGAGGCGGCGCGCAAGTCGGTCGCCACGCTGGATTCGCCACCCGCCTCGGGCGCGCTGGGCCTTGAGGCCATAGTCCTCGGTCGAGAGCACCGCCAGCGCTCGCCCCAGAACGCTTGGCTGGAGCGAGAGACCAAGATCGCCCACCGCGCCTTCGGGAATCGCCAAGACTCGCTCTCTGGCCGCAGCGAGAGCATGGGCTGCTGTGGGATCGCGACGATGGTGGATCCGCTCGGCAGCTTCCGCAGCCATGCGGCACAGCTCTGGCCACGGCGCGCTCACGGCAAGCCGCTCGATGGCCATTCGCAACACAGCGTCGGATTCGGCAAGGGGCTCGGCGACTTCGAGAGCTGCCCGGCGCGGGACCTCCTCAGGGTCCCCAAGCAGAATCGCCTCGAGCGAGCGAGGGTCCTTCGAGGCAAGCGACAGGGCTGCAGCGGCACGCACACGCGGTGAGCCCTCCTTGGCCGGGTCCGCGAGGGAGCGCAACGTTTCCAGAGCACCCACCTGTGCGAGCAGCGGCGCGAGCTCGATGCGCACATGCTCGCTCGGATCCCCGGTCGTGCTGGAGAGGTGCTGCGCCGCCTTCTGGGGAAAGCAGGTCGCCATCAGTCGAGCCGCTGCCGCTCGAACGAACAGATCGTCGGCATGGCCACTCGGGGACAGGCGAGCCGCGAGCAGCGCGACGGCATCTTCTCCCATCGCCGCTGCCAGCAGCTCGAGAGCAGAGCACTGAGCCCAGGTTGGAGCCGACAAGTCGGCCGCAAGCTTTCGCGCAATCGCTAAAGCCGAAGGCGAGGGGGGGTGTCCGGCACGCGCATGGAAGGCCAACGCAAGAAGGGCAGCGCGCGCCAGGCGCCAACTCCTGTCGGCGGCCAGCCGTACCGCGAGAGCGTCAAGCAGGTCCGGCAAAGATGCTGATTGGACTGCTCGGGCGTGGGCCGCTAGAAAGGCAACCAGCGCCTCCGACTCGAGGCGCACGATGCGCATGTGCGCGCGTTCGCGCACGGCGTCGAGGCCGAGTTGCCCCCGATCGATGGCGCGCCGCTCTGCTCGTGTCGCGGGTCGTCCCGCGGCCACCGCGAGCGCAGCGGCGAGAGCAGCGGGGCGCAGATCGCCTGCCGATCCGCTGTATCGTTGAGAGGCCGCTTCGAGTTCAGAGACGAGAGCGCTGCGTTCATCGAGCGCCGCTGCTGTGGCGGCCTCCAGTGTCGCACCCGCGGCGAGGCGCGCAGCAACAGAGCGAGCAGCGCGCCGGTGCGTGCGGGCCTCGAACGTGGGCAGCGAAGAGAGAATCTCCTCAGCCTTCACTGGCGAACCTCCAGCCGACCCCCTTCGGGCCCCGGACCGCGTTGAGGGAAGAAGTAGTCTTCGCCCTCCAGCGGCGTGTGGTCGCGGAAGCGCCGGCCGTTCGAGCCCTCCCACGCGATGAATACGGAGATCTCCGGTGTCTTGGTGTGGAAGTGATACGCGCCCGATGCGCCAAGCTCGACGTGTTGCCGGCTGCTCAGCCAAAGGGTGTGAAACAGGCTCACGAAAAGGGTCGGATGTACGCTGGGGTCCGGCCGGTCGTCGTCGACGAAGAACCAGCTTGAGCGAAGAGCTGCCTCCGCATAGGTGCGTCCGAACAAGGCCCGAGCGAGGATCGTGGCCGAGACGTGGTCTGGGTTGAGCGGCGACAGCGAAGGGTTGGTCGTCAAGCGCGCATTTGCGTAGAGGACGACGTTGGCCAGCGGCTCGGTCTCGAGGCCCTCCTCCCAGAACAGGGAGCGAGGGTGGGAGGAAGCGAAGCGGTTGTAGACGCTCGAATCGATCGTGGGCAGCAGCGAATCGGGCGGGTTGCGCAGAGTCAGGGCCGAAAGGCGGACTCCGACCTTCGTCACGAGGTGGAGTCCGGATGTCAGCGTCAAGACCGGCTCGATCATCGTTCCCAGCGCACCTGACCAGGCGCGCACGTCACCGACTGGCTGGGTGTAGCCGTCGAGCGTGAGCTGGGCGCGAATGCTTCGCAGCGCAGGGTGCATGAAGAAGGCTTCGACCCCCAACCATTGACTTGGGCTTCCGAGGGAACGAATTCGGAGGTCGCCTGCGAGCTTGAGCGTGAGGAACCCCGAGTCGAGAAGCCGCCGATAGGCGAAGCTCGTCGCCAGCGCATGGGTTGGCTGGACCTGGACTCCCGCTGGTTCGAACTGTTCATAGGTCCAGCGCGATGCAAGCTCCAGGGCGCCCAGCCAATCGAGCCCTGGGGCCGGGTCGCCGTCCACCACGTGCGATAAGAGGGGCGTCTCGAGGCTGGGGACGGGGAAGGCTGGTGGCGGCGTGAGGCTGCGGTAGGCGAGCGACGGGGTTGGTTCCGAAGTCTGGGGAGCACCGATATCGCGCACCGCGATTCGGGCAAGCAGCTCCCCGGATCGCGGTCGCAGCGTGACTCGATATGCCGCGGGCGCAGGCAGCGCAAGCACCGTCACGGAAGCGGGCGAGAGCGAAGCGCGATCGTCCAAAGTGGCGCGCGGGTCGGCCGTGGGGGCAAACGTGACGGAACGACTCAACGCCGGCTGCCCGTGAGTCTCGGCGGTCAGCTCGGAATCGCGGGCAGCTTGGCGGCCGAGTCCCGAGCGCGCCTCGATGCGTAGGAGCGCTGGCCCGTGGACGAGCAGTGCAATCGGCTCGTCCGCTCTGGCGACCAGATGATCCGAGAGGTGAGAAGCCGCGAACGTCTCGGATGCGAGCGGAGCTTGTGGCGCCCCCGCGCGCTTGGCGTCGGCCCAGAGCCGGCCCGCTGGGCGCAAGCCTCCAACCAGGCGCACATCAAGGGTGTGCATGCCGGCCAGGAGCTCTATCGGCTCGCTTCCGCATGCACCCTGGGCGGTGCATTGGAAACGTTTCGGCGGCTCACCGTCTCGGACGTACTCGATCCCGAGGTTCTCAGCACCAAGAAGCGAACCTTCGCGGTTCCGCAACTCGACGACTTGGGCGCGCAGCGTCAACATCAGCGCTGCGTTGAGCGAGAACGCAAGGTGAGCCTGTCGCCCGGCTGTCAGGAGAGAGGCATTCTCCGACGCGGGGGCCGGTGGCAGCATCGCCTCCTCGACACTGGGATCTGTCGGCTCGCCGCCTTTGATGAGGACGGCACGTGTGCCTGCACTCTGGTCTGCGAACTTGAGTGGGCGCAGGCGTGTGCGTGCGGCTGCCTGACGCAGAAGTCGATGAGCGTAGGCATCGCGGGGCTCGAGCTCGCATGCCGCCGACAGCTCCAGGTAGGCGAGGGCAGCAGCCTTCGGCTCGGGACTGAGCATCAGCGCTGCTCCGGCGTTTCGCCGAAGAAGAGCCAGGTCAGGATGCGCACGGGCGAGGTCCATCCAGAGGTCAGCGGCGCGGGCGGCGCTCCCGGCCTGTTGCGCCGCCTGCGCAGCGATCATGACGGCGAGGTCTCCGGCGGCACCCTCTCCCGCGCGCTTGCGCAGATCCGACGGACTGAAGCGCGCGAGGGTTGCGGGATCGTCGAGCAGTGCCAGCAGCCCGATGCCGATGGCATCTGGATGCCCTGTTGCAAGGAGCAGCGACGGCGCCAGGTGCTGGACGCCGGAAGGCACGCTCGCGGGGTGGTCACTGCCGATGGCGTCGAGGCTGCGCCAGAGAGCCGTCACCAGCGCGCGCTGATGCGCGCCGATCGAGCGATCCTCGACGGCAGCCAAGAGGTCCTCGCGTGCGAGTCCAAGCTCATCGAGCTCGAAGAGAGCAGCCGCCCGAGCGATGAGGGCGACAGGGGCAGATCGACTCGCCGCGATTTGGCCGGTAAGCGTCGAGACTGCACCTAGGGCCGCGCCAGCGTCCGCTAGCGCTGCGCCGGCTCCAGTCACGGCTTCAGGATTGATGACGGGCGGAACGACCGGGCGATGTCGGCGCAGGGACAGCCTTGCGAGCAAACGCACGCCTTCGGGCGGGTTCGCGCTCAGGTGGAAGACATTCGCCTCCGAAACAGGAAGGGTTACCTCGAGAGGCTCGGTCACGAGGTTCCCCGCGGCCAGCTCGCCGGTCGGCTCGGTGCGCCAGGGCCCCGGGTGAAGGCGCAACTTGATGGGGGTCGATCCGGCGCCGGCGAGTGTCACGTCGAGCTCGCTTGGAGCAGGCGCGCCGGAAGGCCCTGCGAGGCGGACAGCGAGTTCAGCCACGCCAGGTGAGCCTATCTCGCGGCTGCGCCACTCCAGGCCCTTCGCTCCGACCTCCGCGTAGTGACGCAAGTACAACGGCTCGGGAGCGGCTGCGTAGTTGCAGAACACCTCGCCGGCGAAGTCCGAGCTCTCGAGGACAACCCGGTGCGCGCCAGGCTCCACGGGAAGGTCGAAGCGCTCGAAAGGCGCGAGCGCGGGCAGAGCGACCGGTGCTCCGTCGAGCTGGACCGTGATGACGCGCGCCAAAGCTGTGCCACGCGCGACAACGAACGAGAGCACCGGCTTGCGATTGGGCAGCGGAGGCAATGGAACCGTGACTGCCAAGACCGCGCCGCCGCGCGGTAGCCGCGAATACGCGAAACGCTCCGAGCCAACAGGGCGTACCTGGGGTGGTGGTTCGAGAAAGAACGCCTCCTGCGCCGAGCCTTCGACACCAAGGGAGTACCAGCCGGTGGCGAGGGCATACTCTCTGGAGCGGGCGACCAGCAACTCCCTATCGAGGGGTCGCAAGGCTGCTAGACCGTCGAGAACGGCAAGAGCTGGAGCCCCTCCCTCGAGCCCCTCTGAAGCGAAGACGTCGGCCTCTGCGAGGGCCGCAGCATCCTCGGAGGTGAGCGGTCTTCTCGCGGCGAGCGCAAGCCAGCGCCGGACGGCTTCGGCGCTCCGATCGGTCGAGACCAGGGTTCTCGTTCGCGCTCTGAGGATGCGGGCCTCGAGCAGTGGGCTCGCCAGACGTTCGAGCTTGCCGTCTGCCGATGCCAGGCTGGCCTCGGCTCGCGCGAAGAGAGCGGTAGCGCTCGTTTCGTCGCTGGACAACTCGGAAGCGACGAGCGCAGCGATGGCCGCAGCGGTGCCCCGAAGCTCGGGGTTGCCCAGCAGACGCTGCAATGGCTCCGAGCAGCCGAGCTGCGCACGCGCCATGGCGGTTGCAAGCATCGATCGAAGGTCCGGTTGATCTTCGGCGGCAGCGCGAGTGAGGTGCTCGGAGGCTCTCTTGAGTGAGAGCGCATCTTCGAGGTGCACCTTGCGGCGAACGAGCAATCCGCGAACGAATAGCGGGTCAGTGGAGCGAATGCGAACGTGCTGCGCACCCGGGGGGATCACCAACGCCAGGCTGTGCTGACGACCGTAGCTCGGCAGCTCCGGGTCTCCCGAGCTGGCCGAACGCCAAGGCACGGCGGGCCGATCGTCGAACTGAATCTGAACGTTCTGCACCGCAACTGGCTGGGCGGCTTCCATCGGGGCGCGCGAGAATAGCCGGACAAGAGTAGCGCTGCCGACCTCCGCGTCCCAGGTCTGCCCGGCCTCGAGGCGGTAGAAGGGTTGAGGCGCCCCCGGAATCGAAACCCGTGGCAGGGATGCTTCCAGCGGCGAGACGAAGCTGAACGACAGCTCATCGGCCTGGGCGTCGGCAATAGCGTCTTCGAGCCAGGCTCTCGACAACTCCTCGGCAGCCCGCCCATTGCCGGGGACTGCGGCCAAGAGATGCGGCAGCGCAACGGCCAAGCCAGCTTCCTCTTGCCAGCGGTGAGGCAGCGGCTGCGCGAGCAGTTCGGTCAGCTCCGCCACAGTGGGCGGCGAGTCCGCCCAGCGCCGCAGGGCGATGCCGAGCCCCAGCGCCCCGAATTCGTCCAGCTCGGCGACAGCGCGGAAGGCCTTCAACGGCAAGCGGCGGCAGCCTGGGGGAAGCTCGATGCGATACAGAGCGGGTTTCTCGGTTTCTTCATTCCCGATTCCAGGCACTACGGCTGGCGTAAGCTCCAAGAGGCGGTCGGCCCCGTCATGCGCAACCGTGAGCGGCAAGTCGATCCAACCCGGCCCGTCGCCGGATCTGCGGAATACCATCGGATTGCAGCCCTCGGCGAATGCTCCGCGCAGCCGCACGATCGCCGGTCCTGTCACCGAGAAGCGCAAGGGTTTCTCGGGGGCGAGGAGTTCCGAAGCGGCGCCGGACCGGTCGTCGACAAGGTCCAGGCTTGGCCAGCGCAACAAGGTCCCAGGCATTGGGGCCGAGAGTTCCGGAGGGATGGCGCCCAAGGTGAGCGCGATCAATGTCAATGCGGCGATCATGGAGGTGTGAGCACCTCGCGCAGGGCAGCGACAAGCGGAGCAGAGGTGTCCAAGAGCTTCTCCCGGAATGTCGGGCTCATCTCGATGTGGAGGAAGAGAACGCCAGCAGCCCGAGCGCGAGATCCTTCGACATTCGTGGTGCCACCCAGCTCCTTCGTGTCGCGCGGATACAATAGGACGCGCCCCGGCTCAACGCGCAGAGCCTTCTGGAGCCTGACGCCCACATTCGGCTTCTGGGTTCCTTCGGAGACCACCGCAGCCACATCAGCAGGCTGTGAGTCTGCGGCGAACCCGTGCAGTTGAACCAGTGGCCACTTGCAGGCCTCGAGAAGCGCCTCGGTGGCGGCGAGGAAGACGCTCTGTTCGGCGTGCGCCACGTCCAGGGCGCGCCGGTGCACCGTGTTCGTGCACAGGCAGCTCGCGTGCAGCGCGGCAAAGGTCGCCAGTGCAAGATCGCCTGTGCCTTCGTCGAAGAAGGTGTGGGGCGCCTGGATGCACACGGGCAGGCCCTTGGCGCGCAAGGCATAGAAGCCGGCTCCCGCACGATGGCCCTCAAGCTCACGCACTATCCAGATCTCGCCGCCGGCGTCCTGGCCTGCAAGCAGCTCGAAGCCAGCCGCTTTCGCCTTCGTCACGAGCTCCGCGGGCGGCGGGCCCGGCGCGAGCGCGCGCGCGAGGGCCGCGAAGAGCTGACGCGCCCGCTCGAGCTGCGCGGCCTCGGGCGGTCGATAGCGGAAACTAGGGCGGTCGTACTCGCGTGCGGAGCGGAAGGCGCCCTGTAGAGGCACCACCGCGGCAGCCATGATGAGCGGAAGGATCGAGGTCATGGGATGCTCCTGGCTTCCCCGAACGCGTTGAACCGCTCGGGTCTGGATTGGGGGCCGCCATAGCTGAAGAACCGCGCGAACACCCGCGCGCTGGTTCCCTTGAGCGCGAGGGAGATCAAGTGATCACCCGCGGGGATGTCGTCGGCAAGCCCCACGAAGAGAGGCGGCGAACCCCAGACGCCCTCGGTGCTTCGGTTCAGGTAGCTCGCGCCCGGGAGAGCGTCGGCGTGGACAGGGACAGTCCGGGTGAGCCGGGTGCGCAGGCGAGACGAGCGAGTGAGGGGCGGCGAACGGTGTCCTGCGTCGATGGTCGCTTCGAGCCCTACGTGTTCGCCCGGAAAGCCATCGAAGTAGAGCACCACGCCCAGAGAACGGGTGTCGGCGTTCTTGTGGAGCCGCAAGGTGGTGCGCTCGCCCTGGCTGAGCGGAAAGACGCTGAAGGAGCGGAACAGCGCTTGCGAACCTGTCGGGTGATTGACGAAGAGCCGAGGCATAACGCCCGGGGCAGCCTTCTCCTCGCCGATTCCTATTCTTACTCGATGCGCGCCGGGCGCAGCCGGAGCGAGCGCCAGAACCCCGCGAGGCGTGAACAAGGTTGCGCGACTCGCCTCGTCTGAGTCAACTCGAATGGCGACCTCTTGCATGGCGATGGAAGCATCACCGAGATAGAGCAGGTTCCAAGGGACCCGCGCCTCGGGCGATGACCCGGGCAGGGGCTCGAAGCGAACCACCGAGCCTACCCCGTTCGACAGCGGCCACCAGACCCCACGATCGGGGAGGGGGGCATCGGGCTTGCCAGGCGCGAGCAGGGTGAACATCGGAGGCTTCTCGAGAGGCTCGAGGCTTTCTGCGAGGCCTGCGGGTGGGGGACGGGGCGGAATACGCTCGAGTCGAACGGCACTCCGAAGACGCTCAATGCGGCCGCCAGCAAGGAGGTCGTCCTCGTTGCTTGGTCGCACACGGAACCACAGGGGTCGCTCGACTGGACCATGGCGCAGCGCAGTGGCCGACTTGATGCTGGAGGCTTGCGGCTCTTCGATCGGCGGCGGGGCGAAACCCGGCGAGTCGACGGCGACCAGCGCGGGAGGGTCGGAGGCGATCTCCAACGTCGAAGCGGAGACTGGCGGCCACAGGTAGGCTGCTAGAGCCTCGGTCGGCACGGCGCCGGGCTCCTCGTCGATTCGATCTTCAGGCGTTGGAGCGAGGGCCTGCGCGACCGTTCCGCTGGCGACGGCGCGCCGCTGCTCGTCGCGCATCGTCCATCGAACGTGCGCCATGGCCGGCTTGTCGTCGGGGTGGGCCCTGAGTCGCGCCGAGAGCCGCAGCTCGCGCTCTGCCCGTCCACGCAGGTCATAGACCACTGGCGGGGCGGGTTCCGGCTCGGCGCGAGGGTTTCGTTCCAATCCAACGGCCGGGTGCAGCACCCATTCGCCGTCTGGCCGAGGATCGAGACGCGCGGCTGCGACCGCTAGCTTCTTGTCGGAGATGACCGCAACGATCTGTGACTGCACGCTGAAGCGGACTCGTGCCGTCGTCAGCTCCTTGTCCAAAGCGAGGTCGAGCCGATCGCCAGCCTTGAGCGCGAGAGGTAGCGTTCGCACCTTGGCTGTAGCCTGCAGGAGCTCAACAGTTCCGGTGATGGGAGAGTCGACCGCAGCCAGTCGCAAGGTGCCTGGTCCTTGGGCGGTGTAGGCGACGACCTGCCCTGCTTCAACGAGATCGCCCATGGGTTGCTCGGGCTTCACGATCGGGGCGGGCTCCCCGGCGACATACAGTCGGCGGCGCTGGGCCTCGGGGCTCGCGGGGATCCGCGCCCAATGGCGGTTGAGCAGATCTGCCTGTAGCTCCTGTGGTAGCTGATCCCAGTCCAGAGGCCCGAGGCTCGAGGCAAGATGGTTGCGCTCAATGGGCCCGATGCGGCGTGCGAGCAGGTCGGCAATCAAAGGAGCGCGCTCTGCCTCTGCGAGCACACGTATCGAAGCATGTGCACCTTCTGGCTCGAGGAGCGAGACCTCCAGATGGGCGGCGACCGACTCCCGTCTCTCCAGGGCGATCTCTCGGGTCCAAGCAGGGGACACGGGCTCGCCGAGGTAGAAGGCGGCTGGCGTGCCGTCGCGGCGCACGCGTGCCATGCCCACCAGCGCGAACGTCTCCTCGTAGTGCTCCTCTGGAATGCGGACGCGAAGCGAGAAGCCGACGCCCTCGGGGGGAGCGCTGGGCGGGAGATCGAGGTTTGTCAGGATGCGCAGGCAACGAGTGCCCTCACTCAAGGGGAAACGAACAGCGCTCGCATCCAGGCGATAGGCGGCCATCTCCCGTGCTCCGGCAAGCGCCGCCGAAGTGAACATCGGGTGAATGGTCGGCCCGCGTGCGATGAGAATCGCAGCCCCCAGGATGACCGTGGAAAGCAGTAGCCGCTTCATCGCTGCGCTCCTCGTGCAAGCAGAAGACTCGTCCCCGAGGCGATCGCTCGGGTCGCGGTGGCGATGGAATCGATGGTCGCGCTTCCACGACGCCGCTCACCGCAGAGCGCCACAGCTCGCCGCCCCGACGACTCGACGGCGAAGCCCGACAGGCCGCGCTTGTCATCGATGAACAGTGCAAGGTGGCCGCGAGGAGGCCTTCGCAACAGCGCCACATCGCGGGTGCGAGCAAGGCGCTCGGCGAGCGCAGTCAGGTCCGGCTCCGGAGCGCCCGAGCCGCGTGAAATCCATTCCGCCACGTCATCGCGCACGACGGGCACCTTGCGTTCGGAGGCGAGGGCGAGCAGATCCGGGCGGTCGAGGTCCGAGGCGCTGCCGGCGAGGACGCGACGGGCGGAAGCCGATAGCCATAGCAGCGCGGCGGAGCCGGCTTGCCCTGCTCGCGGTGGAAAGGCTTGCAAGGGAGCGAGCTCGGCGGCCACCTGACGGGCGACTTCGAATCGTGGCTTCAGAGTCGAGAGGAAAGGCTCGAGCCAGGAAGCAGCATCTTGTTCCGGTTGGAGCAGAAGCAGTGCATCGCTGGCGAGCTGCTCGGTGCCTCGGACCAGTAGCAGAGGTCGACGAAGAGGTTCTGCAAGCGCCATGGCCAACAGGGCGCTTTCGCCATCGGCGCCCGCGCCGGGCAGCACGCAGTCGGCTCGCAGCTGCTCGGCAGCAAAGAGGGCCGCGGGCGCGGCGTCAATTTCGCGGGCGTGGGGGCTTGCTACCACTGAATCGGCATTGGGCCGCAGGAGAACTTGGGGCCAGCCTGGGCCTTGTAGGACAAGAAGACCGTCCGTCGTGGGACGTACCGACAGCCCGAGAGGCGAGAGGGCGTGGGCGAGCTTGTGAGGATCCGACCGAGCATCTTGGATCCGGTGCGCTGCTTCGGCGACTGCTCGGGCCGGAGCTGGAGTCGGGGGCAAGAGGTGCATGGCGGTTGGCGCGAACGGCTCGAGAATCGTGGTGCGAGCCGTGGCCGTTGGGGGCGTCGGCTCTGCGTCGCGCCTGAGGGCCTCTTCGCAGGGCATCGCGGTGCCGAGGCGACGCGCAGCTTCGGAGGCGGCTGGCTCCACGGCCACGACGAGCGCCCAGTGTCGCTCAGCCGCTGCCCAGGCGCCCTCCTCGGCACGGTTCGGCTCGCAGACCATCACCGCGATACCCTTGTCGGACCCCGTGGATGCCGACGGGGGAAGCGCGATGAGACCCGGGCGCGCGTCGTCGAAAACGAGCCCGTACCCGTCATCGCTGCGCGCACGGAATGTCCCCCGCCTGGCTTGCTCGATCTCGTCGGTCAAGTCGGGCTCGCCCGAACGGCCTGCCACAGTTCGCAACGCGGCGATAGCCTGGGGAAGGTTCGCGTAGCGCTCGGTGACCATATCGGACGTGTTGGCGATGGGAGGTGCGACCCACATGAGAAGGAGGACCAAAAGTGCCCCCTCGACGACTCCGACGATCGCGGTCTGGACCGTGGGTACCAAGACCAAAGGCAGATTGCCCTTCAGCCATACTCGTTCGGCGAGCAGGCTGGGAAGTACGTAGCCAAGACCAAAGAAGTCACTGGGGCGATAGCCTGGATAGCGATCGCTGATGAGCGACGCCACCAGGACCTTGAGCGCGAACCCGACGAGGAAGCAGAGCACGAGCTTCCTGGGTCCCTCCACATTGGATCGACGAAAGCTAGGCAGCCGCAAGATCAGCTTCGCGAGAAGGATGATGAAGAAGGACTCGGCGACTGTCGCAACGAGCTTGAGCGGGGTAGAGATGGCCAGTGCCAGGAGAGCCGGCACCAAGATCCCGTGGAAGTCCCACCCATAGCGCCGGTTGAAGGTGCTCGCGAGAGCGGCCGTCACGAGCAACAGGATTTGTGCGCGAGGCGATGAGACGAAGGAGAGCGCCAGATGGTCGTAGGCCAGGTCGAATCCGGCAATCGAGAAGTTGGTGTAGCGGGTCAGCAAGAGCGCGACTACCGCCCAGACAATGCCGGTCTGCACCCCGAGCTGTAGGAGGCCCGAACGCAGGCCTGGCCGCCAAAGCCGGTTGGCCGCAAGCGGCACCAGCACCACGCCGATCCCGAACAACTCGCTGCGGTGTGCTGCGATCTCCGGCCATCGCGGCTGGGCCAGCTCGGCGAGCCACTGCAGTGCCCATCCTTCCAGCGCAACCCGCACTGCGATGCTTGCTGCAAGCACCAGGAAGAACCGGTCGCGACCGAAGACCGGGAAGGCGAAGCCGACTCTCGTCGAGCCTACATCGAGCAGCTTCACGAAACCGTAGGTGAGGATTGCCTCGACGAGCACCACACCTGCGACCCAGGGCTGAAGGAGTAGCACCGAGCACAGGTAGCCCGGTACAACGAGGCCGACGAAGTCCCACCCCCACCACTCGGTGAGCGCCGCCATGACGAGCACGCCCAGCAAAACTGGGACGAGAAGCGTGCCATCGAGGCCGTTGGGGAAGAGCTGTAGAGGCATGGACTTCCGGCCATTTTAGACCGAAAGTGCAGCCAACGCCTTTCTCGAGTCGCCACCGACGACAGATCCTGGATGCCCCGGCCGCCTCGAGCTGGAGCACGCACATGGCAGGTCGCTCCTTGAGAAGAGAGTGCATCAGGGCCCGATGCGCGATGCTCGCTGATGCAGATCTGCCGCTCCGTGGGCTCGCTGTGCTCCCTTGGCTCCCTGGGCAACGTGATTCCGCCAAGTTACCGGAACTACTCAAACGTTCAGGGCCTTGCCAAGGCGAGGGTCGCGAGTTCAAATCTCTATTCTTGCTCATCGAAACCCCCAGTAATTCCTGGGGGTTTCGTCGTTTTTGGGGTGCCTGAGGGGCGTCGGTCATTTCCCCGCCGGAGTTCAAGCCCTTCCCATCGCCCGGCGGAGCGCCGCCATCGGAGGGGCCGGGCCGCCCGGCACGTCCGCGCAGCCGACCAGGGTGGGAGAGCAAGTCGAGGCCTTGCTGTGAGGTGGCCGCGGCCGAGCAATCTGTGACTTGCAGGCACAGTTTCGCTCCTGGGCCCGCGCCTCGAGGAGGCTGCTGCCGTTTGAGCGTCGCCACGCCCGTGGAACGAGGTCATGTCGCCGGGCGCACTGCTCGCGCGACGGACGACATCGTCTTCACGCCCGTCGACGACGAGACTCGCATCCACTTCCCAGTGGGACGCGGAGTTCGCCGGCGGCATGGACCGATGGACCGAGGTGGCGGGATGAGTCGACAAGCGCAGCGAGAGCCCTGTGCCCCGGGCTCGCGCGCTCGCTGATCGCACCGTGACGGCCCCCGCCGCGGGAGCCGGGAGGCTCAGGAACCGGCGGCAGGCGGCTCGGCTGGCGCGGAGGGTGCGCTCTGCGCCTCCGCCTTCCTCGTCTTGGAGTCGAGCAACTCCACGAAGGCCCGGATGTACTCGGCGGCCGAGAGCACGCTCGCGATGAGCGCGAACCACAGGAGCCAGGTGCCGATCTTGTTGAAGTTCACCTGCAGCTGGAACGCCAGGAAGTTCATGTCGTAGGTGTAGTGCATCAGCAGCGAGATGATCGCCGTCAGTTGCAGCGCGGTCTTCCACTTGCCGCCCTGCCCCGCGGCGATCACCATGCCCTCGGCCATGGCGATGGTGCGCAGCCCGGTGACGATGAACTCGCGGGCCAGCAGCACGATCACCAGCCCGCTCGCCACGCGCCCCAGCCGCACCAGCATCACCAGGGCCGCCATGACGATCAGCTTGTCGGCCAGCGGGTCGAGGAACTTGCCCACCACCGTGACCAGGTTCTTGCGCCGCGCCAGCCACCCGTCGATGACGTCGGTGATCGACGCGCCGGCATAGATGATGGCCGACCAGAAGCTCGAGACCGGGTCGCCGTAGAACGTCAACAGGATGAAGACCGGGATGACCAGCACCCGGCCCATGGTGAGCATGTTGGGGACGTTGAGGAACTCGTCCTTGAGCGTCTTGCGCGTCGGCGCCATCGCAGCCTCAGGCCGGCGGAGGCTTGGGCGCGCTCATCAGCGCATAGCCCTCGCCGGTGAGCTCCACGGAAGGCGTCGTCGCCGCCCCGTCCCGCTCCTCCGGCAACCCGACGATCTTCGGGGTCAGCGAGCCGTGCCAACCCACCAGCACCGACATGGGGATGGCGCAGCCCACGCCGGGCGTGATCGCCACCGACCTCGCCGCCGTCGGGAGCGCCAGCAGGACGCGACCCTTCCCGCGCAGGTGGACCAGGTGCAGGTCCGGCGCGATGCGCGAGGGCACCCGCCCGTTCTCGAAGACCACCGTCTCCTCGAAGGCGAAGACCGACTCCTCGAGGAAGTAGGCGGACTCCTCGGCGAGGTCGATGGGCAGGAACACCCTGCCGCGCGCGCCGAGCGTCACCGTCGCCGCGCCGGCCAGGCGGACCATGCGCCGCTCGCCGTCGCCGAAGGCCTTGTCGGTCGCCTTGCCGCGGAAGCGCTTCATCTCCGGCAGGTACTGCAGGGTGCCCGAGACCGCGAGCAGCCCCTCCAGCCGCGTGAGGATCTCTCCCTGGACCTTCACGAAGAGCAGGTCGCGCTGCACCTCGAAGGGCTCCCGGGTCGTGGCGCTGGTCGCCACGGCCCGGGTCAGCTCGAGCAGCGGCAGCACGCCCGCAGGCACCTCGGGCGGGGAGGCGGGAGACTGCGCCGAGGCGATCATCGAGTGCGCCGACGGCGGCTCCTCGCCGGCCGACTGCGACAGGGAGGGCATGGAGTCGTCGGGCGGCGCCTCGATCGACTCCTCCTCGACGTGCGGCGAGGCGGTCAGCACCTCGCCGGCCACTCCGCCGCCAGAGTCCCACGCGCTGACGGGCGCCTCGGGGGCCCCGGCGGCGCCCTCGGTCGCACCGGCCGCGGCGGAGCCCGAGGGCTCCACCTCGACCTCGATCTCGACTTCCTGATGGGGGGCGGACGGGGGCGCCGAAGCCGCGGCTGCGGCGATGGCGCTGGGCGGGGTCGGCTCGGCTGGGGCCTCGGCTTCGACGTCCGCTCCGGCGCCGGCCGGCGCTGCGGCCGCGGCCGGACCTCGCGGCGCCTTGGCCGGGTCCTTGAGCGCCCGCTCCATCTTCTCGGCCATCGTCAGGCTGCCGGCAGCGACGAAGCAGTCCTTGGCGCGGGCGTACTCGCCCGCCTGTGCGTAGGCCAGCCCGAGGTAGTTCTGGGCCTTCTTGTGGTCGGGCGCGAGGTCGACCGCGGTCTCGAACTCGCGGGTCGCGCGCGCCAGGGCGCCCAGCTTCAGGTAGACGAGGCCCAGGTTGACGCGCAGGGTGGGGTCGACCGGGTTGTCGCTGACCAGCGCCTCGTAGACCTCGGAAGCGCTGTCGAAGATGCCCAGCTTGAAGTAGGTCAGGCCGAGCAGGTTCTGCGCCTTGCTGTCCTTCGGCGCGAGCTTGTAGGCCTTCTCGAGCAGCTCGCGGGCCTCGGCGAGGTTCCCGGTGTTGAGCAGCTCGCCGCCCTTGTCCAGCAGCTCTTCCACCGCACCGGCGTCGGCCGTGGACAGGCGATCAGTCTCTCCCATGTTCCCTTCCGCCCTTCGGAGCCGCCCTCGCGCTGCGGGGCCGCTCACGCGTCGTTCGTCTCGTTCTTGTAGGAGAAGTACAGGCGCAGCACGCGCTTGACGTACTCCTGGGTCTCGGCGATCAGCGGGATGCCGTCGGCCCGCTTCACCGACTCGGGGCCGGCGTTGTAGGCCGCCACGATGCGCACCATGTCGCCGTTGAACATGTTGGCGAGCACGCGCAGGTAGCGGACCCCGCCGTGGATGTTCTGCTTGGGATCCCAGGGGTCGGCGACGAACATCTCCGTCGCGGTCCCGGGCATCAGCTGCATCAGCCCCATCGCGCCCTTGGGCGAGACCGCCTTCGGGTTGAAGTTCGACTCGGTGGCCATCACCGCGCGCACCAGCGCCGGAGGGATGCGGTACAGGGAGCAGGCCTCCTGGATGTGGCCGTCGTAGTCGGCGGTGCTCCGGCTGGGCGCGAACTCCAGCGGCGCGGTGATCTTGGTGACCTCGCCGTCCTGCTTCACCCGCAGCGCCTTCTTGGGCTGGCCCTGGGGCACGTTGGTGATGACCGTGACCCCGTCCTCGTCGGTGTACTGGTAGAGCTTGTCCGCAGCCCGGGCGGACCCGGCCGCGAGGGCCAGGCAGGCGCAGCAAGCTGTGGCGAGGAGGATGCGCATGGGCGTCGAGCAAGCCGCCGAGGCCGAGCCTGCCCAGGCGGTTTCAAGCGTGGCCGAGTTTAGCCCTGCGCCTCCGCGGCGGGCAAGAAATGCGCCTTACTTCCGTACCTTGCTGCTCTCCAGCCGTTCGCGGGCTCGCCCGCCAGGGGCGGCTCCCCTACAATCGCCGGCGCGGTCGGCTCATTCCCGGCCGGAACCCCTCTTGGCGGCAAGGCGAGGTCCATCGTGCCTGAACGGTTCGACTTTCTGGTGTTGGGCGGCGGGGTGGCGGGGCTCTCCTTCGCGCTGAGGGCGGCGCGCCACGGCAGCGTGGCGGTGCTGACCAAGCGGGCCCCGAGCGAGGGCGCGACCAACTACGCCCAGGGAGGCATCGCCTCGGTGCTGGCCGAGGACGACACCTTCGACCTGCACATCCAGGACACCCTCAACGCCGGCGTGGGCCTGAACCACCGCGACGCGGTCGAGGTGTGCGTCAAGGAGGGCCCGGACCGCATCCACGATCTCATCCAGATCGGCGTGAACTTCACCCGCCGCAACGGCTCCGACCAGCTGGACCTGACCCGCGAGGGCGGCCACACCCGGCGCCGGGTGGCCCACGCCACCGACATGTCCGGCCAGGAGATCGAGCGCGGGCTGCTGGCCGCCTGCGCGGACCAGCCCAACATCACGCTGTTCCCCAACCACATGGCGGTGGACCTCATCACCGAGCGCCGCATCGGCCGCGGCCAGGCGGACCGCTGCCTGGGGGCCTACATCCTGCGCCCGGACGGCACCGTCGACACCTTCCTGGGCAAGGCGACGGTGCTGGCCACCGGCGGGGCCGGGAAGGTCTACCTGTACACGACCAACCCCGACGTCTCCACCGGCGACGGGGTGGCCATGGCCTACCGGGCGGGCGCGCAGGTCGCGAACATGGAGTTCTACCAGTTCCACCCCACCTGCCTGTTCCACCCCCACGCCAAGAGCTTCCTCATCAGCGAGGCGCTGCGCGGCGAGGGCGGCCAGTTGCGCCTGCGCAACGGCCAGCCCTTCATGGACAAGTACCACCCCATGGGCGCGCTGGCCCCGCGCGACGTGGTGGCGCGGGCCATCGACGCGGAGATGAAGCGCGGCGGCGACGAGTACGTGCTGCTGGACATGACGCACCTGCCCAAGGCGTTCCTCATCGACCGCTTCCCCAACATCCACCGCGCCTGCAAGGAGTTCGGCATCGACATCACCTCGCAGCCCATCCCGGTGGTGCCGGCGGCGCACTACATGTGCGGCGGCGTGGTGACCGAGCTGCACGGCCGCACCAACGTGCCGCACCTCTTCGCCATCGGCGAGGTGGCCTGCACCGGGCTGCACGGCGCCAACCGCCTGGCCTCCAACTCGCTGCTCGAGGGCGCCGTGTTCGGCGTGCGCGCCGCCGAGGCCGCCAAGGACCTCGTCCGCGAGGCCGCCCCCGCCGACGTGCCGCCGCCGTGGGACCCGGGCAAGGCGGTGGCCTCGGACGAGAGCGTGGTCGTCACCCAGAACTGGGACGAGCTGCGCCGCTTCATGTGGAACTACGTCGGCATCGTGCGCACCGACAAACGCCTGACCCGCGCCCGCCGCCGCCTCGACCTGCTGCGCGAGGAGATCCGCGAGTACTACTGGCGGTTCAAGGTCACCTCCGACGCGCTGGAGCTGCGCAACATCGCCGACGTCGCCATGCTCATCGTCGAGTGCGCGCTGCGCCGCCGCGAGAGCCGCGGCCTGCACTACACCCTGGACTACCCGGAGCGCGACGAGGCGCACTGGCTCAAGGACACGGTGCTCTCGCGCGCGGAGCTGGAGCACCCGCTGTAGCCGCCGGGAGGGCGCGGGTGGTGGCCATGACCCTCTCGGTCAAGGACCCCCTCCGCTTCGACGACCTGAACGCCGAGAGGGCCTACGACGGGATGAAGGCCTACTTCCAGTCGAAGGCGGCCAACCTCTACTTCACGCTCGAGCTGGCCGAGCGCTGGAAGGGCAAGGTCGGCGCGTTCGCCGTCGACCCGGGCATGGTCAAGACCACGCTGGTGGCCGAGGCCCCGCTGCCGCTGCGCATCGTCTTCTCCATCCTGTCCGTCTCTCCCGAGAAGGGCGCGGCCGTTCCCCTGGGCGCGCTGGTGAGCCCGGAATACGACGGGAAGACCGGCCTGCTCATCGGCAAGAAGGGACCGGTCCCCTTCCCTCCCGGCCCGGACGACGCCGACCTGCGCCAGAAGCCCTGGGACGAGAGCGCGCGGCTGGTGAAGCTCTAGCGAGGACGGAGGCGCGGCGCGGAGCTTCGTGCCCCCGCGACCTGCCCCGCTCCCCCGCAGGACGCCGGAGCTCGGAGCGCTCCCTCAGCTCGCCTTCGAGGCCGCGCCGCCGTACTTGGCCGCGGCGGCCAGCTCCAGGACCTGGCGCATCTGCCGCGTCAGGACCGTGAACAGCCCCTGCAGCAGCTCCGGCCGGTCCGCGAGCAGGTCCAGGAAGTCCTGCCGGTCGATGGCCAGGACCCGGGTGTCGGCGAGCGCCCGGGTCGCCGCCGGCGTGGGCAGGCCGTCGAGCAGCGAGGTCTCGCCGAACGCCTCCTTCTCGCCCATCTCGAGGATGGGCTTGCCGTCCTTCTCGGTGAGCACCTTGCCGTCGACGATGACGTAGAGCGAGTCGCCGGGATCGTTCTCGCGGAAGATGACCGCCCCCGCGGGGAACCTCTTTTCGGTGGCGATCGCCGCGAGCGCCGCCAGGTCGTCGACGCCGCACTTCTCGAAGATGCTCACGCCTTCCAGGAGGAAGACCTTCTCCACCACCTTCTCGCTCACCGCGCCCTCCTCGTCTCCGGCCCTGTTGGCCTTGTGCAGCGCGCAGGCCCTGAGGACCGCGTCCTTGGACACCGCCAGCTCCATCAGCCGCGCCGGCGCGCGCTCCACCTCGCCCTCGTCCGAGGGCAGCCGGTGCCAGCGCTCCAGCATCGGGAGGAGCCGCGCGCGCGTCCCCTCGTCGACCAGGTGCTCGAACAGCTCCAGCGCGTACGCGCGCTCACGCGGCTCGCCGCCCACCAGCCGGTTGTACACGTTGAGCATGCTGCGCTGGGGCCAGATGAGCCCCAGCAGCCGGAAGACCGTCTCCAGCCCCTGGTCGAGCCGGTCGCCCAGCGCGCGCACCAGGATCGCCCGGTCGCCGAGCGAGCGCTGCAGGTCGCGGAAGATGGGCAGGTAGTACAGGTAGGAATCGATGCGCCGCTGCACCGCCTCGTTGACGCGGGCGCGGTCGAAGATCAGCTCCTCGTGCGCGCGGTGCATGCGGGTGAGCGACTGCGCGATGCGGTAGCGCAGGAACGGGTCGTCGCCGGGGTTCGAGGACAGCAGGACCAGGGCCGCCTTGTCGGTGCCCACGTAGCGCAAGAGCCGCGGCAGCTCGTAGCGCTCGCGCGCCGGCCGGGACTTGTCGTTCAGCGCCTGCTCCAGCTGCGGCAGGATGGCGTCGCCCATCGCCGCCAGCGCCTGGCGCACGTCGCGCCGCAGCGGCCGCTCCGCCAGCATCTGCAACAGCTTGGGCGCGAGGTCGGTGCGGCCGCACTCGCCCGCGGAGACGGCCGCCAGCCGTCGCACCGACGGGTCGGGATCGTCCAGCAGCGGGTCGATGAGCGCGGCGTAGGGCGTCCCGGCCAGGCGCCCCAGCAGGCGCGCCAGCTCGCGCCGCTCCGCCGGCGCCGCGTCCGGGGCCTCGAGCATCGAGCGCAGCGCCCGGCGCGCCGGGCCGTCGACCTCCTCGCGCGCGTGCTCGCCGGGAAGCAGCGCGGCGATGGCCGAGGCGCGCACCCCGGGGTCGGCCGAGCCCAGGAACTTCGACAGGTAGGCGCGCGCGTCCACGTCCAGCCTGGCCAGCGCGAAGACGGCCTCGTCGCGCGGGCGGCGCACGTCCGCCTCGGCGATGGCGCGCAGCTTGGGCACCACCTCGTGGAGGTTCAGCTCCGCCGCCAGCTTCACGCCGCGGGTGCGCACCCAGTCCGAGGGGTGCGCCAGCAGCATCCGCACCCAGGCGGCGTAGGGCGTGGCCCGGTGCGCCGCGAGCAGGTCGGCCGCCATCAAGACGCGGTCCGGGTCGCGGTCCGCCAGCCGCTGCAGCAGGATGGCGCGCGACTCGGCGTCGAGCGCCACGGCCTGGCCCCACTGCGCCCCGGTCAGCCGCGCGTCGATGAGCGCGACGTAGGCCACCTTGAGCCAGAGCAGCACGCCGTAGACCACCACCGAGATGCCCACCACCGCCAGCGCCAGGCTGGCGCGGTCGGCGTAGGAGGCCACGGCGATGAGCGCCAGGCCGCCGACCGCCGCTCCGCCCTTCTTGATCAGCCCGTCCACCACCGCGCGCGCCGGCACCCGGGTCGCGTCGGGCAGCGGCGCGTACAGCAGCTGCATCCCGGTGGGCTGCAGCGAGAGCGAGCCCAGGCTCTCCACCACCCGCAGCGCGAAGGCCGGCCACAGGCCGGGGCGGAACACGCAGGCCAGGCCCACCGCGGCGGTGCCGAACGGCACCAGCGAGAGGTAGCGGAAGACCCCGAAGCGGGTGAGCACCCGCCCGGCGGCGAAGAGCTGGAAGGCCATGGCGCACACGCCCAGCACCAGGCTCGACCAGCCGAAGAGCACCGCCAGCTCGTCTTCCTGGGCGCCCTGGGCGCTGACCCGGAAGAGGTAGTCGCTGATCACCGTGAGCACCGCCGCCAGCGCCGCGAAGGTGCCCAGCAGCCGCAGGTACCTGTCGCCCTTGAAGATGGGCCCCAGCTCGCGCAGCCGCGGCAGCGAGCGGGACCGCAGCGCGCCGCCGCCCCCCACCGCCTGCATCTCGGCGACCGAGCTCGAGCGCTTGCGCGGCGCGGCCCCGGTCTGCCGCCGCAGCACCCGCGACAGGGCCGCGCAGCCGAGCATGGAGAGCACCGCGAAGCCGAGCAGCGAGGGCGCCCCGACGAGGCTCGCCAGGCCGCCCAGCGCGCCGCCCAGCATCATCCCGCCCATCCCGAACCCGCCGATGACGCCGAACAGCCGCTTGCTCTCGCGCGGGTCGAAGCCCTCGCCCAGGCTCGCCCAGAACCGCACCGAGGAGAGCGTCGCGTAGCCCTCGGCGAAGAGGTAGAGGACGGCCACCGCCTCCTTGGAGCCCAGCGCCGCGCCCACGCCCAGCAGGGCGGTGAGCGCCGCGGAGATCACCATCGAGGTCAGCGGCGAGCGCGGCGTGCGCAGGATGGCGGCGTCGGCGGCGGCGGCGAGGCCCGCCGCGACGGCCGCGCCCAGGTAGAGCCAGGCCAGCGTGGTGGCGTCGAAGCGCGCCACGGCCAGGGCGCTGGACACCGACTTGAGGATGGCGACCCCGGCCACGAACGAGAACTGGAAGGCCGCCGCGGGCACCACCCGGGGCGCCTCCGCGGGCGTGACTGCCAGCAGTCGGGTGAGGAGCGGGGCCCGCTCCTTCGCCTTGGCCAAGAGCTCAACCCTCCGATGCCGACCTCAGGGCCAGGCCACGGCGCCGGTGGCCGGCGGTGCGGCGAGGTCCCAGCGCAGCTCCGCCTTCCCGACGGCGCTCGACAGGCGAAGCGCGAGGCTCTGCGCCTTCTCCGGCAGCACCTGCGCGCCGTTCTCGAACGCGCGCGGGAAGCGGACGCGATAGGCCGTCCAGTACGTGTCCAGATACGGGTAGAGCGCCTTCAGGTTCGGGTCCGCGCTCTCCAGCTTCTCCACCGAAAGCGGCGCCGCCTCCCCGGCCTCGGCGACCAGGGCGAGCTTCCAGATGCTGTCGGGGCGGCCGAGGTCGTCGAAGTGCCTGTCGTTGGCGTACACGCCCAGCACCACCTCCAGCGCCTCGCCGTGGGCCTTGCGGTCCGCGGCGAGCATCATCTCGGCCTCGGTGCGCGGCAGCGAGCGGAACGCGGCCGCCCGCTCCACCCTCGCCTCGCGGAAGGCCATCGCCTGGAAGGTCGCGGCCAGGAACAGGCGGCTGTCCAGGCCGTCGTAGATCTCCGCGTGCCGCGTCCAGCGGCCCAGGACCTCCTGGTAGCGCTTCTCGGCGTCGCGGTCGGCCAGCCGCGGGGACTCGGGGCCCACGCGCGGAGGACGGGACAAGCCCGAGCACCCGCCGCCCAGCGCCAGGAGGGCGCCGGCGACAGCGGCGAGGCGGCGCCGCCCCGCGGGGGTCACAGGCTCCTCAGGTACGCGGCGAGTTGCTCGGGGTAGGCCAGCTGGTCGAGCAGCGCGCGCCGCAGCGAGGGCTCCATGGCGCTCCACAGCTCGGTCACCAGCGCCAGGTCCTGGTTGATTCCCGCCAGCCGCCGGGTGATGTCCTGGGCCAGCTCGTCGAGGTCGACCTCCTCCTCGCCGCCCTGGACCTCCTCCGGTCCCAGCCCCTCCTCGACCGGCGCCAGCGCCCGCTCCAGCGTGTCCTTCACCGGCGGGGTCAGCCGGTGCTCGGCCTCGAGCCGGGCCTTGAGCGCCTCCAGCTCCTCGCGCGAGGTGCCCTCGTGCTCGATGAGGTCGGCCAGCGCCACCCGCAGCGCTTCCTCGTCGGACAGGTCGGTGTGGACGCGGGCCAGCACGCGCTCGCGCTTGAGCAGCCGCAGTGCCGCCACCCGCCGGAAGCCGCAGATGACCTGGAAGCGGTCCGGCGGCTTGATGCGCAGGTCGATGGGAAAGAGCTGCCCCAGCCGGGCCATCGACGTCGCCAGCGTGTCCACCTCGCCCTCGGGGCGCAGGCGGTAGGTCTCGTCGGCGTCGACCTTCTCCAGCTTGAGCAGCGCCAGCGCTCCCGGCTTGGGCTCGCGGACGGGCTCCTCCGGCTCCGGCTCGGGTTCGGGCTCGGGGGCGGCTTCTTCGGGGGCGGCTTTGGCTTCTTCGGGAGCGGCTTCTTCGGGAGCGGCTTCGGCGGCTTCAGGTGCGGCTTCGGAGGCCTCGTCGGCCGCAGGCTCGGTGGACGGCTCGGCCTGGGCAGGGGCTTCGGACTCGGTCGGCGAGCTCCCCTCGCCCTGCTCGGGCGGCGGGAGCTCGATGACCGCGGAGGTGGGCGAGCCGGCCGTCTGGGCCGGCGACTCATCACCCGTAGGGATGCTGTCTGCCTCCGCCAAGTTCTGCTCCTTGCGCGACCGCTACTTCTTGCGCTTGACGATGACCTTCTTCTTGCCCATCGCCATGGCAACTGGCGTCGAGGAGGCCACGGGGGCTGCCGCGGGCTTGAGCGCGGGCGGCAGCGGAGGAGGAGGCGGGGGCCTGGTCTCGCCGCCGGAAGCCTTGGGGGCGGCGGGCAGCGTCGGCCGAGGCGGAGGGGCCGGGCGGACGACCGGGCGCACGGCGACCGGAGCCACCTGCGGGCGGGCCGGCCGCTCGCCAGGTTTGATCTCGCCGGCCGAGCCCATGTCGACGTGGCCGCGGAAGGCGGCGCCCTCGACGATGATGACGCGCGGGGCGGCGATGTCGCCGACCATCCGGCCTTCCTTGGTCAGGTGCACGCTCTCGGTGGCGGTGATGTTGCCCACCACCACGCCGCTGACGATGGCGTTGCGCACCTGGGCGTCGGCCTTGACCACGCCGGTGGGCTCGACGATGAGCGTCTTGGTCAGGGTGATCGACCCGTGGACGCGGCCGCGGACGGTGAGGTCCTCGTCGCCCTCGAGCTTGCCGCTGACGAGGATCGACTCGCCGATCACCGTGCTGTCGACCTGGGGGGTCACTTCCTTGGCTTGCAGAGCCATGGTCTGTTGCCTTCCGATCGGCGGGGCGAGAAACGGGTCCCCCGCGCTCGAACTGGGCTACTTCTTCGCCACATCCATGTCGACGTTGCCCTTGAAGCTGGCGCCATCGGCGATGAGGATGCGCGGCGCCTTGATGTCGCCCACCACGCGGCAGTCGCTCTTGAGCTCGACCTTGTCGCTGGCCAGGATGTTGCCGGTCACCTTCCCGGCGATCTCCACGTTCTGCGTCTCGATGTCGGCCTCGACCGTGCCGCTGGACTCGACGAAGAGGCTCTCCTTGACCGCGATCTTGCCCTTGACGGTGCCCTGGATGACGAGGTCCTCGTCCCCGGAGATCTCGCCGTCGATCATGATGCTGCTGCCGATGACCGTGTTCGCCATGGTCGCTTTTCCTCGTGGTTAATCGAAGAGAAAGGTTGAGAAAGTCTTAGCGCTTGCCCGAGCCGCGGGTGTGCTCCTCGAGGTCCTCGGGGAGCTTGACGTCCATCTCGATGCTGCCGTTGAAGTGGGCGCCGTCCTCGATGATGACCTTGGGGGCCTTGATGTCGCCGGTGACCATCGCCGCGGTGTTGATGGCCACGAGGTCGCCGGCGTCGATGTTGCCGTTGGCCTCGCCGTTGACGGTCAGCCGCTCGACGCGGATGTCGGCGTTGACCTTGCCGGTGCTCTCGATGGTCAGGTGGTTCTTGAGGCTGACGTGGCCCTCGACCCGCCCTTCGATGGTCAGGTCACCCGCGCCGGTGAGGTTGCCCTTGATGTAGATGCCCTTGCCGATGATCCCGGTACCTTCGCTCGCCATCGCCGACACCTTCCTTGTGCGGTGGGCCGCGTGAATGAGCCCAAAGCGCCCGAAACCTATCCTTTTGCGTCCGAGACTGTCAACGTGCGGTCAGCCCCTGATTTCAAGGACTTATGCCTACTCACCCCAGGTGCTTGTCCAGAAACGCCACTACGTCCTCGAAGACGCGGTCCCGGCCGACCTCGTTGAGCACCTCGTGCCGGAATCCGTCATAGGTCTTCAGGGTCTTGTCGGCGCTTCCCAGCGCCTCGAACAGGCGCCTGCCGGCGGCGGGGAGCGCGATGGTGTCCGCCTCGCCGATGAGCACCAGGGCGGGGACGAGGATCTGCCCGGCGGCCGCCAGCGTCGCTCGCTGCGCGGCGGTCGTCTCCTTGAACCAGCGCGCGGTGGTGACGTGCAGGTACATCGGGTCGGCCGCGGTGGCCTTCTGGATGGCCTCGTCGTGCGTGAGCTGCTCGTAGGCGAGCTCGTTGGCCATGTGCAGCCGCGGGGCGACCGCGGAGAGCAGGCCGGCGGCCATCAGCTTGATCTTGGGCGGCTGGAAGCCCAGGTCCATGAACGGCGAGCAGAGCACCGCCCCGGCCAGGCCCTCGGACTTGCCCACCAGCCAGCGCGCGAGGATGAGCCCGCCCAGGCTGTGGCCCAGCAGCAGGATCTTCTGCGAGCCGGCCTTCCCGCGGACGTGCTCGACGAGGACGTCCAGATCCGAGAGGTACTGCGCGAAGTCGTCGACGTGGGCGCGATGGCCCTCGCTCTTGCCGTGGCCGCGGAAGTCGCAGGCGTGGGCGGCGTAGCCCGCGCGGCACAGCCGCTCCATCGCCTCCTGGTAGCGGCCCAGGTGCTCGCCGTAGCCGTGCACCACCGCGACGTGGGCCTTGGCGGGCCCGGCGGGCGAGAGCGACTTGCGGTACAGACGCAACCCGTCGCGCGCCGCCAGGGACCCTTCGTCCACCGTGAATCCGGCGCTTCCGTCTTGGTTCGGTCTGGCGTCCATGATCGGCCGGTATAGGAGGCGCGAGCGCGGCGTGTCAATCCGGGCTCGGGAACGGGGCGCGCAGGCCGGCTGCTACGGGCCGCGCGCCTTCAGGGCCGCGTAGCGCCGCTGCAGGTCCGGGTTGAGCGGGTCGATGGCGAGGGCCTGCTCCAGCATCTCGCCCGCCCGCTGCCGGTCCCCGCCCTGCGCCATCCGGCCCGCGGCGGCGAGCATCTCGATGGCGCGCGCGCGCTGGTCCGGGAACCGGGCCGCCCACTCGCCGTGCAGCTTCTCGAGCCGATCCGGGGACAGGCCCGCGGCGAGGCTCTTCGCGATGCCCTTGTAATTCCCCCGCTTCGCGTCGTAGCTCACTCGCGCCTCGAGCCCGACCAACGCGGTGTGAGCGCGGCCCAGGCGGCCCAGCAGCGCCACCAGCTGCGGGCGGATGGAGGCCGGAGCGCGGTCGCGCGCGCTCTTGAGCTCCTCTTCCACCTTCCGGAAGGCCTCGGAGATGGCCTGGTGCGAGGAGTCCTCGTCGAGGCTGAGGAAGGCGTAATGGTCGCGGTCGGACAGCGTGAGGTAGCGCTCCATCACCACCGAAGGAGTGCCCGCCTCGGCCATCTTGGCCGCTGCGGTCTTGGACGCCAGCGGGCTCGTGCGCTGCCGGGGAACGGGCCCCGCCGGCCCGGCGTGCGGCGGCACCGGCACGCGGGAGGAGACCTCGGCCTGCGGCGACATCGCCGGCTGGAAGTTGGGCTTGGCGATCGAGGGCAGCGAATCCGACAGCGAGGCCATCTGCTCGGCGATGCTCGGCGGCGCGTGGAGGGAAGAGCGAGGCGGGTCCAGCATCGGGTTGACCACGTTCAGGGTCGCCGCGGGGGCCGGCGGCTTGGGCGGGTTCGCGGGCGGCGCAGCCTTGGGCAGGTTCATCGGCGGAGCGATCAGCTCCAGCCGGGGCAGCTCCGGATCCGTCTTGATCGGCCCGTGCATCCACGACGGCGGCTCCTCGTCGGCGGCGGCGCGCCCCTTCGCGGGCGCGGGCGCGAAGGCCACTTCCAGGGGCAGCTCCGCGAGCGCGCGCAAGAACTCGGCGGCCGACGGAAGGCGGCACTCCGGGTCCTTGTCCAACGCCTTGCGCAAGAGCAGCTCCACGAACGGGCTGCTCAGCACGGTCATGTCGGCCGCGGCGTGGACCTGGTTGTAGAGGATCTCCTCGACGGTCTGCCCCTCGCAGGGGAAGCGCCCGACGAGCAACCGGTAGGCCAAAACGCCCAGCGCGTAGACGTCGGCGCGCGCGTCCACTCCCTCGCCGCGCACCTGCTCCGGGGCCATGTAGTACGGCGTGCCGGCGAGCGTGCCCGACAGCTCCACGCCGGCGGCGATGGCGGTCCCCTTGGCCAGCCCGAAGTCCAGCAGCTTGACGAAGTCGTCGCGCCCGTCGCGCGAGGTGAGCAGGACGTTCTCCGCCTTCAGATCGAGGTGCAGCACGCCGCGCGCATGGGTGGCCTCCAGCGCCGCGGCGACCTGGAGGAGGATGGGCCGCGCCTGGGCGAGCGGCATCGGGCCGCGCGAGGCGCGCCGCTGCAGCGTCTCGCCCTCCAGGTACTCCATGAGCATGCAGGGCCGGCCGTCCGGCAGGGAGACGAAATCGTAGACCTGCACGATGTTGGGGTGCCGCAGCTTGGCGGCGAGGCTCGCCTCGTCGAGGAACCGCTCGACGATCTCCGGGTGGACGGCCAGCTCCTCGCGCAGCACCTTGGCGGCGGCGCGGCTGCCCAGCATCGGGTTGCGCGCGAGGTAGATGACGCCCATGCCGCCCGAGGCGATGGGCTGCTCGATGCGGTACTCCCCCACCATCACCCCGCGCGGGTCTACGAAGCGGGTCTGCGACGCGTCCGCACCCATCGGCAAGGATCCCTCCTGCGGTCGGCGCGAGTTCTACCTCGCCTCGGGCGAAAAGCAACGCTCGGCGCGCGCGCACCCGTACGGGCCGTGCACCCGCGTGCACCCGCGCGTCAACGCCGCGCGCCGCCCGCGGTCTCGCCGAGCCCGCGAAGCTTGCCCTCGAGGCTCTCGCGGACCTTGTCGTCCGGCGCCTTGTCCAGCAGCTGCAGGGCCTTGCGATAGGTCTCCGCGGCCTCCTTCTTGCGCGCCAGCCGCGTGTACGCGTCCCCGAGGTGCTCGGCGATCACCGGCTCCTGCGGCTGCAGGCGCAAGGCCTTCTCCAGCGACTCGGCCGCCCGCTTGAAGTCGCCCTTGTGGAAGTAGACCCAGCCCAGCGAGTCGATGTACGCGCCGTTGTCGGGGCTGAGCTCGAGGGCCCGCTTGACCATCGCCTCCGCCTCGTCGAGGTTCTTGCCCCTGTCGGCATAGGTGTATCCGATGAAGTTGAGCGCCGCCGAGCTGTCCGGGTTGAACGAGAGCACCTCCCGCATCCGCGCCACCGCCGCGTCCAGGTCGCCCTGCCGCTCGTAGGCCGCCCCCAGCGCGAAGATCAGCGCCTCGTCCCGCGGCGCCGCCGAGATCGCGCGCTGCAGCAGCGACACGGCGTCCGCATGCCGGGCCGCCTTGCCATAGAGCGAGGCGAGCGCCTCGATGAGCCGCGCGGGTCCGACGTTCTGGCCGAGCCGCTTCTCGAGGAGCGTGACGCCCTCGGCCGCCCGGCCGTCCCCCTCGAGCGCCTGGGCGAGCTCGAGCAGGTACTCGAGGCGGTCGGGCTCGTCGGCGACCGCCCTGCTCATCAGATCCACCGCCCGTCGGGTCTGCTTGGCCTGCGCCAAGCAGCGCGCCTGGTGGACCAGCGCCTGGGGCCAGAGGTCGGCCTTGGGGTCGACTGCCGCGTAGGCCGCCGCCGCCTTGGAGAACTCGAGCTTCTCCTCCAGCACCCGGCCCCAGAAGAAGGAGAGCGTGGCGTCCTGCGGCGAGAGCGCGTGCGCCTTCTCGAAGAAGTCGGACGCCTCCTGCAGGCGGTTGGCGCGCACGTAGGCGAAGGCGAGCTTGGCGTGCAGGTCGGGGTCCTGTGGCGAGCCGGAGAGGAGCCGGTCGAAGTAGGCGCGCGAGGCGGGCAGGTCGCCCTTGCGCAGGTGCAGCGTCCCCAGCGAGAGCAGCACCTCGGCGCTGTCCGGGTCGCGGCCCAACGCCTTGACGTACCAGCGCTCGGCGTCCGCGTCCTTGTCCAGCGCCTCGAAGGTCTTCGCCAAGAGGACCAGGGTCTCGGCGTCGCCGGGGTCGCGCTCCTGCGCCAGCTTGAGGAACTTGCTCGCCTTGTCGGCCTCGCCCTTCTCCGCGAACCACCGGCCGATGGCCTTGTAGCCGATGGGCTCGCCCGGCACGGCCTTGGAGAGCGCCTCGATGGCCGCGATGGCCTTGGGCTCGTCGCCCGCCTCCAGGTGCACCTGAGCCAGATAGAGGTAGGCCTGGGGCTCGGTGGGCTGCAGCGAGATGGCCTTCTCGAAGGCGACCGCGGCCGCCTTGGGACGGCGCAGATCGGCCCACGTCTTGCCCAGCGCCAGGTGCGCCGGCCCATAGCTCGGGTCGGCCGCCACCGCCTGCTTGAGCTCGGACTCGGCCTTGTCCACCGCTCCGGTGCGCGCGTACTGCTCGGCCAAGGCGACCCGCAGGTAGCCGGCCTCCGGGTCGAAGACCACCGCCAGCTTGAGCGCCTCGGCGGCAGCCCGGTGGTCGCCGCGGTTGGCCTGGAGCATGCCCTGGACGAAATAGAGGTAGGCGCGGCTCGAGGCGTAGCGCTCCTCGCCCTGCAGCGTGCCGGAGGCCTCGGTCATCGCCGCGGGATCGGGCCGGGCCGCGGCCGACGTGCCTGGCCACGGCAGCGCCCCTGCGACGAGCGCCCACGCCCCGATCCCCAACTGTCGACCGCTTGCGGACATCGAAATCGGATTCTAGCCCCGAGCTTCCGAGCCCCGCCACGCCCGCCTTCCGGCAGGCCCGTCGTCGGGTCGTTGGGCCGAGCCTCGCTCGCTAGAGCCCGGCGGCCTCGAGCGCCTGGGCCAGCGATTCCTCGGGACTGCCGGAGAGGCCGTCGGCGCAACCCGCCGCGGGCTCTTCGCCCAGCACCTCCTTCAGCGCCTCGCCCAGCCGACCCGCGACCTTCTCGGCCCGGGTGGCTCCGGCGCCCACCAGGCAGACCGCGAAGCGGCCGCCGCCCAGGTGCGAGAGCACGTCGCCCTCGCGGAGCCGGCCTCCCAGCGCCGCGGCTGCCGGCCCGAGCCGGGCCGCGACGTCGGAGCGGGGAGCCCCGACGGCCACCAGCCACAGCGACCGCCCGTAGCGGCGCGCCCTCGAAGCCTCTTGCGCCACCCTGCGCAGGAAGGCGGCCCGGTCGATCAACCCGGTGGCGGCGTCGATGCCCGGCACCGTCCTCGCCGCCCCCTCGGACTCGGGGGCGGCCGGTCCGAGCACGGCGGCGACCCGGGCGAGCAGCGTCTTGGCGTCGAACGGCTTGGCCAGGTAGTCCGCGGCGCCGACGTGCAGCGCGCGCACCTTGTCCGCCACGCCCTGGTGCGCCGAGACGAGGATCACCGGCGTGTCGCGGGTGTCGGGAGCGGCCTTGATCGCCGCGGTGGCGTCCAGGCCGTCGAGCCTGGGCAGGAAGACGTCCATCAGCACCGCGTCCGGGTGCAGCGCGTGGGCCTTGGCGATCGCCTCGGCGCCGTCGGCGGCGGTCTCCACGCGGTAGCGCGTCTCCAGCATCTCCGCGGCGATGGCCGCGATGGCCGGCTCGTCCTCCACCACCAGCACCAGCGGCCGGTGAGCAGGGTGCAGGCCGCCGCCGGGCAGCTTGGCGCCCACGCCGGGCAGCGTGAAGCGGACGGCCAGCCCGCCGCCGGTCGCCGGCTCCGCCCAGGCTTCGCCGCCGTGCAGCTCGGCCAGGTCGCGGCAGGCGCTGAGCGCGGGGCCCCCGCGGCGCAGGCGCTCGAAGAGCGAGAGCATCTCCTTCGGGTCGGGGGTCGGCCCGTCGTCCGCCACGGTCACGCGGGCCAGCTCGCCGTCCGCTCCCGCAATCGTCTCCAGCTCGACCTTGACGTGGCCCCCCTGCTTGGCGCGGCCCAGCGCGAAGGCCAGCAGCGCCTGGACCAGCTCGCGGACCCGGGCGAGGTCGGCCAGGAGGCCCAGCTTGGCCGGCCCGCCGATTCCGATCGAGACGCCGCGCTCGGCCCCGAGGATCTCGCTCTCGGAGGCCAGCGTGCGGCAGGTCTCGGCGAGGTCGATCTCCGCGGGCACGAGCGCGGGCTGCGCCGCCTCGGCGAGCGAGCGGGCCACCATGGCCTCGGACAGATCGAGGATCTTCTTGCCTTGGCGGACGATGGCCTGCACCGAGCCGTCCTCGACCTTCTCCAACCCTGCTTCGGCGAGCAGCCGCGAGTGGCCCCACAGGATGTTGAGCGGCGAGCGCACGTCGTGGGCGAAGACCTTGACCGCCTCGTCCTTGAAGGCGCACGCCTCCTGCCGGCGGCGCAGCGCGGCCTCCAGCTCGCGCACCCGCGCCTCGCCCCGCTCGGCGGCGCGCTCGCGCTCCGCCTGCAGCCTCGCGGACTCCATCGCCGCGCCGATGACCCTGCCCGCGGCCTGCGCCAGCACCAGCGCCTCCTCGTCGAAGGCGTCCGCGCGCTGTCGGCTGTGGCAGAGCAGCGCGCCGGAAGGCGAAAGCGGCAGCGCGAGGATCGTCCGCACGCCGGCCAGGGAGATCGCCTGGCGCACCGGGGCGAGCAGCGGGTCCTGCAGCGCGTCCCGGACCAGCACCGGCTTGCGCTTCCTCTGCGCCTCGACGAGCTCCGGGTACTTGGCCAGGTCCACGCCTTGGCGATAGCCGGAGACGTCGGAGGTGGCGACGACCCACAGGGCGCCGCCCTCGCCGTCGGCAGCCAGGGCCGAGCAGCGGTCCGCGCCCAGCGCCGGCCCGAGCGCGCG
Source organism: Myxococcales bacterium (assembly GCA_036504155.1). Lineage (GTDB taxonomy): Bacteria > Myxococcota > Myxococcia > Myxococcales > UBA5297 > JACRCT01. Next base: position 47,775 of record DASXVQ010000133.1, read on the forward strand.
CACCGCCCGGTGCAGCGCCTCGGGCAACGCGCCGTCGGCAGCCGCCAGGGCCTCGACCACCTCGGCCAGCGCCCGGAGGCGCCCGGAGGGGGTGGCTTCGCCGGCCGAGCGAGGGAGCGCGTCCGGCCCGACGGGCCCGGCAGGTGTCGAAGAGGCGGTCATCGGGGTCAAGCCGCCTTCCGGGCCCTCAGGGCGGACTCGACCTTGCGCTTGAGCAGCGCCGGGTCGATGGGCCGGGGCAAGGTCTCGTCGAAGGCCGAGAGCGCCTTCTTGTGCGCCTTCTCCTCCTTCGCGCCGGTCACCGCCAGCACCGGGACGCGCTTGGTCTCGCCGTGCGAGTGCAGCTCGGCGACGAGCGCGTAGGGGTCGGCCGACTTCATCGCCAGGTCCAGCACCACCAGGTCGGGCCGGGCCAGGCCGATGCGCAGCCCGGCGGCGAAGGCGTCGGTGACGGTGACGCACTCGTAGCCGGCCTTCTTGAGCGCTCCCGCGAGCTGGTTGGCCTGCGGGGAGTCGTCGTGGACCACCATGATCCGCGCCGCCTCACCCTCCCCCACCAGCTCCGGCGGCATGGGCATCCCGTGGCGCCGGATGAAGCTCGCCAGCTCCTCGCGGGCGATGCGCCGGTGCCCGCCGGGGGTGCGGTGCGCCTTGAGGCGGTTGGCCTTGATCCAGTTGACGATGGTGGGAAGGCTGACTCCAAGAAAGTGACTGGCCTCGAACGTGGTGAAATAACGCCTCTGCATACGGGACCAGCCTCCCTGTGAACATTGTAAAAATTTGGAGTAAAAACGTACTTTCGCCCCTGCAAGGATGTCAAGGAATCGGGGCGGCCCTGGCGGGGTCCAGGGAGGCCGGACCCTAGCGTCCGGGGCCTACCGACGTCGAGACTTCAACCATTTCCTGGCTCCTCTATAATGGGCCGCTCAATTGGGGTATGCGGAAGGTAGCCGGGCCGCTTCCGCTTCGCAGGCCTACTCGGAGAACCGAATGTCGAGCCTCTTCAAGGTCGCGCTTTCGTCGACGGTCGTAGCCTTCCTCTTGCTCTCGCCCGCCGCGTTTGCGCAGAACGACGACTGGAGCGGCTTCAAGCCGCCGCCCCCGCCGCCGACGCAGCCGGTCGAGCCCGCCGCGGCGCCCAAGCCCGCCGCCAAGCCGGCCGAGCCCGCCGCCTCCGCCAAGCCTGCCGACGGCGCGGCCAGCACGCCCGACAAGCCCGGCTACGTGCCGCCGCCCACCGTCCCGGTCACCACCCCCGACGCGACCCCGGCCGCCGCCCCCGCCAAGGACGCCCCGGCCCTCGTCGACACCAAGGTCGAGGAGAGCATCGTCCCCGGCACCGAGCCGCACAGCCCCGGCACCTACGGGCACTCGATCACCGCGCTCGACAACGCGCGCGCCACCAGCGGCGTGACCGGCGGGACGGGCCTCTTGCGCCTGGGCTCCGCCGACCTCGGCCCGGCGGGCCTGCTGCGCATCTCGATCACCGGCGAGTTCTTCCAGCAGGACGACTTCCCGGTGCTCAAGGCCAGCAACACCCGCAGCGCCGGCACCCTGGCCCTGGACTGGACCATCATCAAGTACGTCGCGGCGTACGTGTCCTACGGCGCCTCGGCCAACACCAACAGCAAGGCCTCGCCGCCGCTGATGCAGGCCCAGGGCGACCTGCGGCTGGGCCTGAAGGCCTCGCTGCAGGCGGTGAAGGGCTTCCACATCGGCGCCGACCTGATGTTCATCGCCTTCCCGGGCATCGGCGGGCAGGACCTGCGCAAGTACGCGGTGGGCTTCGCGCCCCGGCTGCTCCTGACCTTCGACGCCCAGAAGTACTCGCCCAAGGCGCCCATCCGCCTGCACGTGAACTTCGGCGGCCTGCTGGACTCGACCGGCACGCTGCTCGACGCCACGACCCACAAGGCCACCCCGGCCGAGGAGTTCGCGCTCTCGCTCAACCAGTACAACCGCCTCTCCTTCGGCGTGGGCATCGAGGCGCCGCTGCCCTGGGTCACCCCGTTCGTCGAGTACGGGCTGGCCTACCCGCTGGGCACGCCGATGGGAACCAACTTCGTCGGCCCGGACCTCAAGCCGGTCGCAGTCACCGACGCCATGCCCCAGCAGCTGGCCATCGGCCTGAAGGTCACCGCGGTCAAGGACCTGACCATCACGCTGGCCGGCGAGATCGGCCTGACCCGCTACGTGGCCCTGGGCATCCCCGCGACCCCGCCCTACAACCTCTACCTGGGCCTCTCCTACGCGTTCGACCCGATGGCCAAGGGCCAGGGCAAGCTCGTCGAGAAGACGCTGACCTACGAGAAGAAGGTGGAGGTCGCCGTCGCGCCGCCGGTCTACACCGGCAAGGTCGCCGGCCAGGTCATCGACGCCGACACCAAGCAGGCCATCGCCGGCGTGGTCGTGGTCGCCGCGGGCTCCGGGCTGCCGCCGGTGGCCACCGACGTCGAGGGCGGCAAGTTCCAGACCTTCGACCTGCAGGCCGGCAAGGTCTCGCTCACCTTCGCGCGCGACGGCTACAAGCCGGCGGTGATGGAGGCCGCGGTCGAGGCGACCAAGACCACCCCGCTGCAGGTGGCGCTCGTGCGCGAGGTCAAGCCCTCGCCGGTGAAGGTGCTGCTGGTCTCCGGCCGCCAGAAGGCCGGCGGCAAGATCCAGTTCTCGGGCACCAAGACCGCGGAGATGACGGTGGCGGCGGCGGGCGGCGTCATCGAGCTGCCCGCGGGCCACTACACCGCCACCGTGGACGCCGACGGCTTCCTCTCGAAGGTGCAGGAGTTCGACGTCGCCGAGGGCACCAAGCTCGACCTCGCCATCGAGCTGGCGCTCAAGCCGAAGCAGGGCCTGGTGGTCATCAAGGACGACCGCATCCAGATCAAGCAGCAGGTCCACTTCGCCACGGCCAAGGCGGATATCCTCTCCGACAGCTTCCAGCTGCTGGACCAGGTGGTGGACGCCGCGGTGCGCGCCAACGTCAAGAAGATCCGCATCGACGGCCACACCGACAACCAGGGCGGCAAGGAGAAGAACCTCCTGCTCTCCCAGGCGCGCGCCAAGGCGGTCATGGACTACCTGGTGAAGAAGGGCATCTCCGCCTCGCGCATCAGCTCCGAGGGCTACGGCGACACCCGCCCGATCGCCCCCAACCTCACCGCGCGCGGCCGCGAGCTGAACCGCCGCGTGGAGTTCGTGATCGTCGAGCGCTAGCGCGCCTCGGCCGAGACGCCAGGAGGTCCCGATGGCCGTGCGACGCCCGCTGTGGGCTTCCGTCGCCCTGCTCGCTGCTGCTGCGTGCGGGCCGACGACGACCAAGCCCCCCGTCACCCTGCCGCCGAAGGTCTCCCTGGCGCCCCTGCCCTCGGAGACCGTCGCCACCGGCTTCGACGCCACCGTCGAGGTCGTGGGCTGCGCCAAGGTCAAGCGGGTGTGGCTGACGGTCGGCCCCGCGAGCGGCTTCGACGCGGTCACGCTCGTCGACCAGGACGGGGGCGGCACGACCAACACGCTGAGGGTCGAAGCGAACTACATCGACTACCAGAAGCTGGGCGTCCCGGCCCCGCTGCCCCTCTACGCGCACGCCACCTGCGACAGCGGCAAGCAGGGCGACTCGCTGGAGGAGTCCACGCTCTTCATGCCCGCCAAGGAGGTCCTCGCCGGCCCCCTGCCCTTCGGCGCCAACTTCTGGGTCGACCGGGACTGGGTCCACCAGGCCGACGCCACGCTGCTGACCTGCAACGGCGCGAGCTTCGACAAGGTGGCCCACGACAAGACGGTGAAGGCCAGCGTGAGCCTGCCGTTCCAATGCGGCGGCGACGTGGACCTGACCTTCGGCCTGGACGGCAACCGCTACGCGCTCAAGCCGGCGGTGGGCGTGGCCGGCTTCACCGCCGCGATGCAGCAGACGATGTACGTGTCCGAGCCCGACTTCGCGATGGTGCAGATCGTCGCCCCGGCGACGGGCCCGCTGGTGGCGCTGGGCGTGTCGGGCGGGACCAGCGGCATCCTCTACCAGCTGCGCAGCTACGACACGTCGACCGGGAACCTGGTCGCCATGGCCCCCGAGAGCGACCAGACGCCCGGCGGCCGCCTGGCCGTCAACCGGCTCGGCCAGACCGTGTTCCCCGGCTACAAGTCGGCGACGGGCTCGGACTTCGTCGACGTGGGCATCGAGCTCTACGACATGGCCGCCGGCAAGGGCAACCTGGTGGCCGACCGGGCCTTCGGCCAGATCAAGGTCGACCAACTCTCCGTCACCCGCATCCCCACCATCAGCTTCGACGAGTTCGCCGACGTCGCCTACATCGCCGAGATCACCGACCCGTCCCACGTCTGGGCGTGCAGCGCGGTCGACGACCTGCTCTGCACCGACGGGGGCGGGGGCAAGAAGTGGAGGTCCCCGGACCTCGTCGGCGGCGTCACCAGCGTCACGCGCACCAAGCACGCGCTCGTCGCGTACGGGCCGCGCGTCGCCTACTTCCTCAACCCCACGACCGGCGCCCTCATCACCTCGGCGGACGCGCCCATCCAGCCGAAGGGGAGCCTCCTCTTCGTGGCCGTGGTGGACGGCGCGGACGGCTCGACCTACCTGCTGGCCATGGGGACCGATGGAGAAGGAAACCTGCTGCCCGGGGTGAAGGAGACGCTGATCTACGACCGGCCGAACGAGCCCGTGGCCGACTACCTGACGGGCACCGACGGCTTCATCGTCGACGTGGACAAGTCGGGGCGTGCCTGGCTTTGGGGCTACGCCCTGACGCCGCTGCTGATGGCGGCGGACTACCGAGCAGCCATCGCGCGTTGACCGGCGAGCGAAGCAGCGAGGCCTTGCGACATGGGCGCTGACGAGAACCACTGGCAGAAGCAGCTCGAGACCGGGCTCAAGCGCGTCCAGGACGCCCTGGCCAAGGACGAGCGGCCGCACGCCCAGCTGCTGCAGGTGGTCGTCGCCGCGGCCTCCGCCAAGGCGCTGGAGAAGATCAACGAGGGCGTCGAGCGGCAGGAGGAGCGCAAGCGCCGCCGCGAGGAGAAGCGGGAGGAGCGCCGCCGCAGGCGCGACCGCGACGCCAAGGCCGGCGTGCCGGTGGGGATGGTCTTCGCGGTCTTCTCGCTCATCGCCATCTACTTCGGGCTGACGCGCCCCGAGCTGTGGTGGATGTTCTTCGTCTCGCTGGGCTTCGCCATCCCGGCCGCGGGCATCTTCGGCGCCGCGCTGACGGCGCCCAAGGCCCTGCCCGCCGGCGCCGAGAAGGCGGCCGCAGGACAGGCACTCACCTCGCCCATCGACGCGCGCGTCGCCCGGGTGGAAGCCATCTGCCAGAAGGTCCTCGCCGCCATCCAGAGCGGCCCTCCGGTGGTGCGGGAGGTCGTCCACAAGCCGGAGGAGACGCTCAAGTCCCTGACCTCGACGTGCAAGGAGCTCGCTCACCGGGAGCGGGAGCTGCGCGCCGCCGTCACCGAGGAGGACGACCGCCGGCTGCGCACCGAGCACGACGGGCTCATCTCGCGGGTGGCCGCCGAGAACGATCCGGTCTCGCGCCAGCGCCTGGAGTCCGCGCTGCGGGCGCTGGAGGGCCAGCTCGCGCAGCGCGCCGAGCTGGTGACGGCCGCCTCGCGCCTGGAGGCCGAGCAGACGCGCATCCTCTACACGCTCGAGAACCTGCACACCCAGGTCCTGCGCGCCCGCTCCGCCGACGCCGCCTCGGCCGACGTGGCCGGCGCCGGGCTGCGCAAGGGGCTCGAGCAGCTGGGCGAGGAGATCTCCGCGGTGGCCAGCGCGCTGGAGGAGACCCACGGCGCGCACCTGATGTCCCCGGTGGTGGACGTCACTGGCGGCTCGGCGGGCTCGAGCTCGGACCGCGACCGGCTCAAGTCGTAGGGACCGCGGCGGTGCCTTCCGGCCTCTGCGCCGTTGCCTTCCGGGCCCTCGATCTCGAGGACGTTCGGGCTACCCGGGTCCCGTCGATGGGACCGGCGGCTTCCGGGCATACAGCAGCGCCTCGAGGTTGCCCGCCGGACCGGCGATCTTCGCGTCCGTCCAGCCCACCACCGTCAGCCCCTGGCCCCGGACGAACTCGTTGATGCCCTCGATGGCGCGCAGCCTGGCCGCCTCGTCGCGCACCACCCCGCCCTTGCCCACCTCCTCGCGGCCCACCTCGAACTGCGGCTTGACCAGCGCCACCAGCGCCCCGCCCGCCTTCAGGAACGAGAACGCCGACGGCAGCACCAGCTTGAGCGAGATGAACGAGACGTCGACGACGATGAGGTCCACGTCGAAGGGCACGTCCTCGCGGGTCAGCGCCCGGGCGTTGACCCGCTCGCGGACCGTCACCCGGCTGTCGCCGCGGATCTTCGGGTGCAGCTGGCCGTAGCCCACGTCGAGCGCCAGCACCCGCTCCGCCCCGCGCTGCAGCAGGCAGTCGGTGAAGCCGCCGGTCGAGGCGCCCACGTCCATCGCGGACAGCCCCTTGGGATCCACCTGGAAGTGGTCCAGCGCGCCCTCCAGCTTCACCCCGCCGCGCGAGACGTACTTGAGGATCTCGCCCTTGAGCCGGATGGGCAGCTCCACGTTCACCTGCTGCCCCGGCTTGTCGATGCGGGTCTCGCCGGCGACCACCGTCCCCGCCAGCACCAGCGCCTGCGCCTTGGCCCGCGTCTCGGCGAGCCCGCGCTCCACTAGGAGCTTGTCGATGCGCTCGCGCTTGGCCATCGCGCCTGCCTAGCGGTCCCGCTGCACGGCGTGCTCGGCCAGGGCGATCAGCGGATCGGCCGCGGGGCGCAGGTGCTCGACGGCCGCCTTGGCCACCGTCACCTCGGCGCGGGCCCGCGAGAGCGACGCCTCGTTGCCCAGCAGCGCCGGGAAGGTCACCTTGCCCTTGCGCGCGTCGGTGCCCTTGGTCTTGCCCATCTTCACCGGGTCGCCGGCCAGGTCCATCAGGTCGTCGATGATCTGGAAGGCCAGGCCCAGGTGCAGCCCGTAGTCCTGCATCGCCGCGACGTCCTGCTCGCTCCCGCCCGCGGCGCAGGCCCCGCCGGTGCAGGCCACCGCGATGAGCGCCCCGGTCTTGCGCCGGTGCAGGCTCTCCAGGAACTCGAGCGAGCGCGGCCACTCCTCGCGCACGTCGTCCGCCTGGCCGCCCACCATCCCGTGCGCGCCGGATGCCTGCGCGAGCAGGTGCACCAGCTTGAGGCGGCTGGGCTCGTTGCCGCGGCACAGCACCCGGAAGGCCTCGGTCAGCAGCGCGTCGCCGGCGAGGATGGCCATCGCCTCGCCGAAGACCTTGTGGCAGGTCGGCCGGCCGCGCCGCAGGTCGTCGTCGTCGATGGCGGGCAGGTCGTCGTGGACCAGCGAGTAGGTGTGCACGAACTCCACGGCGCAGGCGAAGTCGAGCGCGGCGCCCTCGGCCTTGCCGCCCACCGCCTCCGCCGCCGCCAGCGAGAGCAGCGGCCGCAGGCGCTTGCCGCCGCCCAGCAGCGCGTACTCCATGGTGTCGAAGAGGCTGAACGGCACCTGGATCTTGTAGGCCTCCAGCGCGTCCTCCAGCGCCACCTCGATCGCCGCGCGGCGGTCGGAGAGCCACGGCGCAAGCTCGAAAGGCGCGGAGCGGGTCTTCTCGGCGGGGATCACGTCGCTCTTCTCCCTGGAGGGCAACCCGCCGTCACGCGTGCGCGGCGGCGAGGATCTCGCGGATCCGTCCGGTCAGCTTGTCGATGTCCACCGGCTTGGTGAAGTAGTCGGTCGCGCCGGCGGCCAGGCCCTTGTTCAGGTCCTCGCCGGTCTTGCGCGCCGACACGAAGACGACGGGGATGTCGCGGAACTCGTCGTTCTTCTTGATGGAGCGGCACAGCTCGAAGCCGTCGATCCAGCTCATCATCACGTCGAGCAGGATGAGGTCGGGGCGGTCCACGTGCAGGCTGGAGATGAGCCGCAGCCCGTTGGCCGCCTGCTCCACCTCGTAGCCTTCCAGCTCGAGGGCCAGGGTGAGCATCTCGCGGGTCTCGCGATCGTCATCGACGATCACGACCTTGCGCCGCCTCTGCTCCGGGTTTGTCCCGGCTGCGTTCGTCTCGGTCATCGCCTCACGCGGCCTCTCTAGAATGGGACGTCCGCATCGTCCGGGGGAGGCGGCTCTTCGGGCCCGTCCTCGCCCCCACGGCCGCCCTTCGCGGAAGCCGCGGCGGCTCGGCGGGGCGCCTCGCGGGCCGCCTCGGCCTCGAAGGGCGCCACCTGGTCGCCTTGCGGGGTCGCCAGGAGCTGCTCGATGCGCTTCTCGGCCTCGCCGAGCCGGGCCTCGCCCTGCCGCACCAGCGAGATGCCTTCCTCGAAGGCCTTGAGCGACTCCTCGAGGGGCAGGTTGCCGGCCTCCAGCCGCCGGACGACCTCCTCGAGGCGGCCGATCACGTCTTCGTAGCCGAGCTCGCGCTCCTTGTCCTTGCGGACGCCGTCCTTCGCCACGCTCGCAACCTCCACCGACCGATCCAACCAACAACCGTCATTGGCCGGCCATGCTAGTGGCCCGCTCGCGCCCCGGTCAACCGGGCGAAGGCCGGCTCCTCGCCGCCGGAGCCTGGGCGCCGCAACGTAGGGGCCAGGGAGGGAACGACCATGGACCCCAAGGACCTCAACAAGGAGCTGTCTTCACTTGCTCAGCTCGACATCGACGCCATCCACGCCTACGACCAGGCCATCCACAACATCGACGTCACCTCGGTGCGCGAGCAGCTCACGCAGTTCAAGGCCGACCACGAGCGGCACGTGCGCGACCTGTCGGTCATCATTCAGCGCTTCGGCGGGCAGGCGCCCAGCTTCTCGCCCGACTTCAAGGGCTACGTGCTCCAGGGCTTCACCGCGCTGCGCAGCGCCATGGGCACCGAGGGCGCGCTCAAGGCCATGAAGGGCAATGAGGAGCTGACCAACCGCACCTACTCCAACGCGCTTGGCAAGGGCTTCCCCGTCGACGTGCTGGCCGTCCTCCAGAAGAACTATGCCGACGAGCAGCGGCACCTGGCGGCCATCAACCAGTGGATCGGCATCCGCGTCTGGGAGCAGGCGGGCGCCGGGGTGCACATCTAGCCTCCGGAGCAGTCCTCTTCTTTCGGCGGCGCTGGAGGCTCGCGGTGGCCCACCACCTGGGCCTCCAGCTCGCTGCGGTCGGAGAGCAGCACGGCGACCTTCGTGCCGACCGGAGCCTCGGCCGCGGTCTTGACGACCCGCCGCGCCCCGTCGAAGGCCACGGCGTAGCCGCGCGAGAGCACCTGAAGGGGCGAGAGCGACTCCAGCCGCGCCGCCGCCTTCGACAGCCGAACCCGCTCGCCAGCAAGCTTGCGCGCCATCGCCTTGTCCGTCCGCTCGCGAAGCGTCCCGAGCGAGCGGTGCAGCCGGGCCACGGCCGGCGCCGGGGAGCTGGCCTGCAGCCTCTTGGCGAGCGAGGTGACCCGCGTGCGCTCGGCGATCAGGCGCGAGCGCTGCGCCTTGGCCAGGGCTTGGCCGCACGCCGCCAGTGACTTGGCGGCCCGGGCGAGGCGGGTCTGCGGGTGCTCGCGCCGCAGGCGCTCGGCCACGGCGCCGAGCTTCTCGCGGCGCAGCCCAATGGCGCGTCCCAGCGCCTTCTGCAGCCGCTCTTCGGCGTGGTCGAGCCTGAGCCGCTCCTCGGCCACGTGGCGCCGCGGGTCGCCCAGCCGGCCCGCCCGGGAGCCCAGCCGCTCCCGCTGGTGCGAGATCAGCCGCAGGGCCATCTGCCGCAGGTGCCGGCGCCGCTCGGAGAGCTGGCGAAGGAGATCGGTGCGCACCGGAGCCAGCGTCTTGGCGGCGTCGGTGGGCGTCGCGCAGCGCAGGTCGGCCACGAAGTCGGCGATGGTGTGGTCCACCTCGTGGCCGACGGCCGAGACCACCGGCACAGCCGAGGCGGCGATGGCGCGCGCCACCACCTCCTCGTTGAAGGCCCACAGGTCCTCGATGGATCCGCCGCCGCGGGTGACGACGATGACGTCCACCCCGGCCCGATTTAGCCGCGCGATGCCCCGGGCGATCTCCGCGGCGGCGCCGTCTCCCTGCACCCGCGCCGGCGCGATGAGGACCGGGATCGGGAAGCGGTCGTGCAGGACGCGCAGGAAGTCGCGCAGCGCCGCGCCGGAGGGCGAGGTGACCACGCCGATGCGCCGCGGGATGGCCGGCAGCTTGCGCTTGCGCGCCGGGTCGAACAGCCCCTCGGCGAGCAGCTTCTGCTTGAGCTGCTCGAAAGCCAGGGCCAGGGCGCCGGCACCCTCGGGCTCCACCGAGTCGCACAGGATCTGGTACTGGCCGCGCTGCTCGTAGACCGAGACCCGGCCGCGGCAGACCACCGCCAGGCCGTCCTTGAGCTTGAACTTCAGGCGCACCGCCTCGTTGCGGAAGAGCACCGCGGCGATGGTGGCGCCCTGGTCCTTCA
>DASXVQ010000134.1:0-1612 GCA_036504155.1 Myxococcales bacterium
CTACGACTGGGTCTACGAGTGGTTCCCCTACTCCACCGTGACTCCGGCGAATTCGGGCCTGTCCGGCAAGCCGGTGGTCATGGGCGAGTTCCCCAACGCCGGGCTCTCGGCGATCGCCTCCAAGGGCTATCCGGCACGGACCGCTTCCCAGTTCGCCGGCGACCTGTGGGGCCTGGGCTACGGAGGCGCCTTGTCGTGGGCCTACAACGACGACGCGTTCCCGTGGTCGACGCTCGACCTGAAGACCTTCGGCAATCAGCACGCTTGTGAGACGAAGTTCTGATGAAACGGTTGGTCCCCCTCGCGCTGGTGATGCTGCTGGCTGCGGCCGGAGTCGCGGTGCTGCGCGGCGGGCAGGCACCTGCGGCCGGGCCGGACGCGGCGCTCGCGGTGGACACCGTGGACCGGGTGGACGTGGTGGACCGGGTGGACGCCGCGGAGCGGGTCCCGGAAGCGGCCCCGGCCGATGCTTCGCGTCCACCTTCCGATGAGGAGCTGACGGTGCGGCTGCGCGCGGTGGTGGACGCGAGCCCCGAAGAGGCGCTGGCCCTGGCGGCCGAAGCCGAGCGCGCGTTCCCGTCCAGCCGCTTCGCCGACGAGCGCTCCTTCCTGGTCATGCGTGCGCTCGTCCACCTCAACCGCATCGGCGAGGCGCGCAATGCTGCGGCCGAGTTCCACCGCCGGTTCCCGGAAAGCGCTTGGGCCGAGCAGGTGGGGCGGCTGACTGGCTACCAGCCCCGGCGGTATGGGCCGCGGCGCTGACGGGACATCTACGTGAAGGCGGGCGACCCGGCGATGCTGCGCGAGGCCTGATTCCGCGCCCTTGGCGCTTCACATTGCGAAACACGGCGCGGTGCACCTCGGCTGCGGCTGGCGAGTTGGAAAGGTAGCTGACTTCCAACCCGCCGCCCCGGAGCCGAAGACCATGAACGCCCGCTCGCTGCTCGCGCTGCTCGCTCTCGCCGCCGCCCTCGGCTCGCCCGCCGCCGCGCTCGCCCGCTCCCACCGGCGGCACCCGCAACCGGCGCCCGCTCCAGTGCAGGTTCCCGTCGCGGACGTCATTGCAGCCTGCGGCCGACAGCTCTCCTACGTGGGCTCCTCGACGGTCCAGGAGTGCATCACGCTCACGCGCCAGCTCGCGGCGACCACGGCGATCTCGACCCTCGACGCCTGCGCGAACGCCTTCAGCTACGTCGGCTCCAGCTCGGTGCTCGAGTGCCTGCGCAACGCCGCGAGGAGCTCGCGCGCGCCGATGCCCGAGATCATCCAGACCTGCTCCAACGTGCTGTCCTACGTGGGCTCGAGCTCGGTGCAGCAGTGCATCGCGACCGCGAGCCGCATCGCTCCCGAGATTGCGGCGTCCACGGTGGCGACGTGCTCCTCGGCCTTCAGCTACGTCGGTTCCAGCTCGGTGCTCGAGTGCATCCGCGGCGCCGGCGACGTCGGCGGCGCGCCCATGCCGCAGATCATCCAGGCGTGCTCGAAGGCGCTCTCGTACGTGGGCTCGAGCACGGTGCTGGAATGCATCCGGACCGCCAGCCGCATCGGCGGGGACCCGGCCGGCGCGGTCGGCAGCTGCACCTCGGCCTTCAGCTACTCCGGCTCCAGCTCG
>DASXVQ010000135.1:0-51057 GCA_036504155.1 Myxococcales bacterium
AAGACCCATGCCGATCAAACCTGAAAGCCGCCGCCTAGGTGCATTGGGGCATGTCCGACCGACCTGCTATACACGCAGGCCATCAACGGCCCGCCGGTAGGGCGCTACGCGCGCTTTTCCACCAGATGCGGGACACCACCGGCCAAAGCGTCAATCCACGTCCTCGACACACACCGACCCCTGTTCGTGAACGACGTGTTCCCTGAGGACTCTGCTGGCCGCCGGTTGAAACCGGCGGCCAGATCATCGAGGCCCGCCTTCGCGGGCCGGAACGCGGGAATGTCGGACCCGCTCGGTAGGCTCGCCCCTGCTACTCGAACCGAGGGGGGATCCTTGAACACGACTTCTTTCCTGCAGTTCTACGTCCACATCGTCTGGGCAACCTGGAACCGCACTCGACTCATCACGCCACGCGTCGAGGCGATCCTCCGCCCTGCACTGCTGTCGAAGGCCACCGAGCTGGGCTGCACCACTGTTGCGCTTGGCATGGTCGAAGACCACGTCCATGAGCTCCTTGCGCTTCCTGCCGTCGTCCCTCTGGCGACGGTCGCGAAGGAGTTGAAAGGAGCCAGCTCGCACCTGATCAACCAGCAGCTTGGCAGAGGAGAGCTCAAGTGGCAGGCGGGCTACGGCGGCTTCAGCGTGAGCCCGGGTCACGTCGACCGCGTCGCCGCCTACGTCCGCGGTCAGCGCCAGCACCACCAGCTCCAGCGCCTCTGGCGCAGCCTGGAGCAGATCCATCCCGACCTACCGGCCCGCGCACCGCCGGCCGCGCTTCTGCGTGGCTGACTGAAGAACCGATGGCCGGCCCGCGAAGGCGGGCCTCGATGAGCTGGCCGCCGGTTTCAACCGGCGGCCTACAGCAGCGCCTTGAACCCCGGCACCAGCCCGGCAGCCGCCTCGACGGCGCGCACCGGGTGCTTGCCGATGGCGGTCTCGTCGGAGAGGACGATGCCCGCGTAGCCGCGCGCGATCAGATCGAAGAGGTGGCAGACCTCGGAGCGGGTGGGCTCGTGGTGCTCGGTGAGGTGCTCGAGCACCTGTCCCGCCATGATCACCGGACGGCGCATCGAGGCCGGGGCGAGGCCGGAGACGAACTCCGCCAGGCGCGCCATGCCGAGCTGGGCGCCCAGGTCGCCGCGGCAAATCCAGACCGCGTCCACGTGCTCGTCGATGGAGGAGAGGTCCTCGGTGGCCTCGACGCGCTCCACCTTGCCGACGACCTTGGCCCTCGGCGCCCGCTTGCGCAGCCAGGCCGCCTCGCGCCCGTCGGTCATGAAGGAGAACGCGAAGGCGAGGTTCGGCAGGTCCTTCACCGCGGCGATGCGCTCCAAGTCGCCCGGGGTCAGGTCGGTGAGGGCCACCGGGTGCTCGACGACGTTGATGCCCTTGCGCGGCCGCACCGGGCCGCCGGCCAGGACGCGGGCCTCGATCTCCTTCGCGGAGACCGCGGTGACCCGGAAGCGCAGCCGGTCGTCGTCGCAGCTGAGCGTCTCGCCGACCTGCGTGCCCGCGACGAGCTCGGGGTGGGGCAGCGGAAAGGCGTCGCCGGAGGGCGAGAGCGAGAAGCGGACGAGCTGATCGGTGGCGACGGTGCGCTCGGTGAACTCGCCGAGCCTCATCTTGGCGCCCTGCAGGTCGACGACGAGGGGCGCGTCCGGAGCCTTGGCGCGCACGAGGTCGGCGGCCTGCCGAAGCGACGCCGGGTCCATGTGCGAGGCGTTGAGCCGGAAGGACGTGGCTCCGGCCTTGGCCAGGTCGACCGCGAGCCCGGCGGTCCGCAGCGTGACCGTCGCGACGATCTGGAAGGCGCCCGCGGCGTCGAGAGCGAGGAAGCTCATGTCGCCGGTGCCCCGGCCGCGGGCTCGACCTTCTTGGCCTTGAAGACCTCGGTCAGCAGGAAGATGCCGACCGTGGCGAGGAGGCCGACGGCGGCGAAGGCGAACCAGATCATCGACGGGTTGCCGGCGGTCAGCGTGCGCATCCAGCTGCCGAAGTACCCCGAGCCGAAGTAGCCGAGCGCGATGGGCAGGAAGGCGAAGCCCATGTACATGCCCACCTGGTCGGGCGGCGCCATGTCGCCCAGGTACTTGTAGAAGTGCGCCGAGTAGGTCAGCTCGCCCAGCGCGATGAAGACGACGCCCGCCGCGGCGACGTAGGTCGACGGGTAGAGGCCGATGAGGGCCATGCCGACGGCGCCGAGCAGCACGCCGATCATGAAGGCGCGGCTGGCCAGGAGGTTCCGGGTGAGCGCGCCGACGACCACCGTGAGCGCGATGACGACGATCGACTCGATGCTCAGGAGGTTGCCGACGGCGATCTCGTCGCCGCCGAGCTGCTTGGTGACGTAGAGCGGGAAGGCGCCGTAGAGCGAGAAGAACATGACCCAGAAGCCGGCCACGAGCAGGAACAGGGCCACCAGGCGCCAGTTCCCGATGACCTTCGCGAAGTCGCCCAGGAACTTGCCCAGCGAGCGCTTCTCGGCCGGGGTGGCGGAGGCGGGCTCGTGGAAGAGGAGGGCGACGAGGACCAGGGCGAGGAGCGCGGCCGCGGTGCAGACGTAGAAGACCCGCGCGCTGTCCACGGCGACGACCTGCTCGGCGCCGGTGGCGCTCGTGGCCTTGGAGACGCGCGCCGCGATCTGCGGGCCGAGGAGGCCGCCGATGTTCACGAGCGTGTAGTAGATGGAGAAGCCGACCGAGCGCTGGCTCTCGCTGCAGGTCTTCTGGACCGTCCCGGTGATGGTCGGCTTGACCAGCGAGGCGCCGAAGGCGACCACCATCAGCGCGCCGGCGATGGCCCAGTAGCCGCTGACCTGGCCAACCAGGAAGTAGCCGGTGGCGAGCAGCGCGTACGCCAGCAGCAGCGCCTTGCGGTAGCCCATCAGGTCCGCCAGGAACCCGGAGAGCACCGGCAGGCCGTAGACCATCATCCCGAAGATGCCGTTGAGGCGCATCGCCTCGCCTTCGTCCAGGCCGCGGCTCTTGGTGAGGAAGAGCACCAGCATCGAGGTGGTGCCGTAGAAGGCCACCCGCTCGAACAGCTCGGAGACGTTGGCCACCCAGAACGGCCTGCTGAATCCGCTCAGCGACTTGGAAGTGCTCTCCACGAATCCCTCCTCACTTCTCGGCGGCGGATGCGGCCACGGGTACCGACTGCCCCTGCACCATCAGCTCCAGCTTCTGCGGCAGCGGCGCGGGAAGCTCGGCCTGCGCGACCATCAGCGTCCCGGCGATCCACTTGGAAGGGGGCGGGAGCATCGGCAGCGGCTTGCCGTCGGCGAGCAGCTCCACCTGCGGCGCGTTGGCCTCGGGCAGGAAGTAGACGTTCAGGTACTGCTTGCGCTCCAGGTTGCCCGCGCACGGGATCTTCATGCTGCCGCAGGCCATGGGATCGGTCCCGAGGAAGCGGCCGGCGCCCGGGAAGCTCTGGTCCGACGGGAAGCGCAGGCTGGTCTTGAGCAGCTCGAGCGTGCGCGCGGGGACGGGCGGCTCGTCCCGCTTGTCGACGCCGCAGACCAGCGAGACGGTCTGCCACGCCACCGCGGGCTTCTTCTCCACGCACGGCGAGAGCCGGCCCTCGGTGCCGGTGACCAGCATGCAGTCGTATTTGCGCTCCGGGCGGTTCTGGCAGAACGGCCCGCGGTCGATGCCCCAGGAGAGCCGTCCCGAGAAGAAGGGGATGCGCGGGTCGTTCTTGCCGCCGTCGTAGTGGATGGGCTCGCCCTGCGGCAGCACCTTGTCCACCATGTCCTTGAGCCCGACCTCGTCGAGGCCCGTGTAGAAGTGCCGGCGCGACTGCTGGTGCGCCCCCGGCGAGAGGACGGCGACGAGGATGGCCAGCGCGGCGAACGGCGCCCACTTGCCCGCCCACGACGGCAGGTTCCTGAGCTTCTCCCCGGGGATGGCGAGCAGCCGGGTCAGCAGGCCGAAGCTGGTGCCGAAGCCCATGGCGAACGCGGGCAGCACCAGCAGGAAGTCGTAGTCGTGCTGCTTGGTGTGCCAGCCCAGGCGGACGTAGCCGAGCATGCAGCCGATCGACCAGAGCAGGAGGAGCCCGCCGCGGAAGCCGGCGAAGAGGAACAGCGGCAGGCCGACGAGGCAGGCGATCCACATCGGGCCGAGCAGGTCCTCGCGCCCCCACTTGGCCATGCGGAAGCGCCACTCGGGGTCGGTCAGCGTCATCGTCTTCCAGCTGTCGTCCATCTTCTCGGGCAGCCAGACCATCTCGCAGCCGCCCTTCTTCAGCACCGGCACCCAGTGGACGTACCAGGCCCAGACGGGCACGAAGACGATGGCCAGGAAGACCGCCGCCATCAGCCACGGGCGCAGGCTCTTCAGGCCGGCGAGGCCGTCGTCCCTGGGCCGCGCGCGATCGAGCAGGACAACGCCGGCCAGTGCCAGGTGCGGCACGGCGATCATCTTGGTCATCACGCCCAGCGAGACGAGCAGCGAGCCGACCAGGAACCGGCCGACCGACAGCGGGCGGCGCTCGTCCTCCGTCTTCGGCTCCGGGCCGCAGAAGACCGCGATTCCCAAGAGCGTCAGCGCGTGCGCCTCGAGGTCGGGGACGAAGCTGATGCCGTAGAAGCGGAAGAGCGGCGAGACGGCGAAGAAGGTCCCCGCCGCCGCGGCGGCGACCGAGCGGTACGGCTCCTCCCAGCTCTTGAACAGGTGCCGGACGATGACGAACGACGAGAACATCAGCAGCAGCGCCGAGAGGATGCCCATCACCCGGCCGGCGAAGTTGACCCCCTCCGCCCCGCCCAGCTTGCCCATCGTCCACGCGTACAGCGGGAACTCGGAGCCCATGTAGACGCCGGGCTCGGCGCCACAGCCCTCGGCGCGCGGGTAGAGGAAGGGCGTGCCCGAGGCGAACATCCGCGCCTCGGAGGTGGCGATGGCCTGGCGCCAGCCGTGCGTGCCGATGGGCGGGTCGTAGACGTGCGGCAGGCTGTAGGCGGTGAAGAGCGCGAAGGCCGCGAGGACGAAGCCCAGAGGCAGCAGGCTCTTGGGGGTGCCGGGCATGAGGGCGGGGGAGTCTATCCGAGGGGAAGTCGTAAGTCATAAGTCGTAAGCCGTAAGTCTCCCGACGCTTGGAGAGGCATCCGGGACCGGCATCCGGGAATGGTGAGCAGCCGACGGCTCGGGTACACTTCCGCCCCCGATGGATGCCGCCGACCAGCCCGCCCCCAGCCGTCCGACCGATCGCAAGCCTGTGCTCTTGAGCGTGGTCGTCCCGCTCTTCAACGAGCAGGCGATCGTCCCCCCGCTGTGCGACCGCCTGTTCGCCGCGCTGCCCAAGGTGGGCTGCGACTACGAGATCGTCGCGGTCGACGACGGCAGCCGCGACCAGACCCGGGCGCTGCTCGCCGAGCGGGCGAAGGCCAACCCGGCGCTGCGCATCGTCTGCCTGTCGCGCAACTTCGGGCTGCAGGCGGCGGTGGCGGCGGGCCTCGCCCACGCCAAGGGCGACGTCGTCGTGCTGATGGACGGCGACCTGCAGGACCCGCCCGAGCTCATCCCGCTGCTCATCGCGGAGTGGCAGAAGGGCGCCGAGGTCGTCTTCACCACCAAGAAGAGCCGCGCCGAGACCGGCCTGCGCCGCCTGGCCATCGACGCCTTCCACAAGATCTACCCGCGCCTGACGGGACTGCAGGCGGGCGCCGGAAACTTCTCGCTCATCGATCGGCGCGCGCTCGCCGTCATCAACGCGCTGCCCGAGCACAACCGCTACCTGCCCGGAATCCGCAACTGGGTGGGGTTCAAGCAGGTGGAGCTGGCCTTCGACCGCGACGCGCGCGCGGCCGGCGAGCCGCGCATGAGCGCCAAGCGCCTGATCAAGCTCGCCCTCGACGGCATCTTCGGCTTCTCGTACCTGCCGCTGCGCGCCTCCACGGTCATCGGCCTGCTCGCCTGCCTCCTGGGCCTGATGATCGTCGTCTGGGTCCTGGTGGAGCGCTTCGTCACCCACACCGCCATCCTCGGCTGGCCGTCGATGGTCATCGCGGTGTGCCTGCTGGGCGGGGCGCAGCTGGTGAGCCTGGGCATCCTCGGCGAGTACATCGGCCGCATCTACGACGAGGTGCGCGGCCGGCCCAACTACGTGGTCGGCGAGGTGCTCAGCTTCGGAGGCGGAGCGGACAAGGCTGCGGCGCAGGCGGGGGCGGGGGCGGGGGCGAGGGCGGGCGAGAAGCAGGGCTGAAGCGGCGGGTCGAAGCAGGACCACGACGGAGGTCGCCATGGGACAGCGGGGGCCGGGGCTGCTCGCGACGATCTTCGCGCTCGCCGCCGCGGCGTGCACCAGCCAGCCGCCGGTCGCGGCGCCCGCGCCGATGACGCGCCTGACGGTCGACCGCACCTACCTGCGCGACGCGCACGGTCGCTACGTCTTCTTCCAGGGCGTCAACGTCGCCGGCAACACCAAGGTCGCCGAGTTCGAGCAGGTCGGCTTCGAGACGAAGGCGACCTTCATGAACAGGCCCTTCCCGCTGTCGATGGCGGACGAGGAGTTCGAGCTCCTGCGCCAGAAGGGCTTCAACTCGGTGCGCCTGCTGGTGGTCTGGGAGGCCATCCAGCCGGACGGCCCGGACACCTTCGACGAGACCTACCTCGACTACCTGCGCGAGCTGGTGATCGCCGCGGGCCGGCACGGGCTCTACGTGCTGCTCGACATGCACCAGGACATGTTCAGCCGGCACCTGTTCGTAAAGTACACGAGCCAGCCGAAGCTGGGCCCGCCGGGCTCGGTCGAGGCGGCGATGCTCGCGCTGGTGCCGCGCGAGCCGGGCGGCGAGTACGACGACCGCGTCCAGGGCGACGGCGCGCCGAAGTGGGCGCTGGCGGCCTGCCTGCCCGAGAAGAGGATCGACTCCAAGTGGTGGGGCACCCCGCGGCTGGTCAGCGGGCTCGACGCGGCGAGCGCCCAGAAGGTCGTGGACTTCTACACCCGGTTCACCGGCGCCCCGGCGGCGCAGACGGACGCGTGGAAGTCGATCTTCCTGGCCAACCTGCCCGGCACGTTCCCGGTCAACGAGACCACCGACCTGATGCCCTTCACCGGGTGGGCCATCACCCACGCGCTCTCGCTGGACCTGGCGCGCAGCTACGCCTGCCTGCTCGCCGGCGACAAGGCGTTCCCCACCGTGACCGCCGGCGGCAAGAACCTGAAGGACTACCTGCAGGACGCCTTCGCCGCCTCCTGGGGCAAGGTCGCCGAGCGCGTGGCCGACCTGCCCAACGTGATGGGCTACGACGTCATCAACGAGCCGGGCGGCAACTTCATCCCGCTGACCGCGGCGGCGGGCTTCGTGCGCGCCGGCGGGCCGAGCGGGGCGCAGAGCGCGCTGGTGAACCTGCTGGGCGCCGCCGACGGCCAGCTGGCCTACGACGCGCTGGTCGCGCTGCGCGTGCTGCCGCCCGACGCCAAGCCCGAGACCTTGGCCGCCTACGGCCTGGACAAGCTGGACGTGATGGCCGTGGCCTCGATGAACAACGGCTTCGACCAGAACTACATGCGCCCGCTGTTCGAGCGCGCCGGCCGGGCCATCCTGGCCAAGGACCCCCGGGCGGTCCTCTTCATCGAGAACACGCTCAGCGCCCTGAGCCTGCTGGGCGGCGGCGGCGAGGGGGCGATGTTCGAGGTCGCCATGACGCACCCGGAGGGCATCCCGCAGGTCGTCTTCGCTCCGCACTGGTACCCGGACATCTACCCGATGCCGGGCTTCAACATGCCCTCGCGCGACTTCACCGGGCCGCAGATGCGCTTCCGCGACTACCAGCCCAAGCTGGAGGAGGCGCGGGGCCTGGCCAAGCACTCGCTGGGCAACATCCCGGTCGTCTTCGGCGAGTTCGGCACCTACTGGAACTACGGCGGCATCGAGCGGAGCAGGCAGACGCTGTACGAGACCAGCGCCTACGTCCTCAACGACTACTACGAGGCCTTCGACCGGCTTTTCCAGAGCAACATCCTCTGGTGCTACTCGTACGAGAACAGCTACCGCACCGGCGACGGCTGGAACCGCGAGGACTTCTCCATCCTCGACCCGGCGCACGCGCCGCGCGGCGAGCTGTCGTGGAGCCGGCCCCACGCCCGCGCGCTGGCGGGCAAGCCCATCTCCCGGCACTTCTGGAGCGACTACCACTACTTCGATCCGCAGAAGGGCGTGGTCGACCCCAAGCGCGAGTTCGAGGTGCGCTACGCCTCGAAGGAGACCGGGGCCCCCACCGAGATCTCGGTGCCCGCGGCGCAGTACCCGGAAGGCTTCTACGTGTGGATCTCCGACGGGCGCTGCACCTGGGACCCGAAGACCCTGACGCTCTACCACCAGCCCACCGCTGACGACCCGGGCTTCGAGCACTTCGTGCGCATCCTGCCGCCGGACCCGGCCCGCGAAGCCCTGGGGTGGAGCTACTTCTTCAAGGGCGACCAGGTCGTCCAGAAGAACTGAGGGAGCTGATGGTCACCCGCAAGCCGAATCCCTCATCCAGCGCCCCCAGGCCAGTGGAGGCAGGCCTCTGTGCCAGTTTCTCACTGCTCCTGGCGCTGCTCCTGGCGCTGCTCCTGGCGCCTTCCGCCGCCTTCGCCGAGGACCTGGTGCCGCTGGCGGCGGTGACGCCGGAAGCTGCCTCGGCCGCGCCACCCGACACGTCCGACACGACCCGGCACGGAGGCCGGACGCTCCAGCCCCCGACGCTCGAGCCGCACGCCGACCTGCAGACGCTCATCCTCTACCGCAACGACGGCGACTTCGATCGGACGAGGCCCTACTACGACCCGGACGGCCAGGACGTCGGCGCCGCGGCGACGGTGCTGACCCCGGACATCCTGTGGCGGCCCACGAAATCGCTGCGGCTCTTCTACCAGGCGGAGCTGGGGCTCAATTATTGGGGCAAGCAGAACGTGGACGCCCAGGGCGTCGCGCCCGAGGTCTTCGTCCTCAAGCACAAGCAGATCTACGCCGAGGGGGAGCTGGGCCCGGCCGGCTTCAAGCTGGGGTTCAGCGAGTTCCAGGACGCGACCGGCCTCTTCGTCCACCACTGGATCGGCGTGGCGCAGGCGCGCTGGTTCTTCTCGCCGGACGGCCAGGCGGAGCTCTTCTTCGGCCAGGTGCCCGACCAGGCCTGGGAGGGGATGAACGTCCTCGACAACAACTTCACCCGCGACATCTTCGTCTACGGCGCCAAGGTCCGTTACGCCTTCTCCGACTCGTTCGAGCTGAACGTCGCCCTGCACGCCCTCTGGGACTCGCACGTGGTCGGCCAGGTCCGCCGCGTCTTCTGCCCCAACCTCGAGCTCAAGGCCAAGAAGGGCATCGTCTCCGGGTACCTCGACCTGGCGCTGCAGGCCGGCCACTTCTCGGGCACCGCGCTCGGCGGCGGCGACCAGGACCTGCTCGCCTGGGCGGCGCAGGGCCGCGTGCAGGTCGAGGCCGGGCCGGTGCAGCTGCAGCTCAACGGGCTCGCGCTCTCCCCCGACGGCGACTACGACGGCGGCGCCAACAGCGGCGCCTTCCTCTACTCGGGCAAGTCCAAGAGCGCGACCATGGTCGTCACCGAGGACGAGATCCGCAACTGGTACGACAGCCTCGACCTGCGCATCTCGAGCTTCCACGACGGCTTCTACACCAACCGCGCCGGCCTGCTCGTCGCCGACCTGAAGGCGACCCTGAACGTGCTCGAGGGCTTCAAGCCCGCGCTCGTCGTCGGCGCCGCGGCCACGCTCAACCCCAAGAACTCGTTGGGCGAGGGCTTCGTGGGCGTGGAGACGGGGCTGCTGCTGGAGTACCGGCTCAACCAGTACTTCCTGGCCCAGGGCATGGTCGGCGGCTTCTTCCCGGGCAAGGCCGGCGCCGCGCTGGTCAATGCCATCGACCTGACCCGGACCGATCCCCTCTTCCACGGCGAGCTGTCGCTGACGCTGCACTACTGAGGTCAAGGCAAGGCGGACGCCGCCGCCGCTGGGGCTCGCGCGGCACCGAATGGACTGGATGGACTGGATGGACTGGATACAGCGAACGGACGGAGGAATTCGTCACGGTCCACGCAGTCCATTGAGTCCATTCAAGTCCATGCAGTTCATCGAGCGTGAAGGCAACGGACGAAAGCCGAGGTTCTGACATGAACGTGGTGACGCTGACCTTCGTCGACTGGCTCATCATCGTCTTCTACTTCGTCTTCATCGTCGGCATCGGCCTGTACCTGCGCCGCTTCACCAAGAGCGGCGAGGACTTCTTCCTGGCGGGCCGGCGCAACTCGAGCTGGGTCGCGGGCCTGGCCTTCCTCTCCGCGAACCTGGGCGCCCTGGAGATCCTCGGCTGGACCGGCGGGACCATGAAGTACGGGATGTTCGTCTCGCACTTCTACTGGGTGGGCGCCGTCCCGGCGATGCTCTTCCTCGGCCTGTACATGATGCCGTTCTACTACTCGAGCCGGATCCACTCCGTGCCCGGGTACCTGAAGCTGCGCTTCGACGAGAAGACGCGCCTGCTCAACGCCTTCAGCTTCGCGGTGATGACGCTCTTGATGTCGGGCATCAACCTCTACCTGATGGCGCTGGTGCTGCGGACCATCCTCGGCTGGGACTGGCACGTCTCGATGTGGGCCTCGGCCATCGCCGTCGGCTGCTACATCACGCTGGGCGGCCTGATGAGCGCCATCTTCACGGAGATCGTCCAGTTCTTCCTCATCTGGTTCGGCCTGTTCCTGGTCGCCATCCTGGGGACCGTCGAGGCCGGCGGGCTGGGAGCGGTCTTCGGCGGCGTGCCGGTGCAGATGAGCCACCTGTGGACCACCGCCGGCGACGCCAGCCAGAACGCCATGGGCGTCACCTGGGCCGGCATCGTCATGGGCCTGGGCTTCGTCCTCTCCTTCGGCTACTGGACCACCGACTTCCTGGTCATCCAGCGCGCCTTCTCGAGCAAGGACCTGCGCTCGGCGCGGCAGACCCCCATCACGGCGTCGTTCTTCAAGATGGCGCTGCCCTTCATCATCGTCGTCGCCGGCCTGGTGGCCTACCGCCTGGTCAACCTGCCGGGGTCGGACTTCAAGCTGCTGCCGCACCCGGTGACCGGCGAGCCCTGGAACGACACCGCGCTGCCGCTGCTCATCGCCCGCTACTACCCGGCGGGGCTGGTGGGCCTGGGCATCACCGCGCTGCTCGCCGGCTTCATGGCCGGCCAGGCCGGCAACGTCAGCGCCTTCAACACCGTGTGGACCTACGACATCTACCGCGTGGTGCTGAAGAAGGACGCCACCGACGAGCACCTGGTCTGGGTGGGGCGCGTCACCACGCTGGTCGGCATCGTGCTCTCGGTGGCCACCGCCTACCTGGCGATGGAGTTCAACACGATCATGGACTACATCCAGGCCATCTTCTCCTGGGTCAACGCGCCGCTCTTCGCCACCATGCTCCTGGGCATGTTCTGGAAGCGCACCAGCGCCGCGGGTGCGTTCTGGGGGCTCATCGTCGGGATGGTCACCTCGTTCTCGATCTTCCTGGGCTTCAAGCTCGAGCTCTTCGGGCCCGCGCTGACCCGGGCGCTCACCTTCTCGGCCACCCCCAGCGACATGTCGCGCAACCTCTGGCAGGCCATCTGGGCTTGGCTCGTCTGCTTCGTCGTGACGTTCGGCATCAGCCTCGTCACCAAGCCCAAGACCGACGCGGAGCTCGAGGGCCTGGTCAAGGGCCTGACCCCCAAGTCCGACGATGCCGCGGTCGGCCTGCTCGGGCGCCCGGCGTTCTGGGCCGCCATCGCCGGCGCCGCGTGCGTCGGCCTCAACCTCTACTTCTGGTAACGGAGAGACTCCATGTCCGACGACTCGAGGAAGACCGTGAAGCTCCCGCCGGAGTCCCCCGAGGAGCGGGCGCGGATGCTCGCCGCCATCCAGGGCGGGCCGCACGCCGAGGCCAAGAACGCCGCCTCCGACCAGAAGGCCGCCGCGGAGCCGCTGCCCATCTGGTTCTTCGTGGGCCTCATCCTGCTGGTCTACGGGCTGATCATCTCCTTCAGCGGGCTCTTCATGACCCCGCGCCCGACGGTCCTGGCGAACCTGCGGCCGGCGCTCTGGTGGGGCGGCATCATGTGCCTGGGCGGCGCCATCTTCCTGGGCATCGGGATCAAGGCGCGGAGGGCGCCGTGAACCGGAAGGTCGAGGTGAAGGCCCCGTCGTTCCCGGAGGCGGCGGCGAACCAGCCCCTGGAGGTCAAGCCCGGGGTGCGCTGGCAGGTGATGGGCGGCGACGCCGGCCACTGGCGCGTCGGCGTCTACTCGCCGCCGGAGACCAGGGCCTCCGACTGCGCCGAGCTCGAGCGGCACGACTGCCCGGAGTACTTCCACCTGCTCTCCGGCCGAATGACGCTGCTGATCAAGGATGGGCCGCAGGTGCGCGAGGTGCCGCTCTCCCCTGGCCGCCCCGTCCTGGTCACCGCGCCGCACTCGGGATTCTGCCCCGACGGCCCCCACGGCGGAGTGGCCCTGGTCGTCGAGCGCGACCTCTTCAGCACCGAATACCGACTCCCCGGGGACTGGTGAGGCCGGCGAATCCGCCGCTGGGCTAAGATCGTCCTCACGCGTCGAGGCCGCACGCGACCGGAGGACGAAGATGAATCCCCGACTCCTCGCCGCCCTAGGGCTGACCCTGCTCGCCTCGTGCACCAACGAGGTCGCCGGCCTGACCTGCAGGACCAACGCCGACTGTGACCTGGCCTCTTGGTGCGACGAGAGCGTCTGCGTCGCCTGCGAGCCCCTGGGGACAGCGTGCACGGGCCCCGCCGACGCCGCCTCCCCGGGTCGCGACGCCGCCGAGCCCGGCCAGGACGCGGAGGTCGGTCCCGGCCTCGACGCCGAGATCGTCGCCGTGACCGACGCGGCCGTGACGCCGACCGACGCCGAAGTCCCCGCGGACGCCGGCGAGTCGCCGCCCGGACGCGATGCCAGCGAGCCCCCGGGGGACGCCCATACGCCCCAGCCGGACGTCGGCGTCGTCGTGGCCGTCGACGGGGGCGTGCAGGTCGCGGACGGCGCGGTGGTCCTGGTGGATGCCGGGCCCTCGCGCCCCGACGCGGGGCCGGTGGCGCCGGACGCGGGGCCGGCAGCGGGTCCGGATGCGGCCGAGGCGGGGCCCGACGCGGGGCCGGCAGCAGGTCCGGATGCGGCCGAGGCGGGGCCCGACGCGGGGCCCACCTCCATGGCGTGCTCGACGTATGGGAACCCGTTGAAAGGCCGCTGCCGCGAAGGGACCAAGTACCTGGTCGATGGCGCCTGGGGCCCCTGCATCGGCGAGGTCCTGGCCGCCCCGGAGACCTGCAACGGGCTGGACGACGACTGCAACGACGCGACCGACGAGGGCCTGGTGATGCACTGCGGCCTGGGCGCCTGCGAGAACGAGGTCTCGGCCTGCGTCGACGGCGTGCTCCAGCTGTGTCCGGTCGCGCCGGCGGCCTCCGTCGACTCCGACCTCTACGACAACGCCGACAGCGACTGCGACGGGCTCGTCGACGAAGACGCCCCCTGCATCTACGTCGACGGCTGGGGCGGGTCGAACGCCAGCACCGGCCAGGACCCGAACTTCCCGGTGGCGTCCATCAAGATCGGCATCAGCAACGCCGGCACGCTCGGGATCAAGCGGGTGTGCGTGACGGGCAGCACGCAGTGCGCCGGGGGCAACGCGGCCACCTACAACGAGGCCGTCGTCATGGCCAACGGCATCCACGTGACGGGCGGCTACTCGCGGGACAAGGCCCTCTGGACGCTCAGCGAGACCTGCGTGACCCAGATCCAGGCGCCGATGGTCACGCTGGCGGCGGTGACCTTCCCCAGCCAGGTGACGGTGCCGACCCAGCTCGCCCGCTTCTCCGTCAAGGCCAGCAACCTCGACTGGGCGCGGGCCGTCGAAGTCGCCGGCAGCGCGGGAGCCATCCTCACCGACAACCGCATCGAGGGAGGCAGCGGCGCGAACTCCAGGGCCATCCTCGTGTCCGGCGGCCGGCCGAGGATCGAGCGCAACGCCATCGACGGCGGGCTCGGCTCGGTGAGCTCCATCGGCATCTCCGCCTCCGCCGCGGTCCCCATCATCCGGCTCAATTGCGGAGCCGGCACACTGCCGGCCGCCACGCCCCCCTGCACCCTCAACGCCGAGGACTCGAGCCTGGACCGCTACGTCCGCGGCAGGTCGGTGGGGTCGGGCAATGTTCCGGGCGTGGCAAGCGTCGGCATCGACCTGTTCGACTGCGCCGGGGCGGTGGTGAGCCAGAACGCCATCGGCGCCGGTGGGAGCGCGGCCCACGCGGTGGCGCTGCGCCTGTCCGGGAAGGTGGACGGCATCGTCGTCGCCCAGAACACCGTGCGCGCCGTCGCCGAGCTGTCCGCCGGACAGTCCACCGCGGGGGACTACGCCGGCGTTCTGGTCGCGGAGTGCGCGGTGGCAGGCCAGATCTCGCCGTGGCTTGCCGGCAATCTCATCGCGGCCAGCTCGTCGTCCGCCACGACGGCCGTCGGAGTCCACAGCGTGGGGCCCTGTGCGCCGCGGGTCGACGCGAACGAGAGCGTGGTCGGCAACCTGACCGCCGGGGCGGCCACCAGCTCGTTCGGCGTCCTCTGCGAGCCCGATGCGGCGAAGGTGCCCAGCCCGTGCGTCGTGGAGCGCAATGTCCTCGTCGCCGGAAACAGCTCGTCGACCTCGGCCTTCTCGGCCGTCGCGCCGACCTCCCGCGGCGTCGCTTGCTTCGGCGGGTCCTGCCAGGGGATCGAGGGGAACCAGAAGGTGACTCCCGGGACCGCCGCCGTGACCATGGGCGTGGAGCTCCAGGGCGGAAAGACGCTCGTCGAGGCCAACTTCATCGAGGCCGGCTGCCCCCAGGGGATCAACGGGGTGGGGATGGGCCTGCGGACCCTGGACGCAGCCGCCCGCGTCGTCAACAACGTGATCCGCGGCATGACCGACACCTGCAGCCGCAGCGTCCTGGAGACCGTGGCCGTCTTCGTCGATGCCAGCGTCGATCCCACCGCTGCGGTCGCGAACGAGGTCGATCTGCACTCGAACGACCTCCTCGGCGGTGCGGGGACGGGCTCGTGCACCAGCAGCACGCTGCAGTTCGGCACGGCGGTGCTGCTCGCGAAGCGGGGCCTGGTCCGCAACAACATCATCCAGATCGGCGGGTGCACCTCCTCCAGCGGGGTCCGCGAGGTCTCCAAGCTCCAGCCGCGGGTCTTCACCAACAACGACCTCTACGGCGGCGCCAACCTCTACGACCGCCCCGGCGTCGGGGTGCTGTCGAGGATCGACGACGTCAACCTGAAGGTCGGGCCGCACAATGTCTCCGACGACCCGATGTGGGATGCCGGCTACCACGTCAGCGCCGGCAAAGCGTGTATCGGCTCCGGGACACCCGACCAGGCTCCGGACGTCGATCTCTATCGATCGCCTCGCCTCGCTCCGTTTGACATGGGGGCGGTCAAGTACAGCCCGTAAGGGAAGTCCGGGTCCGGCACGAATTGAGCAGATGTCTCAGCCATCGCCTGGGTTCTTCAGACGCGCAGGCGAAGACGGAGGCCGCCCATGCCCAACATCTCTGCTGCCCTCGACTTCGCCCAGTACGAGCTTCCGGTAGTCAAGTGCGCGAAATGTGGGGCAGATGCGAAGATCATCGCGTACGACAAGAAGGGTCAGCCGCTGCTCTCGTGCCGGACTCCGGGCTGCAAGGGCCACTGGACGTCGCAGCACGCGAGGCTCTGAGACCCCTCCGATTGCGCCGGTGAAATGCAACGCTGTAAGGAATTCTACAGAGCTGCTGTACGCAAGCGCTCCGCAGCCTGCTCCGGCGTGAGATCTCGCTGGGGTCCTCCCAGCATCTCGTAGCCCACCATGAACTTCCGGACCGTCGCCGACCTCAGAAGAGGTGGGTAGAAGTGGGCGTGCAGGTGCCACGCGGCGGGGTCGGCGGGACGCTTGGGGCAGAGGTGCCAGCCGCAGCTGAGCGGCATGGAGACCTCGAAGAGCCGGTCGTAGGCGGTGAAGAGCTTCTGCCAGATTGCTACCAGAGCGTCCTTCTGAGCGTCGTCGAGCGCGGTCAGGCAGGGCGCGTGGCGCAGGGGAAGCAGCAGCGTCTCGAAGGGCCAGACCGCCCAGAACGGCACCACGACCGTCCACTCGGAGTTGGAGACGACGACCCGCTCGCCCCGCTCGAGCTCGTCGCGCTGCACCCGGCAGAGGAGGCACTCGCCGCGCTCGGCCCGCCAGGCGGCCTGCCGCGCGTCCTCCTTGGCTATCTCGTTGGGCACCTCGCCGCTCGCCCAGATCTGGCCGTGGGGATGGGGGTTGGAGCACCCCATCGCCTCGCCCTTGTTTTCGAAGACCTGGACGTAGCCCACGTCCGGGCGGGCCATCAGCCAGCGGACCTGGTCGGTCCAGGCGTCGACGACCTGGCGCACCGCGGCGGCCGGCAGCTGGGAGAGCCCGAGATCGTGGCGCGGCGAGTAGCAGACCACCCGGCAGACGCCGTTCTCGGGCCGCCGCTCCATCCACGCCGGGCTCGGCGGATCCGTCCGGGCTTGGTCCGGGGCGGGCAAGAGCGCCGGGAAGTCGTTGTCGAAGACGAAGGTGCCCTCGTAGGCCGGGTTGACGGCCCCGGCGGCGCGGGCCGAGCCCGGGCAGAGGTAGCAGGAGGGGTCGTGCGCGGGCCGGCTGACGGGGGGCACCTTCTCCACGGCTCCCTGCCAGGGCCGGGTGGCCCGGTGCGGCGAAACCAGCACCCACTCGCCCGTGAGCGGGTTGCGGCGGCGGTGGGGAGTGGTGTCCGCGGTCATCGGGAAGGCTCCTCTACAAGTCGAAGGCGCGCACGCCGTCGGCGGCGCGGGTCACGATGGCCCTGCCGTCCCGTCCGGTGGCGCGCCGGTAGGCGGCGAGCGCCGCGTCGGCGAACGCGGCGGCCCGGGGGCGCTCGACGAGGTTGACGGTGGAGCCCCCGAAGCCGCCCCCGGTCATGCGCGCGGCCAGGCACCCCGGGGCGCCCCGCGCGGCCTCGACCATCGCGTCGAGCTCGGGGCAGCTGACCTCGTAGCCGTCCCGGAGGCTCTGGTGCGACGCCTCGAAGAGAGATCGGAGAGCGGGCGCGTCGGCGCGGGCGAGGGCCTCGACCGCCTGGAGGACCCGCGCGTCCTCGGCGACGACGTGGCGGCAGCGGCGCTGGGCGACGGGACCCAGCTCCCCAGCCACCGCGTCCAGGTCGGCCTCGGTGGCGTCGCGCAGCGCCCGGATCGAGGGGCGGTGCCGCCGCAGCGCCGAGAGGCCGGAAGCGCACTCCTCCTGCCGCCGGTTGTACTCGGAGGTGGCGAGGTCGTGCTTGACGCCGGTGTCCAGGACGACCAGGGCCCAGTCCGGCGGGAGCGCGACGTGGCGGGTCTCGAGGCTGCGGCAGTCGAGCAGCAGGGCGTGGTCCCGCTTGCCCAGGAGCACCGCGAGCTGGTCCATGATGCCGCAGCGCACCCCGGCGAAGGTGTGCTCCGCCTGCTGGAGCGTGCGCGCGAAGGCGAGCGGCTCGAGCGAGCGGCCGTTGGCGCGGGCGGCAACGGTTCCCAGGGCGGCCATGGACGCCGCGGAGCTGGAGAGCCCGCCGCCCAGCGGGAGGTCCGCGTCGACGAAGGCTTGGAATCCGACGGCCTGGTCCGCCGACGCGAGCACCTCGCGGACGATGCCCTCGGCGCGGCGCGCCCAGCCGGGCAGGTCCGCGGGCATCGGCTGCGACAGGTCGAAGCGGTGGAGGGTGCCGAAGGAGGCCGAGTACAGCTCGACGATCGCGTCGGGCCGGGGCCTGGCGAGCACGCGGACGGCGCGCTCGATGGCCGCCGGGAGCACCAGCCCGTCGTGGTAGTCGGTGTGCTCGCCGATGAGGTTGACGCGCCCGGGGGCGACCACCGCCAGGCGCGCGCCCCCGCCGAAGCGCTGTTCGAAGGACCGCAGGTCTGCGTCGGGGACGGGGGGCATCGCTCCTCCGGGGAGAGGGCATCCTAGCAGGCGCCCGCCACTCCGATTGCCCCTGGCTGGCGGCCTGCCTACCTTGCGCTCGACGGTGCGGGGAAGGCGAGCGGGCAGGCGCTTGTTCGGGCTTGCGAGGGAGGGGTCGGGGATGCGCGGGGGCCTGCTGGCAGGGATGTTGTTGTTCTTCTGGTGTTCCGGGGCCGCGCGCGCGCAAGACGTCCCGGAGTGGACGGTTCCCGAGCACAAGCTCACGATCGTCGACTCGGGCAGCCCTCCTCCGGGGCCACCCTTGCGCGAGGAGCTCGAGCCGCCGCCGACCTGGGACTGGCCGCGCCGCCACCTGGCCCAGGGGCGCGACTTCACCGACACCTTCCTGGGAACCCTTCTCTACCCGGAGGTCTCGGCGGCCACGAGCATCGTGGTGGACAACGTGCGCCCCACGGGGACGGTGGAGTTCTCCAGCTGGGTCAACCTGCAGCTCTACCTGCTCGAAGTGCGCGTGCCGATGGTCAGCTACATCGACGGCGGGGTGCAGGGGGCGCAGCACGTCCGGCTGGACCTGAAGATCCCCTTCGCCATCCCCGGCTACGAGAGCCACCGCTTCGCCTTCACCGCCGGCTCCGTCGTCAAGAACAGCACGCCCGCCCTCTCGGAGAGCAGCCACGCGTCCCTCCAGTACGGCTACGGCGGCCACGGCTTCACGGTCCAGCTGCGCGGGGGCTACGGCTATGACCAGTTCCTGCCCAGTCAGCCGCTGCGCCTCGGGCTCCAATACGGAGCGCTGGTGGGGTTCCGGGCCGGTCCCTTCGCGCCCATGGTCGAGCTGGACGCGATGCGCACCACGCGTACGCAGAGCGACCGCATCACGCTTCTCCCCGCGCTCCGAATCTTCCCGGGCCGCGACGACTCGGTCCAATTCGGGCTGGCGGGGCTGCTCACCTTCAGCCGCGGCCAGGACACGCCGGGCAAGCGCTTCGGAGGCGTGTTCGAGCTGAAGTACACGTTCCTGTAGGGCGCGGCACCGAGGGCCTGGGGCAAGAGGCCCGTGCCGGAAGTCGAAGGGCGCGTTCCGCGACTGCGGGACGCGCCCCCGATCGATCAAGAAGCCCGGAGCTCGGCTACGCCGGCACGGCCTCCGGCAGCGGACCGAACGCCGGGACCTTGAGGTCCAGCAGCTCGATCTCCTGGCGGGTCGCGGAGATGACCTGGTAGTTCGCCGGGTCGGCCAGCACGCGCGAGACCAGGTTGTGGTTGAGCGCGTGGCCGGACTTGTGGATGCGCAGGTGCCCGATGATGGGCATCCCGAACAGGAAGACGTCGCCCATCGCGTCCAGGATCTTGTGGCGGACGAACTCGTCCGGGAAGCGCAGGCCGTCGGGGTTCAGGATGCTGAAGTCGTCGACGACGATGGCGTTCTCGAGGGAGCCGCCGCGCGCCAGCCCCGCCTTCTTGAGCGCCTCGACGTCGCGCAGGAAGCCGAAGGTGCGCGCCCGGGCGATCTCGCGGTGGAAGGCGCCGGCCGAGAAGTTCAGCCGGTAGGACTGGTCGCTGATCAGCGGGTGCTTGAAGTCGATGGTGCTGCTGATGGTGAACTGGGTGGACGGCGAGAGCGTCGCCACCTTGTCGCCGTCGTGCACGCTCACCGCGCGGCGGATGACCAGGAAGTGCTTCTGCTTCTTCTGCTCCTGGATGCCGGCGGTCCGCAGCAGGTACACGAACGGGGCGGCCGAGCCGTCGAGGATGGGGACCTCGGGGCCGTCCAGCTCGACCTTCAGGTTGTCGATGCCCAGGCCGCACAGCGCCGAGCAGAGGTGCTCGACCGTGCCCACGCGCACGCCGTCGCGGCCCAGGGTGGTGGCCAGCGAGGTGTCGGTGACGTGGTGCGAGCGCGCCGGAATCTCCCGGGCGCCGGGGAGGTCCAGGCGGCGGAAGGTGACCCCGTGGTTCTCCGGCGCAGGGCGCAGGTTCAGGGTGACCGGCGCCCCGCTGTGCAGGCCGATCCCGCTGACGCTGGTCTCGGCGGCGATGGTGCGCTGGCGGAGTTGCTCCATGCTCTTCTTGTCCTGTACGCCTGTTCGGTCGAGGCTCGATCCTTCGACCATTCGCAAAGCTGAAGGCCTGGGCTCAGCAATGCCCATACCGAAACGGGCAGTCCTACTTGGGTTTTTCCGGGCGGCCTCGAGGGTCTTGATATCCCTCGGCTTTTTCGAGTCCTCTGGAATGGCCGCCCTCCTGGTGCCCGGCTCACTGGTCCGGGAGCCCCGCGAATCACGACATCGGTGTCAGGGGGGCTCTGCTCAACCCTTTGATTTCCGGACACACGCAGTCATGACTCTCCATGACGCAAAGCGGCGAGAACCTACTGCACACCAGGCAGGCAGGCAAGAGGGCAGGCCCTGGCTTTTTTGAGTGATCGGCCGCCTTTTTCGAAAAGGCGACGAAGGCCAGGCCCGGCGACTAGCGGGTGTTCTCCTGCACGTACCTCATCCGCAGGTCGTAGAGGACGGTGGACAGGAGCTTGCCCTCCTCGGCCGTCAGGTTGCCGCGGGTCTTCTCCTCCAGCAGGACCAGGATGTCGATGGTCTGCTTGGCCAGAGGCAGGCTCTTCTCGGTGGCGCCGCTGTCGGGCGACGGGGCGTGGCCCAGGTGGATCATCGCCGAGGAGGCCAGCGACAGGCAGAAGGTGGTGAAGTCCATCGGCGGGAGCGGGCGCTCGGGCTTCTCCTCGTGCATCTCCCAGCCCGGACCCTTCACCGCTTCCTCGGCCTTGGCGGCGGCGGGAGCGGCCGGCTCCTCGGCGGCGCTGCGGCGATCGACGACCTTGAACCCCTTGTCCTCGTTGTCGTTTCCCATCGGCTCACCCCTCACAGCGAGAATTCGATCTGGTCCAGCCCCATGCCGCGCTGGATGAGCAGCACCAGCCGGCCGCTCGCCCGGGCCCGCTGCACGGCCACCCGGAACTCCTGCAGCGTCTCGACCTCGACGCTGTTCACGGAGCGCACCAGGTCGTCCGGCGCCAACCCCACCCGGGCGGCGGGGGAGCCCTTGCGCACCGACTTGATGGCCAGCACCGCCACGATGCCGTGCGAGGAGCGGGCCTTGGTCTCGGCGAGCGTCAGCCCGAGGCGCCGCTGGACCAGCTCCTCGGAGAGGGCCGCCGGGAACTCGGTGGGGGTCACGGCGAAGTTCGCCTTCGCCCCGTCCGGCCGGGTCACCTCGAGCTGCACCGGCTGGCCGTGGAGCGCGCCGTGGAGCCGGTAGTGGAACTCGTCGGCGTCCTGCAGCGGGGCGCCGTTGAAGGCGGTGACCAGCGACCCTGCGGAGAGCCCCGCCTTGGCCGCCGGGCCCTTGGGGTCCACGTCGGTGACCACCACCGGCTTCTTGTCGCTCCCCTCCGGGGCGGCGGCGTTCTCCACCGAGAGCCCGAGCCAGGCCTCGCGGACCTCCCCGAACTGGATGAGCGAGGTGGTGATGGCGCGCACCCGCTCGGCGGGGATGGCGAAGCCGATGCCCTTGGCGTCGCCGCCGTAGATGGCGGAGTTGATGCCGATGACCTCGGCGTCGACGTTGAGCAGCGGCCCTCCCGAGTTGCCGGGGTTGATGGCCGCGTCGGTCTGGATGAAGTCGTAGAAGCTGGCGTCCTCGGTCTTGAGCTGCCGGTGCAGCGCGGAGACGACGCCGGCGGTCACGGTGTGCGAGAGGCCGTAGGGGTTGCCGATGGCGATGGCGGTCTCGCCGATCATCGGCTCGCCGGCGGCCAGCGGCAGGAACGGCAGCGGCCCGTCGGCCTGGACCACCAGCACCGCGAGGTCGCTCTGGGGATCGGTCCCGGCGACCTTGGCCACCAGCTCCTTGCCGTCGGCGAAGCCCACCTTGACCCGCGAGCCGCGGGCGATGACGTGGAAGTTGGTGAGGACGTAGCCGCGGGGGTCGATGACCACGCCCGAGCCCAGCGAGTTGGGCACGAAGCGCCGCTCCTGGGGCGCGGCGAAGAACTGGTCGAAGAACGGGTCGCGGCGGCGCTGGCGGACCAGCGTCTCGGTGGAGATGTTGACGACCGCCGCCTTGGCCTTCTCGGTGGCCACCACCACCGGGCTGCGCCGCTCGGCGGGGCCGGCCTCGACGCGCGGGCAAAGAAACAGCGCGGCCGCGAGGGCGGCGGCGCAGCAGACGGCAGCGTGGGGCACGGGACCAGGCACGACCAGCCTCCTGGCGCACTCGGCTCGGGAGTGGACTGCCTCCGAGCCGGTCGAGGGCCTACTCCTCTTCGGGGTGATTTCCGGTCGCGCCCACGTGCATCGGCTCGATCGTCGCCTCGACGGGCGCCGACTTGTCGGCCAGATCCGGCAAGGACTTCAAGTGCTTCTCGAACTCCTTCTCGGCCAGCAGGCCCTTCTTGATGAAGCGCTGAGCCACCCGCTTGTCGAGCAACTTGATGTCGATGGAGTCCGTCATGGGGCACTCTCCTGAACTGCCGTAGGGCGCGGATTTATAGGGACCGGGGAGCCGGCTGTCAAACCAGGCTTCGGACCCGCCTCGCAGGCTGTGGGCCCCGGAGTCGGGGAACCGGCCGATTTGGTGGTAAAACGCTCGACCCATGGACGGCCGAATCATCCAGGGGTTGTACGGGATCGCCGACCTCGGCTACCGCGCCGACCTGCCGCTGCGGCTGAAGATCGAAGCCTTCCTGGCCGGCGGGGCGAGCGTCGTCCAGGTGCGCGCCAAGGAGCGACCGGCTCGCGAGCTGCTGGCAGCGGCCCGCCTGGCCCTTGAGCTTGCCGCAGGCCGGGCGCTCGTCATCGTCAACGACCGGCCGGACGTGGCCATGGTGGCGGGCGCGGACGGCGTGCACGTCGGGGCCGAGGACCTGCCGGTCGCCGAGGTCCGCCGCATCGTGGGGCCCCAGATGATCGTGGGGGCGACCGCCCGGACCCTCGTCGAGGCCCGCGCCGCCCTGGCCGCCGGCGCCGACTACGTGGGCTTCGGTCCCGTCTTCCCCACCTCGACCAAGGAGCTGGCGGTCGAGGCCCGCGGCCTGCCGATGCTCGCCGAGGTGGTCCGGGGCCTGGGGGCCCCGGTCGTCGCCATCGGCGGCATCACGCTGGAGCGCGCCGAAGAGGTCGCCAGGGCGGGAGCCGCCGCCGTCGCCGTCGTCTCCGACGTGCTCGGCGCGACGCATCCCGCCGACCGCGCCCGCCTGTTCGCCGAGGCCGTCGCCCGCGGGCAGTCGCAGGCCGAGCCGAGGGAGGTCTCGTGACCCGCCGCCTCCGAGCCCAGCGCGCCGTCCGCCGCGCCCGCGACCGCAAGCTCCCGTTCGTCGCCATCACGCCGGACTGGACGCGCGTCGAAGGCAAGCCCAGCCGCTATGAGCTCAACCGCGCCTATGCCGACGCCGTGCTGGTCGCCGGCGGCCTGCCCTGGGTCGCCCCGTACACCGACGAGCCCAAGGCCCTGGAGGCCTACCTCGAGGCCATCGACGGGCTCCTGCTGACCGGAGGCGCCTTCGACATCGACCCCGCGGACTACGGCGAACCGCGCCGGCCGCAGTGCGGCCCCTCCAAGCGCGAGCGCACGCTGTTCGAGCGGGCGCTGCTGGAGGGCGCCCTCCGGCGCGACCTGCCGGTGCTGGGGGTCTGCGGCGGCATGCAGCTCATCAACGTGGCCCTGGGCGGATCGCTCTGGCAGGACATCGCCACCGACGTGCCCACCGCCATCACCCACGAGCAGCGGGTGGACAAGCGCCGTCCCTGGCACGGCGTCGACATCCGTCGGGGGACCCGCCTGGCACGCGCGGTCGGCGAGGGCTCGCTGATGGTCAACTCGACCCACCACCAGGCGGTCCGGCACCTGGGCGAAGGCCTGACGGCAACCGCCCAGTCCGCGGACGAGCTGGTGGAGGCCTTCGAGTGCGCCGGCTACCGGTTCGTGGTGGGCGTGCAGTGGCACCCGGAGCTCCTAATGCTGACCGTGCCCGCCAACCTCGGCCTGTACCGCTCCTTCGTGAAGGCCGCGGCGCGGACCCGCCCGTGACCGCACCCGCCCTGCCGCCCCGCGTGCTGGTCTTCGCCGGCCTGGACCCGTCCGGGCGCGCCGGCCTGCTAGCCGACGGCGAGGCGGTTCGCGCCAACGGAGCGCGGCCCTTCCTGTGCGCCACCGCCATCGCCGCCCAGTCGAGCGCGCGCCTGGTGCGCATGGAGGCGGTCTCTGCCGCCGCCGTCGAGGCCCAGGCGCGGGCGGCGCTGGAGGACGGCCCCGTCGCCGCGGTGAAGGTCGGCATGGTCGGCTCGAGGGAGATCCTCCGGACGCTCGTCGATCTCTTCGAGGGTCCGCTGGCGGGGGCGGCCCGCGTGGTGGATCCGGTCTTCCAGACCTCGCGGGGCGGCTCGCTCTTCGACGGGACGGCCGCCGAGTGGGCGCCGCTGATGGCCCGGTCCACGCTGGTGACCCCCAACCTCGGCGAGGCGGCCGCGCTCACCGGCCTTCCCTGCGGCGACGAGGCGCAGATGGCCGAGGCGGCGCGCGCGCTCGCGGGCCTGGGCGCCCGGTCCGTGCTGCTCAAGGGCGGTCACCTGTCGGGCGACCCCGCGGATCTGCTCTGGTCCGGCGGAGCGGCGTCCTGGCTTCGCGGCGAGCGCATCCCTGGCGCCCGGCGCGGGACGGGGTGCCGGCTGGCCTCGGCGATCGCCGCACGGCTCGCGTCCGGCGAGCGCCTGGAAGAGGCGGTCCGGCACGGCGTCGAGTGGCTGCGAAGCTGGATGGCGGCGGGAGTCTGAGCGCGGCTAGGGCGAGATCCGCTTGCGCAGCGCCGTGACGGTCTTGTCGACCTCGTCGGCCTGCTTGGGGCACTTGCCGCGGTACGACAGCACGATCCTGGAGTCGTCCTCGAAGCCCTTGCGCGCCTTGGCCAGCTCGTCCTTGAGCGAGAGCAGCGCCATTCCGGCCGTCTCCTGCTGCAGGCGGGGCTCGAGGCCCTTCTTCATCTCGTCCATCTTGGCGCGCTTGGCGGCGAGGTCGGCGTCCAGCTTCTTGCTGCGCGCGCCGATGTCCTTGGCGGCCGCGGCGCAGTCCTTGGCGTCGCCGGCCAGGACGAGCATCTCGCGGTAGGCGGTCAGGTTGTCCCGGGTGAAGCCGACCAGCACCTCGGAGAGGGCGACCATCTTCTTGCCGTTCTCGTCGAGCGGCTTCTCGTCCTTCTTGCCATGCCCGTGGCCGTCGTCGTGGCCGTGGCCGTCGTCGACGGGCTCGGCCGGCTTGGCCTCCGGCTCGGCCTTCTTGGGCTCCGCCTTGGCGGCGGGCGCGGCCTTGGGCTCGGCCTTGGCGGCGGGCGCGGCCTTGGGCTCGGCCTTCGCGGCGGGCGCGGGGGCAGCGGAAAAGAGGACGGCGGCGGCGAGGAGCGACAGCATGGGGAACCTCCGGTGATGCAACGGGCGCCGCGAACGGCAACGTCAGGGCCGGCGGACGCAACCCTCGACGATCTCGAAGACTCTGGCGGGCTGCAGCCGGCTGCGCGAGCCGTCCGCGTGCCGCGGCGCTCCGCCGATGGTGCTCCCGCCGCCCCAGCCCTTCTCCACCGCGTCGAGGGCGGAGAGGATGGCGGGCACGTCGAAGCCGTCGACGAAGTCGCTGCGCCGGGCCACGGTGTAGGCGAAGGAGCCGTCGGACTGCGGGCGGCAGGTGACGATGCGCTCGATGCCCTGGGCGTAGAGATCGAAGAGCACGTGCGGGTCGGTGGCCTGGACCATCGTCCAGCCGGTGCCGTCGAAGAGGCGGTCGAACTCCGCCTTCTGCTCGATCCGCCGCAGCTCCTCTTCCGTGGGGGCCTGGCTGCGCAGCAGCTTCTCGAAGCGCTCGCCGATGCGATCGATGAGGTCCGAGAGCCCCTGGGCGTCCAGCTTCTCGTACTCGCCGCTGATGCGCGAGGCGGTCTCCGGCTGGCCGATCCACTCCACCTGGCGGCGCTCGTAGACCAGCGGGTAGCCGCCGCCGTGGGCGTCCAGCAGGCCGGCGCTGGCGATGTAGTGGCCGAC
The DNA here is from genome assembly GCA_036504155.1 of Myxococcales bacterium. GTDB lineage: Bacteria > Myxococcota > Myxococcia > Myxococcales > UBA5297 > JACRCT01. The sequence goes on from DASXVQ010000135.1 coordinate 26,003, forward strand.
GACGGGGTCGCGCAGGCGCGCCGGGTTGCGCAGCTCCCAGACGGCCAGCGCGGTGTCGGTGTCCACGTCGTTGACGAAGACCGTGTACTTGGACGGATCCAGCCCGAGGAGGATGGCGTCGCGCACCTGCTCGCAGGTGGCGGTGGTGATGAGCCGGATGCAGCCCTTGTGGTGGTCGAACGAGTAGCGGTGGTCGACGTTGTCCAGGGCCGGCCCTTGGACGTACCCGTCCAGGGCGATGGACCAGGGGGGCAGGTCCTTGAACTCGACTGTCCGGCCGCGCTCGATGACGACTTTCATGCGCGGCGAATCATGGCAGAGAGGCCCTGCCGGGGGAACTCGGGCCCGCAACCCGCTCTAGGGCCTCCCGACGCGGGGGTTGACCTCGCGTCGGGGGCCTGGGTAGGCGGCCTGCCGCAAGGCGGCTAGAAGGCCGAACCGCCGATCGTCCGGCCGGCGGTCTGCTTGGTGCCCGAGCCGTCCTGGTAGTCCAGGGTGCGGCGCGCCTGGTAGCTGCCCGCGGCCATCGGGTAGAAGCCGATCTCCAGCGTGCACGAGCCTCCCGGGGCCAGGCTGGCGAGGACGGCGGCGGTGCAGGTGCCGTTCAGGCCGGGGATGGCGCCGTGGCCGGCCCAGTCGAAGGGCGCCCAGGCGATGGGCGGCGACGGCTCGGCGATGGAGGTCGCCGCCACGGCGCCGACGTTGAAGACGGTCAGCGGGCGGACGTCCGAGGTGCCCACCTGCAGGTTGTTGAACCACCAGGGCCCGCAGTTGTCGCCGCAGCCGTCCGGGTTGCCCTCGCTGAGCACCAGGAGCGCGAGCTTGGTCAGGTTGGCGGTGAGTTGCCGGGTGGCGGTCGCGCCGGCAGCGGCGCCGCCGTCGTAGGCCAGGGCGAGCGTCGACTGGTGGGTGCCGGCCGCCAGAGCGCCCGGCGAGAAGGTGACGGCGATGGCGCAGGCGCCGGCGCTGGCGAGGGTGGTCCCGCAGTTGCCGCCGGTGCCCGGGTAGTTGCCGCCGGCGAAGGAGAAGCCGTCGCCCAGCGCGGGCATCCCGACGCGGAGGTTGGTCGCCGCCGCCGCCCCCAGGTTGCGCACCGACAGGACGCGGGTGGTGGCGATGCCCCAGGTGCCGAAGTCGCGCGGCCGGTCGCTGCCGGTGCAGCTGTCGCAGTCGGCGATCTCGAGCGACGCCTTGTCGGTCGAGGTCGCCGCGAGGGCCCGCGAGACGGTCGTGCCGGTGCCGTACTTGATCGTCAAGCTGCTGGAGTGGGCGCCCGCGGCCAGGCCGGAGGGGGTGAAGGCCACGACGACCGAGCAGCTCGAGCCGGCGGCGAGGGTGGTCCCGCAGGTGCCGCCGCTGCCGGGGTAGGGGCCGCCCTTGAAGGAGAAGCCGTCGCCCAGCGCGGGCGTTCCCGGGCCGACCCCGGTGGCCAGCGCTCCGCCGACGTTGAACAGCCAGAACTGGTGCTCCTGGACGAGGCCGGTGGTGCCGAAGTCGTACGGGTTCGGGCCGGTGCCGCAGTCCGGGCAGCCCGACCAGTCGCCCAGCTTGAGCAGCGCCGCGTGGGTCGCGGTCGCCGTCAGGCCCAGGCGGACCTGCTGGTTGCTCGAGCCGTCGAAGTACCCCAGGGACAGCTGGAACGAGTAGGGCGCGTCCTGCAGCGCCGCGGGGTCGAAGGTCACCACGAAGGTGCAGTTGGCGCCCTTGGCCAGGGTGGCGGAGCAGCTGCCGCCGGTCCCCGGCCAGGTGCCCGTGCCCTTGAACGCAAAGCCGTTGCCCAGCTGCGAGGTGCCCAGCGAGGTCGCCTCGCGCGCGCCCAGGTTGACCACGGTGAAGGTGCGCTCGACCAGGACGCCGGTGGTGCCGAAATCCACCTGGCCGGTGGGCCCGCAGTTCATGCAGTTGCGCACCTCGAGGATGGCCTGGTCGGTCCCCATGCCCGAGAGCCAGCGCTCGACCGACTTGGTCGTCCCCGACCCGTCTTGGTAGGTCAGGCGCAGGTTCGAGTCCGCGCGTCCGGCGACCGAGGGGGTGAAGGTGACGACCAGCGCGCAGGACGCTCCCGCTGCGAGCTGGGCGCCGCAGGTGCCGCCGGCGCCGGGGTAGGTGCCGCCCTTGAAGGTGAAGATGCCGGTGAACTGGTCGGCGGAGAGGCCGGTGGCCGCCTGGCCGCCCACGTTGTTGACGGAGAAGGTGTGCTCGAGCGTGCTCGCCACCGCGACGGTGCCGAACGCGAACGGCTGGTCGTTTTGGGAGCCGCAGTCCGGGCAGTTGCTCCAGTCACTCAGGCGCAGCAGCGCCAGCGTGGTGGTCCTCACGTTGATGGTGATCGAAGCCGAGGCCGTGGCCGACCCGTTCTGGTAGCTGACGCTCAGCGCGCTCGTGTAGGTGCCGGCGGACAGCCCGGTGGGCGAGAAGGCGAGCACGACGGAGCAGTGGGCGCCCTTGGCCAGCGTCTGGGTGCAGGTGCCGCCGGTGCCGGGCCAGGAGCCGCCCTTGAACGAGAAGCCGGTGGAGAGCGCGCCGGGGGTCATCGAGGTCGCGTCCTGGGCGCCGATGTTGTGCACCCAGAAGGCGTGCTCGATCGGCTGGCCGGTGGGGCCGGTGTCGAAGGTGTCGCCGCCGCAGTTCGGGCAGTCGGGGGAGTCGTTGAGCCGCAGGAGCGCGAGCGAGGTGGCGGTGCCGGTCAGCGCGCGGGCGACCTGCGCCTGCGCGAAGCCGTCGTAGTAGTTGAGGACCAGGTTGCCGGACACCGGGCCGTTGGTGTTCGCCGGGGGCGTGAAGGTCAAGACCACGGTGCAGCCCGATCCCTTGGGCAGCGTGGCGGTGCAGGTGCCGTTGGTGCCGGGGAAGGTGCCGCCCTTGAAGGTGAAGCCCGCGCCCAGGCTGCCGGCGAGGCTGGTGGCGTCCAGGGCCCCGAGGTTCACGACCATGAACTCGTGGTCCACCGGCGAGCCCGAGGTCCCGAAGTCGAACGGCCGGCTGAGGTCGGTCCCGCCGCAGTTCTGGCAGGTCCAGTCGTAGACGAGCAGCATCGCCCGGTCGCTGGAGGTGGCGGTGAGGTCGCGGCTGACCGAGGCGTTCGCGCTGCCGTTGAAGTAGCTGACGGTCAAGGTCGAAGCCCGGGGGCCGCTGCCGTTGGGCGTGAAGACCACCGTGATCGAGCAGGCGCCGTTGGGGGCGAGGGTCGCCGCGCAGGCGTCCTGCGGCAGGTTGGCGGTCTTGAGCGAGAAGCCGCTCCCGAGCTGGCCGGCCGCCAGCGAGGTCGCCGTGCCTCCGCCGCGGTTGTAGACGTACAGCGTGCGCTCGGAGGGCTGGCCGACGATGCCGAAGCCGTAGGAGCTGTCGTTGCCGCCGCAGTTCTGGCAGTTGCGGATCTCCAGCAGCGCCAGCGTCGTCGTGGTGGCGGTCATCGGGCGCTTCGCCGCGGCGGCGCCCGAGCCGTCCTGGTAGTCGATGGTCAGCGTCGCCTGGTGCATCCCCGCGGTCCCGGGCGTGTAGACCACGGTGAGGCTGCAGTAGCCGCCGGGCGCGAGGGTGGTCCCGCAGGCATCGTTCGGCAGGTTGGCCGTCTTGAGCGCGAACCCGTCGGCCAGCGCGGCCACGGCCATCCCGGTCGCGTCCTTGGCTCCCTGGTTGGCGACGAAGAAGGTGTGCTCGACGGGAACGCCGGTCAGGCCGAAGTCGAAGCTCGAGCCCTGGTTGTTCAAGGCGTCCTGGCTCGGCCAGTCGACGATGGTCAGGAGCGCCGTCTCGATCGCATAGGCGTAGAAGTCGCGGGCGACCGTCTTGGCCTTGCCGTTGCCGTCCTGGTAGTCGAGCCGCAGGGTGGCGGTGCGCGGCCCGGTGCCCTGGGGGGTGAAGGCGACGGCCAGGGTGCAGGACGCGCCGGCCGCCAGCGTCTGGCCGCAGGTGCCGCCCTCGCCGGGGTAGGCGCCGTTGAGGTACGAGAAGCCGTTGCCCAGGGCCGGGCTGCCCGGCGTGATGCTGGAGGCCGCCTTCGCGCCGTTGTTGTGGACGTAGAGCAGGCCGTGCGTCGGCGCGCCCACGACGCCCAGGTCGAACACGCCGCCGCCGTCGCCGCAGTTCACGCACATCATCAGCACGAGATTCGCGCCGGTGGTGCTCGTCCCGGCGAGCGCGCGCACCGCGGTCTGCGCGGCGGCGCCGTCGTGGTAGGCGAGCCTCAGGGTGCCGCCGGCGGCGCCGTCGCCGCTGGGGGTGAAGGTCACGTCGACCGTGCACTCCGCGCCCGCGGGCAGGCTGGTGCCGCAGGTGCCGCCGGTGCCGGGGTAGGTCCCGCCGGTGAAGGTGAAGGGGGCGGCGAGCGTCCCGGACACGGCGGTGGCGGCCTGTGCACCCTGGTTGCGGACGTAGAAGGCGTGCTGGACCGCCGCGCCCTGGACGCCGAAGTCGAAGGTGTTGCTGCCGAAGTCGCCTCCGCCGTTGTTGCCCTGCCAGTCGCGGATGACGAGCAGCGCGGTGCTGATGCCGGTGCCCAGCAGGCCGACCTGGGCCGTCGGGTGCCCGCCCAGGCCGTCGTCGTAGTCGAGGATCAACGACGCCGCGGAGGCAGCCGCCGCGGTGGGCTCGAACACCACGACCAGCCGGCAGGCGGTGCCCGACGGCAGGCTGGCGCCGCAGGTGCCGCCGGTGCCGGGGTAGGCGCCGTCCTTGAAGCGGAAAGGCGCGGTCAGGGCGCGCGCGGCGATGCCGGTGGCGGTCGCGCCGCCGACGTTGTTCACGTCGATCTCGCGCTCGGAGCGGCCGTTGACCGGGACCGGGCCGAAGTCGGCGTTGGGGCCCTGGCCCATCAGGACCAGCAGCGCCGCGGTCGTCCCCGTGCCGCGCAGGTCGCGCGTGACGTGCGCGGTGGCGCCGCCCTCGTCGTAGGAGACGTCCAGCGTGCCCGCGAAGGGACCGGCCGCCGCGGGCTCGAAGGTGATCGAGATCTCGCAGCCGCTGAACGGAGCCAGCGTGTCGCCGCAGGTGCCGCCGCTGCCCGGGAAGGTGCCGCCGGTATAGGCGAACGGGGCGGGCAGCGCGAGGCCGGAGATGGCGGTCGCGGCCTGGGCGCCGGCGTTGCCCAGGAAGAACCTGTGCTCCACCGGCACGCCGACGCCGACCACGCCGAAGTCGAAGGCCGGGCCGAAGCTGACGCCGATGTCGTAGTCGAAGATCACCAGCAACGCCTTGTCGGTCGCGGTGCCGGACAGCGGCCGCGTGGCGGTCCCGGAGTTGAAGGAGATGGACAGGGTGCTGGTGAAGTCGCCGAGCGCCGTGGGGGCGAAGCTCACCACCACCGTGCAGCTGGAGCCCTTGGGGAAGCTCGTGCCGCAGGTGCCGCCGATGCCGGGGTAGGTGCCGCCCTTGAAGGAGAACGGGCCGCTGAGCGTGTCGCCGGCGGCGAAGGTCCCGTCGGCCGCGCCGGTGTTGTTCACCGAGAAGGTGTGGTCCTGCGTCAGGCCCACACCCATGGACATGAAGGCGAACGTCGCGGGGTCCGGGGGGATGCCGAAGTTCGAGTAGTACTCGGGCGGGAAGTCGGTGATCTCGAGCCAGGCCGTGCCCACCGCGGTGCCGGTGAGGGTCGTCGAGGCGGTCGCGGAGGTCCCGGAGCCGTTCTGGTAGCTCACGCCAAAGCTAGCCGAGGAGCTGCCCACGGCCGTCGGCTTGTAGACGACATCGAGCATGCAGTACGCCCCGGCGCCGACGGTGGTGCCGCAGGTGCCGGCGATGCCCGGGAAGGTGCCGCCCTTGTAGGCGAACGGGGTGGGCAGCGCGTCGAAGGCCAAGGAGGTGGCGGCGACCGAGCCGGTGTTGGCCAGCGTGAGCAGCGTCTCGGCGGTGCCGCTGGGGGCGATCGTCCCGAAGGCATAGATCGCGTTGCCGAAGGCCAGCGTGGCCGGCACGTAGCCCGTGCCGGTCAGGGTCTGCGCCGTCGCGGCCGCCGCGAGGCCGTCGTGGTACGAGAGCTTCAGGGCCGTCGAGACCGTGCCCGCCTTGCTGGGCGCGAAGGTGATGACCAGGGTGCAGCTGGCGGAGATGGCCGACGCGCAGGTGCCGCCGGTGCCGGGGAAGGCGCCGCCCTTGAACGAGAAGCCACTCGCCAGCGGGTCGACGGCCACGCCCGTGGCGCTCGCCTCGCCGGTGTTGTTGACGGTGAAGGTGTGGTCGAGCGAGGAGCCGACGTTGACCTGGCCGAAGTCGAAGCCGTTGAAGCCGAGCACCGCGGCGGTCGATCCGCTGCCGGTCATGTGACGGGTCGCGGTCTGCGAGGCGGCGCCGTCGTCGTAGCTGAGCTTCAGGTCGCCGGAGGCCCCGGTGCGGGCGGCGGGGGTGAAGGTCACGACCACGGTGCAGGTCGCCTGCGGCGCGAGGGTGGCGCCGCAGCCGCCGCCGGTGCCGGGGAAGGTGCCGCCCTTGAACGCGAAGGGGAGGGCGAGCGCCGTGGCGGAGATGAGCGCCGCGTTCGCGCCGCCGGCGTTGGTGACCTCGAAGGAGTGCTCGGCGACCGCGCCCACCACGACGTTGCCGAAGTCGAAGGTCGGCTCGTCGGAGAGGGAGAGCACCGCCGGGGAGTGGCTCTTGGCCTTCAGGCCCACCGAGGCGGTCTGCGCGCCCAGCCCGCTCTGGTAGCCGATGGAGAGCGTGCCGGTGTGGTCGCCGAAGACCTGGGCCGTGAAGGTGACCACCACGGTGCAGCTGCCGGCCGGGTCGAGCGAGGTGGCGCAGGTGCCGCCGGTGCCCGGGTAGGAGCCGCCCTTGAACGAGAACGGGACGGCAAGCGCGGCGGGGGCCAGCGCGGTGGCGACGAGGCCGCCGGAGTTGGTGAGCGTGAAGGAGTGGTCGAGGATCGTGCCCGCGGCCTTATCGCCGAAGTCGTAGGTCGGGCCGTCGGACAGCGCGAGGACGGCCGGGTTGGCCGCGCCGCCGGTGAGCGAGACCTTGGCGGTCTGGCGCGCGGTGGCCGCGCCGTAGGTGACCGAGAGCTCGGCCGGGAAGGCGTCGCCGGCGGCGGTCGGGGCGAACTTGACCACCACCAGGCAGCTCGAGCCGGAGGCCAGCGAGGTGACGCAGGTCGTCCCCGAGCCGATCTCGTAGGGCGCGGCCAGGGCGCCCAGGGTCATGGCGATCGCCTCGCTCGCCCCCATGTTGGTGACGGTGAAGGAGTGCTCCGCGGAGGCGCCGACCGCGACGCGGCCGAAGTCGTAGGCCGGCCAGTCGGAGAGGGTCAGGTCGCCGGGCTGCGTCCCGCCGTCGCCCGGCAGCGTCCCGCCGTCTCCCTGCGGCAGCGTGCCGCCGTCGCCCAGCACCGTGCCGCCGTCTCCCTTGGGCGTCGTGCCGGTGTCGGCCTGCGGCGTCGTGCCGGTGTCGGCGTTCTCGACGGGCGGCGGGGTGGGACAGGCGCACAGGACCGCGGCGAGAGCAGCGGCCAGCAAGGAGATACGGGTGGCGTGCATGGGACCCCCGGAAAAGTGAAGCAAGCCACAGCAGAATATCCAGAACGGTCGCGCAGACCCAAGGGGTGCCCGTGAAGCGGCAAGGGAGTTCACGCCGCGTCGGCGTCGGCGCCGGGGTCGGGCCCAGGACCGGGCCGTGCGGAACGTCCGCTACCGGAAGTCGTAGAGGTTGCGGCGGGTCTTGGGACCCTTGGGGCCGTCGCGCTTGGACTGGCACTCCAGACACAGCTCGGCGTAGGGCATCGCCTTCAGGCGCGGCGCGGGCAGGTCGTCGCCGCAGTCCTCGCACAGGCCGTACTCGCCGGGGTCGTCGCGCAGCTTGCGCAGCGCCTTGTCGATGCGCAGGACCAGCGCGGCGTCGTTCTTGTTGCGGTGCGAGGCGATGGTCTGGAGCATCTCGTTGAGCGGCTGCTCGTCCTCGTCGCCGCCGACCTTGGTCTGGTCGGTGCGGTTGGGAGCGATCTTCGCGGGGCCCTTGCCGAGGAGCTGGGCGCGCAGCTCGGTCAGGAGCTCCAGGTGCTTCTTGAGTTGGGCAGGAGTCATGGGAAGGGTCGTCGGTCGAGAGTCCTGAGTCGCGAGTCGGCTCGGCGGGCCTAGTCTTTCACGTCGCCGCAGGGACCAGTAGTGGCCAGCCGTCGCTTCGGCCACGGGATCGCGAGGTCGAGCTGGACTCCCGCTGCCCCTTTCAAGCGAGCGGCCCGTGCCCAGGCCGGGCCAGAGCCGAGCGAGCACCTGTCTGCCGGCTTTGGCCTGTCGTACTATCCGTGCGATGACTCCCTCGCTCACGGTCACCAGCGTCCAGCGCCGCAGACTCGTGGTCTTCCTGCTGGCGATGGCCGGGTGCGCGTACGAAGGCCAGCGCACCCCGCACAGCGTCCAGAGCGACTACCTCCGATCGCTCGCGCCCGCGGACCTCGAGATCCCGCCGGCGCGCGCGGGGGTCGCCCGGACCTTTCCGGTGCGCGTGCATGTCGACGCCGAGTACCGCTCGCGCATCCGCTGGCGCTCGGAGCTGAGCGCGCTCTTCGAGCGCGCCAACGAGGTGCTCGAGCCCACCTTCGGGGTGCGGATGAAGGTCGCCGAGGTCCGCGAGTGGGAGCGGCGCTCCCCAGCGAGCGACCCGAAGCAGATGCTCGCCGAGCTGGCGAAGCTGGACGAAGGCCGGGACGTGGCCTGGGTCTTCGGCATGACCGCCGCCCTGCCCATCGCCACCGCCAACATCGAGGCCCTGGGCGCGGCGGAACTGCTCTCCAAGCACGCCATCTGCCGCGCCATGGACGACGGCGCCGAGGCGCTCGAGCTCCACAAGGCGCTGACGGCCCTGTCCGAAGACCGCATCGACGCGACGGTGAGCCAGCGGGCCCGGCACAAGGCCCTGGTCGTGCTCCTCCACGAGTGGGGCCACACCCTGGGCGTCCCGCACGCGTTGCACGAGCGCAGCGTCATGAACCCGCTCTACAAGGAGATGCGCAGCGCGTTCGGCGCCGAAGCGGAGGTGCTCGTGGGCGCCTCGCTGGAGCACGTGCGGGCGAGGCCCTCGACCTACGCTGAGCGGTCGGCGATGGACGCGGCGGTCGAGAAGGTCGTCCGCGAGCGCGCCCAGGGATTCGATCCCGCCGACCGGGAGGAGCTGCTCCAGTTCATCGCCGAGCGTCGGGCCCACGCCCAGGAAGCGCAGGCCCAGGCCAAGACCGAGGAAGCGGTCGAGGCCAGCCAGGCTCGCGCGCCGGGGAATCAAGGCCTGACGCAGGAGGAGTCCGACGCCCTGAACGCGGTCCTCGAAAAGCCGGAGGAGGCGTGGAGGCTCGCGGAGCCGCTCGCGCGGCGGCTGCCCGACGACTTCGCGACGCAGCTCTTCGCCTGCCAATCCTCCGCGCGCACCAAGGCGGCCGAATCGGCGCGCTGGCCGTGCGACCGCGCGATCGAGCTGAAGCCCAAGGATCCGGAGCCATGGGCTGCGCTGGGCTGGGTCCTGGCCAAGGCCCGGAAGCTGGTCGACGGCGCGGAGGCGCTGCAGAAGGCCGCGGAGTGTGCCGAGAAGGAGGAGGCCGCGACTCCCGCCCGCGTCTGGGACGAGCTGGGCAGGCTCGCCCGCGAGCTGGGCGCGGTCAGCCTGGCGGAGACCGTGGCCCCGCACTGCCCCACCGAGGCTGGCGCTCGCCTATCGGCCTGGGCGCAGTCCACCCGGCGCAGGACGGGGCTGCGCCCCGAGCAGTCCCCGGGGCGTCTCCATGAAGGTCTGTACCGGGTCACCTACGAGGCGATCCTCGCGAGCTTCGAGGCCGGCCGGACGGGCGAGGCCTCCAAGTCCGTGGCGACGGCGCTGGAGCGGTTCCCCGGCGCGCCCGGGCTGCTCGCGCTGCAGTGCGGCCTGGTCGCGAGCACGGGGCTGACCGGGGAGGCGCGGCCACTCTGCGAGCGCGCGCTCGCCGGCTATGAGCCCTGCGTCCAGGCGCACTACTTCCTCGGTCTGCTCGACAAGGTCAGGCGGAACGGGCGCGGGAAGGCGGCCGACCACCTGCGCCGGGTCATCGCGCTCGCTCCGGAGCTGAGGAGCGCCTGGGTCCAGCTCGGGGAGGTGCTGCTGGTGGATGGCAAGGCGCAGGAGCGGGCCGAGTTGCAGAGGCAGTACCAGGCCCGCTTCGGAAAGCCGCTGCTGGACTGAGGAGCGCCGACCGCTCGCGGGTCGTCGGTGCAGCCGCCGCCTGCCCAAGACGTTGGACTCGATGGGTCGGCAGGCCGAGGTCACTGCCTCTTCGGCGGCTCCAGGCTCGCGCGCGCGGAGGACGCCTCGGACTCGGTCGCGGGCCGGAGCGCGTCGGCGATTTGGACCTTCGGCGTCCCGTCCGGAGCGGAGAACAGCTTCTGCGTACGGATGCCCTCGGTGGACCACGAGCCATGTCCGCTGATGCGGCTGCCGTCGGCCATCACGATCGCGTACTCCCACTCGGTCATGGCGAACGGGTCGCTCTTGAAGGCCACCGTGCCGGAGAAGGTGTGCCCGGCGTCGGTGGCGTCGAAGGTGCTGGTGTCTGCGCGCCGGGTCAGCGTGGTGGTGTTGACCATGCCGTCCTGCGCCACGTCCTCGACGATGGTCCCGGTCGAGGGCGACAGCGTGCGGCTCACCACCGCCTTCTTCGGCGGGCCGTAGGGAATCTTCCCGTCCGGGGAACTGACGCTCATGGTGCCGACGAAATGGGACACCGAGGCAGCGGGTTTCGAGTCGGCCCTGGGAGGAGCCGACGCGCACGCTCCCATCGCCGCGGCCAGCGTCAACGCGGCGAGCCATCGGCAAAGCCTCTTCATCGGGATCTCCTTCGCGGATTGTCGGGCGTCGCGGCGGGAGCGCCATTCTGGCTGGTTTGCCTGGCGCTCCAAGGAAAAGGAGATCGGTCGCGCGCGGCGAACGGTGGAAGGAGATCTGAAGGTCTCGCGTGGGCGCTCTACATGGGGACCTCGGGCCGTACCTCCGGCCCGGTCCAGACCGCCGCGGTCTCGGCGGCGAATGCCTCGAACCGGCGCGGGGCATGCCCGAGCAGCTTGGTCTGCCTCGCGATCGCCTGAGCCGAGGCCTTGAGCCCTTCCTTCTGGAAGTAGTCGTACATGTAGCGGAAGTCGAAGACGGTCGCCGGGGGCGTGAACTGCAGCATCTGCTTCTCCCAGGCGTCCAGATCGTCGCCGCCGTAGGCGACCGGCCGCCCGAGCGCGCCGCTCCAGATCTCCGCGGTGCGCGGCCCGGTCATCTGCTCGGGTCCGACCACGTCGTAGAACTGGCCGTCGTGGCCTGGCTCGGTCAGCAGGATCGCGGCGGCCTCGGCGATGTCGCGCACGTCGACCCGCGAGAGGCCGGCGCTGCCGATCGGCTGGGGATAGACCCCGTGCTTCACGATGGCGTCTTTGAACCAGTAGTCGTTCTGGAAGAAGTTGTTGGGGCGCAGGACGCTGAAGGCGATTCCCGAGACCTTGAGCGCCGCCTCGATCCCCACCTTGGACCCGAAGTGGGGAAGCCAGGCGGCCTTGTCGGCTCCGTGGACCGACAGGTAGACGATTCGCCGGACCCCGGCGACCCGGACCGCCGTGATGGCCATGAGCCCGTCGGTCGCCTCGGTGGGGCCGACCGTGGTCACGAGGAAGACGGTGTCGATGCCGCGGAAGATCCGGCGCACGGCGTCGGCGTCGTGGAGGTTGCCCTCGACTGCCCGGACGCCCGACGGGAGCGCCGTGGCCTTGCTCGCGTCGCGCGTCAGGACGCTCACGTCCGCCTTGCGCACGAGCAACTCCCTGACCACCTTGGAGCCGACCGTCCCCGTTCCGCCCGTGACCAGGATGCTCATCGCTTGGCCTCCCCGTTGCCGGACGCCCCGCTCGGCGTCGAGGCAAGTTTTGGCCGCGCTCCGGGGCTCGCAAGGCCCCTTCGGCGGTGCGGGCGGAGGCCGCGCGAGCCCTGCGACACCGACCTCGAGGTCACCCGCCGAACTGGGGATGCCGACGCACCAGGTCGAGCGCACCGGCCGGCGCGTCGGACGGGAACGGGACGGTGGAGCGCTCGAGCCGCCCCAGCCAGCGAGCGTCCAGCGGCCTGGCCAGATCCTTCAGGCGCATCGCGGCCGCCGTGGTGTCCTCCTTGGCCCCGGACGCTGCGCCGTGCCCGACGAAGAACCCGGCCAGGAGCATCGCCCCGCGGGTGGCGGTCGCGTTCGAGTAGGTGAAGACCAGCGCGTCCGGGGCGCATCTCTCGCGCAACGCGGAGAAGGACGCCGCGCTCCACAGACCCGGGTTGGCCTTGTGCGAGAACGGGTCCCAGAAGACCAGGTGGGCGCGCACCCCCAGGTCGGGCAGCGAGCGCTCGATCTCCCCGGATACCAGGCGCCAGACGAGGCCCGGCTCCTCGTGCCGCCCGGACTGCAGCAGAGCCCTCGCCGCGAGCCTGTCTGCCGCGGTCCAGCCCAGGCGCGCCGCCCCCTCCTCTGACGTGGCGAGCCTCAGCGACCCCAGCTCGCGCTCGAGGCTGACCAGCTCGAGCGGGCGCCGGCGCGCCGACTCACGCGCCGCGCGGATGGCGGCCAGCGCGTTGCCCGCCGCGCCGAGCCCGACGTCGAGGACGACCAGCGGCTCCGGGTGCTCCTCGCCGAGGCGCTCGGCCAGCCGGGACTGGACGACGTACAGCTCGCGCGACTCCTGCGCCGCGCCGACGATGGGGTGCATCACCTCGCCCACCTGGCGGTCGCGGATGGAAGCCTCGCCGCTCTCGGTGGTGACGATCTCGAAGCGCTCGTGCTCTGCCAAGACGCTGGCGACCGTCGTGGCCGAGCGCCCCGGAGGACGGCCCGCTTCGTCGTGCTCGTAGCGGTCGATGGCGTCGAGGGTCTCGCGCATGAACGCCGGGTAGCGGCCCTGCGCGATGGCCTGGCGCGAGGAGCGCATCAGCGACAGGTAGTAATGCAGGTTGTGGATGGAGAGCAGGCGGTGGCCCAGCGTCTCCTTGCACTTGATGAGGTGGTGCAGGTAGCCGCGCGTATGGACAGCGCAGGTCGGGCAGCGGCAGGCCGCGTCGAGCGGGGCGTCGGAGAGGCGGTGCTCGCTTCGCGGCAGCTTTACGCGCCCGGTCGAGGTGAAGGCGAGGCCCTGCCAGGCGAGGGTGGTCGGCAGCACGCAGTCGAACAGGTCCACGCCCTGCGCGATGCCCTCCAGGAGATCGGGCGGAGTGCCCACGCCCATCAGATAGCGCGGCCGGTCGGCGGGCAGCCGCGCCGCGGTGCTGCCCACCACGTCGAAGCGCTCGGTGCGCGTGTCGCCCACCGCCAGCCCGCCGATGGCGAAGCCGTCGAACGGGTGCTCCGTGAGGAAGGCCGCGGACTCCGCTCGCAAGCTGGGATCGAGCCCGCCCTGGACGATCGCGAACAGGGCCTGCTCGGGGTTGCGCCGGGAAGCGAGGCTGCGCAGCGCCCACCGGTGGGTGCGCTCCATCGCCGAGCGGATCTCCGAGGGCTCGGCCGTGGAGGGCAGGCAGATGTCGAGCGCCATCATCACGTCCGAGCCGATGGCCTCCTGCATGGCGACGGACGACTCGGGCGTGAGCTGGTGGTAGCGGCAGTCGACGTAGCTCTTGAAGCGGGCGCCTTCCTCGCTGAGCGTGCGGTCCGCCGGCAGCGAGAAGATCTGGAAGCCGCCCGAGTCGGTGAGGATGGGCCGGTCCCAGGCCATGAACCGGTGCAGCCCGCCGAAGTGGCGCATCGCCTCCGGGCCGGGGCGCAGCAGCAGGTGGTAGGTGTTGCCCAGGATGATCTGCGCGTCGAGGGCGCGCAGGTCGTCGGGGGTCAGGGTGGTGACGGTGCCGCGCGTGCCGACCGGCATGAAGGCGGGGGTCTCGATGCGCCCGTGCGCAGTCTGGACGACGCCGGTGCGGGCGGCGCAGCCGGGTGCCGGATCTCGCGCGAGGGTTCGGAAGGAGAGGGGCATCGACCGAGGGTAGTAGCACACCGCAGGCGGGCGGCCACCGACCGCTTTCGCCTCATCCGCCTTGGTCGAACCAGCTCGGCGGCTCGATCGCAGCGAGGAGACCGCCTCCGCCTGCGCAGCCGTGCCTACGCTTGCCGGTTCGGCAAAAAAAGAGAGCCCGGTCCAGCCGGACCGGGCTCTCAAGCTTCAATTCGGAAGTCTCGGACTAGACCGGCTTCACGTTCGCGGCCTGAAGGCCCTTGGGGCCCTTGGTCACGTCGAACTGAACCTTCTGGCCCTCGGCGAGGGTGCGGAACCCCTCGGCCTGGATGGCGGTGTGGTGGCAGAAGACGTCCTCGCCGCCATCGTCCTGCGTAATGAAGCCGAAGCCCTTCGCGTCGTTGAACCACTTCACCGTTCCAGTAGCCATTGCAGTCGTGCTCGTTTCTTCTCAAGCCGAGAGACAGGAAGTGCCTGCTCGGATCCCGCCCAGTTCGAGCGGGACAGAAACCTTCTAGTCGATTTGGGGGCGCAAATCCAAGGGGGGTAGAGATTTTTGCTGGCAATTGTCCAGTTTCCCTGACTCGCGTCCGACTCGGCGCCTGCCTGCCTGCACGGGCCTCGGGGCCGATTCGGGATGAAATTCCTGGGCTTGCGGGTCCGGTGGGGCCCGGCGCAGCCTCTGGAGATCAGGTCCTGAGCGGGGAGTCGACGGCGGTGAGCACGGCCCGCGTGATCTCGCCTTGGGTCCTTGTCCGCGACGAACCCCACGCGTCTGCGTCCTCGAGGACCGTGGCCTTCGCCCCCCAGGGCGAGGCTCCAGAGAGCCCGACGCGGGCACCTCGGCGCCCGCCGCCGAGTGCTTGGCAATGCGCGGGAGGTCGTCCCCGGCTGGCCCACCGCGATGAGCGCCTGCGCTGCCTGGTCGCCTGGTCGCACGGGGATCATCCGAGCGCTTCGCCGCGGACGAGCTCGTGGGGTCGGTCCTCCGGGCCGGCGGCGCTCAGTGGCGCCGGTGGTGGCGGTGCCGGGGGCGGTCCTGCTCCTCCTCGTCGTCGTCGTCGTCCCCCTCGTCCGGCTGAAGGTAGCGCCGCGGCACCTCCACGGCCGTCTCGCTGGTGGCGAGCGTGTTGGCGCGGTCGAAGACCGACATGTCGATGACGAACCGGCCGCGGGAGCTGTTGATCTCGTCCAGGGACGAGTACGGGTGGTCCCAGCTCAGTTCGGTCGTGAAGGGGTCGGAGGGGACGGTGAACTCCTGGCTGGACGTCCACGCTCCCCATTCGCCTCCGCGGGCCCGGAGGCGGCAGCCGTGGTGGAAGACCGCTCCCTTCATCCCGGTGAGCGTGACCCTGCGAGAGACGCGGACCGCCGGGCTCCCGTCGGCCATCCGCACGCCCTGGACGATGCGCGGCGGTGCGAAGTCGGCGCGCGGGGGCGTCGGCGGCGCGTACTGGCCGCGACCATAGATGTCGAGCTTGCCCTTGGTGACCTTGGCGCGAAGCTCGGTCCCTGCCGGGAAGTCCACCACGCCCTCGTAGTAGGTCTCGGTCTTGAAAGGGTTGACCCACTTCACGAGCTTCAGGTCGTGCCTGCCGGGCGCGATGCCGACCACCTGGACCGAGGCGTCGGTCTTGATGTCCTCGCCATCGAGGATGACCTGGATGGCCTGGAAGGCGTTGCAGTCGCCGCAGTTGATGCGGAGCGCGGAGCTCGGCACTGCGCCGAGCGCGGGCAGGATCAGCAAGGACAACAGGGCGTTCGGGAGCATCGCGGGATCCTTTGGGCAAAGCCCGCTGCGGGGCGGGCGTCGGTTCTGCTCCCTTGATGGACCCTGTCCGAACTTGTCGCGTGCAAAGGCTCGCTTCGGCCCAAGCGCCCGAGAACGCGGGCAACCTGGGCTGCGCCCAGGACCGACGCGCGGGGGAGGTCCGCGGTGGCCGACCCGGAGCTCCCTCAGGCGGGTCAGCTTCGGAGCTGCGGCCATCGGTCAGCGGGTGGATGCCGCACCAACTAATTGTTTTGTCATGCCTTTTCAGGCTCGCCGGCAGGCAACTTCCCGGCAAAGAATGAGAGAATAGGACCAGAAGATTGACGTTGGAGGCGCCATGAAGATTGGAAACCGGCCGGCAGTGCTTCCCAAGACCCCCAAGGCGGTGAGCGAGGCCGTCCGGAGCGCCGTCGCGGCGAGGTCTTCCGAGGTCGCCCAGCGGAGCAACGCCTCGACCTTCGAGGGAGCGGCCAAGAAGGTCGCCGAGACCGCCCACCGCCCGGTGGGCAGCGTCTCCACCTTCGACGGAGCGGCGGCGGCGAAGGGCGTGGCAGCCCAGGCCAAGATCCAGGCCCAGCCTCAAGTCCAGGCCCAGGCTCCGGCCCCGGCGCCCAAGAAGGGGTTCTTCGCCAGCATCGGCTCCTTCTTCAGCGACACGGCCAAGAAGGTCGGCTCGGCGGTTTCGAACTTCGTCGGCGGCGTCGGCGACGCGGTGGTCGGCGTGGCCAAGAACCTGGGCGAGACCGCCAGCACCTTCGGCAGCGGCCTGGGCAAGCTCTTCAAGGGCGACTTCAAGGGCGCGTTCTCGGACATGGGCAAGAGCCTGGTCAAGCTCGTCCAGACCCCCGTCGACGCCGCGATCATGGTCCTGGGCAAGCTCGTGAGCAGCGTCCAGACCGCCATCGGCGTGGAGCCGGTGGGGCGCAAGCTGAAGGCCGACGAGATCGCCCAGCTGCGCAAGGTCTACGGGGACACCATCGACTACTCCAAGGTGGAGGTGAAGGAGGGCGACGCGGGGCTCTACAGCATGAGCGGCCGGGCGTTCGTCCTGGGGAACACCATCTACATGCCGCCGGGCAGCGTCGGCGACACGGAGACCCTGGTCCACGAGATGGGCCACATCTGGCAGCACCAGAACGGCGGCACCGACTACGTGAGCGAGGCGCTGTGGGGCCAGTACTTCGGCGACGGGTACGACTTCGCCAAGGGCATCGACGAGGGCACGGCCTTCGGCGAGCTGAACCCCGAGCAGCAGGCGCAGCTCATCTCCGATGCTTGGGCCTCCGGCTTCTTCTCCAGCCCGGGCAAGCGGTTCGTGTACCAGGGCAAGGACTACACCGACTACCTGAACAACGCCCTCTCCCAGGTGCGCGCCGGCAAGAGCGCTCCCTGAAGAAGCGACGGCGCGGTTGAACCTCGCCCGGCAAGGCCTCGCGGCCTCGCCGGGCTTGCCGTTGGAGGCCCTCCCCGATGCAGCCGCCGACGCATCTGCTCGCCCTCGCCCTGCTCTGCCTCGCGGGGTGCGAGGAGGAGATCGCCGTCGACGTGAAGGTCACCGTCCCGGTCGAGGTCCAGGCGCTCTACTCGAAGGCGGCTCCCGGGCGGTTGCTGGTGGGCATGGACGTCCCCAAGTCGTCGGTGGGCTGGTACTCGCTGGGCGTCCTGTGCGAGCCCGCTGGCCTGCCGCTGGTCGCCAACCTCCACCACGAGGGGCGGGGTTGCGCGAAGGCGGGGACGGTGCGGGCGTGGATCGTCCCGGCGACGGAGCCTGCCGCCCAGCTCTCCTGCGGCTTGGCGACCACCCGGTTCGACTCCGCCACCGCCGCCACGGCCGCGACACCGCAGGGCTCGGCCGCCGTCTTCCCCGAGGCGACCGAGGGCGCCGGCTGCAGCAGCGGGAAGGCGCGAGTGGAGATCGTGCTCGCCCGCCCGTAGGCGGCGGAAGTGGGTAGTGCCCCCCCTGCGACGGGCTGGCGGTCGTGGCTGGCGAGGGTGGCGCCGCCGCGGACGGAGGCCCGCCGGCCGCGATTCGCCGTGCGCCAGAGCCTGGCCGCGTCGGCCCCGCGATGTATCTTCAGTGCCGGATGTCCGCCGCCCCTGCCCGCCTGCGTTTCGACTCCGGGACGCTGCTCCTCTCCGGTGCCCGCCCGGACGAATTGGGCGAGTTGCACTCGCTCGCGTGGCAGTGGGACGGGCGCGTCTCGGCCTGGCGGCTGGAGGCGCTGCACTATCCGCGGGTCAGGAGCCTGCTGCCCGGGACCGGCGTGGCCGACGAGGTCGGGGTTCCCCTCGAGGTCGGCTGGCCCGAGCCTGCGCTGCCCAAGCTCCGCGCGGATCAGGAGGCCGCCGTCGGCGCCTTCTTCGCTTCCTCGGGCCGGGGCCTCGTGGTCATGCCCACCGGAACGGGCAAGACCGAGGTCGCGCTGGCGGCCATGCAGCGCGCCTCGGTCGCCACCCTGGTGGTCGCTCCGGTGCGGGACCTGATGTACCAGTGGCACCGCCGCATCCGCCGCGGGTTGGGCTACGACGCGGGGATCCTCGGCGACTCGAACCGCGACGTCCGCCCGGTGACCGTCACCACCTACGACAGCGCCTACATCCACATGGCCGAGCTGGGCGCCCGCTTCGGGATGGTGGTCTACGACGAGGTGCACCACCTGCCGGGCAAGTGCCGCCGCGAGGCCGCAATCTTCTGCGCGGCGCCGCTGAGGCTGGGCCTGTCCGCGACCCCCGAGCGCAGCGACGGGGCGCACGCCGATCTGGACTGGCTCGTCGGCCCGGTGGTCTACCGGCAGGCAGTGACCGCGGCGAAGGGACGCACGCTGGCGGACTACGACGTGGTGCGCATCCCGGTGGAGCTGACCGAGCGCGAGCGGAAGATCTACGAGCAGGCCGGCCGCGAGGTCTCCTCCTTCATCTCCGAGCAGCGCGAGGACTACCCCGAGTACGGCTTCAAGGACCTGTGCGCCGACTGCGGCAAGGACCCGGCGGCGCGCGCGGCGCAGAAGGCGTTCCGCCTGCGCAAGGCCATCGAGGACCGCGCCCAGGAGAAGCTGCGCGTGCTCGAGGACGTCTTCCGGCTCCACGCCGGCGAGAGGGTCATCGTCTTCGCCGGGTCCAACGCCATGGCCTTCGCCGCCTCGCGGCGCTTCCTGGCGCCCACCATCCTGTCCCACACCGGCAAGCGCGAGCGGATGGAGGTCCTGGACGGCTTCGAGAAGGGCCGCTTCAAGGTGCTGGTCGCCAACCAGGTGCTCGACGAGGGCGTGGACGTCCCGGCGGCCAAGGTGGCGGTCGTCATCGGCGGGCAGGCGTCCACGCGGCAGGCCAAGCAGCGGCTGGGGCGCATCCTGCGGCGCAGCGGGCAGGCGAAGGCGACGCTCTACGAGGTGGTCTGCGAGGACACGGGCGAGATCGAGCGGTCCCGCAGCCGCAGGCGCAGCGACGCCTACGGGCGATCCGTCCATCGTCAGGGATGAGGACGCCCGGGGCACTCGCCGCGCCCATGTCCGGGCGCGGCGGTGGCCCGGACCGCGGCTCAGTCCATCAGGCACGGCAACGCGGACGCGGTCTTCTCCTGGGTGGTGTTGCACTGCCCGACGTAGCTGGGCAGGAACTTCACCACCCAGGTGAAAGTGCCCAGCTCGATCTCGGCGCCGTGGAACGCGGCCGAGTCGAAGTGGCCCGAGAAGACCTGCATCCAGAGGCCGGTGGGCTTGGCGTCGAACCCGTAGCCGTCCGTGCCGCCGTAGTTGGCGGGGGTCCAGTCCGGTCGTCGAGCGCAGGCTGTCGTCCGCGCCGCCCGAGGTGCGCAGTGATCTGCGAGGATGCCAGCGAGAGGAGGCGGCCTCGAAAGAAGGCGAAGGCGCAGCGATGCTCACGGGCGACCAGTCCATCGTCAGGTACGAGGAGGGCCGGGCCTACCCGAACCGCCTCACGCAGCGCGCGCACGGCCACTACCTGGGCCATGCCGAGCGGATGCTGGCGATCTACCGCTCCGGCCCGGGCAAGACCCGGGGCGAGCTGCACCGCGCCGTCGAGCGGCTGCTCGAGGACGAGCCCGAGTGTCCGCCGCGGCGCGTGGAGTCGTTCTGCAAGCTGCTCGACGAGGTGTCCGACTTCCACAGCGACCCGCGCGGGGCCGCCGCGCTGCGGCTGAAGGTCTTCTCGATGGCCGCGCCGCAGCACCCGCTGGTCTCCGGGCGCGACGGCCTGTTCGACAAGACCGAGTCGGAGGTGAAGGAGAGCATCGCCAGCGAGCTGGGCAAGCCGTGGCCGGAGATCGAACGCGAGCTGTATTCGGACGTCATCGATCAGCACCGGCTGGTTTCCTTCGCCGGCTATCCGGCCGCCGCGGCGCTGCTCTCCCGCTACAACGTGGCCCAGGTCCAGGCCTGTCTCTACCGCGCCAACCGCGTCGTCGTGCACGCGCACGCGGACCTCAAGACCATCCTGCGTCACGCCAAGCTCGCGCGGCTGCTCCACACGATCGTGCGGCGCGGGCCGTCCGACCACCGCATCGAGCTGACCGGCCCGGCCTCGGTGCTCTCGCAAACCCGGCGCTACGGCGTGGACTTCGCCGCCTTCCTCACCGCGCTGCTCGCCTGCCGCGACTGGGAGATGACCGCGCACCTGACCGCGCCGTGGGGCCAGCCGGTGCGGCTGGAGCTGTCGTCGAAGGACGGGCTGAAGAGCCCGCTGCCGCCGCCGGAGGAGTTCGACTCCAGCATCGAGGAGGGCTTCGCGAAGAAGTTCGGCGAGGTGCGCGACGGCTGGACGCTGGAGCGCGAGAGCGAGGTGCTGCATGAAGGGCAGACGGCCTTCGTGCCGGACTTCGTCCTGCGCCACGAGGACGGGACCGAGGTGCTGTTGGAGATCGTGGGCTTCTGGACCCCGGAGTACCTGGCCGCCAAGCGCGCGACCCTGCAGCGGTTCCGTGACCGGAGGATCCTGGTGGCGGTGGCCGAGGCGAACGTGAAGGAGGGCGCGGCCATCCCCGAGGGCTTCCTGACCTATAAGACCGCGCTCAAGCTGGAGCCGGTCCTCGCAGCGCTGCAGCGGCTGCGAGCGGGAGCGGGAGCGATCAAGCCATGAGGGTGCTCGTCGCCGACAGGATGCGGGTCGAGGCGGGGCTCGGCCTCCTGCTGGACCACGTCGTCGTCTCCATCCGCGACCCGGACCGCAAGCCCGCGCGCATCAAGAAGGACCGCAAGCTGCGCGACGTGCTCGCGCTGGCCTTCGACGACGCCGAACCGGGTGCCAGGTTCCTCCTGCCCGAGACGATCCGGCTGATGACGCTCCAGGACGCCAAGGTCATCTGGGCGTTCGTCGACAAGCACAAGGCCGCGGTGCCGGTGTTGGTCGTCCACTGCGAGATGGGCATGTCGCGCAGCCCCGCGGTCGCGGCGGCGATCACCCGGGGCCTCGGCGGCGACGACGACCACTTCTTCCGCGAGTACCTGCCCAACCGGTTCGTCTACGACCTGATGCTCAAGGCGAGGGGTGGCTGATGCCCACGATGGAAGAGCGGCTCGCAGTCCGGATGGCGCGACCCCAGCGGCACCGCCTGTTGCAGGGCTATCCGCCGCTGCCGCTGATGCGCGACGCGCAGCAGCCGGGGAAGTGGCGAGGCCTGGACGGCGGGCTTCGGTCCGAGGTCGGCGTGGTCTTCGAGCCGGCCTGGCTCGCTCTCGATCGATCCCGGCCGCTGCTCGTGGGCGTTCTTCCCCACACCCTGTGCAACCCGAGGCTTCGCGGCTGCGGCTTCTGCACCTTCCCGCACGAGCGGTACACCCGGGCCGGCTGCGCCGAGTCGGTGAATGCGGTCCGCGCGCAGGCGGGGCAGCTCGCTTGCGAGGACGGGATCGCGGGCCGCGAGGTCGCGGGGCTCTACTTCGGCGGAGGGACGGCGAACCTCGCGACGATGCCCGACCTGGCCGCCATCGCCCGGGTGCTCGCGGAGAAGCTCGACCTGACGGACGCCGAGGTGACGGTCGAGGGGACCGCGGTCAACTTCCGCTCCTGGCCGTTCTCGCCGCTGGCGCAGTTGGCCGACTTCCCCGGGCGGCACAAGCGCGTGAGCATCGGGGTCCAAACGTTCGCGGCGGACTTTCTCGCGAAGATGGGACGGGAGCGCTTCGGGGACCGCGAGACGGTCCGCAAGGTCGTCGCCGACGCCCACAAGCGCGGGCTGACGGCCTCCGCCGACCTGCTCTTCAACCTCCCCGGGCAGACCCTGGAGCAGGCCCTGCTGGACGTCCGCGCCGCGGTGGAGCTCGGGCTCGACCAGATCTGCCTGTACCACCTCGTCTTGCACGACAGGCTGGGCACGGTCTGGAGCCGCGACCCGGCGATGCTCGCCGCGCTGCCTGGCCAGGAGCAGGCCTGCGAGAACTCCTGCGCCCTCCGCGAGGCGCTGCTCGCGGCGGGCTTCGTGCAGACGACGCTGACCAACTTCGAGCGCGCCAGCGTCCACGCCGGACCTTCGCGCTTCGTCTACGAGGACCTGAGCTTCCCGCCGGAGGCCTGCGACGGCCTCGGCATCGGGCCGATGAGCATCTCCACCTTCCTGGACCTCGGGAAACGGCGCGGGGTGAAGCTCGTGCGGGGCATGGACGCCGAGGCGAGAGGCCCGAACCTCTGGTTCCCCTACGAGGAGGCCGACTTGCGCCTGCTCTTCCTCACCCGCGAGCTGGCGCGGACCCGGATCAGCCGGTCGCGCCACCGCCGGCTCTTCGGGACGGACTTCGTGGAGGAGCACCGCGAGGCGCTCCAGGCGATTGCGGACGCCAAGCTCGCGGTGGTGGGCGCGGAAGATCTCGCGCTCACGCCTCGGGGCATGTTCTTCGCCGACTCGATCGCCGGGCTGCTCTCCGAGGACCGGGTCGACGCGCTGCGGCCGCTCGCCGCCGCCGCGCACACCCGCGACCACGTGGATCACCTCAAGCTCTCGATGGGCTGAGGGCCGCGGCTGTTCCTTGCCTGTTGTGAACTTTCCCCCGAGCGGCTAGGCGTTCACTCCGGGGATGCCTGGAAGGAGCCGCGTGGACCGCTGGACGCACAAAGAGGGCCTGAGGGCGCAGCTGGCCAAGGAGCAGGGCACGCTCTTCAAGGACGCGCCGCTGAGGGTGGCGCTGTGCTACCCGAGCCCCTACTCGGTGGGCATGAGCTCGCTCGGCTTCCAGGCCATCTACCGCGAGATCCACGAGCACCCCGGCGCGACCGCCGAGCGCGCGTTCCTGCCCGACGACCTGGAGGCCCACAAGAACGGCGGCTGCGAGCTGCTCACGCTGGAGACGCAGTCGCCGGTCTCCCAGGCCTCCATCGTCGCCTTCTCGGTGGCCTACGAGCTGGAGATCGCCGGGCTGTTCGAGGTGCTCACGCTCGCCGGCATCCCGCTGCTGCGCGAGCAGCGCGGCCCCGGCCAGCCGCTGGTGGTCGCCGGCGGGCCGCTGACCTTCTCCAACCCCGCCCCGCTCGAGCCCTTCGTCGATCTGATCGTGCTGGGCGAGGCCGACGAGACCATCCACCAGCTCCTGGAGGCCGCGCGCACCTGTGGCACCAAGGAAGCGGTGCTGGCCGCGCTGGCGGGAAAGCAGGGCTTCCACGTGCCCGCCGCGGGAAAGCCGATGCCAGCGCTGGGCTGCGCGGCCGACGAGCGGCTGCCGGCGCGCTCGCAGATCCTCACTCCCGACACCGAGCTCAGCTCCATGTTCCTGGTGGAGGCCGAGCGCGGCTGCTCGCGGGGCTGCACCTACTGCGTCATGCGCCGGTCCACCAACGGCGGCATGCGGCTCATCCCTCCCGAGCGCGTGCTGGGCGCGATTCCCGAGGGGGTGCGCAAGGTGGGCCTGGTCGGCGCGGCGGTGACCGACCACCCGAAGCTGCGCGAGATCCTCGCGGCGCTCGTGGACCGCGGCCTCGGCGTCGGCATGTCCAGCATGCGCGCCGAACGCCTCGACCCCGAGCTGGTCGGCCTGCTCGCCCGCGCGGGCTACAAGACCCTGACCGTGGCGCTGGACGGCGCCTCGAAGAGGCTGCGCGAGACCATCGACCGGCGCACCGACGAGAAGGACATCCTGCGCGCCGCCGAGCTGGCCAAGGCCGGCGGCCTCAAGCGGATCAAGGTCTACATGATGGTCGGCTTGCCGACCGAGACGGACGCCGACCTGGACGAGCTGTCGCGCTTCATGCGCGAGCTGGGCGCGGTGCTCCCCGCCTCGCTGGGCATCTCGCCGTTCTGCGCCAAGCACCACACCCCGCTCGACGGCGCCCCTTTCGAGCCGATCCCGTCGATCGAGCGCAGGCTCGCGCAGCTGCAGAAGTCGCTGCGCGGAAAGGCCGAGCTGCGGGCCACCTCGGTGCGGTGGGCCTGGGTCGAATACCAGCTGGCGCAAGGCGGGCCGGAGGCCGGGCTCGCGGCGCTGCAGGCGTGGAAGGACGGAGGCGGGTTCTCCGCCTACAAGCGCGCGTTCCGCGACCTCGCGGACCGAGCGCAGCCCCGGCAGCCCGAGAACCGCGAAGGGGTTCTGCCAGAGTAGCCGGAGGACTCGGCAAATCCCCCGGCGCGCATCCGGCCTACTTCGGCGGGGCCGCCAGGTTGCTCCACACGAACTTGAAGCGGTCGTTCATGAAGTCCTTCGGCGCGATGCCGAGGTTGTCGACCTTGCCCCAGTCCTTGCCGCCGGTGGCCTGGCGCAGCGAGGTCTCCACCAGCTCGGTGCAGGTGAACCTGCTGTCGTCCTCGAAGTCGAGGTCGAAGTCGTACTTCTTGCCGACCTGGCGGTTGGCGTAGTCGACGGCCTGGGCGATCTGCTTGGGCTCGATCCCCTTGGCCCGCAGGATGATGACCGCGTCGCCTTCCTTGCAGAAGTCCTCGATGCTGATCTGGCGGACGTCGTGCGTGGTGGCGTCGACGATCTTGCCCTCGCCGGCGTACAGCGCGGCGTGTCCCCAGTAGCCGGGGATGAACCAGTTGGAGGTGGTGCCGTCGGTGCGGCGCAGGATGACGTCGCCGGGCTGGAGCACCTCGCGCATCTTCTTGGCCGCGGCGTCGTCCAGCTTGGCGGCGTGCGGATCGTAGTTCACGCCGGTGAAGGTCAGGATCACGTGCTTCTTGGTCCGGTACCAGAGGCTGTCCGCGGGCGCGGCGACGGGCGGCGGCGGAGGCATCGCCAGCGCGACGGGCCCGCGGGTCGCCTGGGTGAACGCATCCGAAGGCTTGGCCACCGGCTTTTCGGAAGCGGGCGCCGGGGCGGCCGAGGTCTTCGACGAAACTGCAGGGCGGATTGGGTCGCGGTGGATTCGCATGGTTGGGAGCCCCGAAGAGGTGTCCACATTGTCGCACTGCGTCGAAGGAAGTTGTCGCTTCCCGGACAGTCTGG
>DASXVQ010000136.1:0-131196 GCA_036504155.1 Myxococcales bacterium
GGGGCCATGCCGGCTGCGGCCCGCCCCACGGGAGCGCCTCCTGCGGCGAGGCCCCCGCCCGCCCCCGCCGCCGCCGTCGCGCGCCCAGCAGCGCCGCCCGCGGCTCCGGTGGCCGCCGGGGGGCTGCCGCCCGAGGTCACCAAGTTCCACCCCGCCGAGCGCCCTGCCAAGCGATTGAACGCCCCGCCGCCGCTGCTCCCGGGCGCGGCCAAGCCGGGGGCCAAACTCGCCGCGGCCAAGCCGGTGGCCGCGCAGCCCGTCTCCAGGCCCGCGCCAGCGCCCGTCCCGCGTCCCCTGCCTCCGCGGCAGGTCGCGCCGCCGCCGGCCCCCGCGGCCGCCAAGCCCGGTGTGCCGCCGCCCCCGCCCAAGCAGCCGGAGGAGATCGGCCCCGAGTTCTTGGCCGAATTGGACGTCGTCGCCGGCAAGCTCGACGCGATGGACTACTTCGAGCTCTTCCGGCTCCCGAAGAACACCGGCATCCGCGAGATCAAGGAGGCGTACTACCGCGAGTCGCGCGACTACCACCCCGACCGCTTCAGCCAGCTGGGCGACGAGGCCATCAAGGAGCGGATCGGCGAGGTGTTCAAGCGCGTGACCGAGGCGTACGTGGTCCTGCGCGACGACAAGAAGCGGACCAAGTACCTCGCGGACATCTCGGGGCCGGAGCGGGCCAAGAAGCTGCGCTACACCGAGGCCAGCGAGACGGAGCAGAAGGCCGCCGAGAAGAAGGCCATCGAGGAGCAGGTCGGCACCACGCCCAAGGGCCGCGAGTGCTACAAGAACGCCTGCAAGGAGTTCGACGCCAGGCACTTCGACAAGGCGGTGCAGCAGCTGAAGATGGCGCTGATGTACGAACCCGCCAACGCCAAGTACAAAGAGAAGCTCAAGGCGTCCGACAACGAGTGGGACAAGAGCCGTCCCAAGAACGACTTCAAGATCAAGTGACAGCGTCTTGACGATCGACCTCGCCGTCCTCGCGGTCCTCTTCCTCGCCGGCGGGCTGGGCCTGGTGAGCGGAGCCATCCGCCAGCTCGCCCACCTCGGCGGGCTCGTCGCGGGCTGGTTGGCCGCCCGTCCGCTGGCGCAGCTGGCCGGGCCGCTCGCCGCCAAGCAGCTGGGCTATCCGCTGCTGGTGACCACCATCGCTTGCAGCTTCGCCTGCTTCTTCGTCGTCTACATCGCCTCCGTCTTCGCGCTGCGCTTCGTCCTCGGCAAGGTCCTGCCGGACGGCGAGCGCGGGATGCTCAACCGGCTGGGCGGCTTCCTGCTGGGCGCAGCCAAGGCGGCCATCCTCGTCTTCGTGGCGCTGTCCGTGCTGGCCTTCGGCGAGAAGTGGCTCGTCAAGCTATGGCCGGAGTTCAAGAAGGAGGCGGCGCCGTCCCTGTCGATGCGCCTGGCGCGGCAGCACGGCCTGTTCGCCTCCCTGCCCGCGGTGGGCGGCCTGGAGAAGGTCCTCAACGCCAGCCGCGATCCGCAGGCCGCCGCCAGGCTCGCCGAGGACCCCGAGTTCCAGGCGCTCGCCCGCGACCCGCGCGTCAAGGGGATGGTGGACGACCAGGGCATCCGCCGGGCGCTTCAGGAAGGCGACGTGGCCTCGCTGCTTTCCAGCGTGCGCGTCCTGGAGGCGCTCAACGACCCGAAGATGATGGACCGGCTCACCCGGTTCGAGTCGGGCGAGGCGGCACCGGCGCCGGTCAAACCCGCCAAGCCCGACAAGCCCGCGGAGAGGCCTCCGCCAGGACCTTCCAAGGCAGACGCCGCGGTCCTCGAGGGGCCCCGGCACTGAATCAAGAGGACCCGCGGGCGTTGGGGGGCTCTACAGGCTAGAATCGGCCGGTTTTCCTTCGAGGTGGCGCGCTCATGCCGACCCTGTTGGTCGTAGACGACGACGAGCACATCCGCGAGTTCCTGCGCAAGAGCTTGCCTCAGGACCTGACCGTCGTGGAGGCGGCGGACGGCGCCCAGGCGGTGGCGGCGGCGAAGTGGTCGCACCCCCAGGTCGTGATCATGGACCTGGAGATGCCGGTCCTCGACGGCTACGAGGCGGCCCGCCAGATCAAGTCCGACCCCGCCACCAAGGACGCCGTGCTGGTCGCGGTCACCGGGGCGCTCATCGAGAACGCCATCCCCAAGGCCAGGGCCGCCGGCTTCTCCTACTTCGTGCACAAGGAGGTCGGAGCCCGGTCGTTCGTCGAGAAGATCGTCAAGCTCATCCGCGAGGCCGCCGCGCTCGCCCCTGCCCCTGCCCCTGCCGCGGTTCCGACGCCGGCCCCCGAAGTCCAGGCGGCCTCGGCCCCTGCGCCGCTGGCGCCTCCGAACCCGGCCCCGGCCCCGGCAGTCCAAGCAGCCGCCGCGGCGCCCGAGCCTGACGCCGCGGGCGCGCCCGAGCCGAAGCCCAAGAAGAAGCCGCGCAAGCGCCGCAAAGCGAGCAAGTGATCGTCCCGCCCTTCCGGCTGCGAGCAGTGGTGCACCGGTTCCCGCGTTCGCGCTTCCTTCCCGAGCCTTCCCAGGCCTGGCCGGGTCGCCGCCGGCCCCGCGGGAGCTTTGACAGACCCAGGCGGGATCACTAGAGTTTCCGGCTTTGAAGGCGCAGGCCTCTGCGTCTTTCGGATTGGCTCGAGCAAGAGACGCCCATGTTCCAGCACCTCGACGACATCGAGCTCAAGTTCGAGCGACTGACCAACGATCTGGCAGATCCGGCCATCACCTCCAGCGCCCTCAAGCTCCAGAAGACGGCCAAGGAGCGCTCGCAGCTCGAGCCGGTGGTCGAGGCGTACCGGTCCTTCAAGGCCTTGAAGAAGCAGGCCGACGAGACCGAGGCCTTGCTGGGCGACCCGGAAATGAAGGAGATGGCCAGGGAGGAGCTGCCTCGGCTGAAGACGGAGCTCGCCGCCCTGGAGGCCAAGCTCAAGGTCCTCCTCATCCCCAAGGACCCCAACGACGAGCGCGGGGTCATCCTCGAGATCCGCGCCGGCACCGGCGGCGACGAGGCCGGCCTGTTCGCCGGCGAGCTGATGCGCATGTACCTGCGCTACGCCGAGCGCCGCGGCTGGCGGGCGGAGATCGCCGACCTGTCCGAGGGCAACGCCGGCGGCGTCAAGGAAGCCATCGTCAACATCTCCGGCGAGATGGTGTACTCGGGCCTCAAGTACGAGTCCGGCGTCCACCGCGTGCAGCGCGTCCCCGAGACCGAGGCCCAGGGCCGCATCCACACCTCGACCGTGACCGTGGCGGTGATGCCCGAGGCCGAGGACGTGGACATCCACCTCAACCCGGCGGACATCATCTTCGAGAAGTTCCGCTCCACCGGCTCGGGCGGCCAGAGCGTGAACACCACCGACTCCGCCGTGCGCCTGACGCACAAGCCCACCGGCGTCATCGTCAAGTGCCAGCAGGAGAAGAGCCAGACCAAGAACCGCGCCATGGCCGAGCGGATGCTGCGCGCCAAGCTCTACGAGATGGAGCAGACCCGGCAGAAGGACGAGCGGGACTCGGCGCGCAAGAACCAGGTCGGCAGCGGGGAGCGCTCGGAGAAGATCCGCACGTACAACTTCCCGCAGGACCGCGTCACCGACCACCGCATCGGCGTGACCCGGCACAACCTGCCGGCGTACATGGACGGCGACCTTCAAGAGATGCTCGACGCCTGCCGCGCCTTCTTCAATGCGCAGGCGCTCAAGAACCAGGCCGGAGAGGCGGAGGCGCCGCGCGCCTGACCGCCCGGGAAGGAATCGGCGGGTCTGCGCGTTGCCCGGCGCCCGCCGACCTCGAAATCGAAGGAGAAGACGATGCGCAACCTGCTTTCGGCCATCCTGGCCGTCACCCTGCTGAGCACCCTGGGCTGCGAGAGCTGCTGGGAGACCCGCGACCAGTCCAAGGAGGCCGCGGCCACCCCGGCGACCACGCCGCCGCCCGCGACGACCCCGGCCCCGGCCTCGACGCCGTCCGCGACGACTCCTCCCCCGGCCCTCGCCGCCACCGAGCCGCCGAAGGCTCCCGAAGTGGCCGCCGACCAGGAGGCCCGCCGCAACGCCAACCCGCTGCGCCGGTTCGAGGCCAAGCAACTGCGCCTCGGCGGCCAGCGGATGATCAAGCCCTCGGCGCACTTCCGGCCCATCCGCGAGCGCCCCACCCCGTCGCTCTCCACCAACGGGACCACCGGGACGACCCCGGCGCAGCCGGCCAGCGGGACCGCGCCGGCCCCGGCTCCGGCAGCCGCGCCTCGGAAGTAGCGGCGCTCGAGGCCCCGCAACGGCCGAGGCGGACCGACCGGCTCTTCGCCGATTCGAGTCCGCCTCTGGTCGTCCGTGGCTCGTTCTCCGGGGCCTGCTACTTGCCTGCTACTTCGCCTCTTCCTTGGCCGGCTCCTTCTTCTCTTCCTTCTTCTCGCCGGCGTCGAAGTACTCCTTGTAGCCGACCTTGATGGCCTTGTCGGTGAAGGTCTCGTTGCGCCGCTTGTCGACGAGGACCCACTTCGCGCCGACCTTCGTGAGCAGGTAGCTGTCGCTCTCGAACTCGCCGTCCTCGCCGCCCTCGGCCACGCGCCAGTTCTTCTCGCTGACGTCGACGACCACCGAGCCGAACTCGGCCTTGCGCGCCTCGCCGATCTCGTAGGACTTGAGCCAGTAGTCCTCCTTCGCGTGGTTCCACGTCCCGAGGGCGTTCATGGCGTTGGCGGCGAGGTTCTTCTTCTCCTGGCCGGCGATGAGCTCGAGGGTCTTGGGGTGGATGAACTTCTTGGCCGCCTGCAGGCTCTTGGCGACGTCGGCCGCCTTGGGCTTCTTGACCGAGCCGGCCTTCACCAGCGAGTCCAGGTACTGCTTGAGCACGGCCTTGGCCGCGTCGACCTCGGGGTCGGGCTTGGCGGTGTCGGCGGCGGCCGGGTCCTGCGCGAACGCGGGGACGGACAGGGCCGACAGCGCGAGGACGAGCATGAGGCGGCGCATGGATTTCTCCGGGTTGGTGGAAGAAGAAGGTCCTGCGAGGGCGTAACACGGCGCAGCGGCGCCATCAAGACGCCGCCCTGGCCGGTCGATAGTGTCGGACGGCGGGCGGCGGGGCGCCATTCAGGCGCGCGGCGCTGTCGCGAGGCCCGCGGTCACCGCTAGCGTGCCCCGCGGCGATGGACGAGCGGACCTACCAGACCGCGGTGACCCTCCTCGCAGACCAGAGCCCGGCGCTCTGGCGCAGGGTCCAGAAGAGGCCGCGCCTGCTCGCCTGGCTTCGGTCGGGCGACCACCTGCTTCTTCCCAAGCCGCTCGAGCGCTACCGGCGCGAGATTTTCCGGAAGCTGCGGTGGGTTGCGCCCGGGGACCTGGCCGCGCTGATGCGGGCCCTGCGCCAGTACCGGGGGCGCGAGTCCGTGCGCCTGGCCGCCCGCCAGCTCGCAAGCCTGGCGACCGTGCCGGAGACCTCGGCGGAGATGGCCCGGCTCGCGGAAGCCTGCCTGCACGGCGCGCTCGGTGCGCTGGCGCCCTCCCCCGCCTGCGAAGGCTTCTGCGTGCTGGGCATGGGAAAGCTCGGCGGCGGCGAGCTCAACTTCTCCTCGGATGTGGACCTCGTCTTCGTGCACGCCGATGGCGCGGACGGGGTGCGCTGGACCCGCGTGGCCGAACGGCTGGTGAAGGTCATCGGCGAGCCGACGAACGAAGGCGTGGCCTTCCGCGTGGACATGGGCCTGCGCCCCGAGGGGCGGGGCGGTCCGCTGGTCGTGTCGGCGGAGGCGATGGAGCGCTACTACGAGTCCTTCGGGCGGACCTGGGAGCGCGCGGCGCTGCTCAAGGCCCGGCCCGTCGCGGGCGATCTGCCGCTGGGGGCACGCGTGCTCGCCTCGCTCGAGCCCTTCGTCTGGCGGCGCAGCGTCGACGCCGCGGCGATCGAGGAGATGCGCTCGCTCAAGCGCCGCGTGGAGGAGCGCGCCGTCGCCCGCGGCGACGACGTCAAGCTCGGCCCGGGCGGCATCCGCGAGGTGGAGTTCTTCGTCCAGGCGCTGCAGCTGCTCCACGGCGGGCGGCTCGCGGCGATGCGCGAGCGCTCGACGCTGGGCGCGCTGCGGCACGCGCTGGTGGCGGGGCTCGTGAGCGTGCCCGATCACGACGCGCTCGCCGGGGCCTACCTGTTCCTGCGGCGCGTCGAGGACCGGCTGCAGATGGCCGAGGAGCTGCGGACCCATCGCCTCCCGGAAGATCCGGCGGCGCTGGACAGGCTCGCCAAGGGCCTGGGCTTCGCCGGCGTCGAGGCCTTCCGCGCCGAGCTGCAGGCGCACCGGGCCCGGGTCGGCTCGATCTTCTCGGACCTGCTGCACGTCTCGGGCGTCCGGCCCTCGCCGCCCGACGCGTCGCTCGCGCTGGCCTGCGACCCGGACGCCCTTCCCGGGCGACGTGCCGAGGCCCTGGCCCGGAAGGGCTTCGCCGACCCCGCCGCCGCACTGGCCACGCTCGAGCGGCTCGCGCGCAGGCCGGGCTCCCCGTTTGGCCGGCGCGGGGCCGCCCCGCCCCTGGCCCTGTCGCTGCTTGCCGGCTGCTCCGCCTCGCCCGACCCGGACCTCGCCCTGCTGCACCTGGGAGAGCTGTTCGCCCCGCTGCGCGCCCCGGCCGCCTTCCACGAGCTGCTCGACCGGAACCCGCCGACGGTGCGCCTCTTGACCACCCTGTTCGGCACCA
Source organism: Myxococcales bacterium (assembly GCA_036504155.1). Taxonomy (GTDB): domain Bacteria; phylum Myxococcota; class Myxococcia; order Myxococcales; family UBA5297; genus JACRCT01. The sequence goes on from DASXVQ010000136.1 coordinate 6,663, forward strand.
GCGACTTCCTCTCCAAGGAGTTCATCCGCCATCCCGAGCTGCTCGACTCGCTGGTGCGCTCGGACGCCGCCGCCGTCCGGCGCAGCCGGGCCGAGCTCGCCGCCATCCTCGCCGAGCGGGTCGACCCCGCGCAGCCCGCCGAACGCCGCCTGGGGGCGCTGCGGCGCTTCAAGGGCGAGGAGGTCCTGCGGATCGGCCTGCACGACGTCGCCGGCGACCTCGAGGTCGAAGAGGTCCTGGAGGAGCTCACGGCGCTGGCCGACGTGCTCGTCGGCGAGTGCCTGCGGATTGCCTGGGAGCCCGTCGTCGAGCGCTGGGGGCGGCCCCGGTCCCGCTTCGCGGTGGTCGGGCTGGGGAGCCTGGGCGGTTCGGAGCTGGGCTACCACTCGGACGTGGACCTGCTCTTCGTCTACGAGGGACCGGGCGAGAGCGAAGGTGGCCGCTCGGGGCACGGCAGCCACGCCGAGCTGTTCTCGCGGCTCGCTCAGCGGCTGCTCTCCAACCTCTCGATGCAGCTCGGCGAAGGCGTGCTCTACCGCACCGACGTGCGGCTGCGGCCCTCGGGCAACGAGGGGATGCTGGTGGTGAGCCTGCCCTCGCTCAGCTCGCACCACGAGCGGTCCGAGCCCTGGGAGCGCCAAGCCTTGACGAGGGCCCGCTTCGTCGCCGGGGACGCCTCGCTCTTCGAGCGCGTCGATCGCGAGGTCCTGCAGCCGCTGGTCCTGCGCCCGGTGAGCGACCCGCGCGCGCTGGCCGCCGAAATCGCCCGGGTCCGAGGGAGGATGGAGAGCGAGCTCTCCGGCGAACGGGGGGGCCGCCCCAACCCGAAGCTCGGTCGAGGCGGCCTCGCGGACATCGAGTTCTGCGCGCAGTACCTGCAGCTGGTCCACCGCCTGCGCGAGCCGAACACGCTGCGCGCGCTGCGGGCGCTGCGGGCCGCGGGGGCGCTCCCCCAGTCCGAGGCGGCGGTGCTCGAGCGAGCCTGGCGCTTCCTGCGGCGGCTGGAGCTCGCGCTGCGCATCGTCCACGACTTCCCGCTGCAGCAGCTCCCCGAGCCCGGCCGCGCGCTGGACGCACTGGCGCGGAGGATGGGCGGCTATTCGGGATCGCGGCCCGGCGAGCGGCTGCGCGAGGACTACGACGCGGCGACGAGCGAGGTCCGAGGGGCGTACGAGCACATCCTGGGAGCCTAAAAACGAAAGCGGCCGGGGTTGCCGGCCGCCTTCACTCGCTTCGCTGTGCCCAGGAGAGGACTCGAACCTCCATGACCTTTCGGTCACAAGACCCTGAATCTTGCGTGTCTACCAATTCCACCACCTGGGCAGGTGCTCTCTCCGGTTGCCCGTCGAGAGGGGCGAACGTTTACCTTGGCCGCCGCGACGCCGTCAAGAGTCTTTCGGCCTACAACCGCGGATCCAGCGCCTCCTGCAGACCTTCCCCCACCAGGTTGTAGGCGGTCACCGTCAGGAAGATGGCCGCGCCGGGGAACAGGGCGAGCCACCAGGCGCCCGGGCTCGTCACGTAGCGGTGCGCCTGCATGAGGATCTCGCCCCAGCTGGCGGTGGGCGGAGGGGCCCCGAATCCCAGGAACGACAGCGCGCTCTCCAGGAGCACCGCCCCGGCCACGCCGAAGGCGGCGGCCACCATCACCGGCGCGAGGCAGTTGGGCACGACGTGGCGGAAGAGGATGCGCAGCTCGCTCGCCCCGAGCGCCCTGGCCGCGGTCACGAACTCCAGCTCCTTGACCCGCAGCACCTCGGCGCGCATCAGCCGCGCGACGTCCGGCCAGCGGGTCAGCCCGAGCACCAGCACCAGGTGCGTCAGGGTCGGCCGGGGGATCACCGCCATCAACGCCAGCACCAGGAACAGCGTCGGGAAGGTCAGCATCACCTCGACGCCGCGCGAGACGACCAGATCCACCGCGCCGCCGAAGTAGCCGGCCACCGCCCCGAGCAGGACGCCGATGAGGACGTAGAGCGCCACCGCGACCAGCCCCACCGCCAGGCTCACCCGGGTCCCGTGCACCAGGCGCGCCGCCACGTCGCGCCCGGTCTCGTCGGTCCCCAGGAGATGCCGCTCGCTGGGCCCTTCGGGGAGCTGCGCCAGCCCCAGGTCCGTCCGGTACGGGCCGAAGGGGACCGGGGGCTCCAGCATCCAGTCCCCGGCCTCGCGATGCAGGCTGGCGCGCAGCGACTGGTTGTCCTCCTGGCGCAGCTCCTTGGGGTCGGTCAGGTTCGGGAAGAGCCAGGTCTGTCCGCCGCGGCGCACGGCCAGCGGCTTGTCGCTGGCGATGAAGTCGGCCAGGAGCGCGACCGCGAAGAGCGCCAGCACGAAGCCCAGGCCAAGGCGGTGGACGAAGCGCCGGCGGTAGCGCGAGCGCAGGCGGGCGAAGCGCGACCTCCCGGCCAGCGGAGCGCTCATGGCCGGCGGATCCTGGGATCGAGCGCCGATTGCGCCAGGTCGGAGAGCAGGACGCCCGCCATGGTCAGCAGCGCCGCCAGCGTCGTCACCGCCAGCACCGTGTTGTAGTCGCGCGTCGCCAGGGCCTGGAAACCCAGCCGGCCCATCCCGGGCACGCCGAAGACCTGCTCGACGATGACGCTGCCACCCACCAGGTGCGGCAGGCTCAGCCCCAGCAGGGTCACCACCGGGAGGATGGCGTTGCGCAGCGCGTGCTTGAGGACGACCGCGCGCTCCCCCAGCCCCTTGGCTCGCGCCGTGCGCACGTAGTCCTGCCGGAGGGCCTCCACCATCGACGAGCGCGTATAGCGCGAGAGCGAGGCCAGCGAGGCGTAGCTGAGCACGAAGACCGGCAGCACCAGGTGCCAGGCCAGATCGCCGAGCCAGGCCAGCGTGCCCATCGAACCCGCGTCCGCGGAATGCAGCCCTTGCATCGGGAACAGGTCGAAGTAGCGGCCCCCGCCGAAGACGAGCAGCAGGACCACCGCGACCCAGTACGAGGGCATCGAGTAGAGCAGGAACAGCCCCAGCGAGAGCGCCCGGTCCAGCCAGCGCCCGCGGTGCACCGCCGAGAGCACGCCCAGCGGCACCGCGAGCAGGTACGAGAACAGCAGCGCCAGCCCCGAGAGCAGCAGCGTGTTGGGCAGCGCCTCGCGAATCTTGTCGGCGACCGGCCGGTGGTCGTAGGTCGACAACCCGAAGTCGAGGGTGACGATGCGCCCCAGCCACTTGCCGTAGCGGACGGGCAGCGGCTCGTCGAGGCCCATGGTGTGCCGGAACGCCTCCAGCTCCTCGCGCGACGGCCCCGCGCCCTGGAGCATGTCCGCATTGGCGGTGAGCGGGTCGCCCGGCACCAGGTGGATCACCGCGAAGGTGAGCAGCGTGACCCCGAAGAAGGTGGGGATCATCAGGAGCAGCCGGTGGACGAGGTAGCTGCGCATCGCTTCCGGTCGATCAGGGCTTGGGCGAGGCAACGGCCTTGTCGTCGATCCACACGTCGTCGAAGTTGTACCAGTTGACCGACGGGTGGAGGCCCTTCACCCGCTTCTTCACGGCGTCGAGGTCGGGCCGGATGTTGACGAACATGTACGGCTGCTCGTCGTAGAGGATGCGCCCCAGCTCGCGGTACATGGCGCTGCGGCGGACCGCGTCGAACTCGACGCGGGCGTTCTCGATGAGCTCGTCGACCCGCTGGTTGTTGAAGCCCACCCAGTTCGAGCCGCCCTTGACCTGGGAGCTGTGCCAGACCTGGTACGGGTCGGACTGCACGTCCATGTCGGTCCAGATCATCGAGCAGGCGTCGTAGTCCTTGTCGTGGGTGCGCTTGATGAAGACCGACCACTCCAGCTTGCTGATGTCCATCTCGATGCCCTTGAGGCGGTAGGCCTCCTTGAGCACCACGGTGAGCTTGCCCAGGAACACCGAGTTGGCCGGCATCAGGAAGGTGAAGCGGAACTTCACGCCGTCCTTGTCGAGCACGCCGTCGCCGTCGTGGTCCTCCCAGCCCGCCTCCTTGAGCAGCTGCATGGCCCCGTCCGGGTCGTACGGCAGCGGGATGAGGCTCGGGTCGCAGTCCTCGCCGTCCTGGTAGAAGTGGCAGGCCGTGGGGCGCTCCAGGTTGTAGAGCGTCGAGCGGTTGAAGCTGTCGCGGTCGAAGAGCAGCGCCATCGCCTTGCGCACCCGCTTGTCGACGAAGAACGGCCGCTGCTCGTTCCAGCCCACCCACTCGTAGTTCTTCGGGAAGAAGCGGATGCGGTGGTAGTCCTCGACCAGGCGCGGGTTGCGGATCATGTCCACCCAGGTCGAGTGCTGGATCTGCTGCATGAGGTCGAACTCGCCGCGCTCGAACAGCTGGGTCGCCACGGTGTGGTCGGGGACGATGCGCATCACGATGCGGTCGAGGTACGGCTTCTTGCCCCAGTAGTCCTCGAAGCGCTCGAGGACGATCTCCTGCATCGCCGTCCAGCTCTTGAACTTCCAGGGGCCCGAGCCGACCGGCGCGCGGTGGATGGGGTTGGTGCGGAACTCGCCCTTCTCGATCAGGTGCTTGGGCATGATCGGCAGCGTCGTGGCGATCTGCCGGAAGAACAGGAAGTACGGCTTCTTCAGCTCGACCTTGAAGGTGAGGTCGTCGACGGCCTTGAAGCTCTTCACCTCGGTGTAGTAGCTGCGCACCGAGGTCGTCGGCGACTTGGGGTCGAGGATCGTCGCCAGCGTGGCCTCGAGGTCCTTGGCGGTGACCGGCCTGCCGTCGTGGAAGCGCATGCCCTTGCGCAGCTTGAAGGTGAAGGTCAGGTGGTCGGCGGACTCCTCGTAGGACTCCGCCGCCGCGGGCACCAGCTGGTAGCGCGGGTGGTCGTTGGAGTCGATGCGGTAGAGGGTCTCGTAGATGCGGTTCTGGGTGATTCGCGTGGCGATGGCGTCGAGCGGGTCGATGACGTGGGGCGAGAGGTGCGGCGGGTCGTTGGAGACCCGGACCACCAGCGTGCCGCCCTGCACCGGCGTGCCCTGCCTGGCCGACGGCGGCAGCTTGCCGTCCAGCCAGAAGTCGTCCGGCATGGGCCCGTTGGGGACGGGCATGGCCGGCTTGGGCGCGGGCAGCGGCTTGGAATCGGTTCGCGTGCAGCCGGCGCCTGCGAGCAGGACGACCAGGGCGGTGCAGGCGAGTCTCTGGAACCGACGGCGGGTGTTCACGAGGCCTCCGTTGGCGCTCCCGGCGGCGGACGAGGAGTCCTGGAGTAAACCACGCCGTCCTTCGCCGGGGCAACCCGGGGGCGGCTCGCCAACATCCCGTTTTCCCTAGGCGATTTGGGCGCGGCCGCGCCCGCGGAGGGCGTCCCGGGGCGGCAGGTCCCCATTTCGAGGGTCTCCGGGGAACAGCAGAAGGGCGGGAGGACAAGCCTCAACCTGTCGATTTTTCTTTGGAATCCCAGCGCCGGCCGGCCTTCGCCCAACCGCTGGGAAAGGCTCCGTCCGCTCGTTTGACTGGCCTGCTACCAGGGGCCTACACTTTTCGGACTATGCCGCCTCGGGTCATTGGTCAGTACCAGATTCTTTCTGTGCTCGGGTCGGGGGGCATCGGAAGCGTGTACCGCGCGCTGGACAAGCGCACCAACGAAGAGGTCGCGCTCAAGCTGCTCTCCAGCGGCCCGGCGCTGGACCCCATCGCCGCGCGGCGCATGGCGCGCGAGTTCGAAGCGCTCTACGACCTGTCGCACCCCAACGTGGTGCGCGTGTTCGACACCGGCGTCTACCGGGGCTACCCCTACCTGACGATGGAGCTGGTCGAGGGGCTGACGCTGCGCGAGTTCCTCTCGCTGGACCACTCCGGCCAGCCGGCGATGCTCTCCGCGCGGCGGCCGGGCGCGGGCAGCAAGGTCAGCTTCGAGGGCTTCGACGAGGTCAGCGGCGACTCCTCCGGCGAGTCGGTGGTGCCCTTCGACCTCGACAAGCTCTCGCAGGAGCCCGACAGCGACCTGGGCCTGTTCGCCGGCGAGCACGTCAGCGGCCACGGCCCGGAGGCCCTGCGCCGCCTGGCCTCGATCATCGACGAGCCGTTCACCGACGAGGGCCGCAGCCTCGAGCCCAGCATGGCGCCGTCCCGCGCCGTCACCATCCGCGAGCAGCCGGCGCTGAACCTGCCCACCCTGCTCGAGCTGAACAAGCCCGAGCGCATCGCGCTGCTCAAGGACGCGCTGGTGCAGATCTGCGACGCCCTGGCCTACATCCACGCCCGCGGCATGGTCCACCGCGACCTGAAGCCCTCGAACATCATGGTGGACGAGGACCGGCGGGTGAAGCTGATGGACTTCGGCCTGGCCAAGTACCTGGCCGAGGACACCCAGGTCACCGCCGCCGGCCGCATCGTGGGCACCTACCGCTACATGGCGCCCGAGCAGCTCCTGGGCGAGCGGCTCGACGGTCGCAGCGACCTCTACTCGCTCGGCGTGATGCTCTACGAGCTGCTCGCCGGCCGCCCGCCGTTCGACGCCAAGACCCCGGTGGAGATGTGCCAGCGGGTGCTCGAGCAGGAGGCGGTGCCGCTCTTCGCCATCAACCCCGACGCGGACGAGGCGCTGGTGCGCGTCTCCCACCGGCTCATGCTCAAGGACGCCTCGGACCGCTATCAGACGGCCGAGGAGGTCTCCGAAGTGCTCTTCGAGTAGCGATGGCGGCCCCGATGTCGGACCCGCGCGCTACACTGCCCCGCCCATGAGCCTGCTGCCCGAAGACGCCGGATACCTGGAGCACGTGCAGGCCTATTTCCTGGCCTTCCGCGGAGACGGGGTGTCGCTCTCGCCGCTCGACGCCGAGCTGCTCGCCGACTGGATGGCGCGCGGCGTGCCCTACCCCGTCGTCTGCCGCGGCATCCGCAGGGCGGCCGAGTCGCTGCTCTACAACAACGGCGCCTCCGCCCGGCTGCGCACCCTGCGCAGCTGCCGCTCCGCCGTCGAGCGCGAGTTCCGCCACTGGGAGGGCGCGCCCGCCACCCCCATCGGCAAGGAGGCGCCCTCGCCGGAGACGGCGGCGCCGGCCTCCGCGGAGTCGTTCGCGGTCAAGCGGCTGAAGAAGGCGCGCGCCTCCCTGCGCAAGGCGCTCGCCGAGGCCACGCCGGAGGCGGCGAAGGCGGCCATCGAGTCGGCCCAGGCGATCGTGGCGATGGAGCTGGACGACCCGCGCCAGGTCTCGGTGCTCGTCGCCCGGGCCGACGACGCGCTCTGCCTCGTCTACCTGCGCCGGCTCCACGCTGCCACGCGGCGGGCGCTGATGAGGGAAGCCCGCTGCGCCGCCGGCCCCCGCCCGGAGGGGGCGTCGAGGCGCGCGCGCAAGGACGCGCTGCGGGCCCACCGCGTGGCGCTCGCCCGCAGCCACGGCCAGCTTCCCACCTTGACCTAGAACGCAATTCATCCGAGAGGTTGGTCCACCCGTGCCCGCCCCCTGCCCCATCTGCAAGGACGCCCGCTACCTCGTCGAGAGGTACGGCGAGCGTGCCTTCGCCAAGGTCTGCGGCTGCAACGACCTGTGCGCGACCTGCGGCGGGAGCGGGCACACGATGGTCGACGACAAGGGCTACACCTTCGTCAAGCCGTGCGCCTGCCGGTCGGTGGGGCGGCGGGTGGCGCTGTACAACCAGGTGCGCATCCCCTCCCGCGCGGCCAGCTTCAACTTCGAGACCTTCCTGCCCGAATGCGAGGAGCAGCAGATGGCCTTGGCCACGGCCGAGACCACCGCCAAGCGCTACCGGCCCGACGCGCCGTCCCGGGGCTTCATCGTCTCGGGGCCCGTGGGGACCGGCAAGACGCACCTGCTGTGCGCGACGCTGCGGCACCTGACGCTCGAGGTCGGGGTCCCCGCGCGCTACGTGGAGATCTCGTTCCTCTTCTCGGAGATCAAGAACGGCTTCTCGGCCGGCCGCAGCGGCCTGGACGCCATCGCCCCGCTGGTGAACGTCGCGGTGCTGGCCATCGACGAGATCGGCAAGGGGCGGGGCAGCGCCTTCGAGATGGACACCCTCGACGAGCTGATCGCCCGCCGCTACAACGCGGGGCGCACCACCCTCTTCGCCAGCAACTTCAGCCTCGCCTCCGAGACGGGCAAGGGCAGCGGCTACGTCGACCCGGTGGAGTTCGAGCGCCAGGCCCAGTCGCTGCTCCGGGCCCGCGTCGGCGAGCGCATCTACTCGCGGCTCCACGAGATGTGCCACGCCATCGAGTTCCCGGTGGGCAAGGTCAAGGACCACCGCAAGGGCGACAAAGCGTCCCTCGCCGCCCGCTAGGGCGTTGCCCTCCAGCGTCGACGCCAGTATTTCCGGGCAGCCTCTCGCCTCGGAAAGGACGCCTGCCATGCCCGACATGAAGAAGCACCAGCCCGGGATGCTCTGCTGGGCGGACCTCGCCACCACCGACGCCAGGGGCGCCAAGAAGTTCTACGGCAGCCTCTTCGGCTGGGAGTTCGACGACCAGCCCATCCCGGGCGACGGCGTCTACAGCATGGCGCTCCTGCGCGGCCGGAGCGTCGCGGCGCTGTCGGCGATGCCGCCGGAGCCGAAGAGCAAGGGCGTGCCGCCTCACTGGAACGCCTACATCGCGGTGAAGGACCTCAAGAAGACCGCCGCCAAGGCCAAGCCGGCCGGCGGCAAGCTGTTCGCCCCGCCGATGGACGTGATGGGCCAGGGCCTGATGGCGATCGTCCAGGACCCGAGCGGCGCCCTGCTCTGCCTCTGGCAGCCCAAGAAGCACCCGGGCGCCGGCGTGGCCCTCGAGCCGAACTCGCTGGTCTGGGCGGAGCTGATGACGCGCGACCCCAAGGCGGCGCGCGCGTTCTACAAGAAGGTGCTCGGCTGGAGCCCGAAGGACATGGAGATGGGCGAGGGCTTCGTCTACACGGTCTTCAACGTCGGCAAGAAGGGCGCCGTGGGGATGATGGAGATGCCGCCGGAGCTGCAGAAGCAGAAGATGCCGTCGAGCTGGGGCGTCTACTTCGCCGTCGCGAACGCCAAGGCCACGCTCGCCAAGGTCAAGAAGCTGGGCGGCAAGGTCCTCGCGCCGCTGCACGAGGCGGAGGGCGTCGGCAAGTTCGCGCCGCTGATGGATCCCCAGGGCGCCGTCTTCCACGTCCTCGAGCCGGAGATGTAGCGCTGCGCAGCGGCGGCGGTCACGGCTTCGTCTTCAGCGCGACCAGCTGCGGCTCCGCGGGCGGGCAGACCTCGCCGTGGTACTCGCAGACCCCGTTCTTGCTCATCGGGTGCGCGGGCAGCTCCATGCCGAACTCCTTGCTCGCGCGGCGGATGGTCAGGCGCAGGAGGTCGACGCCGCCGGGCTCGATGGAGGCGGGGTCCTCGAGCATCGCGCGCAGCTCGCCGAACGCGTCGGCGGAGGCCTGGAGGTCCACGCCGGGCTTGGCGTGCCGGCCGTGCTCCAGGAGCCAGGTCACGAAGTCGAGGCAGACCTCGGCGGAGCGCGCCAGGGTCTCGCGGATGTCCTTGACCCCGTACTTCTCCTGGATGATGCGCAGGCTGTTCGCGCACAGCGCGATGGCCAGGCAGTTCAGGCCTTCGGCGAAGGCCGTGGAGCGCTTCTCGAGCTCGCGTGCATGTTGCTGATCGCTTGGTGTGCGTCGAGCCATGGGACTCCCGCCCTGTCGGGCGTCAACTCTCCAAGAGCGCTTCGTGCAGCCTGCGGACGCAGTCCGGCACCTTCTCCACCGGCACGAGGATCGACAGCTTGAGCGGCGAGGTGTGCACCCCCAGCACCTTCACGCCCATCGACTCCACCGCCGACACCGCCCGCCTCAGGTGCGCGTGGTCGGCGTTGATGCCCACGCCGACGGCCGAGACCATCCCCACCCCTTCCTGCAGGACGACCTTCTCGCCGAAGCGCTGCTGCAGCGCCTCCTTGAAGGCCGAATATCCGTGCAGGTTCTCCAGCGGCAGCCCCATGGTCGAGGCGTCGCCCGCCAGCGAGATCTGCCGGCCCGCGGCACCCCGGGCGTCGAGGAACTCGCACAGCTCGCACAGGAGCGACGGCGTGGCGCCCTTGAAGGTGAGCAGCACCATCTCCTTCTCGCCGGCGATGCCGGTGACCCGCTGCGCGCCGCCGGTCGCCGCCTGGACGCGGGTCCCCTCGCCCTTCTGGAAGGTCGAGAGCGCGTCGATGGCGATGCCGGCCTTGCGGGCGAACTCGACCGCGGCGGCGTTGAGCACCTTGGCGCCGGCCTCGGCCAGCTCCTGCATCTCCTCGTAGTCGATCTCCCTGAGCTTCTTGGCCTGGGGCACCACCCGCGGGTCGGCGGAGAAGACGCCGTCCACGTCGGAGTAGATCTCGCAGGCCTCGGCTCCCAGCGCCGCCGCCATCGCGACCGCGGAGGTGTCCGAGCCGCCGCGGCCCAGCGTGGTGATCTCCCGCTTGTAGCTGACGCCCTGGTAGCCGGCGCAGATGACCACCTTGCCCAGCGCCAGCTCGTCGCGCACCCGGTAGGGACGCACCTCGACGATCTGCGCGTGGGCGTGACTGTCGTTGGTGATGATGCCCGACTGGCTGCCGGTGAAGCTGATGGCCGGCACTCCCAGGTCGTTGAGCGCCATGGACAGCAGCGCCATGGAGATGCGCTCGCCCGCCGTGAGCAGCATGTCCAGCTCGCGCTTCTGGGGGTTGTCGGTGACCTTCTTCGACAGCCCGAGCAGGTCGTCGGTGGTGTCGCCCATCGCCGAGACGACCACGCACACGTCGTAGCCGGCGTGGCGCTTGTCGGCGATCTTCCGGGCCACGGCCTTGATCTTGGCCGGGTCGGCGACGGAGGACCCGCCGTATTTCTGGACGACGATGGGCACGAGGAGACCTCGGTTCGACTCCGCTTTGTAGCGGGCAGGTTGGCGCCGCGCAGCGCTACTCACACCTGTTGCACGAAGGGCCGGCGCGGCGGCCGGCCCCTCGTATGGACTTCGTTCAGCCCGCTCTTACGGCGACGGGACGGCCTGAGTGCGCCACGGCCCCACCAGCGGGTCGGCGACCTTGTTGAGCGCGTCGCAGTACATCCACGGCCCCTGGACCAGCGTCACCGGGTCCTTCATCGCGAACCTGAAGGCCCAGTTGTAGGTGCCGTTCGCGGCGAAGGTCACCGCGCGCATGAACTCGTCGTTGTTCGTGTCCGGGCTGACCGTCGGCGCATAAGCCGGGTAGTTGGGCGTGGCAGCCATCCACGTCCAGCCGACCCCCGTCGCGTCGTTGTCCGTGCTCGGCGCGAAGCCGAACTCGCCGACGAGCAGAGGGCTCAGGTCGTCGCCGCCCGTATTGAAGTTGGTCAGACCATCGCCGTAGGCGCGGCCGTAGGCATGCGTCTCGACGGTCGCCGTCACGGGCACGTCGATCGCCTGGGCGTTGCACCAGAAGAGGCTCGGCGCGGGCTTGCCGCAGTCGAAGTTCGCGCCACCGGGAGTGCCCTTGTCGCCGGTGGTGCCGGAGATGAAGGCGTCCGCGCCGCACCAGAACCACTTGTGGGCGTTGGTGCCCTTCTGCAGCGCCTGGCTGGAGAGGTTCATCGCGATTCCGCTGGCCGTCGGGAACGAGCTGTCCCAGGTCAACTCCTCGAGCACCGTCGTGCCCGAGAGGATGCGGACGTGGCCGGCCGTGCCGCCGATGGTGAACGGCGCCGTCCACACGGCGTCCACGACGACTCCGCCGTTGACGGCGGTGTTCGCCGAGCCGCCGATCACGTAGCGGTCGTAGGCCGCGACCAACTGCAGGCCGGCGGGCAGGCTGAACGTCCCGCTGGTCTCCTCGAAGGTCAGCCCTGCCAGGTTGATGGAGTGGTTCGAGAGGTTGGTGATCTCGATCCACTTGGCCTCGTCGCCGGACCCGGCGGTGGGGTTGGCCAGGACCTCGGTGATGAGCAGGTCGCCCGCCACGGGCGCGGGCACCGTCACGCAGGCGCCGGCGGTGCAGACCGCTCCGGTCGCGGCGCAGTCCACGGTGGCCTGCGCCGGGTTGCCGCAGGTGCGGGTGGTCGCGTCCACCGGCGTGCAACTGACGCCGTACGGCTGGCGCGTGAGGCCGTCCGCGAGGCACTCCGAGGCCTTCCCCGGGCACGGGTCGTCGAAGCACGGGTCGGCGCAGAGCCCGGTCGCGGTCTTGCAGAACTTGCCCGTGTCCCCACAGGGCGTCGGCGTCTCGGTGTAGCTGCACGAGTAGTAGTCCGGGCCGGTCCCGTTGGTGGTGCAGGTCCCGGTCGCCGAGAAGGTCACCGAGGTGTTGCTCCGGCACTCGGGCGCCTTCGCCACCGCGCACGGATCGGGATCGTGGCAGGCGTCCACGCAGGTCGCCGGCGCGCTGGCCGGCTGGTGGTACCCGGTCGCGCACTGCGAGCAGTCGCTGCCGGCGTATCCAGTGGCGCAGACCGCCTGCGTCGCCCACGGGCCCACGGTGGGCTCGGCGACGACGTCCGTCGCTCCGCAGTAGGTCCACGCGGTCACGGTTCCCGTCGCCGGATCCTTCAGGCCGAAGCGGAACGCCCAGTGGTAGGTCGCGGCAGTCGCGAAGGTCACGCCAGCCCGGTACTCGTCGTCGGTCGAGTTGGTGGGCGCCCACGTGGGGTTGGGCGTCGCCGCCGCCCAGGTCCAGCCGGTCGAGTTGGCGACCGTGCCGTAGCCGAACTCGCCGACCAGCAGCGGGTTCAGGTCGTTGCCCGTGGTGTTGAAGTCGGTGAGGCCGCCGCCGCGGACCTGCCCATAGGCGTGCGTGGGCGAGGCCGGCAACACGGGCTGGTCGATGGCCTGCGAGGCGCACCAGGTGATGCTGGGGACGGGCTTGCCGCAGGCGTCGTTGGCGAGTCCGGGCGTGCCCTTGTCGCCAGCGGAGCCGGAGACGTAGGAGGTCGCCGGGCACCAGAACCAGGCGTGGGCATTGGCGCCCTTTACCAGCGCACGCGACGACAGGTTCATCGCCACGCCCTTGCCATGCGGGAAGGTGGCGTCCCAGGTCAGCTCCTCGAGGACCGTGGCGCCCGCGAGGATTCTCAGGTGCCCGGCGCCGGCCGGGATCGTGAAGGCGCCGGTCCAGGCCGCGTTCGCGGTGGTGACCCCGCCGTTCTGTGCTGGATCGAGGGAGCCGGCCACCACGTAGCGGCCGGCGCCCGACACCACCTGCGGAGTCGTGGGCAAGGTGAACGACTTGGCCCCGCTGACTTCCTCGATCTTCAGGCCGGCAAGATCGAGCTGTTGGCCGGCGAGGTTCCTGACCTCGAACCACTTGGCGGTGGCGAGATTGGTGCTGGAGTCGTCGAGCACCTCGGTGATCAGCAGGTCGTTGGCGACGGGCACCGGCACCGCGGTGCAGGCCCCGGCCAGGCAGACGAGAGGGCCGTCCGTGCAGACCACCGGCGCCTGTGGCTTGTCGGTGCAGGTGCGGGTGGTGGTGGTGACCGGAGTGCACTCCACCGCATAGGTCTGCAGGGTCGTCAGGTCGGCGGAGCACTCCGCCGCCTTCACGGTGCACGGATTGGTGTCGCAGGGGCTGACCACGCAGCTGCCGGTGGCCACGTCGCAGACTTGCCCGCTGTCCGCGCAGTGGACGCGGCTGACCTCGGGATAGTTGCACTTGTAGAAGGGCGCCGCCGAGTCCGCGGCGCACGCCCCGCTGGTCTGGAAGGTGACCGAGTCACGGCCTTCGCACTTCTTGGCCGGCTGGGTCGGGCAGGAGGGCGCCGGGTCATGGCAGCCGTCGGAGCAGACGGTCGGCTGGCCGGCGGGGTGGTGGTAGCTGGGGACGCAGTCGGCGCAGGTGGGGCCGGTGTAGCCCAGCGCGCAGTTGTTGACGTCGAACGGCGCGGACTCGGCGCTGGCCAGCGTGCCGGAGGTGGCCTTGAGGGTGAAGCCGGTGCCCTCGAGGTCGAGGGTCAGGTCGGCGAAGGTGGCGATGCCGCCGACGGCCGGATTCTGCAGATCTCCGCCCAGCGTCGCCAGGGCCGGGCCCTGCCCCTTGGCGATCGTCACCTCCGCGGTGGAGGTGGTGACGGTGTTGCCGGCAGCGTCCTGCACCGCGACCTGCACCGCGGGCATCGCCACCCCGAGCTGGGCGCCGAGCGGCGACTGCACGAAGGCCAGGCGCGCCGCGGGGCCCACCTGCACGTCGATGTCGTTCTGCGCCCCGGCGATCGTGTCGTCGGCGAGGTCGGTCGCCACGACGTTGACCTTGCCCGGGGTGCGCAGCGTGACGCCGTTGGGGAAGACCTTCTGGCCGCGGTCGCTGGCGACGAACTGGTAGTCCGCGGGCAGCATCGCCTTGGGGTCGGTGGAGGTGAAGTGGATGCGGCCGGTGTACTCGATGGCGAAATTGTGGAAGGCGTCGAAGGCCGAGACCGCGACGCCGGTGGCCTCTCCTGCGTCCACCGGCGACTTGATGCCCGCGACCGTCAGGCTGGCCCCGGCGGCGGCCACCACGGTGATGCTGCTCTGCTTGCCGCTGATGGAGGCCGCGGCGTCGGTCGCGGTGACCGAGCGGGTCCCCGAGGTGCGCAGCTCCACGCCGCCCGTGAAGGTGTGGGTGCCGTTGTCGGCGGCGACGAAGGCGTAGTCCGCAGGGAGCACCGCCGCGGTGTCGTCGGAGGTGAGCTTGACGGTCCCCAGGTAGCCGGCGGCGACGTTGCCGAAGGTGTCCTTGGCGGTGACGATGACCGAGCCCTTGGTGCCCGCGGTGAACGGGGAAACGAGCCCCTCGACCGTCAGCGAGGCGGCCTCGGCGCCCGCCACGGCGACGGTCGCCCGGCCGGCGGCAGAGACCGCGGTGTCGGTCGCCGTCACGGTCTGGGAGCCTGCCGTGCGCAGCACCACCGTGAACTCGTGCGTGCCGTTGTCGGTGGCGAGGAAGGCGTACTTGGCGGGCAGCGTGGCCTCGACGTCCGAGGAGGTGATCTCCACGGTGCCCGTGTATCCCGCCAGCGTCGCACCCGACGGGTCCTGCGCCGTCACCGTCAGCTTCAGGTCGGCCCCGGCCTTGCCGGTGGTCGGCGCGGTGGCCACCAGGACGAGGCCCACGGGCCCCGCGTCGGGGGCGCCGGCGTCGGGCGGGACCACCACCGAGGCATCCGGCGGCTCGGCCTGGACGCACACGCCGTCCAAGCAGACCGCGCCGCCCTTGCAGTCCTTCTCGGTGCTGCACTTGGTGTCGCCGTCGATGATCAGCGAGCAGCCGGCCAGGCCGACCAGGGTGGCGAGGAGGAGGCTTCGCGCGAAGAGTCGGGTCATGGTCAGAAGCTCCCGGAGAGCGCCACGCTGGCGCCGGTGGGGGTGACGGCAACACCGGCCTGGACGGCAGGGGCCGGCTCGGACGGGCTGCTGGCGGCCGAGTAGATGAGCCAGATGACGCCGGTGACGGCCAGGGCCGCGCCGACGCCGGTGGCGACGTCGCAGATCAGGGCGTTGGTCTTGGCGCGGCTGCGGGCGTTCAAGGCATCGTTGCCGTTCTTGAAGTCCTCGGCGGCCGAGCGGGCCATGGTGCCGAAGACGCCGACGCCGACGCCGGCGGCGACCGCCCCGGTCCCCAGCAGGATCCACGGCGCCGGCCCGGACCCGGACTGGGTGGAGGACACGGAGGCCACCGGCTCGCCGGGGGCCGTCGCGTCGGGATTGGCGAGCCCGGTCGCGGCGACGGCCGGCTCGGCGGGCTTGGGCTGCTCGGGCGCCGTCTCGACCGCCGGCGTGGTCTCCGCGGGCTTGGTCTCGGCCACCGCCGGCTTCGTCTCGGCGGGCTTGGGCTCCTCAGGCTTGGGCTGCTCGACCGCGACCGGGGTGGCCTCGGCGGGCTTGGGCTCCTCGGACTTCTTCGCCTGGGCGAGGGCGGCGGCGAGGGCCTCCTTCTCGGCGATGCGGGTCCCCAGCGCGGCGGCGGCCTTCGGGACCTGCTTCTTGATGGTCTCGGCGAAGATGGGGTCGGTCGCCTTGAGGACGACGCTCGCGCGGTTGACGACGAGGGCGCCGTCCGCGGAGTCGATGATCATCAGCTTGAGGTTGAAGCTCTTGCCCGCGGCCGGGGCGATGAAGAGGTTGGCCACGTAGGCGGCGCCGGCGATCTTGCCCGCCTTGGCCAGGCATCCCGGGTCGTCGGCGCAGGCGGGCGCCTTCAGCTTGCGCTTGAGGTGCATCGCCTTGACCTGGGGCGGCGGGACGATCTCGTAGCCCTGGGCCTTGAAGTCCGCCTCGATCGCGTCGGTGAGCTTCTTGATCGAGGACTTCTGCATGCCCTTGGGCAGCGCCGGCTCGACCAGCGCGATGCGCTTGGCGGCCTCGGGCCCCAGCACGATGTCCTCGGGCTTCTCGACCTTGGCGGGTTCGGCCTTGGCCTTGGCCGGGGCCGCCTTCGCCGGGGCCTTGGCGGCCTTGGGCGCTGCCGCGCCGAGCGCGGCAGGCGGCACCGCCAGCAGGCAGCATCCCATCAGGACCAGCAGCGTCGCTCGCATGGCTCCTCCGACCTCTCGCGTCTTTGGGTGATGAGTCGTCGGCCATTCTACTTTCTGGTCCGGGTCGTTCAACTGCCGACGCAGGTCGCGCGGTGCGGGGCGGTGCCCTATAATGCCCGGCCTTCGCGCGTAGCCTCGCGCAGTCCCGGGGTCATTCGGATGCCGATCAGCGCCCTCGCGGTCCCCATCCTCGCCGTCGTCCTGGGCTCCGCGCCGGCGGCGGCGCCCGTGGTGGTCATCGAGCACCAGGGGCCGGTCGCCGTGGAGGATGGCGCGGCGCTCGAGGCGAAGATGGTCTCGACCATCGGCAAGAAGATCTTCGCGCCGGCGGCCTTCGTGCGGCCGCTGGGCGGCGCCGAGTTCACCCGGCTGCCGATGACGCCGCTGCCGGACGACCACTTCCGGGCGCCGCTGCCCCCGGCGCTGGCCACCAAGGAGTGCGAGTACTTCCTGGAGGCCTTCGACGAGGACGGCAACGGCCCGTTCCGCAAGGGCGGCCCGGATCGGCCCATCCGCCTGACCAAGCCCACGGCCTCGCTTCCGGGCGTGGCGCCCCGCCCCACTCCGGCCCCGGCGCACCCGGCGGCCCAGGTCGCGGAGACGGCCGACAGGGGCCGGCCGCTGCGCACCGGGGGCATCGCGCTGCTCGCCGGAGGCGGCGCGCTCCTGGCGGCGGGCGGCATCTCCGGGGCGCTGGCGCTCAAGGACTACAACTCCGAGAGGGCGGCGACGAACCTGGCCGCCTACGAGTCGGCCAGGTCGGCCGCCAAGGTCGAGGCCCTCGCCGCCGACGTCCTGCTCGGGGCCGGGGCGGTCGCGGCCATCGTCGGGATCATCCTGTGGGCCAACGACCCCAACCCCGCTCCTCCCTCGGCCAAGCCGGTGAAGTTCAGCGCCGCGCCCATCGCCGGCGGCGCCTGCGCGGTCCTCTCGGGACGCTTCTGATGGACTGCAGGCGCGCCGCCGCCCTGGTGGGATCGGTGCTGGCCCTCGCCGGGTGCGAGCTGCTCGTCCGCCCCGACGACGTGCCGCCGCCCCAGCCGGCCTGCCAGCCCACGAGCTGCGAGGACCGGGGCAAGAACTGCGGCAGCCTCGACGACGGCTGCGGCACCTCCCTGGGCTGCGGCGATTGCACCTCGCCCGACATCTGCGGCGGCGGCGGGGTGGAGAACGTCTGCGCGCCCTGCCAGCCGCGTTGCCAGGGCCGCGAGTGCGGGTCGAACGGCTGCGGCGGCAAGTGCGGCTCGTGCGGCGCCGGCGAGGTCTGCGACGCCCCGGCGGGCCAGTGCGTGGGCTGCCGCACGGACGCCGACTGCGCCACGAGCCCCGCCGGCCTGCGCTGCGAGCCGACGCTGAGGATCTGCGTGGCCTGCCTGGTCGCCACCGACTGCGACTCCTCGGGGCTGGTGGCCTGCGACGCGCCGACCCACCGCTGCCAAGCGTCGTGCAAGGTCGACGGCGACTGCGCCTCCGTCTCCGGCGCGCCGCGCTGCGACCCCACGACGCGCCAGTGCGTCGCCTGCCTGGGCGAGGCCGACTGCCAGAGCCCGACGCCCCATTGCCTGCTCTCGAGCAAGACGTGCGTCGCTTGCCGCGACCAGGCCGACTGCCCGGCGGGCCAGCCCCTCTGCCGCGACCACCTGGGCTGCGTCGAGTGCCTGGGCGACTCCCAGTGCCCGGGGGGCCGCTGCAAGATGGCCGCGGGCGCCTGCGTCGGCTGCCTCTCCGACCAGGACTGCAGCGGGGCGACGCCCAGGTGCAGCCCCGACGCGCAGTGCGTGGAGTGCACCGCCGGCAGCGACTGCCCCTCGGGGAGGTGCGGCACCGACGGCGCCTGCGTGCCTCCCGGCGTGCCCGGGGACGGCTGCGCGCTGCCCATCGAGCTCGACGTCGCCGGCGGGCAGGCGACCGTGCTGGGCGACACCACGGGCTTCAACGACGACACGTCCACCTTCGCTTGCGGCGGCGGCGGTCCCGACCTCGTCTACAAGCTGGTCCTCTCCTCGCCGCAGGACGTCGACGTCATCCTCTGGCCCGAGGTGTCGACCTACCGGCCGGCGCTCGCCGTCCGCAAGGCCTGCGCCGACGAGACGCAGCCCAACGAGCTGGCCTGCGACAAGTCGCGCGCCAATGGCGAGCCCACCGCCGTCTCGCTCACGAACCTGCCCGCGGGCACCTACTACGTCCTGGTCGACGGCTACTACACCAGCAGGGGCGCGTACTCCCTCACGATCCTGCTGCGCACCCCGGGGGCGACCACGCCGGACTCGTGCTCCAAGGCCCGCGCGCTGACCTTCGACTCCAACGGCTGGGCCTGGGCGGCGGGGGACACCGGCGGCCTGACCGACGACCAGAGCAGCTCCTGCGGCGGCGGCAGCGAGCCGGACCTCGCCTACAAGATCACCTTGACCGAGGCGCGCTCGCTGGACGCGGTGGTCTCGGTCACCGACGTCCTGAGCGCCTACGCCCCGGTGCTCGACCTGGCCGACGGCTGCACCCTGCCCACCGAGCTAGTCTGCAGCGCCGCGGGCCTCGGGTCGGGGGCCACGCGGATCCTGGTCCCCAAGCTCGCTCCCGGCTCCTACATCCTGTGGGTCGACGGCGACAACGGCACCTCGGGCCAGTTCGCGCTGTGGGTCGGCCTGGCCGATCCCGTCAATGACACCTGCGCCGAGGTGGCCGACCTGGTCTTCGACGCCGCGGGCAAGGCCCGGGTCACCGGCAGCACGCTCAAGGCCCAGAACGACGCCTCCTCCCCCTCGTGCCTGGGCAGCGGCGCCGACGTGTTCTACCGGCTCACCGTGAGCGCCGGCGCGACGGTGACCGCCAAGGTCACCCCCGCGGCCTCCTCCCTCGACTACGACCCGGTGGTCTACCTGCGCACGGCCTGCGCCACCAAGTCGAGCGAGGTGGGCTGCGTTCGCGGAGCCGGGCAGACGCTCACCGCCAGCTCCCTCGCGGCGGGAACGTACTACCTGGTCGTGGACGGCTACCTGGGGACGGCCGGCGAGTTCACCCTCGACGTCACGCGCTGACCGCTGGACGCTGGTGTGTCAGGCGCGAGTTGCTGCTAGACTGCGCGGCCCTTCTGGGAGCGCGCATGGAGACCATCGGGCGATACCGTCTGCTCAAGCGCCTGGCATCGGGCGGGATGGGCGAGGTCTACCTCGCCACGCAGACCGGTGCCCAGGGCTTCCAGAAGTTCGTCGCGCTCAAGCGCGTGGCGGCCATCGCGGCCTCCGACCCCGAGCTGATCAGCCTCTTCCTCGACGAGGCGCGGCTGGTGGCGACGCTCTCGCACCGCAGCATCGTCCAGGTCTACGACCTGGGGCAGGACGAGGCCGGCTTCTTCGTGGCCATGGAGTTCGTGCAGGGGCCCTCGGTCCGGGCGCTGCTCGACCGCCTCGCCTCGCAGGGCCAGCGGCTGCCCCCGGCCATCGCCCTCGACATCGCCGCCCAGGTCGGCGACGCGCTGGCCTGCGCCTACTACTCGCGCGCCCCGGACGGCACGCCGCTGCGCATCATCCACCGCGACGTCTCGCCCAGGAACGTGCTGGTCTCCATCAGCGGCGACGTCAAGCTCATCGACTTCGGCATCGCGCAGAGCATGCGGCAGATCGGCACGTCCGGCCTGACGGGCAAGCTCGCCTACATGTCGCCGGAGCAGCTGCGCAACGAGCCGCTCAACGCGCGCAGCGACCTGTTCAGCCTGGGCATCGTGCTGTGCGAGATGCTGGGCGGGCAGAACCCGTTCGCCCGCAACGACCCCAAGGAGATGGTGGTCGCCATCCAGCGCGAGGAGCCGACGCTGCCCTCCGCGCGCGACCCGGGCCTGGCCCCGTGCGACCCCGTCCTCAAGCGCCTGCTCGCCAAGCTGCCGAGCGAGCGCTTTGCCGACGGCATCGAGCTGGCCGAGGCCCTGGCCGAGCTGCGCGCCCACTTCCCCAAGCCTCCCAAGCGCCTCTCCGCCGTCGTCTCCGACCTGTTCGGCCTGGAGATTGCCGAGCTGCTGCGCGTGGCGCACGGCGGACCGGCCACCGCGCGGACCGAGCCCGCGGCGCGCCCGCCTCCCGGCCTGGCGACGCCGCCGCGGCCGGTGGTCAAGGACGCCGGGCTGGGCACCGACAGCTCGCCCAACCACGCCAACACGCCTTCGATCTACCACCGGGTCACGCAGCCCTACCTGAAGCTGAGCAGCGAGCGCGAGGAGACGCAGCCGAACCTCGCGGTCCCGAAGATCGTCCGCTCCGAGCCCGTGGGAGAGCCGGGCGCGACGACACAGACGACCGAGACGGAGCCGACGGCCGAGGCCGACAAGACCCGGCCCGAGACCGTTCCGCCGGCCCCCACGCCGGTCGAGGCCGACTCCGGCGACGTGGTGGCCCTTCGCGAGATCTCCACGCCGATGCCGGGGCTGCGCACCGCCCTGGACCTGCCGCCGGCCCCGATGCCCATCGATCTGCCCGAGCTCCAGGAGCTGCAGGGGGAGAAGACGGGCGAAGGATCGGCGACCGAGACCGCGCCCGCTCCCGGAGCGCAGCCTCCGGCCGCCTCGGCCACGCCGGCCGCCGCGGCCCCGGCCGAGAATGAGCTGCCCGCGGGCGCCGTCCAGGTCCCCGCCCCCGAGGGTGCGCCGGGCGACGACAGCAGCTGGTACAAGGTCTCCATCCCGCCGGGCAAGGCTCCGCCCACGGGCGCGACCCCGACGACGGCGCCGCCGGGCCAGTTCGACGAGAGCAGCTGGTTCCTGGTCTCCATCCCGCCCAAGACTCGGGCCGCCGCAGCGCCAGCCTCCCCGGCGCCGACGGAGGCGCCCGCGGCGCAGCCGTTGCCCGCGACCAAGCCGGCCATCGAAATCCCGAGCGCGGCGGAGCTGGCCGCGGAGGCGCAGACCACGCTGCCCTCCACTCCGGACGCCCTGGTCCGCGCCCGCGCCGTGGCTGCCTCGTTCCTCCCGGCGACCACCGCCGAGACGACCATGCCGGGGGCCCAACACCCGGCCCGCAACTTCAGCCTGCTCGCCTTGGCAGCAGTGGCGGTGGTGATCGGCGTGGGGATTGGCCTGTACATCGTTCGCAGCGGCCCCGCGCCCGTGGTGGTCCGCACCACCGTCGCGCCCCCGGCGACCACCCCGCAGACGCCGGTGGCGCCCGACCCGACGCCGGGGCCGACCCCTGCCCCAGACCCCTCGGCCCCGACTCCCAAGCCGGATGAGCCCACCTCGCCCGCGCCCGAGGCCAAGCCCGACCCGGTCTTCAACATCAACCCGAAGGACATGCTCGCCCCGCTGGCGCCCCCCACCCCGACCCCCGCGGTGCTGCGTCCGGCCGACCGCTCCATCGCGGCCGAGGTGAAGGCGAAGATCGAGGAGAAGGACAAGGCGAAGAAGGAAGCCGCCAAGCCCGTCGCCTCCACCACTCCCGAGATCGTCCCGCCGCCGCCACCGCCCCCGCCCGACAACGCCTACCAGCTCATCGCGGAGAGCCCGTTCGGTGCCGCGGTCAAGGTGGTGTCCGGCTCCGGCGCGCTGAAGCTGGGCGAGGCCGAGGGGATGGTGGTCTCGCTGTCCTACGCCGCCACGCCCGAGACGTTCAGGGCGACCCTCGATTGCCAGCCCTGGGCCATCGCCGCCATCAACGGGCTGTCGGTCGGCAAGACCCCGATCAACCTCGATCTGAAGGAAGCCCCCGCCAAGATCGAGCTCCGCCGGCCCGGGGCCCAGCCAGTCACGCTGCAGCTGGCGGCCCGGAAGCCGCATTAGTCAGGTAATTCAATAACTTGAACTCTTGACAGAGGGGCGGGCGCCCTTATACTTTCGCGCGCTCTCGAGCCCGCCAGCGTAAGCACCCGTTCTTTCACGGGAATTCAAAAGAACATCGAGGGGAATAGGCGGGCCGCCTCGCTGTTTCTAGGCGGCTTTTCGAGGCTCGTCCCGACATCTTCCAAAGAAGCGCGCACCACGGAGGCAGCATGATCGAGGTCAAGAACCTCACCAAGCGGTATCGCGATCGAGCCGCCATCGACGATCTGACGTTCACCGTCGAAGAAGGCTCGATCCTCGGGTTCCTCGGGCCCAACGGCGCCGGCAAGACCACCACGATGCGCCTGCTCACCGGCTTCCTGCCGTCGACCTCGGGCTCGGCGAAGGTCGCCGGCTTCGACGTCTTCGAGCAGCCGCTCGAGGTCAAGCGCCGCATCGGCTACCTGCCCGAGCAGCCGCCCGTCTACACCGACATGACCGTGGGCGCGTATTTGAAGTTCTGCGCCGAGATCAAGGGCGTGCCCCGCAAGGCCATCAAGGGCGAGGTCGAGCGCGTCGCCAACCTCGTGAAGATCACCGCCGAGCTGGGCCGGGTCATCGCCAACCTGTCCAAGGGCTACCGGCAGCGCGTCGGGCTGGCCCAGGCCATCCTGAACAGCCCGCCGGTGCTCATCCTCGACGAGCCGACCGTCGGGCTCGACCCGATGCAGATCATCGAGGTCCGCGAGCTGATCCAGGGCCTGGCCAGGACCGGCAAGCACACGATCATCCTGTCGACGCACATCCTGCAGGAGGTCACCGAGACCTGCCGCAAGGTGCTCGTCATCAACGGCGGGAAGCTCGTCGAGTTCGACACCCTCGAGGGCCTGCGCACCAAGCACGCCGAGGGCAAGGACCTCAGCCTCGAGCAGATCTACCTCAAGCTCATCGACCCCACCGGCGCGCTGCGCAAGAAGGCGGCGCCGGCCCCGGCGCCCGCCCCTGCCGAGCCGACGCCGCCCCAGAACCAGCCGCCCGCCGCGGCCGCCAGCTGACCAGGGAGACGACACCATGCGAAATGCTCTGGCCATCGCCAAGAAAGAGCTGAACGTCTACTTCACCACCCCCATCGCCTACGTCGTGTTCGCGGTCATGACCGTGATCGCGAGCTACTTCTTCATCGCCGCCGTGAAGCAGTTCCTCGAGGCGTCGATGGTGGCGATGCAGATGCCGCAGTACTCCGACCCCAACCGGCTGAACCTGACCGACTACGTGGTCGCGCCGGTGGTCTTCAACATGGGCATCTTCTTCGCCTTCGTGACCCCGCTGGTCTCGATGCGGCTCATCGCCGAGGAGAAGCGCCAGAAGACCTTCGAGCTGCTGATGACCGCGCCGGTGCGGCCCTGGGAGATCGTCCTGGGCAAGTACCTGGGCGGCCTGGTGATCATGTTCATCACCGTGGCGCTGCTGATGGTGCTGCCGGTCATCCTGGACTTCTTCGCCGCCTCCTCGGGCACCGGCGGCACCGGGGGCATCGAGTGGTCGACCACCTTCGCCGCCTACTTCGGGCTGTTCCTGTGGTCGGCGACCGCGCTGGCGGTGGGCATGTTCATCAGCTCGCTGACCGACTCGCAGATCGTCGCGGCCATCATCTCCATCCTCATGCTGCTGCTCCTGTGGCTGGCCACCTGGATGGCCGGCGGCCTGGACGGCTCGCTGCGTGATGCGGTCGCCTACCTGTCTGCCTCGCAGCACCTGGTGAACTTCGTTCGCGGGGTGTTCGAGCTCAAGGACGTCTTCTACTACCTGTCGTGGATCGTGCTGGCGGTGTTCCTCACCCACCGCGCCATCGAGGCGCAGCGCTGGGCGTAAGCCAGAACCAACCGCAAGCTCCGGAGACCTCCATGCCTCGCAAGTACATGTACCTGGGACGTATCGTCGGGCTGCTCGGGCTGGTGCTTCTGCTCAGCTCTCCGCTCACCTACGCCATCGGCGCGCCCGTCGTGGCGCTGGTGAAGGTGATCCTGGCCGCCCTGTTCTTCACCTTCTACGCCGTCACCAACTTCGGCGAGCTGGGCAAGACCGCCGCCAGCCGCGGAACCTTCTTCGTGGGGATGACCGCGGTCTCCACCGTGGCCGTCATCGCCCTGCTCGTCTTCGGCAACTACGTCGTCGCCAAGAACCCCAAGAGCTGGGACCTGACCAAGAACCAGATCCACACGCTCTCGCCGGACACGGTGAAGACCCTCGAGGGCCTCACCTCCGACGTCACGGTGACGGCCTTCTACTCGCCGGCCGAGCCGCAGTACGGCGCCCTCAGCGACATGTTCAAGAAGTACGAGGGCAAGAGCGCGCACTTCAAGTACGAGTTCGCCGACGCCATCAAGGACCCCGTCAAGGCCAAGACCTTCAACGTGCGCGCCGACGGGCCGCGCGTGGTGGTCAAGCTGGGCGCCACCGAGAGCCGCTTCCAGGAGATCGGCGAGGAGGCGCTGACCAACGCCATCGTCAAGGTCACGCACTCGGCGACCAAGAAGGTCTACTTCACCGCCGGCCACGGCGAGTCCGACCCCGACGATGCCGGCGAGACCGGGATGAGCGAGGTCAAGAAGCGCATGGACAACGAGGGGCTCAAGGTCGAGAAGCTCAACCTGGCGAGCGTCACCGACATCCCCGCCGACGCGCAGGCCGTCGTCATCGCCGGCCCGGCCAAGCCTTTCCAGCCCGGCGAGGTGGACACGGTCAAGCGGTTCCTCGACGCCGGCGGCAAGGCGTTCGTGATGGTCGAGCCGCCGCCGACCGAGAACGGCCTGGACTCGCTGCTCAAGGCCTACGCCGTCGAGGCCGACCAGGCGATGGTGGTCGACCCCATCAGCCGCTTGTTCGGCGCCAGCGAGGTGATCCCGGTGGCGCAGAACTACAACACCGAGTCCGAGATCGTCCGCGACTTCAAGCTCAACACCGTCTACCCCACGGCCCGGCCGCTGACCATCCTGCAGGATGCCGGCTCGACGGTCATCGCCAAGCCCGTGGCGCTCTCGATGCAGTCGGCCTGGGGCGAGACCAACCCGGCCGGCAAGGTGCAGCGCGACGAGAACGAGAAGGGCGGCCCCTTCCCGCTGGTGGTGCAGGTCACCAAGGACACCAAGAACCCCGAGGGCGGAATCACCAAGCGCAGCGACCAGGCCCGGCTCATCGTCAGCGGCGACCGCGACTTCGCCACCAACAAGTTCCGCACTGCGTTCGGCAACGAGGACCTGTTCCTCAACTGCGTGAACTGGCTGGCCGAGCAGACCGAGCGCATCACCATCCGCCCGCGCCTGCGCGACGCCTCGCGCCTGTACCTGACCCCCAGCCAGCAGGCGACCATCTTCATCCTCGCCATCGACGTCCTGCCCGTGACGCTGCTGGCGATGGGCCTGGCCGTCTGGCTCGTGCGCCGCAGCAAGTAGGCACCCGCAACCGTTCGTCCTCGCCCCGGGGCCGGCTTTCGGGCCGGCCCCGGCGGGAGGCGCGCATCAGAGGATCCCCATGGCGATGACCCAGAAGATGCGTTCGCTCCTGTCGCTGCTCGCGCTCGCGGCCGTGGCCGGGGGCGCGGGGCTGTACGCCTACTACGGCGTCCACCTGAAGCAGGAGGCGGAGAAGGCGAAGAAGGAGAAGGACGAGAAGCTCTTCGCCGACCTCGACAAGACCAAGCTCGCCCAGGTCACCGTGACCGCCAAGGGCGAGACCACGGTGCTCGCGCACTCCAAGACCCCGGAGCAGTGGAACCTCATCTCCCCGGTCAACACCCTGGCCGACAAGGGCACCATCGAGGCGCTGGTCGACCGGCTGGGGCAGATGAAGTCCAAGTCGGTGGTCGAGGAGAAGGCCGCCGACCTGAAGAAGTACGGGTTGGACAAGCCGGCCATCAAGGTCGTGGCCAAGACCGAGGACGGCAAGGAGTTCGTCCTGCGCTGCGGCGAGGAGAACTCGTTCGACAGCTCCATCTACGTGGCGCTGGGCGACTCCCATGACGTCGTCTCCGCCGAGGGCAGCTTCAAGAACGCGGTCGAGCGGACGACCTTCGACCTGCGCGACAAGCGGGTGGCCCCGGTGGAGGAGTCGGAGATCGCCGCCCTGGAGCTGACGACCCCCGACAGCCTCCACATCCAGCTGACCAAGCAGGACGGCAAGTGGAAGCTGCTCGCGCCCATCGCCGACCGGGGCGACGACCAGGCGGTGAACAAGCTGGTCAGCGCCATCCGCAACCTGCGCGCCATCAAGTTCGTCACCGACACCGCCAGCGCCGACGACGTCGCCCGCTACCAGCTGGACAAGCCCAGGGCGGAGGCGGTGCTCACCCTGACCTCCGGCGCGCGGATGACGCTCACCTGGCAGCAGATCACCCAGGACAGCAAGACGACCACCTACGCCCGCCGCAAGGAGGCCACCTTCATCGCCGAGGTCCCGGACGCCATCGTCGCGGACCTCAACGTCAAGCCGGGCGACCTGCGCGACAAGAGCCTCATCACCTTCGACAAGGACAAGGTGGCCAAGGTCACCTTCGCGCTGGCCGAGGGCCCCTTCACGCTCGAGCGCAAGAAGCCCGAGGGCGACGCCGGCAAGAGCGAGGACTGGACCATCACCGCGCCGACGCCGGGCGTGGCGAAGAAGTGGAAGATGAACAGCGTGCTCTGGGGTCTGTCGTCGATGAAGGCCACCGGCATCGCCGAGGACAACGCCGCGGACCTCGCCAAGTACGGGCTCGACAAGCCCGCCAAGGCGGTGACCCTGTTCGACGGCGAGGGCAAGGAATTGGGGACGGTGGCCTTCGGCAAGGAAGAGGCCGACAAGGTCTACGCCCGCAATACCGCGGAAACCCGGGTGTTCCAGGTGGAGAAATCCCGGATGGGCGAGCTGCCGAGCGCCCGGGCGGACCTCGAGGAAGTGAAGGCGGACGCTGGCGCTCCGAAGTGAGAGGAAACAAGTTGCCGCGGAGGCCCGTTTTTTTTAAAGTTCGCCGCTCTTTTTTCGCGAACAACGAGGTGTTCGATGGCACGCGTGACCGTTGAGGACTGCCTTCCCCTGGTCGAGAACCGGTTCGCGCTGGTCCTCCTTTCGACCCTGCGGACCCGCCAGCTGATGGCCGGCGCCCGCCCCGTCGTGGAGAACGCCAAGAACAAGGCTCCCGTCCTCTCGCTGCGAGAGGTCGCTACCGGCAAGATCCGCTTCGACCGCAGCGTCCGCGACGCCCTGGCCGGCAAGTTCGACAAGCCGAAGGTGCGCGCGACGTTCCTCCGCCCCGTGTCGACGACCGGTCCGCGCAACATCCTGAGCGAGTCGTAGGAGCAGGCTCGAGGTTCCAAGCACTCGGGGGACTCGGGAGCGATCCCGGGTCCCTTTGCTTTGCTTCTATTTTGCGATCTTCCAGTCGTCCCCGACGCGCTTGAGCTCCAGGGTTGCCTCGCCGATCTCCGCCTGGCCCGGCAGGTTGCGGAACTGGATGGTCACCGTCGCCGACTGGCCGTCCAGAGCCGTCCGCGCCTTCGCGATTCGCCACTCGAGCGGGGCCGCGCGCAGCTCCTCCAGCGAAACGGCCGGCTTGCCCAACAGGTTGCGCAGGTACCACTGGCCTTTCTCCTGGGGCGTGGTCGTCGCCGCCGGCGGCAGCTTGTCGAGCCAGGCCGGCTCGGCGAGCGACGAGCGCAGTGCCGCCGAATCGGCGCGCCCGGCGGCTTCGAGGACCGAGACGCTCGCGGCGCAGGCGCTGCCCTTGGGGCAATCGTCGGGAGCCGCGCGAGGCAGGACCACCTTCTTGCCCGAATCGACCGCCTTCCCCACCGACCGGCAGAAGAGGAAGGTCGAGCCCGCGCCGATGAGGATGGGGATCACCACGAAGAGCGCGATGATCCACCCGAGTAGGCCGCTGCCTTCCTTCGCCATGCCGTCCTCCGTTGCCTCTCGCTAGCGTTCGCCCAGCCAGGTCGCCACCACCGCGGTCGCGCCATCGAACGGGTGCTCGCCGGCGCGCGCCGACAGCATCCAGTGGATCGTCTGGGCGACGGCGCGATCACCCGATTCGTCCGCTTCGATGGTCTTGCTCGCAGGCGCGCGCGCCTCCTCGACGGCCAGCTCCCCGGTGTGGCCGGTCACGACGCAGCCTCGCTGGGCGTCCCAGGTCAGCGAGCGCCCACGCAGGGTCACCTGGAACCACAGCAGCGTCTCGCCCGAGACCTCGAAGATGGCGTCGAGGTAGGGCTCGGCGCCCTGGAACCAGATGCGGTTCGTGCGGCCCGTCGGGTCCTGCTTCTGGATGGAGTCGCGGACGCGACGCAAGCCGCGGCCCAGCTCGGCGGCCTTCTCGCGATCCGGCAGGGACATGGGCCCATCGTTCCCGCGCAGGGACGCCGCCGTCAACCCTGGCAGGCCAGCCGCGAGAACTTGTCGCCTCGCGACAACCGCCAGGTCCGCCGCAGCTCGGCGAGCAGACCCTCGAGGCAGCCTGCGAGCACGAAGCGAGACTCCAGGAAACGGGTGTAGCCGCGCGCGAGGTCGTTGGCGAAGCCGTAGCGCTCGCGCTCCTCGGCCGTCAGCGCTCCCCGGTAGCGGACGTCGTGGAAGAGCCGCTCGCGCAGCTGCGCCGACCGCGCCCGCGCCCCCTGCTTCCACAGGTGCAGGATTCCGGTCGCGAACTTGTCCACCTCGGCCTGCGCCTCGAGCTCCACCAGCGACACCCGACGATCGCCCAGCGCGTGCACCGTCAGGTAGACGAAGTGCGAGACGCCCTCCGCGGCCGCGGCAAAGGCGGGCAGGAGCTCGCCCAGGAATGTCGCCGGCGCGTCCGTGGAGAGCTCCGGCAGCCGGTCCAGCACGTCTGGTCCCAGGCACAGCCCCACTTCGAGCGTGTCGTCGACGCTGCGCACCAGGAGCTCCTCGCCGAACCTCGTCCGGTCTCCGAGCATCGCCGCGGGCTCGACGAGGATCCGCTCGACGTCGAGCGGCGCGGTCACTCCGTAGATGGCCTCCAGGGCCCGCTGGATCTCGCGCAGCATCCCGGCGCTCACCGAGGCCGGGACGCGGGCGGCCAGGGGGGCCATCACTGCACCGTGCCGGGCTTGTGGAACGCGGGGAGGACGCCCTGCTCGAGCAAGAGGTGCATCAGGCGATCGGAGCCGGTCTTGACCCAGCGCTCGTAGAGGCGCACCACGCCCTTGTTCGTCGTCACCGCCACCCGCTCGCTGACCTCGGAGAAGAGGTCGACTGCGGTGGAAAACTTGCGGCACAGCTCCTCGTAGAGGTCGACGAACGCGCCGGTCGCCGGACGGCAGCGCGTCATGTTCGCCAGCGCCCCGTACGCGGCCCCGCCCATCGAGATGTAGTAGTCGACGTCGACCGGGCGGTTGCTGAGCGAATCGCCGAAGAAGCCCGCGACGTAGAGCGAGCGATCGCCCAGCCTGCGCAGCGCCGTGATGCGCTCTTCGCGGGTGCCTTCGAGCGCGCGCTGGAGCTGGAAGGCCAGCGGCTCCTCCTCGAGCGTGCCGTCCTCGCGCTGCACGTAGAGGGCGCTCGCGTCCGAGAACCGCGCCAGGAGATCGACCAGGTAGAACTCGGTCACCTGGTTGAGGGGCGCGCTCTGCCGCTTCATGGCCTCTTCCAAGAGCTCGCGGAAGTACGCCGGCAGACTTTCTGTGGTCACCAGGGGCTTGTCGCTCATGCTCCACCTCGCCTCTCCCCCCCACCGCCCGGCCATGCCTGCCCCGCTCCGAGCCCTCGTTCTCCCTCTGCCACCAGGGTAGCAAACGGCTGCCGACCTGGGCAACTTTCCCCAGTAATGACGGGATGATGAGCTACGCAAACGTTGCGACGCCCGTTCGGTCGCCCTGATCTGGATGTCAGGCCGGAGGCTGGCGGCGCGGAAAAAGACCCTAACGTCGGCCATGTGCCAGACAGGCGTTCAGGACATCAGCGCTTGACGGTGTGATCGCGATGGTTATTCTTGCTCACGCTTTGGCACTCTCATGGCGAGAGTGCCAACGGTCTCTCAACCCACCCCGAGCACCGGGGCCTGTATCCAAGAAGGAGAACTCCATGAAGGTTCGCCCCCTGCAGGACCGCCTCATCGTCAAGCGCACCCAGGAAGAGGAGAAGACCAAGGGCGGCATCATCATCCCCGACAGCGCCAAGGAGAAGCCGCTGGAGGGTCTGGTCATCGCCGTCGGCAACGGCAAGGTGCTCGAGGACGGCAAGGTCCGCCCGCTGGACGTCAAGGTCGGCGACCGCGTGCTCATCGGCAAGTACTCCGGCAACGAGATCAAGCTCGATGGCGAGGAGTACATCATGCTCAAGGAGGAGGAGATCCTCGGCGTGATCGAGAAGTAATTCCCCGCTCAGGTCTCCCTCTCTTCGCAAGAAAAGGACTTAGAACATGGCAAAGGACATCCTCTTTAACGTGAAGGCCCGCGAAGCCATCCTGCGCGGCGTCAACACCCTGGCCGACGCGGTCAAGGTCACCCTCGGGCCGAAGGGCCGCAACGTCGTCATCGAGAAGTCGTTCGGCTCCCCGACGATCACCAAGGACGGCGTCACCGTCGCCAAGGAGATCGAGCTCGAGAACAAGTTCGAGAACATGGGCGCGCAGATGGTCAAGGAGGTCGCCTCCAAGACCAGCGACGTCGCCGGCGACGGCACCACCACCGCCACCGTGCTGGCGCAGGCCATCTACCGCGAGGGCAGCAAGCTCGTCGCGGCCGGCCACAACCCGATGGAGATCAAGCGGGGCATCGAGAAGGCCGTCTCCAAGGTCACGGAAGACCTGAAGAAGATGTCCAAGACCACCAAGGACCCGAAGGAGATCGCCCAGGTCGGCACCATCAGCGCCAACGGCGACACCACCATCGGCGGCATCATCGCGCAGGCGATGGAGAAGGTCGGCAAGGAAGGCGTCATCACCGTCGAGGAGGCCAAGGGCCTGGAGACGACGCTGGACGTGGTCGAGGGCATGCAGTTCGACCGCGGCTACCTGTCGCCCTACATGGTGACCGACCCCGAGCGCATGGAGGCCGTGCTCGAGGACGCCTACATCCTCATCAACGAGAAGAAGATCTCGAACATGAAGGACCTCCTGCCGGTGCTCGAGCAGGTGGCCCGCTCCGGCAAGCCGCTGCTGATCATCGCCGAAGAGGTCGAGGGCGAGGCGCTGGCGACCCTGGTCGTCAACAAGCTGCGCGGCACGCTGCACGTCTGCGCCGTCAAGGCCCCGGGCTTCGGCGACCGCCGCAAGGCCATGCTCGAGGACATCGCCACCCTGACCCAGGGCAAGCTGATCGCCGAGGAGATGGGCATCAAGCTCGAGTCCGTGACCCTCAAGGACATGGGCCGCGCCAAGCGCATCACCATCGACAAGGACAACACGACGATCGTCGACGGCGCCGGCAAGAAGGACGAGATCCAGGCGCGCGTGAAGCAGATCCGCACCCAGATCGACGAGACCACCAGCGACTACGACCGCGAGAAGCTGCAGGAACGGCTGGCCAAGCTGGTCGGCGGCGTGGCCGTCATCAACGTCGGGGCCGCGACCGAGACCGAGATGAAGGAGAAGAAGGCCCGCGTCGAGGACGCCCTGCACGCCACCCGCGCCGCGGTCGAGGAAGGCATCGTCCCCGGCGGCGGCGTCGCCTACCTGCGCTGCCTGAAGAGCCTCGAGAAGCTGGACGTGACCGAGGGCGAGAAGTTCGGCGTCGACATCGTGCGCCGCTCGCTCGAGGAGCCCCTGCGCCAGATCGCCGAGAACGGCGGCGCCGAGGGCAGCATCGTCGTCAACCGCATCAAGGAGTCGAAGGACCTGAACTTCGGCTTCAACGCGGCCACCGGCGACTACGAGGACATGGTCAAGGCCGGCATCATCGACCCCACCAAGGTCAGCCGCACCGCGCTGGTCAACGCCGCCTCCGTCGCGGCGCTGATGCTCACCACCGAGGCGATGGTTGCCGAGCGCCCCAAGGAGGAGAAGGAGATGCACGGCGGCGGCGGCATGCCCGGCGGCATGGGCGGCATGGGCGGGATGGGGATGTAGTTCAGGCTGGTGGCCGCAGGCCCTGAGTCGTAGGTCCCGCGGCCCGAGTTCGAAGGCCCTCGCTCTCACGAGCGGGGGCCTTCGCTTTTGCGGGCCGAGTTGAATGCTCCCCGGCCCGTCTGTTACTTCCCTTCCCCATGCGAATGATCGCCTTCCTCCTCGCCTCCGCCAGCTGCGCCGCGCTGACCGCCTGCGGCTCCGTGCCGGTCCGCGTCCGCCCAGGGCCGGCGCTCGACGCGCAGGCCGTGGCCGTCTACCCGTGCAACTTCCGATACGACGAGCCCGCCTACCGCTCCTATGAGGTGTCCCAGGCCCTGGCCCTCCAGGCCGTCGCCACCAAGCGCTACGCCGTCTTCGGCCCGGGGGAGTTCAAGCTGGTACGCAACAGCTCCGACAACCCGTTCGTCGGCTCGGACATCGCCCTCCAGCTGGCCGACCGCGGGCTCTCAGCCGTCGCCGCCCTGGTCTTCAAGCCCACGCTCGAGCGGCGGGCCCAGAGTGCCGTCAAGCAGCTCTACGACGAGCAGGGGCGCCCCAGAGGCTCGGCCCGCGTCGAGGAGGCCACCCTCGTCGCCCGTCTCGAGGTCTTCCACTCCGCCTCCCGCGAGGTCATCGCCGATACCACCGGCCAGGTGGACGTCGACCCGCTGACCCCGCGCGACGCGATCGACCCCCTGCCCGAGGCGACCGCGCTGCTGCAGAAGATGATGACCCGCGTCCTCGACGCCATCGCCGAGCGCGCTCCCGGCAAGAAGGTCGACCGCGCCTCGGGCTTCGAGTTCCTCTGGAACCCGAAGGCGGCGCTCGACTTCTCCTTCGAGGGCAAGCCGGCGCTCTCGGAGGCTCTGGGCAAGCTCGACGCGCTCGAGCAGGACGTGGCCCTCGAGGCCCGCCTGCGCTTCTTCCACCCCAAGGCCGCCGAGCCCCTGGTCGGCAAGCTTGGCAGGCTCCCGGCCGGGCTCTACGTCACCACGGTCACCGAAGCGGCAACGGCCAGCGGGCTCCAGATCGGCGACCTCGTCCTCGCGGTCAACGACGAGCAGGCCTCCCCGCAGTCGCTCCAGCGGGCGCTGCGTGCCGGCCTGCCCGGCCAGCCCATCGCCCTGAAGGTCAAACGCAGTTCCGGACTCGTCGACCTCTATCTCGCCGTCCCATGAGGGATACAGCGCCGGCGCCGCCAAACTCACCGTGACTACGGACTGGTGATCGCCGAGGCCAGCGCCTGCACCCTCCCTGGCGCCACCGCGATCGGCGCTCCGACCACCGCCGCAACCAGGCCGAGCAGCGCGACAAGCCTCTTGCGCCCGGCCGCCAGCGACGAGAGCAGGATCAGCGGCAAGAGCGCGCTCGCCCCCACCAGCAGCGCCTCCGGGCGGGGGAAGCCCATCGCCCGCAGCGACTCCATCAGCAGCGCCAGCGCCGCCAGGTTGAGCACGTCGCGCCCGTTCGAGGCCCACCAGCGGGAGCGCTCGAGCCTGCGCAGCCCCACCTGCCAGCGCTGGAGCACGACCGCCAGCCCCAGCGAGGCGATCCACGCCGCGAGCGCGGCCCAACGCTCGAACCCCTCCAGGCCGTGGGAGCCGTCGAACGTCACAGTCGGAATCTGGCGACCGGTGCGCCGAGGGTCCAGTCCCAGAAGGCGGGGATCCCAAGCTGGCCTCCCATCGCTTTTCGGCTAGTATTCCGCGCTCTTTCACCACCCCGGGGGCAGGGAGCGAGAGCGACAGCGTGGCCGAGACGTGGACCATCCAGCGCGTCCTTGCCTGGACCAGCGACTACTTCAAGAAGAAGGGCCTGGACGCTCCGCGGCTGACCGCCGAGCTGCTCCTCGCCCACGCGCTCACCTGCGACCGCGTCCGGCTCTACATGGACCTCGACCGCCCGCTCGAGAAGGAGGAGCTGGCGAGCTACCGGGCCCTGGTGGAGCGCCGCGCCGCCGGCGAGCCGACCTTCTACATCCTGGGCGCCAAGGAGTTCTTCGGCCGCCGCTTCAAGATCGACAAGCGCGTCCTGACCCCGCGCCCCGAGACCGAGCTCGTCACCGAGGTCGCCCTCGAGAAGCTGCCCGAGGATGCGACCGGCACCGTGCTGGATCTGTGCACCGGCTCGGGCTGCATCGGCCTGACCCTCGCCGCCGAGCGACCCGGGCTGCGCGTGGTGGCGGTGGATGCCTCGGCGGACGCGCTGGAGGTCGCGCGAGAGAACGCCGCGGCGCTGGGCGTCGCCGACCGGGTCGAGCTCCTCCACGGCGACCTCTACGCCCCGGTCGCCGGCCGCGCCTTCCGCCTGCTCGTCTCCAATCCTCCGTACGTCGAGAGCGGCGTCATCGCCGGCCTGCGGCCCGAGGTCCGCTGCGAGCCGAGGATGGCGTTGGACGGCGGCCAGGACGGGCTCGACCTGCTCCGCCGCATCGTCGCCGGCTCGCCCGCCGCGCTGGAGCCTGGCTCGTGGGTCGTCCTGGAGATCGGCGAGGGCCAGGGCGGCGCGCTGATGGGCCTGTTCACGGGAGCGAACCTCGCCGAGCCGGCCATCCGCAAGGACCTTTCCGGACTCGAGCGGATCGCCCTCGCCCGTCGCGCCTAGGCCGCGCCCGCGGCAGCCCGGCCGCACCTCGGCCATCGGAAACACTAGCAATCCAGGGCGCTTGCGACTGGCGCACCGGTTGCTTTTCGACGAGGCGAGACGCGGTAGAGTGCGCCGCCCAACACCCGAACCGAACCGAAAGCACCTTCAGGGAGCAGCACATGGACAAGATCGTCGTCGTCGGGGGCAACCGCCTGGAGGGCGAGGTCGTCGTCAGCGGGGCCAAGAACGCGGCGCTGCCCATCCTCGCCTCCTCGCTGCTGGCCCACGGCAGCCACCTCTTCCGCAACGTGCCGCGGCTGGCCGACGTGTCGACCATGGGCAAGCTGCTGGGCTGCATGGGCGCCAAGACCGAGCGCGGGACCGGAGCGCAGGGCGACGCGGTGGCCATCGACGTCGGCGACGTGACCCCCGAGGCTCCCTACGAGCTGGTCAAGACCATGCGCGCCAGCGTCCTCGTCCTGGGCCCGCTCGTCGCCCGCTACGGCCGCGCCCGCGTCTCCCTGCCGGGCGGCTGCGCCATCGGCGCCCGGCCCATCGACCAGCACCTCAAGGGCCTGGAGCGGCTGGGGGCGACCATCGCGCTCGAGCACGGCTACGTCGAGGCGCGGGCCAAGCGCCTGCACGGCGCCACCATCCCCTTCGACATGGTCACCGTCACCGGGACCGAGAACATCATGATGGCCGCCTGCCTGGCCAAGGGCCGCACGGTGCTCGAGAACGCCGCCCGCGAGCCGGAGGTCGAGGAGCTGGCCAAGGTGCTCAACAAGATGGGCGCGCGCATCAGCGGCGCCGGCACCGACGTCATCACCATCGAGGGCGTGGACGAGCTCGTGCCGGTCGAGCACGCCATCCTCCCCGACCGCATCGAGGCCGGCACGCTGCTGGTCGCCGCGGCGATCACCGCGGGCGACGTGCTGGTCAAGCGCCTGGTGCCCGAGCACCTGGACGCGGTGATGGCCAAGCTGCGCGAAGCCGGAGCGACGCTCACCGCCGAGGACGGCGGGGTGCGCTGCAAGGGCCCCAAGGTCATCAGGCCGGTGGACATCAAGACCCACCCGCACCCGGGCTTCCCCACCGACATGCAGGCCCAGCTGATGGTGCTGATGACCGTCGCCCGGGGCTCCTCGGTCATCACCGAGACCGTGTTCGAGAACCGCTTCATGCACGTGCTCGAGCTCTCGCGCATGGGCGCCAACATCCAGGTCGACGGGCACACGGCGGTGGTGAAGGGCGTGCGCCAGCTCTCCGGGGCCCCGGTGATGGCCACGGACCTCCGGGCGTCGGCCTCGCTGGTGCTCGCCGGCCTGCGGGCCCGGGGCACGACCGAGATCCAGCGCGTCTACCACCTCGATCGCGGCTACGAGCGGCTGGAGCGCAAGCTGCGAAAGCTGGGCGCGGACATCCGACGCGTGAAGGCCTGAGCGCCCCCTTTGGCCCCCGTTGCCGCGCCGGACGCCCCCCTCGCCGGCAGGCCAGGTTGAAACCGGCGGATCGCGCGCGGTATCATTCCTGGCGTCCGCGTTGTTTTCACCTCCAGGGAGGATTCCTCCCACTTTAACGAGGAATTCAGCTGCATGGATTGCCCGCGGTGTGCGGTCGAGATGGTCCAGCTCGAGGGCGAGGACACCAATCTGTCGCGTTGCCCTGAATGCGCTGGGGTCTGGCTCGACATTGCAGAGGTCAACCGCCTCCTGCTCCGCCACAACATGCCCGGGCTCGAGTCGCTCGGCGGCTTCCCGAACGTGGACGAGTCGGTGGGCACGTGCCCCGAGTGCCAGGTCGATCTGGTGGCGGTGGAGGGCGGCGAGCACCGCTCCATGCACTACGACACCTGCGAGGTGTGTGGCGGCATCTTCGTCGAGACGGA
This sequence comes from Myxococcales bacterium, assembly GCA_036504155.1. Classification (GTDB taxonomy): domain Bacteria; phylum Myxococcota; class Myxococcia; order Myxococcales; family UBA5297; genus JACRCT01. The sequence continues at coordinate 43,320 of DASXVQ010000136.1, forward strand.
CACCGAGTCGGAGGGCTCCAAGGAGGCGACGGCGGCGATCGTCGACTTCTACCGGCGCTTCCGACAGTCCAAGGGCGCCGCCAAGCGCGCCTGACCCGAGGTCGCCGGTCCGCTAAGGCCGGTCGTTCCACTTGCCCGCGAGCGACTTCTCGATGGCCTTGCCTTCGAGCTCGAGCACGTTCGCCTCGTCCTGGGCGGCGCGGGGCGCGGTGCGCATCTCGACCGACTTCTTGCCCGGAAGCTCCATCCACAGCTTCCCGCCGTCGTAGGTGTACTTGCCGCCGAAGGCCTCCGGCTTCACCTCGGGGTCGAACGGCCGGAACGAGTACCAGTAGGTGCCGTCGTAGTTGAAGTCGAGGAACTTGTCCCGCGCGCCCGCCGGACCGCCGTACCAGACGCCCATGAGCACCGCGCGGCCCTTGTTGTAGCCGAGCTTGCCGTCCAGGAACGTGCCGTTGATGGCCTTGCCCTTGGACAGGAAGATCACGTCCGCCAGGCAGGTCGCGTGCTCGTCACCCTCGCCGGGGACCGCGTCGGCGATCTCCAGCGTGAGCCGGTCGACCTCGACGGGGTCGAACTTGAAGGACTGCGCCTTGGTGCTGTCGACCACCGAGAAGGAGTGGCGCTTCTCGTCGGTCTTGAGGTCCAGCTGCTTGACCCGGCCGTGCAACTTGAACGAGGCCGCGTCCCGGGCGTCGCCGGTGGTGATGCGCACCTCGTCGATGGCGGCCGCGCCCTTGAAGCCCACGTTGAGCGTCTCGCCGACGCCGTCGCCCTCGACGCCCTCGCACCAGACGGTCGTCTCCTTGCCGTCCAGGATGTTGAGAGCCTGGAAGAGCGCCGGCTTGGTGTCCGACTTCAGCTGGGAGCTGGCCTTGACGTAGGCCACGCCGCCGCCTGCCCGGGCCGCCGCCGGGGTGAGAGCCGCCACGACCAGGGAAAGGAACAGGGGGATTCGGTTCATGGTGGCTGGAGACTTTACACCTGACGGGCCTTGACCCGCCTGCGGGCGGCCGCTTTGATTCGCCCTTCTCTGGGAGACCTCCAAATGCTGAGCAGGCTCGCCCTCGCCCTCTTCGTCCTCGCCGCCGCGTCGTGCTCCAACTGCGCAAACACCGAGGGGCCGAAGGCGGGCCCGGTCGTGCCTGCCGGCCCCAAGGAACTCAAGGAGACCGAGCCGAACGACACGCTGGCCTCCGCGATGCCGCTGCGCGAGGCGGTGCGCGTGTCGGCGGAGCTGAAAGCCGACGCGGCGAAGCTCGACGAGGACTTCTACCGGCTCGAGCCCCTGGGCGCGAACAAGCAGGCCAGCGTCGCGGTCAGCGGGATCCCCGGCATCGACCTGGTCCTCGAGCTCCTGGACCGCGACGGCAACCACGTGGCCGCCTTCAACTCCGAGGGCGAGGGCAAGGGCGAGCGGATCGCCGCGGTGAACCTGGCCTCGCCCTGGGTCGTGAAGGTCTCGGCGACGAAGAAGGGCTCGGGCGGGGCCTACACGTTCGCGGTCGCCATCGCCGAGCAGCCGCAGGACGCCGAGGTCGAGCCCAACGACCGCGCGGTCGACGCCACCCAGCTTCCGCTCGGCAAGCCGATGAAGGCCCTGCTGGCGGACAAGGCCGACGAGGACTGGTTCAAGATCGAGGTCCCCATCCCCGGTCCGGCCTCGCCCGCGGCGCCGCAGCCCCCGCCGCCTGCGCCGGCCGCTCCGACGAACACCCCGAGTGGCGGTGGAGGGGAGCCCGGCGCCGCCCCGCCGCCTTCTCCCGCGCCTGCTCAGCCGGCGGCTCCGACGCCGGCTCCGACTCCGGCGGCCACCCCCACGCCGGCGGCGGCGGCCAACGAGGGCGAGCCCGGCGCTGCGCCGCCTCCCCCGCCCCCGACGATGCCGGTCGACGCGCCGGACACCGGGGCCGTCGACTCGAAGGTCCCGACCGCGGTGGTCAAGCTCGAGGTCACCGGGGTGCCCGACGTGCGGCTGCAGGTCGAGGTCTCCAACCAGGCGCAGGCGGTCTTCTACACCGCGCGCAGCCGCGAGCTGGGCGAGGGCATCCAGGTGCGCAATCTGGCCCTGCGGCCCGGCGAGACCACCTACTTCGTCACCGTGAAGTCGGCGTGGACGGGGACCGGCAAGGACGCCAAGCGCGGGTACAACGCCGAGCTGCCGTACACCGTGACCGTCGCGCCGGAAGAGGCGGGCTCCAACGCCGAGCTCGAGCCGAACGACGAGGCGGCCAAGGCCACGCCCATCCCGGGCGAGGGCACGAAGATCGGCTACTTCGCGCCCAAGGGCGACCTGGACTACTTCGCGGTCAAGTGCGAGCGCCCCGTGCTGCTGAAGGCCGAGCTGTCGGGCGTGGACCGCATCGACTCCATGCTCTCGCTCGTCCAGCCCGAGGTCGAAGGCGGGCCCAAGGAGGAGGTCCTGCTTCGCGCCAACGACGGCGGCGTGCGCGAGGGCGAGATGCTGGTCGACCTCGAGTGCGCCCCGGGCAGGGACGCCGTCCTGCGCGTCGAGGCGGCACCGCGGCAGGTGGACGGCAAGTGGGTGCGCGACCAGGAGAACGCCGACGAGCCGTACCGGCTGACCATCACTGCGCGTCCGGACGTGGGCGACAGCGAGCGCGAGCCCAACAACGTGCCGACGCAGGCGACGCCCATCGAGATGGGAAAGACCATGAAGGGGCACATCCACCCGAAGAAGGACGTGGACCTGTTCCTGCTCGACCTGACCAAGTCGCCGGTGAAGGTGCCGCTGAAGGCAACGGTGACGGGCATCCTCAAGGTGGACGTGGCGCTGGCCCTCTACCGCCTGGAAGGGGATCCCAGGAACGTGAAGCCTTCCCTGGTGCAGCGTTCCGAGAAGGGCAAGGGCGAGCAGCCCGAGACCATCAAGTTCACCGTCGAGCCCGGGACGTACCTGCTCGAGGTCAAAGACACCAAGAACTTCCAGTCCAACTTCATGGACGCCTACCAGCTGACCGTGGAATCCGAACAGTAGGCGCAGCCCTCCGTGCCAGATCCTGCAGCGACCAGGCGCCCGGCCGCTTGACTTGGGAAGGCTCGTCGCTAAACTCTGCCGGTCGTTTGCGGGAATAGCTCAGCTGGTAGAGCAGCAGCTTCCCAAGCTGCGGGTCGCGAGTTCGAACCTCGTTTCCCGCTCTCGATTTCGAGAGCAGCCCCAGGGCCGAAAGGTCCTGGGGTTTTTCGTTGGGGCCCCAGGACTGCCCAGGTTCGCGCTCCTCCTCGCCGCCCTCCTGACGCGTGGCCGGTGCGGAGGACCTGCGGTTCGCGGCCGAGCAAAGAGCGGCCGAGGAATAGCGGCTCACCGCCGCGGACGTGGCGAAGCGCTGTTCAGAGGCGCTCGAAGGTGCGGCCTCGACAGTGGGCGCTGACCGGGCCCTCGCCCGCTTCCCCCACCCGCCCAGCAGGCCTTGCCGCTCCGTCCCGCCGACCCGAAACCTGGGGTGGAGGCCCGTGCAGAAGCTCGCCGGGCAGGAGGGCGCAATGAGAGTCCGCGATCTGATGCGAAAGCGTGTCTTCTCGGTGCGCGAGGACGACGACATCGCGCTGGCGGCCCAGCTGATGTCCTGGGCGGAGGTCCGCCACTTGCCGGTCTTGCGCCGGGACGGACACCTGATGGGCATCCTGACGGAGCGCGACATCTTCCGCTTCCTGAGCCAGGAGGAGTCCCGCGACGCGCGCAAGGAGCCGGTGACCCTGGCCATGAGGGCCCCGGTCAAGGTCGCCCACCCCGACGACGACGCGGTGGAGGCCGCAGGCCGGCTCGCCCAGGACAAGATCGGCTGCTTGCCGGTCCTCGAGGAGGGCAAGCTCGTCGGCATCATCACCGTCAGCGACATCGTGGCCCGGCACGCCAAGCTCGCCTTCGAGCCGCGGCCCTACGAGACCGCCCACGTCGGCTCGGTGATGACCCTGAACCCGGCGGCCTGCTACGCCGACGACCTGCTCCTCGACGCGGTCGCGCGCATGTCCGCCAACCGGGTGCGGCACCTGCCGGTGGTGGACGGCGACCGGCGCGTCATCGGCATGCTCGCCGACCGCGACGTGCGCACCTCCATCGGCGACCCGCGCCGGGCGCTGGGCGAGGAGGCCGAAGCCCACGTGAAGGTCCGGCTGATGCGCGTGGGCGACGTGATGGCCCGCGAGGTCGTGACCATCCAGGAGAAGGAGCCGCTCGCCAAGGCGGTCGACCTCTTCCTGTCGCGGCGCTTCGGGGCGCTGCCGGTGGTGAACGAGGAGCGAGTGCTGGTCGGGATGGTCAGCTACCTGGACGTGCTGCGCAGCCTCGCCGGCCGGTAGGTGCGAGCAGAGCAGCAGGCCCGGAGGCCGGCCACTACCGCACGTCGACCATCTGGAGCACCGCTGCGCCCCGGACCTTTCCGGAGCGCAGCGCGTCGAGCGCCTCGTTGGCTTGCTCGAGCCGATAGGGCTGCACGTCGCAGTGGACCGGGACGCGGGGAGCCAGGGCCAGGAACTCCTCGGCGTCCCGGCGGGTGAGGTTGGCGACCGAGCGCACCTGCCGCTCCTGCCAGAGCAACGAGTACGGAAACGACGGGATGTCGCTCATGTGGATCCCGCCGCAGACGACCACGCCTCCGGGCACGGTCTGCGAGAGCGCCTTGGGCACCAGCGCGCCCACCGGCGCGAAGAGGATGGCGGCGTCCAGCGGCTCGGGCGGCGCTCGGTCCGACCCTCCGGCCCACTCGGCGCCCAGCGACCGCGCATGCTCCTGCGCCTCGACGTCTCCCGGCCGCGTGAAGGCGTACGCCGTCCGGCCCTGGAAGCGCAGGACTTGAAGGAGGATGTGCGCGGCCGCGCCGAAGCCGTAGAGCCCCACCCGGCGCGCGTCGCCCGCCATCCTCAACGAGCGATAGCCGATGAGCCCCGCGCACAAGAGCGGCGCCGCCTGCAAGTCCGGAAAGCCGTCGGGGATCGGGAAGGCGAAGCGGCGGTCGGCGACCGCGTACTCGGCGTATCCGCCGTCCAGGGTGTAGCCGGTGAAGCCAGGCTGCTCGCAGAGGTTCTCGCGGTCCGAGCGGCAGTAGGCGCAGCTCCCGCAGGTCCTGCCCAGCCACGGAACTCCGAGCCGCTGGCCGATGGCGAGACCTTCCACCCCGGCGCCCAGTCTCGCCACGCGGCCGACGATCTCGTGGCCCAGGATCAGCGGCAGCTTGGGCTCGGGAAGCTCGCCGTCGGCGACATGGAGGTCGGTGCGGCAGACGGCGCAGGCCAGGACCTCGAGAAGCACCTGCCCGGGCGCCGGCTCTGGAATCGGCAGCTCGACCAGGCGCAGCGGCCGCCGGGGAGCGTCCAGCAGCATCGCGCGCATCGTCCCGGGAGGACCTTGGCCCATATCCAGAGGATTGCGGGAAACGCGCCGGCCAGCAAGCCCCAACCCTAGGGACTTGCTGGCCATTTGCGATTCCGTTCTGGTGACCCGGGGCGCGCGCTGGCGTCTAGTTCGCCGTCACCGAGGCACCGCCGGTCTCGGTCTTGTCGACGGTGGCGCCGCCGCGGATGGTGATGGTCGATCCGCTGCTCGCGTCGGCCTTCGCGGTGCCGTACACCCGGGCTTCGATCTGCGAACTGCTGCTGGCGATGAGGTGGGCGTCCTGCACCATGAACTCGCCCAGGTGGAGCGTCGAGCCACCCGCGGCCTCCGCCGTCAAGTTGGTGGCCTTGCCGATGACCGTGGCCTCGCTGGCGCCGCCGACCATCATCGTGAAGTCCGACTCCAGCACGCCGGAGACATTGGCCTTGGCCCCGCCGCCCAGCTCGAGCGCCGTCAGGGAAGCGGTGGTGACGCGCACGACCAGCGGCTTCTGCTTGATGATGGTCGTGTTGGGCTCGACCCCGATCTTCAGCTCGTCGCCGTCGACCGCGGTGGTGATGACCGACAGGACGTTGTCGTCGCCGCTCACGACCAGCGAAGGCACCTGCCCGGCCTGCACCTGGAGCTCGATGCCGGCGTTCAGCGAGATCTTGGAAAAGGCCGTGATCTCGCGAGATTCCGACGCCTCGGTGCCGCTGCCGATGATGCCGCCGCACGCGCTCAGGCTCAGGACGAGCAGCGCCGCTCCCAGGTTCAGGTTCGCCAACTGCCGGTCCATTTTCCTGCTCCTCGCTCAGCCAGCCCCGCCGTTCTCGACACGTTGGATGCCGAGAAAGGCAAAACCGATCAGGGGCGGGAGAGGCGAGGTGGGGGGCGAGGCGCGACGCGGCGCAGGAACTCGATGAAGGCCTGCGGCATGAAGTAGCGGACGCGGTAGCCGCCGAAGTCGAGCAAGGCCCTCTCGGGCAGAGGCTTGGGACGCCGGGCGTCCAGTTGCGCGCCGTCCATGAAGGTGCCGTTGCGCGAGCCTGCGTCCGAGAGCATCCAACCGCCGTCCTGCAGCCGGAAATAGGCGTGGAAGCGCGAGATGCGCTCGTCGTTGATCCACAGGTCGTTGTTCTTGGTCCGCCCGACGGTGATGCCCAGGCCGAAGGCGTTGATCTCCCGCTTGACCACCTCGGTCGCCGGCGTCTCGGCCAACGCCTCCGGCGTGTCGTCCGTCGCCGGGTCCGCGTCCATGTCGTAGACCGAGGTCTTCAGCTCCAGGTCTTCCTTGGGACGGGTCTGCGAGGCCAGCACCACCCAGGGGTGCGGGTGGCGGTCCAGGAACCGGGACGGGGCGCCGAGGTACTCGAGATAGAGGGTCTTGAGAGGAAGCTGGGCCAAAGGAGGTTCTCGAGGACGGGACGCCCGACCGGTGGGATCAGCCGCTAGAAGGCGAAGCCCATGCCGACGCGCAGCCCGCCGTAGCCGATCTCGGCGCGGATCGCGAACGTGTCGTTGATGTGCAACAGGCCGCCCACGCCGGCGTTGATGTAGACCCAGTCCAGCGCGCCGCGTCGGCCGTAGACGCTGTTGTAGTTGCGCCACTGAAAGCCGACGCCGGCCTTGGCGTAGGCCTCCCACCTCTTGGTGAAGTGGAAGGACCAGCGCGCCTCGGCGGCCGGGATGACCAGGGTCAGGTAGCTGTAGTTGGAGAAGCCGAAGCTGTACCAGCTGTAGGAGAAGTCGGCGCCCATCTCCAACTCCAGCGAGTCGTTGAGCTTGGAGATGAAGCCGTTGGGGACGATCGGCAGGGTGTAGCGAAGCGCAAGTCCGAGGCCGAAGCCGTAGTCGTAGGGCAGCAGGGCGAACGCGCTGATCCCGTGCTGGCGGCTGTGGTCGGCGGTGTCGAACAAGCCGCCCGGGTCGTGCATCCCGCCGCCCATGTCGCCCGAGGATGCGGCGGCCGAGGACGAGCCGGTCGAATCCGTGGCCGGGGCCGTGGTCGCAGCGGTGGACGAAGAAGAAGACGAGGCGTCGGCCTGCTTGGCCTCCTCGGCGGTAGCGAGGCTCGGCGTGGCCAGGAGCGCGGCGGCGATTGCGAGGCAGATGGCGATACGGCGCATGCTCTGTTCCCCTTGGCTTACGGGTTGGCGGCACGGCGCCCCGGCGGCCCAGCCGGAGCTCACAAAGAACTGCTGCGCAGGTTAGCTTCGCCCGTTCCCACGTCAAGGACCCCATCGTCCTGTACAGGGTCCACGTCGCCGTCTAGGCTCGGCAGCCGACCCGGCAGGAACGGAGGCCTGCCGCTGCAAACCCAGTCCTCCGAGAGCCCGACCGGTATGAGCCAGACCTCAGAGTCCCCTGCCCCCGCCGTGCCGCCGCCGTTCCACAAGGTCTTCTGGTACGCCAACGTCACCGAGCTTTTCGAGCGGGCGGCGTACTACTCCGTGGCGAGCTTCATCGTCATCTACCTGGGGCAGCTGGGGCTCGGGAAGTCGTGGCCCAGCTCGCTCAACGGCGGCCTCTGGTTCCTGGTCTACTTCCTGCCGATCCTCTCCGGGACCATCGCCGACCAGGTCGGCTTCCGACGCTCGCTGCTGGTGGCCTGCGCCCTGCTCGGTTGCGGCTACTTCCTGATGGGCTCGCCGACCTGGTTCCTGGGCGCCACGCTCGACACGACGATCAACGACGAGGTCACCGCCGGCTCCGGGGTCATCCTCCCGATCCTGATGGGGATGCTCCTCATCGGCATCGGCGGATCCATCGTCAAGCCGTGCATCAGCGGCACCGTGCAGAAGACGCACGCCGGGCGCGCGACGCTCGCCTTCGCCATCTTCTACATGGTCATCAACATCGGCTCGCTGGTCGGCCGCGTCGTCGCCTACTTCGTGCGCAGCGGCTGGAACCTCTCCTACATCTTCGCCGTGGGCATGGCGGCCTCCGCGGTCGCCTTCGTCACGGTGCTCATCCTCTTCCGCGATCCCGACCGGCCCGCGGGCGCGCCGGGGAAGCCCAAGAAGTCCGTCGGCGAGATCTTCCTGGGCATCTTCCAGGTGCTCACCAACGGCCGCTTCGTGCTGTTCCTGCTGGTCTCCAGCGGCTTCTGGTTCCTCTACAACCAGGTCTACAACGTGCTGCCGCTGTACACGAAGCGCACCCTCGAGACCAATCCGGCGATGGAGCTGTACACGGCGGCCAACCCGCTCACCATCGTGCTGTTCCAGCTCCTCATCACCCGGTTCTTCGGGAAGATGAAGCCCATCCGCTCCATCGTGGTCGGCACGCTCATCATCTGCGCGTCGATGGCCGTCAACCTGGCGCCCCTCTACGCCGCCGGCGGGCCGCGGGCGCTGCTCAACAACTGGCTGCCGATCGGGTCCATCTTCATCATCCTCACCGTCGCGCTCATCGCCTTCGGCGAGCTGTTCACCTCCTCGCGCACCTACGAGTGGATCGGCGCGCTGGCGCCCAAGGGCCAGGAAGGCCTGTTCCTGGGCTACGCCAACCTGCCCATGGCCATCGGCTCGCTCATCGGCGGGCCGGTGGGCGCCTGGCTCTTCAACAGCGTCATGTGCCGCGACGCCAAGAAGCTCGACAACGGCCTCTTGGAGCTCGACCCCGGCGCCGCGACGCAGGGCTGGCTGCTGCTGATGGGGATTGGCCTGCTCTCGGCGCTGGCGATGTGGCTCTACAACGTCTGGCTCGAGCGGCAGATCAAGGCCGACGAGGCCGCGGCGGCCGCAGCCCCCACCGTGAGTTGAGGGGCTACCGCCAGCGGCAGTGGAATTCGCAGCGGTCGCCGCCCTTGGCGCGGCAGCCCTTCTCGACGACCTGAGCCGAGCGAAGCCCAGTCGCGCGGTATCAGTCCTTCACCCGAAGGGACGAGAGGGACAGCTCGAGCTGGTTCTCGGCGTCCGAGTAGCGGCCCTCGGACGCGCTCATGCTGATCACCAGGTAGCGCGTGGTCCGCGGCACGAAGTAGACGATGGTCCGCCGCCCCTCCTCCTTGAGCGTCCAGCGCACCACCTTGCCGGCGTCGAGCGAACCCGGCCGCGCGCTGATGATGGCCCCGCTCGCCTCCGGGCTGACCACCTTCAGCAGGTCCTCGAGCTTGTCCTCCTGGTAGGCCGGCGGGGGCGTGTCGACGGAGCGGATCTCCAGGCCCGACGAGAAGTGGGCCACGCGCGGCGGCCCCGGCACCTCGTCGACGAACTTCACCCCTCGCGGCGGGTGGTAGCGCACCTTCATCTCGGCGCTCTCGAATTCGTTCGAGCAGCCGATGAGTCCCAGGGCGGCAATCGCCGCCCAAGCCAACGTCATGGTTCGCATGTCGTCCCCCGGGGCGAAGCGGCGACCGGCCGTCGCGCTTGCTTGCCGTGCCCCCATCAGACTCCTGCCGCCCCTCGCGGGCAAATGCGGGGCTGCGGCCGCTCCCGCCGGGGCGCTATCATGCGCACTCTTCGCTGGAGGACCATTGCACCTGGAGAACTGGATCGGGTCGATCGCCGCCTTGCTGACCACCGCGGCCTTCGTGCCCCAGGCGCTCATGGTCATCCGCGAGAAGCAGACCCGCGGGATCTCGCTGGGCATGTACGTGCTCTTCACCTTGGGCGTCACGCTCTGGTTCGTCTTCGGGCTGCTCATCGGCAGCTACCCGGTGACCGTGGCCAACGGCATCACCCTGGTGCTGGCCTCGATCATCCTGGCGATGAAGCTGCGCTACGGCTGAGCCCGCCCAACCGTCCGAAGATAGGACAGCTTCCGGCATCCACCTCGGCGCGCAACGGGTCTACAATGCCGTCCCGGTTTCGGCCGGCATCCGCGTTGCCCCTGCCCCACGAGGTCCTCCATGAAGCGACTCGCCCTGAGCCTCGCCTGCGCCCTGGCGTTCGTCAGCTACGCCGCCTGCGGCGACAACGGCGGAAACACCAACCCGCCCGGCGGCTGCAACCCGGCCTGCAGCGAGGGCAAGACCTGCAAGGACGGCAAGTGCATCACCGCGCAGGGCCTCGACGCGGGCGACGAGAACGCCGACGCGGACATCATCATCCCGGTCAACCACGACGCCGGCGGGACCGTCACCCCCAAGCCCGACGCCGGCGAGCAGGCCTGCGCGGCGAAGAGCACCAAGGCGCAGCAGCTGCCGCTGGACATGTACCTGATGCTCGACAAGTCCGGGTCGATGAGGATCGACAGGGTCGCCGGCGGCCGCACCCGGTGGGACGCCGTGACCGGCGCCCTCGACACCTTCTTCCAGGCCAGCGCGTCCGGGACCTCGGTGGCGCTGCAGTACTTCCCGCTGCAGACGGGCTCCTTCTGCGACTCGGGCATCCCGAACGCCTGCGCCCTGGACTCCGACTGCGCGCCGTGCGGGACCTGCGCGTCCGACTACGGCGGCTCCACCTGCTCCGGCGGCGGGCTCGAGGTCTCCTGCACCACCAGCGACTACGCCACTCCCGCCGTCGAGTTCGCGGCCATGCCGGGCGCGGCCGGGCAGCTGTCCGCGAGCATCGCCGCCCAGAAGGTCGTCGGCTCCACGCCCACCAGCGCCGGGCTGCAGGGCGCCATCAACCACTGCAAGGCCTGGGCGGCCGCTCACCCGGACCACGTGACCATCGCCCTGCTCGCCAGCGACGGCGACCCCACCGAGTGCAACTCCGACCTGTCCTACATCAACGGCATCGCGGCGAGCGGCGCCTCGGGCTCCCCCAAGGTCCTCACCTTCGTCATCGGCGTCGGCGCGTTCCTCTCCAACCTCAACGGCATCGCCGCGGCCGGCGGCACGACCAAGGCCTACCTCGTCGACACCGGCGGCGACGTGAACGCCCAGCTCGTCGCGGCGCTCAACGCCATCCGCGGCGCGGCGCTCGGCTGCAGCTACACCATCCCCCTGCCTGCGAGCGGCACGCCCGACTACACCAAGGTCAACGTGCAGTACACGCCCGGCGGGACGACCACCGCGCAGATCCTCCCGCAGGCCGCGAGCAAGGCCGCCTGCCCCGCCGGCAGGGACGCCTGGTACTACGACAACCCCTCGAGCCCCAAGCAGATCCTCCTGTGCGACTCGACCTGCAACAAGGTCAAGACCGACACCACGGGCTCGGTGGACGTGCTCCTGGGCTGCCAGACCATCATCAACTAGGTCCGGGCGGGCCTCAGGCTCTGCTCACTTCGGGGCGATCCGCGCGGATCGCCCCAGCAGGTCGACGACCTGCACGGAGACCTCGCCGGCCAGGTCCAGCCAGGGCGACTCGAGAGGTAGCGCGCGCGCCTTCTGGGTCCGGAACGCGGTCCAGCCCGCGGCCAGCGCTCCCCGCTTGAGCTTCCCCACCGACCAGCGCTCGAGCTTCTCTTCCCAGCCGGGCGCCGGGCTTTCCAGGTGGAGGCGGACCTTCCCGTCCTTGCGCTCCAACCGGACGGACGGCGGGTCTTCGAAGGCCGCGGGCGGCTCGCCCGAGATCCGATCCAGCGAGAACGGACGGGCCTCGGGCAGGGACAAGAGCCGCCGCGCCGCCAGCTGGGTCGCCTGCGGGTTCTGGTCGCAGCCGATCCAACGGCGTCCGGTCTTCTCCGCCGCCACCAGCGTCGTCCCCGAGCCCGCGAAGAAGTCGAGCACCAGGTCGCCGGGGGCCGTGGAGATGGCCAGGATGCGCTCCAGGAGCTTGAGCGGCTTCTGGGTGGGGTAGCCGGTGATCTCCGAGGCCATCCCCGCCTTGTAGGCGCGCGGGTCGGCGTACACCTGCTGCACGTCGGTCCAGACGGTGCTCGCGGGCACGCCCTTGCTCTCGTCCAGGTACTGCTTCTCGAAGAACGAGGTGCCGTCCTTGGCCCGCCGCCAGCGCTTGCGGTACCGCCGCCCGTCGGCCTCCTTGAACTTGAACCAGTCGGAGAGGTAGCGCTCCGAGTACGGCAGCCAGACCGGGTGGTACTTCTGCTGCCCGTAGCTCTTGGCGAACGCCAGGATGAAGTCGTGCGACTTCACGAGCTTCTTGCCCGCCGCGCGTCCACCCGAGGGTGAGCCGTAGGCCCAGACGATTTCGCCCAGCGAGTTGTCGGCCCCGAAGATCTCGTCGAGCAGCACGCGCAGGTGGTGGCCGGCGTTCCAGTCGACGTGCACGTAGAGCGTGCCCTGCTCCGACAGCAGCTCGCGCGCCACGCGCAGGCGGTCGGCCATCATGGTGAACCAGGCGCTCTTGTGCGGGCCCCAGCCGTCGCGGTAGGCGGTGGCGCTCAGACGCCTGGCCTGCTGCGCCGAGCTCTGCCGCTCGCCGACCTCCGGGCGATAGTCCCAGTCCAGCCCGGTGGCGAAGGGCGGGTCGATGTAGATGAGGTCCACCTTGCCGGCGAGCTCCCCTCGCAGACACGCGAGCGCCGCCAGGTTGTCGCCTTGGATCAGGCGGTTGCGCCAGGCGGGACGCGCGGGGGCTTCGGGCGGCAGCAGCTCCTCGGGCTCGAGGGCCGCCGCGCCAGGCCGCGCGGGCGTGCCTCCGCGCTTGCCCGGCCAGACGAGCTCGGGCGCGAAGACCAACGGGCGGTTTTGATCGGCTGCACGTCGCGACATGGGCGGGGAGTGTATTGAACCCCACCCCCTTGAGCCACAGCGGAGCAGGTGGGAGCATCCTTTGGCCTTCCGGGAGATCCCATGCGTCCGCCGCTCGCCGTGCCGCTCGCCTGCCTCGCGCTCGCCTCCTGCGTCGTGGCCCCGCCGCGGCCGGACCTGGAGGTCGCTGCCGACGGGCGCAGCGCCGTCCACCGAGGCACCTCCTGGGTCGCCGATCAGGGCATCGTCTTCTTCCAGCGCGGTGCGTCGCTCCACGCCGTCTCCCTGATCCCCGGCAAGCCGCTGGACGTGGCAGCCGAGGTCGGCCCCGACGGCGCGCTGCGCTGGCCCGACGATCCACGCATCGAGGCCACCGCGGGCTCCGTCCGCTGGCGGGCCGAGCTGTCGGGCGTGGCGGCGCGCATCGCGACCGGGGAGCTGCACCCCCACGAGGAGCACCTGCACCTGACGCATCGCTACGCCAACGCCGACCTGCAGGCGCTCTACCAGGCGCGGGAGGATCGCTCCCCCTTCCCTCCCATCCGGCGACAAGTGGCCGCGGCGTTGGTGGCGATGCTGATCGAGCAGAAGTTGCCTGGCGGCAGCGAGGCGACCGCCTCCGCGGGGCTCGTCCGCATCGACCGCGTGCTCTCGCGCCTGCATCGGGCCTTCGACGCCGGAGTCGCCGCGCCTGCGCTGGCCGACATCCTCTCTCACGACTTCGAGATCATCGACGCGGGCCACGGGATCGTCATCGAGGACCAGGCGTTCCGCGCCGCCGGCGGCCTGCGCTTCGGCTACTGCGCAGGCCACTTCCACGTCGAGGACGAGGGCGAGCGCTGGGCGCAGGTGGTCGAGTTCGGGCAGCCCGGCGCGCAGTTCGCCTTTCCCGAATCGCCGCTGTTCGCGGTCACCGCCGACGGGCTCGTCGCGCCGCTGCCTGGCCCCAAGCTGTGGCGAGACCTGCTCGAGTCCGGGCAGATCCAGATGCTGCGCGACCACTGGCACCTCACCGCGAAGTTCGCCGAACCCGCGCTCGACCGGCTGCGCGCGCTCGCCGAATCGGCCGAGGCCTCGGAAGAGGTCCGCACCAAGGCCCGCAACTCCATCTTCGAGCTGATGCGGCTCAAGCTGGACCTGCACAGCGGCACCACCTTCGACGCCAGCGTGGCGGCGGTGCGCGAGGCTGCCGCGCGGGCGCTGGCGGAGATCGAGCCTCCGGCGCCTGCTCCTGCCCCGGCAGCCAAGAAGCCGACGAAGGGGAAGTAGCGGTCAGTCCGGCGACGGTGAAGCAGGCTTGGGCAGCGAGCCGAGCAGGCGCCGCAGGGCCCTCGCTCCATCCGAGACGATGGGCGGCCCCCAGAGGAAGCACAGGACGTCTACCGGCAGGTGCGCGAGCATCCGCTCGACGCTCGCGGGCGCTCGCTCAGGCTCGGAGAGGCCGTCGGCGAGGCTGGGGACGCCGGCGCCGTCGTGGACGAGCAGTCCGGAAAGGAAGAGCACGCCCCGCGGCCCCCTCGTCGTCCAGAGGACTTGGCTCTGCGGACGCGGCCCCGGCGCATGGAAGGCCGCCAGCCCCCCGGGAAGGGCGTCCCCGCCGGCGTAGGTCAGGTCGGGGGCCTCGTCGAGGCCTTCCAGGCCGGCCGGAGCAAAGAGGTCGATCCCCAGTTCCCTGCGCAAGCGGAAGGCGGTGCGCTGCCGCTCCGGGCCGGTCAGGAGAATGGCTTCGGGCCGGCCCAACTCCTCCCCCAGCCCGCCCTGGGGCAGCGCAATCGGGTCGACCAGCACCAGGCGGTCTCCGTCCGACACGGCCCACCCCTGGGGCTCCGGACGCCCCCTGGCGTCCGCAGGAGCGCCCCACCGGACCACTCCCGACACGCCCTGGAGGGGCTCGATTCCATGCTCGGGACGTCGCGTCATGGCGAAAAGGTGGAGATGAACCGCGCTGGAAGCCCGGACCTGGCTGGACAGGCTGGCGGGCCCCCGGCTGGGATTTCGCTTGACCGCCGGGGAGTCTTTTGTAAATTAAGGCGTTTACTAACGAATCCCAGCGAGGCGCCCGCCCGTGATCCGACGGCGGGCTCTTTGTTTGCCGGGGCAAAAGATGGGGCGCCTCATGCGCGCCCCCACAGAATTGTGGCGAAGGGAGGTGAGCCCATGCCAGGAGTGAGAGTCAAGGAAGGCGAGTCCTTCGAGAACGCCATGAAGCGGTTCAAGAAGCAGTGCGAGAAAGCGGGCATCCTCTCGGAGATCCGCAAGCGCGAGCACTACGAGAAGCCGTCGGTGAAGAAGAAGAAGAAGGCTCTGGCGGCCAAGAAGCGAGCGCTCAAGAAGATGCGCAAGTCGTACGTCTAGCAGGCTTCCTGACAGACGCCGTAGCGCCCCCGGAGCAGGCGGGGGCGCTCCGGGAGAAAAGAGCAGCAAGGGGCCCGGGACCTGTGACTCTCCCGGGCCTTCGCGCGCATCCGCCGGAGAGAGCGATGAGCCTCAAGCAGCGCCTCGACGAGGATCTGAAGAAGGCGATGAAGGCGCGCGACCCAGCCGCCCTGTCGGCGCTGCGCCTGCTCAAGACCGAGATCACCAAGAAGGAAATCGAGCTCGCCAAGAAGGACCTCGACGAGGCCGAGGTGCTCAAGCTGATCGAGAAGGCGCTCAAGCAGCGCGGCGAGTCGGCCGAGCAGTTCCGCAAGGGCGGACGCACCGAGCTCGCCGAGCAGGAGGAGCGCGAGGCCGCCTTCCTCAAGGGCTATCTCCCCGCGCGCCTGTCGGACCAGGAGCTCGACGCGCTCGTTTCCCAGGCCATCGCCGAGACGGGCGCCAAGTCGCCCAAGGACATGGGCGCCGCGATGAAGGTCGCCCTCGCCAAGGCCGCCGGCCGCGCCGACGGCAAGGCCGTCAGCGAGCTGGTCAAGAAGAAGCTTTCCACGCCGCCCCAGAGCTAGCCCGAGGACCGAGACAAGACCGACCGATGCAGATCCCGCCGGAAAAAATCCAGGAGGTCCTCGAGCGCACGGACATCGTGGCGCTCATCTCCCGGCACATGGAGCTCAAGCGCAGCGGGCGCTCGTTCAAGGGTCTGTGCCCGTTCCACGGCGAGAAGACGCCCAGCTTCCACGTCAACCCCGACCGGCGGTTCTTCAAGTGCTTCGGCTGCGAGGCGGGCGGCGACGCCATCAGCTTCATGACCCGCATGACCGGCCGCTCGTTCGTCGAGGTGGTGCGCGACCTGGCCAAGGACGCCGGGGTCAGCCTCGAGGAGCGGGAGGACCCGGCCGCCCGCGAGCGCACCCAGCTGCGCGAGGCCAACCTCTTCGCCCAGCACCACTTCGAAGAGCGGCTGTGGGACAGCCCGCTGGGCCAGGCGGGGCGCGAGCACCTCGCCAAGCGCGGCGTCAGCGTCGACCTCGCGCGCCGCTTCGGCCTGGGCTACTCGCCCAACAGCTGGAACGATCTGAGCGCACGCCTTGTTAAGGAGGGCATTCTCGAGTGGGCAGCGAAGGCCGGCCTGGTCTCTCCCCAGACCCAGGCCGACGGTTTCTATGACGTGTTCCGTGGCCGCCTGATGATCCCCATCCGCTCTACCGACGGCCGCGCGATCGCCTTCGGCGGGCGTCTGGTCGAGTACCAGGAGCGGCCCGACCGGGACCCGCCCCCGAAATACTTGAACTCCCGGGAATCGCCGCTATACCGCAAGAGCGAGACGCTCTACGCCCTGGACGTCGCCAAAGACGAGATCCGCAAGCGCAAGTCGGCCATCCTCGTGGAAGGGTACTTCGACGTGATCGGCCTGTTCAGCGCGGGAGTGCAGCACGCCGTCGCGCTGTGCTCGACGGCGCTCACCGCGGGACACCTGACCGCGCTCGGCAAGGCCGGCGCCGAGGAGCTCATCCTGCTCCTCGACGGCGACTCGGCGGGCCTGAAGGCCGTCGAGCGCCTGGCCGCACCGCTGCTCGCCTCGGGCATCAAGGCCCGCGTCGCCACCCTCCCCGACGGCGACGACCCGGACAACTTCGCTCTGCGCGAGGGCAGCGCGGCGGTCGACGACCTGGTCGGGCAGGCCCCGGCGCTCTCCACGCACCTGCTCCACCGCGCGCTGCCGCAGGGCAAGGCCAGCTCCTTCGAGGAGAAGATGGCCGCGCTGGCCCGCTTCCGGCCGCTGCTCGAGGCGATGCAGCCCGGCATGGCCCGCACCCTGCTGATGACCCAGCTCGCCGACCACCTGGGCGTGCCGGAGTCCGAGGTGCGCGCCTCGCTGCGCCAGGACCTCAAGCCGGCCCCCAAGCCCGTCGCCAAGGTGGCGCCCGCCGTCGCCCCGCTCGACGTGCACGAGGAGCTGTTCGCGGCGCTGCTCGTGGCCGACCCCGCCCTGCGCGAGGAGCCCGAGGCGCGCTTCCGCGACGAGATCCGCGCGCTCGAGGTGCGGGTCCTGCTCGAGAGCGAGAAGCCGTCCGAGGGGCTTGCGGGGTTGTCGGACTCGGCGCGCAAGGGCATCGAGCGCCGGCTGAAGGAGATCGCTTCGACGATGACCGCCCCGGACTCGCGCAAGAAGGCGCTGCGCGACGCCTCGGTGGGCATGCGCCTCACCCGGGCCGTGGAGCGCTGCCAGGAGAAGACCGCGGAGCTGCGGCAAGCACAGACATCAGGGGCGAGCCAGGAGGAAATCGAGCGTCTGCAAGGCGAGTTCAAGGAGACATCGGATCTCCGACAGCGGCTGAAGCAGCGCTCCACCGAGAGCAAGGCGGTGGCGATCGCCCGGGCCGGCGGAGGAGCCACATGAGGAATCCGCTCAAGGCCATCAAGGACAAGCTCGTCTCCAGCCTCGGGTTGGGAGACGAGCCACGCCGCGCCCCAAGCGCGGAGACGAGCAGCAAGGAGGCAGCAGCCTTGGAGAAGAAGGACGCGAAGAAGAAGGTCCCCCCCGCCAAGAAGTTCGTCGCGCCGGCCCCGAAGGCCGTCGCCAAGAAGCCCGCCAAGGTCGAGAAGTCCGCGGCCGAGCACCCCGACAAGGCCGAGAAGCTGGCCAAGGTTGCGGCGAAGCCCACCGGCAAGCCGGGCGCTCCGGCGCTGGTCAAGGGCGCCAAGGGCCGGCCCCCCAAGGGCGACGAAGACGCCGAGCTGGGCGGCGAGCTCGAGGGCGAGGAGCTTCCCCCCGTGGTCGAGGCCGAGGGCGAGGAAGGCCTGGCGCCCGTCGTCGACGAGGCGGCGGACATCGAGGTCAGCACCGACGAGGAGGCCAGCGACGGCGAGGAGTCCGAAGAGGACTTCGGCGCGCTGACCGAGCGCAAGGAAGTCAAGGCGCTCATGGATCAGGGGCGCGAGAAGGGCTTCCTGACCTCGGACGAGATCTCCGACGCGCTGCCGCAGGACATCGTGTCTTCGGACCAAATCGAAGACGTGATGAGCATGTTCGGCGAGCACGACATCCAGATCATCGACACGGCCAACAAGTCGATGAAGCTGCCGGAGCCCAAGCCGACCGTCGTCGAGGAGCACAAGCCCGAGGAGGAGGACAAGGACGACGAGGACTACGAGGCCGGGTACGGCAAGAGCAACGACCCGGTCCGCATGTACCTGCGCAAGATGGGCTCGGTCTCCCTGCTCACCCGCGAGGGCGAGGTGGAGATCGCCAAGCGCATCGAGGACGGCGAGAAGGAGATCCTGCGCGCGGTGCTGGCCAGCCCGCTGGCCATCAACGAGATCCTCGAGCTGGGCGAGAAGCTGAAGAAGGGCAAGCTGCGGGTGCGCGACATCATCAAGGACGCGCCCGAGACCACCGAGACCAACACCGAGACCGAGGCCGAGACCACCGAGGGCGAGGGCGGCCAGGCCAGCTTCAACGAGGGCGAGAAGGCCGAGCAGCTGGTGCGGCTCATCGAGAAGATCCGCAAGCACAGCAAGGAGTGCGAGCGGCTCAACGAGATCCGCGAGAAGAAGAAGGGCCTCTCCGAGGTCAAGCGCCGCGACCTGAAGACCGAGGTCGAGACCCACCGCGCGCACATGGAGGGCCTGCTCGAGGAGATGCGGCTCAACAAGAAGCAGATCGACCGCATCGTCCTGCTGCTCAAGCAGCAGATCGAGAAGGTGGAGAAGGCCGAGGAGGCTCTGCGCGACTGGGAGCGCCGGGCGCACGTGCCTCTGCACGAGCTGCGGCGGATGCTCAAGGAATCGCGGCTGGTCGACCGGCACGGCGAGGCCAAGAACCGCAGCAAGATCTGCCGCAAGCTCAACGTGACCCCCGAGCTGCTCGACGAGATCGACCGCGAGGTCCGGGCCGCGCTGCGCACCAAGCTGCGCGTCGAGAGCGACGCCAACACCCGCATCCCCGAGCTGCGCCGCAGCTACGAGGCGATCCTGCTGGGCGAGCGCAAGGCCGAACGCGCCAAGGCCGAGCTGGTGGAGGCGAACCTGCGCCTCGTGGTGTCCATCGCGAAGAAGTACACCAACCGCGGCCTGCAGTTCCTCGACCTCATCCAGGAGGGCAACATCGGCCTGATGAAGGCGGTGGACAAGTTCGAGTACAAGCGCGGCTACAAGTTCTCGACCTACGCCACCTGGTGGATCCGCCAGGCCATCACCCGCGCCATCGCCGATCAGGCCCGCACCATCCGCATCCCGGTGCACATGATCGAGACGATCAACAAGCTCATCCGCACCAGCCGCTACCTGGTGCAGGAGATCGGCCGCGAGCCGACGCCCGAGGAGATCGCGGAGAAGATGGAGCTGCCGCTCGACAAGGTCCGCAAGGTCCTCAAGATCGCCAAGGAGCCCATCAGCCTCGAGACGCCCATCGGCGAGGAAGAGGACAGCCACCTGGGCGACTTCATCGAGGACAAGGCGATCGTCAGCCCGTCCGATGCGGTCATCAACATGAACCTGGCCGAGCAGACCCGGAAGGTGCTGGCCACGCTGACGCCGCGCGAGGAGAAGGTCCTTCGCATGCGCTTCGGCATCGGCGAGAAGAGCGACCACACGCTCGAGGAAGTCGGCCAGGACTTCGAGGTGACCCGCGAGCGCATCCGCCAGATCGAGGCGAAGGCGCTGCGCAAGCTGCGGCACCCGTCCCGCTCCAAGCGGCTCAAGAGCTTCGTCGAGAGCTGAGCGAGCCCGAATCGTCAGACGCGGAGCCAGGCGCCAGCCCGGCTCCGCGTCGTCTTTTGGGCCCTGCAGGGTTCGAACCTGCGACCAAGCGGTTATGAGCCGCCAGCTCTACCGCTGAGCTAAGGGCCCCTGGCGCGCCTCTTGTGGCACGCCAAGGTGCCTTGCGACAAGGGGATTGGCGTGCCGGGAGACCGTCTGGGGGCCTGGCGCACGCCGTTTCCGCAGGGGCGGGCGGGAAGGCCCCCCACCCTTCCGCGTGTACCCAATGAAATGGCCGGTTGCGCCGCAGCGGCCGTGTGATAAGAGTCCCGCCCGTCTGGCGGGGAGACGTGCTTTCTGGAGGCAAGGAAGTGTCTGTCAAGGAGAAGTTGAAGGGCCTCGAGGCGCTGCAGACAGTCGATCTTCAGATCCTCGATTTGCAGAAGGCCGGCGAGGCCTATCCGAAGCGCCTGGCAGAGCTCGATGCCGAGCTCGCGGGTGCCCGCAGCGCACTGGAAGCCGATAGAGCGCGGCTCAACGAGAACGAAAAGCTCCGCCGCGACAAAGACGCGGAGATCGTTTCCGAGAAAGACAAAACCAAGAAGTGGGAGTCGCGTCTCGCCGAGATGCGCACCACCCGCGAGTACGCCGCCCTGGCTCGCGAGATCGACATCTCGAAGAAGGCCATCCTCAACCTCGAGGAAGAGAACAAGGCCCTCGTCGAGGTCGCCCAGACCATCCGCAACTCACTGGTGGAGAAGGAAGCCGAGCTTCGCCGCCGTGAGGACGGCAGCGCCGCCGAGCGCTCCGAGCTCAGCGAGAAGATCGGCTCGCTCGCCAACCAGATCCGCGAGCTGACCGAGAAGCGCGGCGAGGCGTCCAAGGCTGCCGACCCCGAGCTGGTCGGTCGCTATGAGTTCGTCCGCAAGAAGAAGGGCCAGGGCGTGGTCCCGGTGATCAACGGCATCTGCAAGGGCTGCAAGATGCGGCTGCCGCCGCAGCTGCAGAACATCCTGCGCGCCGGCGCCACCATCGAGACCTGCCCCTCCTGCCAGCGCCTCATCTACTCGGAAGAGGCGATGAAGGACTAGCGCCTTCCTCCCCGATGGCCCCCCTTCCCTCTCGCGCCGAGATCCTGGGGTTCATCGCCAAGAACGAGCCGCTCGACAAGACCCTGGAGCGCTTCCCGGGACTCACCCGGGAACATCTTCGTGCGCTGTTGCGCGAGGCGGCGCTGCTCATGCGCGCCGAGGAGCAGGGCGCGGAGGCCTCGGGCCCCGACCTGCCTCCACAGCGCCCGCTGGTGCCCGCTCCCGCTCCCAGGCCGGCTCCGGTGGGCCCGCAGGCCCCTCGCCCAGAACGGGGCGAGGCCGAGGCCGACCGCCCCCGGCCCAAGGCGACCTCCGGGCCGACCGTCGAGGACCTGGCCCCCGCGACCGCCGAGGGCGCCTCCGGCCGCAAGAAGCTGCTCGTCTACTCGGACGGCGCGGCGCGCGGCAACCCGGGCCCCGCCGGCGCAGGTGCCGTGCTCACCCGCCCGGACGGCACGCTCGTCTCCAAGGCGGGCAAGTTCCTGGGCACCGCCACCAACAACGTCGCCGAGTACACCGCGCTGCTCCTCGGGCTCGAGACCGCCCTGCGCCTCGGCGCCGAAGAGGTGGAGGTCGTCGCGGACAGCGAGCTGCTCGTCCGTCAGCTCAACGGCGTGTACAAGGTCAAGAACGCCGGCCTCAAGCCGCTCTTCGAGCAGGCCAAGGCGATGCTCGGCCGCTTCGCGAAGTGGACCGCCCGCCACGTCCCGCGCGAGCAGAACAAGCTCGCGGACGAGATGAGCAACCGCGCCATCGACGAGAAGCTGTAGCCGGGCTCCCGGCTCAGTCCCACCGCGTCCGCTCGCCCACGAGATCGGCCTTCAGCTGCTCGCGGATGACCTTGAGGTCCTTCTCGTAGGCCAGCACGTGCATCAGCTTCACCACCGCGCTCTCGGGGGTCATGTCTCCCCCGGAGACGACCCCGCGCTCCAGCGCCGCCGCCCCCGCCTCGTAGAGCGACAGGTCCACCGAGTTGTAGCGCGACTGGCTGAGCATGAGCGTCGGCACGTTGCGCTCGCGCGCCTCGTCGAACAGCGGCAGGAGCGAGGCGTCGCCCTCGATGGGGAAGTTGCCGGCGCCGAAGCCCTGCACCACCAGGCCCTTGACCCCCGGGAGGATCGCCCGGGCCGTCGCCGGGCAGATCCCCGGGAAGATCTTGAGCAGGAAGACGGGCGAGGCGAGCTTGTTCATCAGCCGCGGCCTGCCCTGCGGCTTGCGCCCCTCGGCGTAGACGATGTCCACGCCCAGCGTCCCCAGCGGCGGGAAGTTGGGGCTCTCGAAGGCGTCGTAGTCGTTGATCTTGATCTTGCGGGCCCGGTTGCCCCGGTACAGGTGCGAGTCGAAGCAGATGCAGACCTCGGCCGGGCCGCTCGCCGCGGCGGTCACCGCGTCGATGAGGTTGAGCCGCGCGTCGGTGCGCACCTCGCCCAGCGGCCGCTGCGACCCAGTGATGACCACCGGCTTGCGCAGGCCGCGCAGCATGAAGGAGAGCGCCGAGGAGGTCCACGCCATGGTGTCGGTGCCGTGGGTCACCACCACGCCGTCCACCTCCTCGAGCCGGTCGTGGATGCGCCGTGCCAGCGCCGACCAGAGCTCCGGCCGCATGTCCGAGGAGTCGATGTTCGAGAAGATCTCGAAGCGGATCTGCGCGATGCGCGAGATCTCCGGGACGTGCTCGCGCAACGTCCGCTCGAAGTCGGCCGGGACCAGCGGCGAGGGGCGCTTGCCCTCCATCGCCAGCGTGCCGCCGGTGTGCAGCATGAGGATCCGCCGTCGCCTGCTCACTGGGGCCTCCAAGCTCGGGTGGGGGTCGAGCGCGGATGATAGATGCCCCACCGAACGGCGCAAGGGCGCAAGTGCGCGTCCGGCAAGGCGAAAAGCTTCCGGACGCGCCTTGAGCAACCTGCCCGCTTGCACTAACATCGCGCCGCTCATGCGCTCCCTGCGGACTCGAACCACTCTCGCGGCCCTCGGCTGCGCGCTGCTCGGCGCGTCGTGCCAGGGCGGGAGTGTGCCGGTGCGCCACGAGCTGGACCGGTCCCGCGCCGAGCTCGCCGACCTGTCCCCCAGCGCCGTCGACGTCGTGGCCGCCGCCGCCGCGCAGCTGCCCACCTACGCCGGCTGCGGCCACCTCGTCCGCGACTGCCTGAAGGTCCACCCCACCTGCCAGCACGCGCCGCGCGAGCTGGGCCTGCTCGCCATGCTCGCCAACGCGGGCGCGAACGTCTCCGAGACCATCGCCGAGGCCCAGGCCTACTACGGTCGCTTCCAGCAGCCCGCCGCCGCCGTCGACCTGTCGAAGGCGCCGTGCAAGGGCCCCGCGGACGCCCCGGTGACGATGGTGGTCTTCTCCGACTTCGAGTGCCCCGCCTGCGGCACGGTGCGCCCGCTGCTCGACATCCTCGCCGCCGACCCGCGCGTGCGCCTGTGCTTCAAGTACTTCCCGCTCGACAGCCACGCGAACTCGCGCACGACCGCCCAGGCCGCCGAGTTCGCCCGCGAGCAGGGCCGCTTCTGGGAGCTGCACGAGCAGATGTTCGAGCACCAGGGGAGCCTCGACCTGGACCACGTCGCCGCGCTCGCCGCGACCGCCGGGATCGACGCCCGGGAGCTGCGCCAAGCCGTCCAGGAGAACCGCTACCTCGCCCTGGTCAACGGCTCGAAGGCCGAGGGCAAGGCCATCGGCATCACCGGCACCCCCTCCATCCTCCTCAACGGGCGCGCCTTCACCCTTCCGATCGACGGCAGCTACCTGCAGCGCGCCATCGAGGATCACGCCGAGTTCGCCAGGGGTGGGTGGGCTCGCGACTGAATGATGATGTTCTTCCGAACCGAACGAGAGGTCACGTCTTGAGCACCTTCTTGACTCGAACCCTCCATGCCACCGCGCTGGCGCTCGCCGGCGCCGTCTTGCTCGCCCCGGCCTCGGGCCTGGCGCAGCGCCGGGTCATCACCGGCAAGCCCGCCGCCACCGAGGAGAAGACCGACGAGGCCAAGCCCGCCGCGGCCGCGGAGCCCGCCAAGGAAGAGCCGAAGAAGGCCGAGGAGGCCAAGAAGCCCGCGGAGGAGCCGAAGAAGGTCGAAGAGGCCAACAAGGCCGCGGAAGCGCCGAAGACGGCCGCGGAAGCGCCGAAGAAGGCCGACGAGCCCAAGAAGGCCGTCGAGGCGCGCAAGCCGGTGGCCGCCCAGCCTGAGCCGACCAGCCCCAACGCGACCCCGCCCGCCGCCTCGAAGGACGAGCCGCGCAGGCCCGTCGGCGAGACGAAGAAGGAGCCCGCGGCCCCGGAGAAGACGACCATCCTCGTCCCCAAGGACGAGCAGGGCGCGGCCCAGTCCGGGTCCAAGGCCGCCGCCGCGCCCAAGGGCGACGAGGCGATCTACCGCAAGAAGATCGACAAGATGAGCGTCACCCTGCGGGTGCGGCCGGCCAAGCCCATGCCCGGCAAGACCACCACCCTCGTCTTCGAGGTCGTCAAGCAGCTGACCATCCCCGACCCCGCGCTGGGCGACCGCGTGCCGCTGGAGAAGGCCATCCTGTTCGCGGACGTCGGAAAGGACGGCGCCGCGACCGTCCGCTATCGGCTGCACCCGCTCTCCGACGCCGGCCTGTACGGCACCCACCTGACGGCCACCGAGGCCGGGCCCTACCGCATCGGCCTGGAGCAGCGGCTGGAGAACGCGGAGATCGGCGACAAGCCGCTCACCGCCGAGTTCGTGCTGGGCATCGGCCAGGACACCCCGATGCAGGCCGCCGAGGAAGAGACCGCGGTGAAGACCGGTCGCGGCCGCACCGCGCTGCGTGCCGGCGACGCTCCCCCGGCCGAGGGCGCGCCGACGGTGATGAAGGCGCTGGGAGACGGCTGGCTCGAGCTGACGAAGGGCCTCGCGAAGCCGAACTCGGGGACCGACCTGGTGGCCGCCGCTCGTGCGATGGCCGATGCCGCCGCCAAGCTCTCCGGGCAGGCGCCGGCGTCCTTCGCCTCGCAGCGGCGCGACTTCGACGCGCTCGCCGGCGAGACGGCCGCCGCGCTCAAGGACCTGGTTCCGGTCGTGGGCACCGACGCCGCCAAGGCGCGCGAGGCGCTGGCGAAGATCGAGACCGGCAACTGCGCCAAGTGCCACGTCAAGTACCGCTTCCAGATCACCGACGACGTCACGGCGTGGCCGAAGTTCACGCCGAAGGCGCCGAAGGAAGCCCCGGCGCCGCAGGCCGGCCCCCGCAAGCCCGTCAAGTGAGCCAGGAGGACACCATGAATTCCCGAACCCTCGCCCTCTCCGCCCTCCTGACCTGCTGCCTCGTTCCCCTGGCCGCCCTCGCCGCCGGCGGCACCGTCCGCGTCGTCAACGGCGACGCCACCCGCGGCACGGCGCTGTACGGCCTGCACTGCGCCTCCTGCCACGGCGCCGACGGCCGCGGCGGCGGGGCGCTGGCCCCGACGCTGGGCACCCCGGCGCCGCCCGACCTGCGCGACCTCGCCTTCCTCATGCAGCGCAGCGACGACGACCTGCAGCAGGCCATCGCCGGCGGCGGCAAGGCGCGCGGCGGCTCCTTCACCATGCCCGCCTTCGGCACCCAGCTCGCGGCGCTCGACGTCTGGGACCTCGTCGCCTTCGTGCGCCAGGGCCAGCCGTCGGTGGGCGAGTACTTCCCGGCCGCGGCGCGCTTCACCGCCAAGACCTACACCTTCGACGGCGACGGCGTGCGCCGCCTGGAGGCCGCGCTGGGCAAGCTCTCACCCGAGGAAGGCAAGATCGTCCTGGTCACCGCGTTCGGCGGCGACAAGGTCGAGGGCGACGAGCCGGTGTACGTCCCGCACGACCCGCGGCTGCTCGACGCGCTCAAGCCCAAGCAGAAGCTCGGCTATCTGGCGTTCGGGCGCGTCAAGCTGCCGAACCTGCCCGAGATCCCGGTCTCCCTCGCCCTGAACAAGGACGGAGCCATCGCCAAGATCTCGGCGAGCCTCGACGCCATCCCGGAGAAGGAGCGGGCGAACGCCGCCAAGCTGCTCGCGGGCTACGAGGGTCAGGGCAGCAAGAAGTCGCCCTACGAGGAGCTGAAGGCGCCCGGCCCCGCGCCGGTGAAGGGCAAGAAGGCGCCGGCGAAGAAGGACGAGCCCAAGGGCGCCGCGGAGGCCGCCAAGGCCCTCTCGCGGACCTACCTGCGGACGGTGGAAGCCGCCGTCCAGTTCGACAAGGAGGAGCGCGAGCGGCACTGGGCCGACTAGCCCGGAGGTCGCCGCCAGCGCACCCATGAGCGAGTTCGTCAAAGTCGACGGCCGGGGCGTCGTGCTCCCGGAGAACGAGGCCGCCCAGGCGCGGCTCTCCCGCCAGCAGGGGCGCTTCTACCTCGCGCCCACCTCGCCGGACATCCTGCTGGCCGTGCGCGCCCCGTGCGAGGGCGGCAAGGCGGAGGTCCCGCGGGTCATCATGGCGGGCGACCTCTCCGGCGTGCAGCTGGCCGACCTGGTGGCGTTCCTGAACCAGAGCCGCATCACCGGGATTCTCCGGGTGGTGTCGCCGGCCGGGGAGCGGGCCATCGTCTTCAAGTCGGGAGACATCCACGGCGCCGCCTCCGACGACCCCGCCGACCGGGTCGGGGAGATCGCCGTCCGCCTGGGCCTGGTCTCCCGCGCCCAGCTCGACCAGGTGCTCGCCAGCGACCCGCAGCCCAGCCGCGTGGGCCGCATGCTGGTGGAGGCCGGCTACCTGCCGCCCCACGACCTGTGGCGCTGCCTGCAGCACCAGGTCAGCGAGGTCTTCCACGCGCTGCTCCTGGCGGCGGAGGGCGCCTTCATGCTCGTCGACCAGCCGGTCGAGGACCGCGGGGCCCTGGCCATCAACACCCAGGGCCTGCTGATGGACGCCATCCGCCGCATCGACGAGATGAAGGAGTTCCGCAAGCGGCTCCCGTCGTCGGCGGCGTACGTCGTGCGCGTGAAGCCCGCCGGCCCGAAGCTGGAGCCCGGCGAGCGCCAGGTCTACGACCACTGCAACGGCGACGTGACCGTGGCGGAGGTGGCGCAGCGGCTCAAGCTGACCGAGTTCGACGCCACCAAGATCCTCCACCACCTCATCTCCATGGGGCTGGTGGCCGCCAAGAGCGCGCCGCAGACGGCCTCGGGCGTGGCGAAGGTGCCGACCCCGGAGGACATCGCCGCGACGTTCAACTCCGTCTTCCGCGAGATCCTCTCCGAGGTGGCCCGGGTCAACATGGTCAAGGAGTTCGTGGCCGCGGCCAACGGCGCCCTCGCGCAGCAGGCGCAGAAGGCGCCGGTGCTCGCGGGCCTCGGCTTCGCCCAGGACCTGACGCTGGGCGGCCCGGTGCTGGACAACCTGAGGAGGCTCGGCCAGGCGCCCGCGGAGGCCGCCCGCACGCTCCACTCCGCCCTCTCGGAGCTGATGTTCTTCCTGCTCTTCGAGGCCGGCGAGCTGCTCGACCCCGAGGCCGACGAGGAGCTGTCGCGGCGGGTCAAGGTGCTGCTGTCCCCCATCGAGGCCGCGGGTTGACCTCGACTCCCTCCCCCGCTCCGCTCGATCCCTGGGCCGGCGCGCCGCTGGTCACCTCCGACCTCCCCGGCGCCGGCGGCACCATCCGCGCAGCGCCCGAGGACTTCGAGGTCGAGGAGCTTCCGGTCTACCTGCCGAGCGGCCAGGGCACGCACCTGTTCCTGTGGGTCGAGAAGCGCGGCCGCAACACCCGCGAGGTGGCCAGCGAGATTGCCCGGGCGCTGAAGGTCCCCGAGCGCGACGTCGGCGTCGCCGGCCAGAAGGACCGGTTGGCGCTCACGCGGCAATTCCTGTCGGTCCCCAACGCGCCGGGCCGCCAGGCTCAGGGATTGGCGGGCGAGGGTTGGCGAGTGCTGTCCGCCAAGGCGCACGGCAACAAGCTCAAGACCGGGCACCTGGCCGGCAACCGTTTCCGCATCCGAGTCCGGGGTGCCACGCCGGGGGCGGCCGCCCGCGCCCGTGCGGCGGGCGAGGCGCTCGCCGCGCGCGGCCTGCCCAACCTCTACGGCCCGCAGCGCTTCGGCCGCGGCGGGTCCAACGTGCCGCTGGGCCGCGCGCTCGTCCTGGGCGGCGACGACCCGCAGCTGCCCCGGGCCCGGCGCGACCGGTTCCTGCGGCGCATCGCGATCTCGGCCTACCAGTCCTGGCTGTTCAACCGCGTGCTCGCCGACCGGGTGCGCGACGGGGCCTTCGCCTCGGCGCTCCCCGGTGACCTCATGAAGAAGCTCGCCACGGGCGGCCTGTTCACCTGCGAGTCGCCCGAGGCCGACGGCCCGCGCGTGGCGTCCTTCGAGATCTCCCCGACCGGCCCCATGTTCGGCCACCGGATGATGTCGCCGCAGGGCGAGGCGCTCGCGCGCGAGGGCCGGATCCTCTCCGAAGAAGGGCTGACGCTCGAACGCTTCGCCCCGCTGGGCCCCGACGCCGAGGGGACCCGCCGGCCGATGAGGCTCCCGCTCGCGCTCACGGTCTGCGAGGAGGACGACGCGGCGGGCTCGTTCGTGGTCGACTTCAGCCTTCCCAAGGGCTCCTTCGCCACGGCGGTCCTTCGGGAGGTCCTCAAGTCCGAGGTCCCGGAGGAACTGCCCGAGGAGAAGGGCGAAGGCTAGCGGCGTTCAGACGGCGGTCTGCTCGAGGTACTTGGCGCCCTGGTGGGCGACGTAGGCCAGGATGGCGAGCTCGGTGTCGGTGAAGTGCGAGGTGCCCTTCTTGTTGATGACCTCGATGCAGCCGAAGGTCCGGCCGCCCGAGACCATGGGCGCGCAGAGGATGGACTTGGTGTCGTAGCCCAGCTTCTGGCTGACGTTCCGGTAGAAGCGCGGGTCCTTCTGCGTGTCGGAGATGGCGAGGCTGACGGCCTCCTGGGCGCAGAAGCCGACGATGCCCACTCCCACCGGCATGCGCAGCTTGAGGCGCTCGAGCTCGGCGGCCTTGGGGCCGCGCGCCGACGACAGCGACAGGTCGTTGCTGCCGAAGTCGGAGACGAACACCGAGCCGGACTCGGCGGGGATCTTCTCCAGGGCGAGGTCGAGCAGGAAGCCCAGGCCCTTCTTCTGCTCGAGCTCGAAGGCCTCCTGCGTCCGCTCGAACAGGTCGCTGAGCACGTCCTCGATGTGCGTCTGGGTCCGGGTGCGGCCGATGGGGCCGCGGATGGGCTCGGAGGGCTTGTCGACCTGCTGGACGCTGTGGACGTCCGCTTCGCTGGAAGGAACCGGCGCGGCCGCAGCCTTCTTCTCGGGAACCTTGGCCTTGACCGCCTCGGCGGCCTTGGCCTGGGGCCGGGCGGGGGTGGTCAACGCCGGCTCGGGCTTGGCGGGGGCGGCGGCGACCGGCTTCTTGGCGGGCTTGACCGGAGCGGGCGCCGGAGCGGGAGCGGCCCTCTCGGCCATCGCCGGCTTCTTGGCCGGACGGGCCGGCTGCGGCGCAGGCTCCGGCGGCTCGACGGCCGGCATGTCCCTGGGGGTCGGGGTGTCGCCGCCGGGCAGCTCCTGGTCGACCGCCGTCCGCGCGAGCGGGATGGGCGCCGGGGTCTGGGAGAGCGGGATGGGGGCCGGCTGCGACAGGGGGATGGGCGCGGCGGCGGCGGCAGCTTCCTCGAGCTCCTTGATGCGGAACACGCGGCCCGAGCTTCCGTCGGTCACGTGGATGGAGTTGTCCTCCATGATGTCCACGAGCAGGTTGGCGACCTGGGCGCCCTGCTCGCCGAGCTTCTTCAGGCCGATCTTGAGCGCGGCCATCCAATTGTCGGCGTCGACCTTGAGGGTGAGGTTGAAGTCGCCCTCGCGGGCTGCGGGCAGGAAGACCTCGTACTTCGCCATGACGCTTGCCTCCCAGGCGTTGCTCATAAGACAGGCCGATCGCGTATCAGACCGGCCGCGAGCGCGCAACGTGACTGCCTTCGGAACGAAGAAGGGCGGCCCGGCAGACCGGACCGCCCCTCGAAATCACTGCGCAGCCGCCTCTGGCCTACTTCTTCGGCTGCTTGTGCTCGATCTTCTTGGCGGCCTCGGCGAACTTGAAGCCCTTGAAGGTCGGGCTCTCCTTGTTGTGGCAGGTCAGGCAGACCTTCTCGGCCGGCTTCTTCACGATCTCGTCGTCGGCAACCTTGGCGCCGCCCTCGTCGGCCATGCGGGCCTTCACGTGCTTGCTGGCGGGGCCGTGGCAGGACTCGCACTGCACGCCCTGGCCGTCCTTGAAGCTCCTGGCCTTGGCGTCCGCGGCCAGGCCGGCGCCGGTGTCGTGGCACTTGAGGCACTTGGCGTCGGTGGCGGCGTCCTTGTTGATCTTCTTGGCGGCGTCGGAGGCGAGGGCTTCCTGGGCCTTGGAGTGCGGGCCGGCCTTCATCGTCGCGTGGATTTCCTTGTGGCAGCTCTTGCACTTGTCCATTCCGACGAACTGGTCGGCGGCCTGGGCGGCGGCGGGAGCGAGCGCGGCGGCGACGACGATGGCCGCGAGCTTGAGCGTCTTGAACATGTCTGGTTCTCCTTCTGGACGGGTTTGCGTGGGGTACGGCGTCATCAACCGCCGCTCATCGGACGTCGCACGGGCCAGGGATGTTCAGCGCCCGCGCGTGCCCGACACTCTACCAAGAGGGCGAGCGAGCCCTCCTGCGTTTTTTCGGGTTGTCTCGAGGTTGTCCGCCATCCCCCATCGGGGGCGGTGGCCGGGGGCTCGGGTCGCCTCGGCCGGCCGGAAGTGGCACAATGAGAGGTCGTTTTGGCCGGGGGGCCGCCATGGAGCCGCTGGGAAGGATGATGCGCCGCGCAGTGGTGGGCGTCAGCCCGCGCACGGGCGCGCACGAGGCCGAGGCGATGGCGATGGCCTCCGGCGTCGACCACCTGCTGGTCTTCGACTGGGAGCACCTGGTGGGAGTCGCCAGCCTGACCGCGCTGCGGCAGGCCGGACAGGCCGCCACCGTGAGCGACTGCATGGTCGTCCCGGTGACGACCATCAGCGCCAGCGCGTCGGTGGAGCAGGCCGCCGACCTGATGCGCAGCAATGAGGTCACCTGCCTCCCCGTGGTCGCCGGCGGGCTCATCCTGGGCATGGTCACGCGGGACCAGCTGGACCCACCCCACCGACGCCACTAACCCTTCGGCAGCTCGGCCTGGCCGGGCGCCGCGTCTTGCTTGGCCGCCGCGCCGCCAGCCTTCCCGGTCAGCTTCGCGTACAGCGCGTAGAACACCATCAGGAAGCCGATGGCGGGGGTGAAGAACATCGCCATCGACGCCATCAGCACGACGACGATGGGGATGGCCGGCAGCGGCAGCTCCGCGTACCGGTCGCCCGGCGAGCCCGGCAGCGCCCCCACGCGGGCGCGGATCGGCACGATCTCCCAGTGCGCGAGGCTCCAGTAGTAGCCGCCCGGGACCTTCTCTCCGCCAGAGTAGCGCTTCATTCGATTTCGCTCCGTCAGGACGGCTTCTCGGCTTGGGCTTCGGCCTTGGACTGGGCGTCGAGGCGCGCCAGCTCGAGCGGGTGCTCGTGCTCCATGCGCTCGCGGCTCATCTTCCCGTGGAACATGCCCTTGTCGAACGGGAAGACCTCCGGAGAGAGGTGGGCGTTGTAGATGTGCCAGATCAGGATGACCAGGAAGGCCATCAGCGCCTCGCTGCCGTGGGCGACCTTGGCCATGGGCACGAACTGGCCCGGCAGGAACCAGGTGGTCCAGCTCGGGAAGAGCAGGATGAACCCGGTGGAGATCATGATCATCCCGCCGAAGGCGACGCCCCAGTACTCGAACTTCTGCTTGTACTCGAAGCGGTCGTACTTCGGGTGCTCCTCGGAGAGGCCCAGCTGGTACTTGAGCGCGGCGATGGCGTCGGTGAAGTCCTTGCGGGTGGGGACGATGGCGACGTCGACGCTGCGGCGCAGCAGGTCGGCAAAGGCGACGCTGAAGTGGAAGAAGACGAGGCCGGTGAAGACCAGGCCGGTCCCGCGGTGGATCCAGCGCATGCTCTCGATGCCGCCGAAGACGCTGGTGACGATCTGCGCCCAGTGCTCCTCGGGCCAGCGCTGGGGCAGCCCCGTGACCACCAGCAGGGTGAAGACGATCATCTGGCCGAGGTGCTCGACGCGGGCCTTCAGGTCGAAGCGGTCGACCATCGGATGAGGGGTGTCGCTCACTTGGAGTGCCTCCACGACTTCCGCAGGTGCAGTCCGATCTGCAGGATGAGTCCGCCGATCACGAAGGGGATGAACAGCTGGTAGAAGACCGTCATCCCGTAGACCAGCGGCGCCTTCTTCATCGTCGGCTCGTAGTGCGACAGCCACGAGGCCGGGAAGTTGTCCTTGGCCTGCGGGTGGCACTTCTGGCACGTCTTGGTGAGGTTGGCCTTGAGGACGTGCGAGTTGGGCGAGTCGGTCTTCACGATGTCGTGGATGCCGTGGCAGTCGGTGCACAGCGCCACCAGCGGGGACTGGTTCTCGCTCTTGAGCATCGAGACCGTCGAGCCGTGGAAGTCGGCCAGGTAGGTCTTCAGCACGTTGGGCGAGATGCCGTACTTGTCCATCTTCTTGGCGTCGGAGTGGCAGGTGCCGCACTTGTCGGGCTGGGCCAGCCGGGCCTTCGCCGCCTTGGGGTCGGCGGTGGCGTGGGAGGAGTGGCAGTCGGTGCAGGCCGGCACGTCGGGGTTGCCCGAGACCAGCGCTTCGCCGTGCACGCTCTTGACGAACTCCGCCTCGATCTTCGCGTGGCACTTGCCGCAGGTCTTGTCGATGGAGGCGCGCTTGAGGGCCGGGTTGTGGGCGTCGTGGCCGCCGTGGCAGTCGACGCAGGTGGCGGCGTCCCGCTTGCCGGCCTCCAGCGCCTTGCGGTGGACGCTGTCCTTCATCAGCTTGCCGTTCTCGACGTGGCAGGTCTCGCAGTTCTTGGCGAGGTTGGTGGTGAACTCGCGGCGGGTGTCGTAGCGCTGCTTGGGGTGGCCGCCTTCGGTGCCCTTCATCTGGACGTGGCAGTCGGTGCAGCCGTGCTTGGCGTGCGCGGACTTGGTGAGCACCGCCTCGTCGACGTAGAGGCTGATCTCCTCGCCGCTCTTGAGCGTGCGCACCATGTCCTCTTCGGCGTGGCAACCGAGGCAGTCCTCGCGCTGGCCGCCGAGCTTGACCGGCGGGCCACCCGGAACCTTGACCAGGTCGGAATCGGGGACCTTCGCCGCCGGAGCCGGAGCCGGAGCGGCAGCGGGCTCGGCCGGGGCTGCCGCCGGAGCCGCGGGGGCGGCGGCGGCAGCCGCGGGCGCCGGTGCCTCCTCCGCGCGCGAGGCGGCGGGGCCGACGACGAGGACGAGCGCGGCGATCAGGAGCGGTAGAAACCTCATCCAGTTCCGTCCTTGGAAACCCTTGGCGGCGCCATGCATCTGACGCCCGCGGAAGTGTTCCGGCGCAGCAGCCGCCCCACCCTTATGGGGACCCCACACCGGTAGCGACGCTGGTTTGGTAACAAAACCAAACACCGGTGTCCACACAACCCATGGGGGGTCTGGAAACCAGCTCGAATAGTCTAGGTAGTTGTGTTTTTAGGACTTTTGGGCCACCGACCCGCGGCGACGGACGCCCGCCGAGCGGAGCTTCCAACGCTCGCAGAGCCAGTCGGCCAGGGCCTGCACCTGGTCGGGACGGAAGCGCGGGAGCTCTCGCCGCGGCGCGTCGTCGCTGACCACCGCCAAGATCCCCGAATCGGAGTCCGCCAGGAAAGCGCGGCGAACCGAACGCCGGTGCACTTCGACGCGCGGCAGGTCGGAGCCCTTGAACCCCTCGCAGAGCACGACGTCGGCGCCTCCGAACAGCGGCGCGAGCGCCCGGGGATCGTCCGGGGGAGAGCCGAACCAGGCCAGCTCGCTCCTCCCCATCAGCGCGACGCCGAGCGCCCCCGCGCGGCGAAGCTTGCTCGAGTCCGAGCCCGGCTTGTCGAAGCCCTCGTGGTGCGAGTGCTTGATGGCACCCACCTTCAGGCCGCGCCGCGAGAGCGCGCGCACCAGCTTGACCAGCAGCCGGGTCTTCCCCACGCCGCTGGGGCCGACGAAAGCGACGATCCTCACGGCGCCGCCTCCTCGAGCAGCCAGACGGGCACCAGCGTCCCCTCGCTCACCGGACCCACGTCCGCCCTCAACGCGATCAGCGCATTGGCCAGGGCCGGCCCGCGAAGCTGCGCGACGTCCTGGCCCAGCGGCTTCACCCTTCCCTCCTCGGTCACCCGAGCCCAGAGGAAGCGCGCGCGACCCGGCCTGCCCTCGAGCGCCTCCGCGGTGGGCAGGGAGAGCACGGTGCGCGCGCGGGTGCGAGCGCCCAACAGCCCGAGGACGAACGGGCGGGCGAACACCTCGTGGGCCACCAGGCATGCCGACGGGCTGCCGGGCAAGCCGAACACGGGCTTGCCGCCCGCCAGGGCAAAGAGGAAGGGCTTGCCGGGCTTCATGGCGACGCCGTGGACGAGCACCTTCGCGCCCAGGCGCTCGAGCGCTCCGGGCACGAGGTCCTTCTCGCCCACCGAGACGCCCGCGGTCGTCAGCACCACGTCGGCGCGCGCGAGCGCCGCTTCGAGCACCCGGGCGATCTGCGCCGGGTCGTCCCCCACCGCCTCCGCCGAGACCTCGCACCCCAGGCAGGAGAGGTCCGCCTCCAGCACGGCCCGGTTCGAATCCTCGACCAGCCCGCGGACCAGCTCGTCGCCGGTGGCGACCAGCGCCACGCGCAGCCGCGCCGCGACCTCGACCTCGCG
This sequence comes from Myxococcales bacterium, assembly GCA_036504155.1. Taxonomy (GTDB): domain Bacteria; phylum Myxococcota; class Myxococcia; order Myxococcales; family UBA5297; genus JACRCT01. Next base: position 78,089 of record DASXVQ010000136.1, read on the forward strand.
CGCCCCGAGCGCCGCGCACAGCCCCAGCTGCCGCGGCCCCAGGCGCACTCCGGCCTCGAGCGCGCTCTCCCCTTGCGCGACGTCCTCGCCCTGCCGGCGCACGTTCTCGCCGACGGCGGGGGCGCTGGGGAACGAGACGAGCCCGGGCTCCTCGCGCGCCGCCTCCTGGCGCACCACCGCGTCCGCGCCGGCCGGAATCGGCGCGCCGGTGAACACCCGGACGGCCGTCCCCTCTTCCAGACGAAGGCCCGGGGCATCGCCGGCGTAGAGCGTGGGACCCGCCTTCAGGCTCTTCCCCGCCACGGCTTCACTCGCCCGCACCGCCCAGCCATCCATGGCGGAGCAGGCGTAGGGCGGGACCGGCTTGCGCGCCAGGACCGCCGCGGCCAGGAACCGGCCCGAGGCGCGAGCCAGCGGCAGCGACTCGCGCGCGGGCGGGCGCAGCGCCGCCTCGATGATCTTCCTCGCGGACTCGACCTCGTGCATCGGCGCTCCCACAAGCTCGCTCGAAGGTTAGTGGCCTCGCCCCAGGCGCGCCTACTTCGCCGGGTCGGCCACGATCAGGTAGTGCTGCAGCGCCCCGGAAGAGGTGCCCAAGAGGAAGGAGAGGCCGTCCGGGAGGAAGGCCGCCGAGATCGGCTGCTCGCCGTTGGCCGAGAGGTCCACCTTGTCGGTCTCCTTGAGCGTCCGGGTGGCGAGCATCCGCACCGTGGCGTCCCCGGCGGAGGCGAGCAGGAGCTTCGCGTCGTCGCTGAAGCACAGCACCTTGAACCCCGGCGTCACCCGGCCCGCCCGGAGCAGCTTGCCCTGGACGGTGTCCCACAGCTCCAGCGCGTCCGGCCCGGCGCCGTCGCTCGCCGAGGTGACCACCGCGGCCAGCGAGCCGTCGCGGTTGAGCGTGACCCCGCGGCCGATGCGGTCGGGGCGGTTCAGGGGCCGCAGCACCTTGCCGGTGGCCACCTCGCGCATCATGGTGCCGTCCACCAGGTCGGTGGCCACCGCCAGCTTGCCGTCGGCGGAGACGGCCACCGCGGTGACGATGCGCGGGAACCAGTTGGAGAAGATCTCCTTGCCGGTGGCCGCGTCCCACGTCGCGGTGCGCTCGAGGCTGGCGGTGGCGACGACCTTGTCGTCCTCGGCGAACGTCGCGGTGACGATGCCCCGCTGCGGCCCCACGTAGCCCTCCGCCGTGCCCTTGGCCACGTCGAACAGGCGCATCAGCCCCATCGCGTCGGCCACCAGCGCCTTCGTCCCGTCCTTGGAGAACGCCACCGCGCGCACGGCCTTGGAGTGGCCGCCGAAGGTGAAGCGCTCCTTGCCCGAGAACACGTCCCACAGCCGCGCCGTGGTGTCCTCGGCGGCGCTGAGCACGTAGGCGCCGTCCCGCGAGACGGCCAGCGCCTCGATGCGCGCGGTGTGGCCCAGCGTCCGCCGCGTCGCCGCTGCGCCCACCAGGTCCCAGACCGTCAACCCGCTGGCGCTGGTCAGCGCGCGGGTTCCGTCCTTGGAGAACGCGGCCGCCAGGCTGCCCGTATCCGCCTCGGAGATGGGCGAGAGCGCCTCGCTGGCCTCCGCCTCCCAGCCCCAGATCTCCAGCTTCGCCTGCGCGGCGTCGCGCGTGGAGGCCAGCCGCACCTCGCGCTGGCTCGACACCACCGCCAGCTCGCGGGCGCCGTCGGCGCTGAAGCCGAGCGCCAGGACCCGCGCGGCGGCGCCCAGCACCTGCTCCTCGCCGGTTTCGACCTCGGCGCGCACCACGCCCACGCCCTCGCGCCCGACGAGCAGCCGCGCGCCGTCCGGCGAGACCGCCAGCGCCGAGCACTCGGGCCCCTCCCCGGCGCCGAACACCTTGACCGCGCGGCCCTTGGTGAGGTCCCAGATGCGCACCGTGCCGTCGTCGCCGGTGGACGCCAGCTGCTTGCCGTCGTGGAACCAGGCGAGCGCGCGGACCATCTCGGTGTGGCCGTGCAGGACGAGCCCGCGGCCCTTGCCCAGGTCCCACACCCGTACCGTCATGTCCTCGCCGCCGGAGGCGACGCGCTTGCCGTCGGGGGAGTAGGCGAGCGCGCTCACCTCTCCCTGGTGCCTCTTGAGCACCCGCTCGGCCTTGCCCGTCTCGACGTCCCAGACGGTGATCGCCCCGTCGTGCGCCCCGGAGGCGACGTGCTTGCCGTCCGGCGCAAACGCCGTCGCGGTCACGCCGTCCAATGGAGCGAGGAGCCTCGTCTGCCGGCCGGTCTCCAAGTCCCACACCCGCAGCGGGGACCCCGGCCCGGCGCAGGCCGCGCGGCGGCCGTCGGGCGAGAGCGCGAGCACCGAGCCGCGCGCGCGCAGGTCATAGCCGCCCCACGCGCCGGCGAACCGCGCCTTCTTGGTCTTCACCACCGCCTTCAGCGCATCCGGGAGGTCGGGGTGGGCCGGGCCGGCCGGCGCTGCCGCGGGCGGGCGGACTGGCGCCACCGGCGCAGCCTGCGTCCCGGCTGCCGGCGCGGGCGCGGCGGTCGGAGCGGGCTGAGCGGGCGCGCCGGCGTCGGCCGCGCGGGCCCTGGGGCTCGCGGCAAGGACCAGCCAGGCCAGGAGGGCCGGCACGGCGCGGGAGGGTCGCATCGAGGAGCGCTATTTAGCCCCACCGAGCGGTTTCCGGCCACGTTCCAGAAGGGGCCGAGCGTGCTATCGTGCGCCCCTTCCCACCCGTGAGGAGACTCCATGAGCTTCCCGGAACCGTTCCGCATCCGCAGCGTCGAGCCCATCCACCTCGTCTCCCCGGACCGCCGCCGCGCCGCCCTGGAGCAGGCCGGCTTCAACCCCTTCAGGCTCTCCGCCCGCGACGTCTTCATCGACCTGCTGACCGACTCCGGGACCGGCTGCATGTCCGACTCGCAGTGGGCCTCCCTGCACTGCGCCGACGAGAGCTACGCCGGCTCGGCGAGCTTCGAGCGCTTCCAGGCGACGGTGCGCGAGGTGACCGGCTTCCACGAGGTCATCCCCACCCACCAGGGCCGCGCCGCCGAGCGCATCGTCTGCGAGACGCTGCTGGCGCCGGGCGACGTGGTGGTCTCCAACGGCCTGTTCGACACCACGCACGCCAACGTGGACCGCGTGAAGGGCAAGGGCATCGACGTCCCCTGCGCGCAGGCGCTCAAGAACGACGACCCCTACCCGCTCAAGGGCGCCTTCGATCTCAAGGGCCTGGAGCAGGTGCTGGAGAAGGAGAAGGTCAAGTTCGCGGTCATCACCTGCACCAACAACTCCTACGGCGGGCACCCGGTGCCGCTGGCCAACATCCGCGAGGCCTCGAGGCTGTGCCACGCCCGCGGGGTGCTGGTGTTCATCGACGCCGCCCGCTTCTCCGAGAACGCGGGGATGCTCGCCCGCCGCGACCCGGACTGCCGCGGCCGCGCCCCCGCCGACCTGGCCCGCGAGATCTTCTCGCTGGCCGACGGCTGCATGATGAGCGCCAAGAAGAACGGCCTGGCCCACATCGGCGGCTTCATCGCCCTGCGCGACAAGGCCATGGCCGACAAGCTGCGCGAGAACCTCATCGTCACCGAGGGCTTCGAGACCTACGGCGGGCTCGCCGGGCGCGACCTGGACGCCATCGCCATCGGCCTCAAGGAGTCGCTGGACGAGGACATGCTGGGGCAGCGGCTGGGCCAGGTGGAGCGCTTCCACGGCTTGCTCGTGCGCAACGGGATCCCGGTGATGCTGCCCGCCGGCGGCCACGGCGTGTACCTGGACGCGGCGGCGCTCTTCCAGCACATCCCGGCCGAGCAGTTCCCCGGGCACGTGCTGGCCTGCGCGCTGTACGCCGAGGGCGGCGTGCGCGCCTGCGAGATCGGCTCGCTCATGTTCCCGCCGGGCTCGCGCCCCAAGGGCTCGCCGGAGCTGACCCGGCTGGCCATCCCCTGGCGCACCTACACCGACGCGCACCTGGAGCACGTGGCCGAGACGCTGACCAAGATCGCGGCGAAGAAGGCCTCGCTCAAGGGCATGAAGATCGTCTCGGCCCCGCCGGCGCTGCGCCACTTCCGCGCGGTGCTCGCGCCGGTCTAGCGAACCTCTTCGGCGATGCCTTCGAAGCGGCAGGCGCTGGAGGCGCTGCGTGCCGAGGTGATCTCGTGCCGCCAGTGCCCCCGGCTGGTCGCCTGCCGCGAGAAGGCGGCGAAGGAGCCGCCCCGGCGCTTCGTGGGCCAGCGCTACTGGGCTCGGCCGCTGCCGGGCTTCGGTGATCCGGACGCCCGGATCGTGGTGGTCGGCCTGGCGCCCGCGGCGCACGGAGGCAACCGGACCGGGCGCTTCTTCACCGGCGACCAGAGCGGGGTCTGGCTCTTCCGCGCCCTGTTCCAGGCCGGGCTCGCGAACCAGGCGCTGTCGGAGAGCGCGGACGACGGGCTGACCCTCCTCGGCGCCTACGTGACGGCGGCGGTGCGCTGCGCTCCGCCCGCCAACAAGCCCACGCCCGCCGAGAAGCGCCGCTGCCTGCCCTACTTCGTGCGCGAGCTGGAGATCCTGCGCCCGACGGTGCTGGTGGCGCTGGGCTCCTTCGCCTGGGGCGTGTGCCTCTCGGCGCGCGGCGCGCTCGGACGGGAGCTCCCCAAGCCCCGGCCCAAGTTCGGCCACCTCGCCGAGGCCCGATTCCCCGAGGGGACGACGCTCGTGGGCTCCTACCACCCGAGCCAGCAGAACACCTTCACCGGAAAGCTGACCGAGCCGATGCTGCGGGCGGTCTTCGAGCGGGCGCGCTCGCTCGCCGCTGCTACCTGAGGTCGAACCCGACCAGCTTCCCGCCCGCGAGCCGCTCTGCCTCTTCGAGCAGCTCGGCCGGGTCGGTATCGAGCGCGCGGAAATCCAGCGGGTGCAGCTCGAGGATCCGATCGTTGCCGACGGCCAGCATCCGCTCGTCCGGCGTGAAGGCGAGGCCCACGATGGTCGTCCGCGCGCGCACCACCCGCAGCAGCTCCCCGGTCTCCACCGCCCAGATGCGGAAATCCGGGTTGTCGCTTCCCGAGGCGAGGTAGCGCCCGCTGGGCGAGAAGCGCACCGTGTTGACCCAGCGCTGGCTCTTGCCCAGCCGGCGCACCTCGCGGCCGGTGGCGACGTCCCAGAGGATGATCCAGCCGTCCTTGCCGGAGGTCGCCGCGAGCTTGCCGTCGGGGGAGAAGGCGGCCCCGCTCACCCAGTCCTCGTGGCCCTTCAGCTCGCGGACCAGGCCGCTCGTGCCCGTGTCCCACAGCCGCGCGACCTTGTCGCGGCCCGAGGTGAGCAGGAGCCTGCCGTCCGGCGAGACGGCGGTCTCCTCCCGCCCCTCGGCGTGGGCCTGGAAGGAGCTGGGAGGCCGGTGGCGGTGAGCGCGCCGTCCCGGCTCAGCGCCACGGCCCAGACGGCGGCGGGGGCGTCAGCGTCGGCCCGCTCGGCCATGAGCGCCGGCGATGGTATCAGGGGCCCCGCGCTCCCCAAACGACAGGCAGCCCCGCGGGTTGCACGTCGGTCGCGATCGGCGTCACGCGATCGCCCGCATCGTCAGACAGCGGGAGCCGGCGGCCGCTTAGGGCTTGAGCCCGACGAAGATGTTCTGCACGTCCTCGTCCTCGTCCATGTCGGCCAGGAACTCCTCCACCTCGGCGCGCTTGGCGTCGTCGAGGGTGACCGGGTTCTTGGGCAGCCAGACGAGGTTGACGCTGGAGACCTTCCAGCCGGCGGTGGTCAGCGCCTTGGAGACGCTGTCGAGATCGGCCGGCTCGGTGATGAAGCGGGAGGCTCCTTCCTCGCCGGCCTCGACCTCCTGGGCCCCGGCCTCGATGGCCGCGCCCTCGGCGTCGGTCCCGGCGGCGGGCGGAGTGGCCTCGACGACGCCGGCGCGCCGGAAGTCCCAGGACACGGCGCCCGGGGCGGCGATCTGCCCCTTGCGGAAGAGCACCTTGACGTTGGTGACCGTGCGCGCTCGGTTCTCGGTCAGGCACTCGACGATGATCGGCACCTGGTGTGGCGCGAAGCCCTCGTAGACGACGGTCTCGTAGTTCACCGGCTCGTCGAGCAGGCCGGCGCCCTTCTTGATCGCCCGCTCGAGCGTGTCGCGGGTCATCGAGGCCTTGCGGGCCAGATCGATGGCCATGCGCAGCCGGGGGTTCATGTCGGGGTCGGCCCCGCCGTTCTTGGCCGCGACGGCGATCTCCTTCGCCAGCTTGGTGAAGAGCTTGCCCTTGGCGTCGGCGGCCTCGGTCTTGCCCTTGTGCTTCCACTGTGCGCCCATCGTCGCCTCCTTCAAGAGCGGCAGGCCTGCTCCCCTGTCGGGCGAAGGTCTATCCCAGCCGACCCGGGCGGCGCGAGCGAGAACTGGAGGGTTCTGCGGCGCCGCGCCGTCGAGGTCCCTAATAAAACCGCGCGCCTTCCCCAGGACCTCGGAGCTTTCCATGCCCGCCTACCAGGACATCCTCCAAGCCATCGGCCGCACCCCGCTCGTCAGGCTCAACAAGCTGACCGGCCGCGACGACGCCGCGGTCTACGTCAAGTGCGAGTTCATGAACCCCGGCGGCTCCATCAAGGACCGTATGGCGCGCTACATCCTGGACAAGGCCGAGCGCGAGGGGCGCCTCAAGCCGGGCGCGACCATCGTCGAGAACACCAGCGGGAACACCGGGATGGGCGTGGCGCTGTGGGCCTCGGTGAAGGGCTACCGCTGCGTCTTCACCATGCCGGACAAGATGTCGACCGAGAAGATCAACGCCCTCAAGGCCTTCGGGGCGGAGGTCGTGGTCACGCCGACCAACGTGCCGGCCGAGGACCCGCGCAGCTACTACGAGACCGCCAAGCGCATCCACCGCGAGACGCCGGGCTCGTTCATGCTGAACCAGTACCACACCCCCGACAACATCGAGGCGCACTACCACCTGACCGGCGGCGAGCTGATCGAGGACTGCGAGAAGGCGGGGCTGACCCCGGACCTCTTCGTGGCCGGCCTGGGCACCGGCGGGACCATGAGCGGCGCCGGCAAGCGGCTCAAGGAGCGCTGGCCCTCGATCAAGAACGTCGGCGCGGACCCCGACGGCTCGGTGTACCTGGACTACTTCAAGACCGGGAAGATGGTGCAGCCGCACGTCTACAAGGTCGAAGGCATCGGCGAGGACATGCTCTGCGGCGCGCTGGACCTGAAGGTGCTCGACGACATCCGCCGCGTGGACGACAAGGGCTCGTTCGTGGCGGCGCGGCGCCTGGCGCGCGAGGAGGGCATGTTCGCCGGCGGCTCGACCGGCGCGGCGGTGTCGGTCGCCCTGGAGCTGGCGCGCGAGGCGGGCAAGGGCAAGACGATCCTGGTCATCGCCCCCGACAGCGGCAGCCGCTACATCTCGAAGTTCTATTCGGACGAGTGGATGAAGGACAACGGGTTCATCGACCCGACCGACCGGCTGGGGACCGTGGGCGACCTGCTCGGCAACAAGGAGCGGACGGTCTTCACGGTGCACGCCGGAGAGAAGGCGCAGCACGCGGTCGAGCTGATGAAGAAGCACGGCGTCTCGCAGCTGCCCGTCACCGACGACGCCGGCAAGCCGGTGGCCATCGTGCACGAGGTGGACCTGCTGCAGGCGCTGCTGGACGGCCGGCACAAGCTCGACGAGCCGATCCAGGGCGTGATGAAGCCGCTGGTGGGCATCGTGAACCTGCGCACCCCGGTCTCGCGGCTCAAGGAGATCTTCGCGAGCGACCACGCGGCCATCGTCAAGGACGGCGACCGGCTCGCGGCGGTGGTCACGAAGATCGATCTGATCGAGTGGCTGGGGTCGCGGGCCACCGCGGGGTAGACCGTCAACGTCGAGGAGCGGCGGATCGCAGATAGCTGGAGACCGGTCTCCGTCGGCGAAAAGAGCCGGACGGGCGGCGCCCACGCCCATCGTGCGTCCGGCGCGGGGCCGTGGAGTCGCAACGCGACTGTGGCGCTGCCTACGCCCAGCAAGTGCGACGGTTCGAGGAACGCGTAGGTCAGCCCGACACGGTTGCGGGTCGGGGGCCAGCCCTCTTCAGAGGGCTTCGCGAGAGTAGCCGGGGGCTTTTCACGCCCCCGGTTTCCGGACCGCCATCGGATCCGTCTATCCGCACCCTGTCGATTGGGCGCGCCGGTTGTCCGTCAGCTTCGCCACCTTCCTTGGTCCGCCGGCAGGAACCGACTTTGTTGCTCCACGTGGAGCAACAACCGGGCGGCGCGCATCAGGAAGGCGCCGCTGGCGCGGACTTTGTTGCTCCACGTGGAGCAACAACGGGCCCGGCAGACGCGCGGCCTACGGCAGCAGCACGTCCCAGTTCACCCGCTGCCAGCTCTTCCGGAACGCCGAGAGGTCCGCGGGGGCCGCCGCCTTCTTCTCCTCGTTCCCGTCCAGGAACGCGACGAAGTCGAGCTGCCGGTCCGGCTTGTCGAAGGCCGCGTCGAACAGCCGCACGATGTCGTTGGCCGGCAGGGTCATTCGCCCCGCCACGTCGACCAGCGGCAGGCTGATCCCCTTCATGTCCGAGGTCGGCGCGTAGCTCTTGATGGCCAGCTCGGTGCACACCAGCGTCGAGTCCGAGAAGAAGTCGAAGTCGAAGTCGTAGGGCCGGCCCTGGTACTCGAACGCCCGCGCGATGGCCCTCGCCTTCTCCACGCTGGGCACCTTCGGCCGTATCACGCCCACGTAGTCGGCCATGAGCGCGTGCTCGATGGAGGTGAACGAGACTCCTTCGCTGATGGCCTCGATGACGCGGATCGGCTTGTGGCCCTGGTAGTCCGCCCCGTCCTTGAAGGCCTTCCACTTCTCCGGGTACTTCGCCGCGAGCCAGGCGGTGAACGTCTCGACCTTCGGCGTCTGCTTGGCGAGCCAGGCCTTCACGTCCGGATCTGCGTCGAACGCCAGGGACAGCGTCGGGGCGTCGCCGACGTACAGCTCGGCGTGCTTCCAGAACCCCGGCAGGCCGACGTTGGAGAGGAACCAGTTCTGGCGCGTGGTCACCAGGTCGCCCGGCTGCATCGTCTTGAGCAGCTCCTCGGCCTGCGCCTTGGTGACGAGCCCGCGGCCGACGCGCTGCACCCGCGTGTCGCCCATCCACTCCGCGACGTCCTTCTGCACCGGGAAGACCGCCGCCAGCGTCGAGTCCTTGAGGATGTCCGCGGCGTTGGCGGCGAAGAGCTTCACGCCGCGCTTCTTGAGCCGGTCCTTGGCTTCCTTGGAGGTCGCCGCCATCGCGTCCAGCGCCCACTTCACCTCGGCGAAGTCGGCCGCCTTCGCCTTCTTGAGCAAGGGCTTGGCCACCGGCACGTAGGCGTCCCCGGCGAAGAGCTGGGTCGTCGTCGCGGCGTGGATCACCTTCAGCTTGAACGCCGCGAAGGCCTTGGCCGGGATGCCGTACTCCGCATCCGGCTCGTCGAGCAGCACCTCGAGCTGGGGCACGCCCGCCGTGCGGTCGGCGAAGGTCAGGCCCGGGCCGAGCTCGGCCGTCAGCGCCGCGTGCGTCACCAGCCAGCCCCAGGCGTGCTTGGAGCCGGTCGGCAGCTCCTTGAGGAAGCTCCAGTAGCGCTGCCGCAGGCCCTCGACCGCGGCGGCGTAGGCGTAGAACGAGCCCCAGGAGGAAAGGAGCGTGCGCTTCTGCTCGAGCGTGTACGCCGCGTCCTTCTTGAGCTTGAACAGCTCCGGCTTCGCCTCCAGCTGCTTGAGGACCCGGCGCATGCCGTCGGACCAGATGCGCAGCTGGGCGAGATCGGCCTTGGCGACCTTGGCGAACTCCTCGTCCGGGAGCGTGTAGAGGCCCCTGGAGGTTTCGGCGGGAGCAGCCGCGAGCACGACCTGCGCGGCGACGAGGATGGCGAGCGTCATGTGCTTCCCCCTGTGCCCGGATGCCCGGGATGGAAGGCGCGCAGCATATCCCACGGCCCGGGGTGGAAAGCCGGCGAGCGGGGCGCCAAGCGTCTGCCCATCGGGGACCGCCGGTGCCGCCGCTGCGGCACGGGTCCCTGCGCCGACCTCACCGCGGCGAGGCGGGGCGCGATGCGGCGCCTGGCGGAGATCTCCGCGAAGAGATCTTTGCAGCGGGCGCCGCTCGGAACCCGGCGGTCAGCCGCGGCCGCCCATCGACCAGAGCCGGTGGCCGGCTGCGTCCACCGGCGCGTCGGTCTCGAGCTCGCCGCCGCGGACCAGCAGCGCGCGCGAGTGCAGGTTGACCGTGGTGCAGACGTGGTCCGGAATCAGGAAGAGCAGCAGGCCCGCCGAGGGCTTGGGCCCGGAGACCACCCGCACCGGCAGGTGCTCCTCGCTGGGCGCGAGCGGCTCGAGCCCCGGCCAGCCGACCACCGCGCAGTTGGGCGCCGGCCGATCGGGCGAGAGGGACTTGCTGCCGGCGTCCAGCGTCACCCGGTCGTGGCGCGGCGTGGAGACGACGCGGCTGGCGACGAAGGCGGCCTGGACGAGCCCCAGCATCCGCGCCGCCTCGCGGACGTGCAGGTCGCTCAGGACGACGGTCCCCGGCGAGACCTGGTGCGTCCAGGGCCCGCCGCAGAGCCCCGGGTGGGCGAGCGCGTGCGCGAAGGTCGGCGTGCCCGAGGTGACGATGAACGCCGGCTCTCCCGGCAACAGCCCGGCCAGCTGGCAGAGCGCCTCGTACCCGGCGTTCGCCTCGTCCTGCTGGTCCGCGCGCAGGTGCCCCTCGTAGCCGTGCAGGCCGGCGATGCGCACGCACTGGAGGCCCGACAGCAACGGGGCCGCGGCGCGCCACTCCTCGGCCGCCCGGCCGGTGCGCGCCATGCCGGTGTCGACGTCGAGCAGCACCCGGAGGGTCGCCTTGCGCTCGCAGGCCCAGGCCTCGAGCAACCCGAGGTGGTCGGGCGAGTCGGCCAACAGCAGCACCTGGCTCTTCGGGAAGCGGGAGGCGATGGAGAGCGCCTCGCCGAAGAGCGCCCGGTTCGGCGGGTAGGCCAGCAGCGCGTCGACGGCGAGGTCCGGCCCGGCCGCGACCAGCACCAGCTCCAGCTCGGCCGGGGTCGCGCACTTGAAGCTGCGCACGCCCGCCTCGAGCAGGACCTTGACCACCGCGGCCTGCTTGACGGTCTTGACGTGCGGCCGCCAGCGGCGCGGGTTCCCGACGCGCGCGAGGACCGCCTTGGCGTTGTGCGCCACGGCATCGAGATCGATCACCAGGGCCGGCGTCAGCAGCCGGTCCAGGCTGGGCGCCAGGGCCCGCTCGAGTTGCGTCTCGTCCATGTGCCCCCCTGCCCGGCGGCTACTTCTTCTTCTTGCCGCCGTTCTTGGCGGCCGCCTTCGCGGGCGGATCGGCCTTGGGCTGCTCCGCCTTGGTCTCGACGGCCTTCGGCGCGGCCTCCGCCTTGGGCGCCTCGAGCGCGGGCGCGGGCTGGGGCATGGGGGCCTCGACCTTCTTCTCGCGCCGCTTCTTGAAGACCATCACGCCGAGCGGCGGGATCTTGAGGTGCGCCGAGGCGGGCTGGCCCTGCCAGGCGGCCGGCTCGGTGTAGACGGCGCCGTAGTTGCCGACGTTGCTGCCGCCGTACGCCGCGGCGTCGGAGTTGAGCACCTCTTCCCAGACGCCGTCCTCGGGGAAGCCGACGCGGTAGTTCAGGCGCGGCACCGGGGTGAAGTTGCAGACGAAGACCAGCTTCTCCTCCGGGTCGTGGCCGAAGCGGATGAAGGAGTAGATGGAGCTGTCGGCGTCGTTGCAGTCGATCCAGCGGAAGCCCTCGGGCCGGAAGTCCTGCTGCCAGAGCGCGGGCTCGCTCTTGTAGAGCTTGTGCAGGTCCTTGACCCATTGCTGCACGCCGCGGTGGCTCTCGTACTGCAGCAGGTGCCAGTCCAGGCTGGAGTCGTGGTTCCACTCGCGCGACTGCCCGAACTCGCCGCCCATGAAGTTCAGCTTCTTGCCCGGGTGGCCGATCATGTAGCCCCAGAGCGCGCGCAGGTTGGCCCGCTTCTGCCAGTCGTCGCCGGGCAGCTTGCCGATGAGCGAGCCCTTGCCGTGCACCACCTCGTCGTGGCTGATCGCCAGGCAGAAGTTCTCCGTGTACTGGTAGAGCATGGAGAAGGTCAGCTTGTTGGCGCTCCACTTGCGGTAGATGGGGTCCTTGGAGAAGTACTCCAGGACGTCGTGCATCCAGCCCATGTTCCACTTCAGGCTGAAGCCCAGGCCGCCCAGGTAGGTCGGGCGCGACACTCCCGGGAACGCGGTCGACTCCTCGGCGATGGTGACCACGCCGGGGGTCTCGCGGTGGACCAGCACGTTCAGGTGCTTGAGGAACTCGATGGCCTCCAGGTTCTCCTTGCCGCCGAAGCGGTTGGGGATCCACTGGCCGGCCTTGCGCGAGTAGTCGAGGTAGAGCATCGAGGCCACCGCGTCCACGCGCAGGCCGTCGAAGTGGTACTCCTTGAGCCAGAACAGGGCGTTGCTGGTCAGGAAGTTGAAGACCTCGGTGCGCCCGTAGTTGAAGACCAGCGTGCCCCAGTCCGGGTGCTTGCCCATGCGCGGGTCGGCGTGCTCGTAGAGGCAGGTGCCGTCGAAGTTCGCCAGGCCGTAGGCGTCCGACGGGAAGTGCGCCGGCACCCAGTCGAGGATGACCCCGATGCCCGCCCGGTGCATCGCGTCGATGAAGAACTTCAGGTCGTGCGGGTTGCCGTAGCGCGAGGTGGGGGCGAAGAAGTTGACGGTCTGGTAGCCCCACGAGCCGTAGAAGGGGTGCTCGGTGACGGGCATCAGCTCGATGTGGGTGAAGCCCATCTCCTTGAGGTACTCGGCCAGCTGCACCGCCATCTCGCGGTAGCTGAGCGAGCGGTTGCCCTCGGCGCGGCGCCAGGAGCCGAAGTGCATCTCGTAGACGCTCATCGGCTCTTCGAGGAAGTTCGACTTGGCGCGCTGGTCGAGCCACGCCTGGTCGCTCCACTCGAAGCCGGCGAGGTTGTGGACGCAGGAGGCGGTCTGGGGCGGCAGCTCCACCGCGAAGGCGTAGGGGTCGGCCTTGAGCGAGATGCCGCCGCCGGCGAGCTTGAGCTCGTACTTGTACTTGTCGCCTTCCTTCAGGCCGGGGACGAAGAGCTCCCAGATGCCGTTACCCTCGTGCTTGCGCATGGGGTGGCGGCGGCCGTCCCAGCCGTTGAAGTCGCCGACGACGCTGACGCGCTGGGCGTTGGGCGCCCAGACGGCGAAGTGCACGCCCTTGACCTTGCGGATCTCGACCAGGTGCGCGCCCAGCTTCTCCCAGATGTTGAAGTGCGAGCCCTCGCGCAGCAGGTGCAGGTCGAAGTCGGTCAGCAGGCCCGGGAACGAGTACGGGTCGTCGGTGACGAAGGCGGCGCCGGACCAGGCCTCGACCTTCAGGCGGTAGGGGGCGTCGGCGGCGCGCTCGCCCAGGTCGGCCTCCCAGAAGCCGTCCTTGTGGAGCTTGCTGGCCTCGGCGAGCTCCTTCTCCTTCTCGTCGACCACCCACAGGCGCTTGGCGTCGGGCAGGAAGACGCGCACCAGGGTCTTCTTCTTGCCGCCGGCCTCCTCGACGTGGGGCCCCAGGACGGTGAAGGGCTGGCCGTGGCGCGACTCGACGATCGCGCGGATGGCGTCGGGGTGGACTGACATGGTGCCTCCGAGGAGTGGACCTGGCTGGAAAGGGGCGTGAATCTACCCCTGCCGAGGGCAAACGCAATCTAGAAGACAGTACGGCCTCAGAGGCGTCCGGGCTCAGCGCCGCGCGGCCCGCCGGGGCCTGGCGGCGCGCTTGCGACCGGGGCGCCGGCGGGGCCTCTTCTCCTCGGGCGCGGGCGGCGGCGCCTCCGGGGCCTCGCTGGCCGGCACCGCGACCGCCGGGCCGAGCGCGGCCTGGAGCTGCAGGTAGGACGCCGCGAGCCTCTTGCGGTGGTGGGCGAAGACCTGCTGGGCCGTGCCCGGCATGTCGTTGGTGTAGCGGAAGTACCAGCGCAGCCCGTCGAGCACCTCGTAGAAGGCGGTGACGGCGCTCTGCTGCCCGGTGGAGAGCTGGGTGAGCTCCTGGAAGGAGGCCGAGGGCACCCAGCTGCGCAGCGGGGAGAGCAGCGGCTCGCGGTCGCGGTGCAGGCCGAACATCGCGATCATCTCGTCCTTGCGCTCGGCGACCCGCTTCACCACCCCTTCGGCGTCCAGGGCGATGAGGTTGCGGATGCGCTCTCTCTCGCTGTTGCTCTTGGCCATGGCCTTCCCAGTCTAGCCGCAGGCAGCCTCGGACGCAGACCGAGAGGCCGGCCTAGTCGGCGGAGGAGCGCAGCGCCTCCGCGTACCGGTCCTGCGTCTCCTCGGACTCGTTCCCGCTCCGCGACTCCCACAGGTGCAGGAGCGCCGGCGTGGAAGAAAGCGATTCGAGCAGCGGAAGCCCCGCGCGTCGCACGATCTCGCTCAGCTGGCGCGCTGCCTTCGACGCCGCTGCGCACCTCGCCCTTCGCGACGAGCCTGGCTGCGAGCGGGAACGGGTGGATCCCGGAACACGAAGGCCGCGCCAAGGCAGCAAGCCCCGGCGCGGCCTTCGATTTCTCGACCCACCTCGGGCCTCAGCCCTCGCTGGCCAGCTTCTCCAGGTCGAGCTGATCGATGCGCTCGACCCAGCCGAAGGGATCCGGCTCCTCGCCGTGCTGCATCTTGGTCAGGTAGTCGTAGAGCCGCTTGGCGAGGGCGCCGGTCTGGTTGTCGCCGATGACGGTCTCCTTGCCCTTGTACGAGAGCAGGCCGACCGGCGAGATGACCGCGGCGGTGCCGGTGCCGAAGGCCTCCAGCAGCTGCCCGCTCTTGGCGGTCTCCAGCACCTCGTCGATGCTGATGCGCCGCTCGCTGACCTTCATGCCCCAGCTCTTGGCGATCTGGATGACGCTGTCGCGGGTGACGCCGGGCAGGATGGTGCCGGCCAGCGGCGGGGTGACCAGCTCGTCCTTGAGGTGGAAGAAGATGTTCATCGTCCCCACCTCCTCGACGTAGCGGTGCTCGATGGCGTCCAGCCAGAGGACTTGGCCGTAGCCCAGCGAGGCCGCCTTCTTCTGGCCCTGCAGGCTGTGGGCGTAGTTGGCCCCGGTCTTGGTCTCGCCCAGGCCGCCCTTCACCGCGCGCACGTCCTCGTCGGAGACCCAGATGCGCACCGGCTTGAAGCCCTCGGGGTAGTAGGCGCCCACCGGGCCGACGATGGCGTAGAAGGCGTACTCGTCGCCGGGGCGCACGCCCAGGAACGGGTCGGTGGCGATGAGCGTCGGGCGGATGTAGAGCGAGCAGGTCGGGTCCTGGGGGATCCAGTCCTTCTCCAGCAGCACCAGCGTCTTGATCGCGCGGCCGAAGAATTCGACGTCGACGGGCTCCATCGTCAGCCGCTTGGCGCTGTTGTAGAAGCGCTCGGCGTTCTTCTGCCAGCGGAACAGGTAGATGCCGCCGTCCTTGCCGCGGTAGGCCTTCAGGCCCTCGAAGATCTCCTGGCCGTAGTGCAGGCACATCGCAGCCGGATCGAGCTGCAGGGAGCGCATCGGCTCGATGCGGGTCAGGTTCCAACCGTTGGCGCGGTCGAACTCGGACGCGAAGAAGTGATCCGAGAACCACTTGCCGAAGCCCAGCTTCTTCAGATCGGTGGGCTTCGCGCGCATTGCGTTGGTGCGCACTCGCCGGATGGCGATTCGCTTGTCGGCCATGATGTGGTGCCTTCCCTAAGTTCGCGCCAGCGCTCTCGCCCTGGAGACGGCCTGGCGGCCATAAGAGTCCCCGATGTGGCGGCCCGCTCTGCGCGCCCTGGTCAGGCTTCCGATCGGTCGAGGTGCGAACGACAAGGCGGGCCGTCGAACCGGGAGCCGGGGCGCGAGCGGGACGAAGAATAGACCCCTCGCTTGGCCCCCGGCAACCTGGCAATCGCCTGGACGACAAAAGGACGGCCGGGCAGCGCCTGTCGCGCCGTCCGGCCGTCCTCGTCGGCCCGCCCCGGGAAGGCCCGGGGCCGGCCCCTCCCGCGCCCCGCTAGAAGACCGCGGAGGCGGTCAGCGCCGCCTGCCAGGCGCTGGGGTGATCGCTGACGACCCCCGCCGACCCGCCCACTCCCGGGTTCCAGTCGAAGGTCCCGCGGGCGCCGACGCGCACCGGCGAGTTGAGCAGGAAGTCCGCCCCGACCCCCAGCGGGATCTCGCCCTCGAAGCTGCTGTCCCAGCCGGTGGTCGCCTTGTTGCCGCCAGCGGCGAGGAAGTCGGCCGCGAGGCCCGCGAAGGCGTAGGGCCGCCACGGGATCGGCGCGACCAGCTGCGGCCCGGCCTTGACGTCCGCCTGGACGCGGTTCGAGCTCAGGCGGCTGTCGGTCCCCGAGATGCCGTTGCTGTTGCCGATGTAGCCCAGCTCATAGGAGAGGAACGGCAGCGCGTTGTAGGCGGCCATCACGCCGTACGACGGGCCGACGTTGGTGGTCGCGCCCGCCGCGTCTCCGGTGTAGCCGCCGATGCCTCCCTGCAGGTTCACGTCGAACTTCTTCTCCGCGTTGTCGCCCTCGTAGTACATGCCCTGCGCATGCGCGAGGGCCGGCACGGCGAGCAGCGCCGCGACGAGCCACGTCCAAGGTTTCATGGTTCCCCCTCCCGCGCGCCCGAGCCTCGATGCGCGCTCGACTCCCTACCGCTCGAATCTGGAGGGTTGGCCCCGGAAGGGCAACGACGCCGAGCCGGCCAGCCGCCTCGACGCGCGGGCGCAAAAAAAGGGCCCGCTCGAGTGCAGCGGGCCCTTCCTTCCGCGTCGTGCGCCGTCGCTTTGGGTGCTACCGGCCCGACGGCTCCGCGGCCTGCTTGAGCGAACGGACCTCCAGCGGCAGCTCGGCGACCGCCGAGCCGTCCAGGCTGAAGACCACCTTGTAGGTGCCCGGGCCGTGGACCTTGACCGAGGCGAAGTCGAAGAGCACGTCCGCCCACTCGCCGTCGAACCAGACCGTGCGCGACACGCTCGCCAGCTCGGTTCCGTTGGGCATCTTGATCTGGATCTTGACCCGCGTCGGGGTGCGGTCGGGCGAGACCACGCGGGCGCACGCCTTGAAGGCCGGCAGCGCCGCGGGCAGCTTGGGCAGGCTCACCGAATCGATGGGGTCGGTGGCCTTCAGGCCGCGGCCGCTGGCGACGAAGCTGCGGCCCACCTGCGCCTCCTCGAGGCGGGCGGGCGCGAGCTTGATGGTGGTGGACTCGGGGGCGTCGCGCGCGACCAGGTCGGCGTCCCGCTCGGTGGAGCGCAGCTGGCCCTCGACCTTGGGCACACCCGGCAAGTTGATGGGCTGCAGCTTGACCGGCGCCTGGAACTGCGGCGTCTCGATCTTGAGCGAGGTGAGGGTCAAGGCCAGCAGCAGAGAGGTCATCATGGTCGTCGTCTCCCCCGTCGCTTGGCGAAGCCCTCGGCCAGGGCCCCGCTCGCAAGGTGGCACACCATACGACATTTCCCGCCATGGTGGTAGAGGGTGCGACCAGGGGGCGTGCCGCGACGGGACCGGCAGCGATAACGCCAGCTATTTCGCGGCGTTGAGCCGCCTGTCCAGCTCCTGGGCGCTGAGCTGGCCAATCTGGAGCTCGCCGCCGACCACATAGCTTGGCGTGCCCTTGATGGCGTGCTTGCCGGCCTGGGACAGGTCGGCCTGGAGGTGCTCGGCGACCGTCTGCGACTCCAGGCACGCCGCGAACTTGCCCGCGTCGAGGCCCAGCTTGGCGGCGAGCGCCTCCACGTCCAGGCCGGGCTTTCGCTGGCCCAGGAAGAGGAGGTCGTTCATCTCCCAGAACTTGCCCTGCTCGCCGGCGCAGACCGCGGCCTTGGCGCGCTGGCAGGCAAAATCGTGGAACGAGCCCTTGATGACCGGGTTGCAGGCCTGGTCGAGCGGATAGTTCTTGTGGACCAGGCGCACGCGGTCGGCGCGGGCCCCGACGAGCTCGCGCAACTTGCGGTGGGCCCCGGAGCAGAACGGGCACTGGTAGTCGCTGTACTCCTCGATGACGAGCTGCGGCGAGCGCGCCCCGATCCACGGGCTGCCGCTCTCGTCCACGCCGGTCTCGAGCGTGCCCGGGCCGATGGGTCCGGACTGCTCCCAGTAGCGCGGGTAGAGCGTCCAGGTGCCGCCCAGCGCCGTCAGCGCCAGGACCACCAGGGTGATCGTCAGCCCGGGCTGGCTCGCGAGCGCCCTCGCGTCCTCCTTGAGCGCGGCGACGGCTCCGACCTTGCGCACCGCGAGGAGGGCGAACCCGAACAGCGTCAGGTTCACCATCCACGAGCCGATGCACATCAGGCACATCGACTGGATGACGAGCTTGCTGACGACCAGCAAGGCGACGGAGACGACGACCGAGAAGCTCGCGAGCAGGAGCATCAGGCCCCGCCCCAGCGAGCGGCGGAACAGGCCCCAGGCGGCGACCGCGCCCATCGCCAGGTAGCCGAACAGGCCCCAGATCGAGACCGGCAACCCCAGAAAGACCGACCAGTCGCTCAGCGCGACGGTGTCGCAGTTCACTTCCTTGGAGATGGCGCAGAAGCTCTGGTAGCGGGGGTTGGTGTGGACGTTGAAGTGGATGCTCGTCAGGTCGGCGGCGACGGCCAGGCCCACCAGGCACAGCACCACGGAGGCGATGGGCAGCCAGCGCGGCGGCTCGCTCTGGGGGCGGGTGTCCATGCACGGGCTCCGAAAGACCGAAGGCGCTTGCTTTACGGGAAGCGCGCGGCGCGGTCAACGATTGTCCCCGACCGGACAGCCCTCGCCCGCGCGCCCCGTCCGGCTGGCCGGCCCGGCGCGGTCCGGTTAGCTCACCTTCCAGCGAGGGGGCTTTCGCGGGGGACGGGGATGGAGCTGGCGACGAATCCGAGTCTCTCGAACCTGTCGCCCCCCGCCCGGCCCTCGGCGCGGCAGTCGGACCGGCTGGTGAGGGCGGTGCTGGAGCTGTCGCGGCAGAGGGACCTGCGCGGGGTGATGGACGTCGTCCGGGTGGCGGCGCGCGACCTGACCGGCGCCGACGGCGTGACCTTCGTCCTGCGCGAGGGCGAGCTGGTCCACTACGCCGAGGAGAACGCCATCGCTCGGCTGTGGAAGGGCCAGCGCTTCCCGGCCAGCGCCTGCATCTCGGGTTGGGTGATGGTCCACCGCACGCCCGCGCTCGTCGAGGACGTCTTCGCCGACGAGCGCATCCCCGCCGACCTGTACCGGCCGACCTTCGTGAAGAGCCTGGCGATGGTCCCCATCCGCGCCGAGGACCCGCTGGGGGCCATCGGCGCCTACTGGGCCGACCCGCACCTGGCCAGCGAGACCGAGATCGAGCTGCTGCAGTCCCTGGCGGAGTCCTCGGCGCTGGCCATGGAGAACGCCGAGCTGCACCTGGAGCTGCAGCGGGCGGTCTCGGCGCGCGAGGAGTTCAGCGCCATCGCCGCGCACGAGCTGCGCACGCCGCTGACGCCGCTCAAGATGTTGCTCGAGGTCCTCTCCCGCGACCCGGGCCAGGACCCCGAGGACCTGCAGCGCCGGCTCGCGCGCATGCAGGGCCAGGTCTCGCGCCTCGAGCGGCTCGCCGAGCACCTGCTCGACGACACGCGCCTCGCCAACGGGCACCTCCTGCTCGACCTCCGGGAGACGGACCTGGCGGAGCTCGCCCTGCAGGCCGCGCAGCGCCACCGGGAGGACTTCGCCGCGCGGGGCACGCCGCTGTCGGTCGACGCGCCGGAGCCGGTGCTGGGGCTGTGGGACGCCTCGAGGCTCGACCGGCTGCTCGAGAACCTGCTCTCCAACGCCCTGCGCTTCGCCCCGGGCCTGCCGGTCACCGTCTCGGTCGGCCTCGCGGACGACGGCCGGGCGGTCCTCGCCGTCGCCGACCAGGGCCCGGGCATCCCCGCCGAGGCGCAGGAGCGGGTCTTCGGGCGGTTCGAGCGCGCCGCGCCCCTGGCGCACTTCGGCGGCTTCGGGCTCGGCCTGTGGATCGTCCGGCAGGCGGTCGACGCGCACCGCGGCGAGGTCCTGCTCGACAGCGCCCCTGGCCGCGGCTGCACCTTCCGCGTGCTGCTGCCGCTGCGCCGCTGAAAGCCGATTGCGCCCCGCCGCCGCGCCGCCTACTCTCCCCGCCCGATTCGCACCGGGAACCCATCTCCTCTTCTTGGGAGCGCGACGACGATGAACCGTGATCAGGGCCTGGCCCTCGTGAAGAGCCGGCTGGGCGACACCGCCACCACCAAGCACTCGCTGGCCGCCGAGGCCTGCATGCGCAAGCTGGCCCAGCGCTTCGGGGAGGACGTGGAGCTGTGGGGCCTGTCCGGCCTCGTGCACGACGTCGACCTGGACGTCTGCCAGAACGACCTGGCGCGCCACACGATCGTCGGGGCCGAGGTGCTCAAGCAGAACGGCGCGCCGGAAGCGGTCGTGCAGGCGGTGCTCGGGCACAACGACAAGGCCACCCGCGTCACGCGCATGGACAAGGCGCTGTGGGTGGTGGACCCCACCACCGGCTTCATCACCGCCGCGGCGCTCATCCGCCCCTCGAAGTCGACCTCCGACCTCACCTCCGACTCGGTGAAGAAGCGCATGAAGGACAAGCGCTTCTCGGCGGCGATCAACCGCGACCAGATCAAGGCCTGCAAGGAGCTGCTGGACCTCGAGCTCGACGACTTCCTGGGCCTGTGCATCCAGGCGATGGACGAGATCCGCACGGAGCTGGGCCTGGCCGGCGGCGGCGCGCCGGCCCCGTGACCACCGACGCCGGGCGCGGGAGCGCCACCATGGACAAGACGCCGAAGATCCTGGGCATCGTCGGCATCGCGCTCGGGGCCCTCACCAGCGTGTCGAGCACCGTCGGCCTGGTGGCGCAGCCGGTGTTGAAGCGCGCCATGAGCGCCTTCTCGCAGTGGGCGGACCAGCTGCCGCAGCAGCCCGGGCAGCCGCGGATGGGCGACCTGATGGACCGCACCGCCGAGGCCCTGGAGGCGACCCGGCCCTACCAGCTGGCCCAGTCCGGCGCGATGCTCGCGCTCTCGGTGGCCCTCCTCGTCATCGGCATCGCCATGCTCCAGCGCAGGAAGTGGTCGCGCCGCGCGGCAATGGGCTGGGCGGTGGCGGCGCTGGCCTTCGTCCCGGTGATGATCTGGATCCAGGCGTTCGTGATCCAGCCGATGACCCAGGAAGCGGTCTACCGGTCGATGCCCCAGGTGCCGCAGGCCCAGCTCCGCTTCCAGGGCTTCCTGCGCTCGTTCCAGGCGGCCTCGGCGGCGGTGGGGACCGTCACCTTCTACGCCCCCTTCCCCGTCGTGCTCTTCGCGCTGCTCAAGAGGAAGAAGTCGATGACCTGGTTCGAGCCCGAGCGGGACGTGGAGACGGTCGCGCCATGAACCTCGAGATCTTCCTCTCGACCTTCGGGATGATTTTCCTGGCGGAGCTGGGCGACAAGACCCAGCTGACCGCCGTGGCGCTCGCCGCACGCTTCCCGTGGAAGAAGACCTTCGTGGGCCTGGCGGCGGCGTTCGCGCTGCTCAACGCCTTCGCGGTGGCCATCGGCGAGGGCCTGTTCAAGGTGGTCCCGCTCGGGTGGATCCAGGCCGGCTCCGCCGCGCTGTTCCTGTTCTTCGGCGCCAGCACGCTCCTGAGCAAGGACGACGACGGCGACGAGGACGGCGAGAAGAACGGCAAGGGGAAGGCGCGCGGCCCGGTGGCCACCGCCTTCACGCTCATCCTGTTCGCCGAGCTGGGCGACAAGACCCAGCTGGCGACGGCCAGCCTCGCGGCGCAGCACGCCTCGCCGTGGACCGTCTTCGCCGGATCGACCCTGGCGTTGTGGCTGGTCTCGCTCATCGGGCTCTTGGTGGGCGCCCAGGTGGCGCGGCGCGTGCCGATGGTCTGGGTGCGGCGCGCGGCGGGCGTCACGTTCCTGGGCTTTGGCCTGTGGACCGCCTGGAGCGCGGTGCACACGCTGCGCCTGGTGGGCTGAACGCTCGGGAGCGGGAGAGGTCGCCGGCGTCGCCGGAGGTGACAGCCCCCTCGCACCCATATGATCGTTGCGGGCCAGCCCGTGACGCAGCTCACGAAACCGAGCCAAGCCCGGACCCCACCTCGAGATTCAGCCCGCCCGGAGCCCCCATGGTCGCCTTCACCCGCTTCGACGACGCCGTCGCCTACGCCGAGGAGTGCACCGCGCTGGACTTCGACTTCCGCCAGGGGGTGGAGCTGACCGCGCAGATCGGCAAACTCAAGGAGCTGGAGTTCCTCTCGCTGCGCGGCTGCCCCGAGAACCCCCAGGTCCCGGAAGCCGTCGCCAAGCTCCCCAAGCTCAAGCACCTGCGCATCTCCGCCGACGGCGACCGGGTGGTGCTGCCCAAGATCTTCCAGCGCCTGCGGCTGGAGCGGCTCGAGATCTGGGACGCCGACATCCGCGACGTGCTGCCCTTGAAGAGCCTCAAGCGCCTCCACCTCGTCGTGCAGGACCCGAAGGCCGACGTCGCGCTGCTCGCCAAGCACCTGCCCGACCTGGTCCACCTCGAGATCTGGGGCTCGCACCTCAAGCAGGGCGCGCTGCCTCGCGAGATCTCCAAGTTCAAGAGGCTGGAGGTCCTCGACCTCGTCTCCTGCGGCCTGAGCGACCTGCCCGACGAGCTCGCCCGGCTCCCCAAGCTGCACACGCTGCGCCTGCGCGGGCTGCCGATGACCCGCGTCCCCGACGTCGTCGCTCGACTGAAGGGCCTACGCGAGCTGCAGCTGCGCGTGCCCCTGACCACCCTCCCCGACTCGCTGGCCACCCTGCCCCACCTCTTCGACCTCGACCTGGGCACGGCGCTCAACGGGGCCTCGATGGACGCGGCCGACGACCAGCCGCCACGCAACCTCCAGCCGCTGCCCAAGGTGCTGGGCAAGCTCGCGCGCCTGCAGCGACTCAACCTCGACTGCTGCGGGGTGACCTCCCTCGACGCCCTGGAGCCGCTGCGCGAGCTGCGCTCGCTGTCGCTGATGTACGCGGGCCTGGAGAGCTGCGAGCCGCTGCTCGCCTTCCCCGACCTGGAGGAGCTCTCGCTGCAGTCCTGCCACCGGCTGCACGACCTGATGCCGCTCACCCGGCTCGCGCGCCTGCGCGCCCTGAGCCTGGAGAACTGCGGCGTGGTCGACCTGACGCCGGTGCTGCTGATGAAGGGCCTGAAGGAGCTGAACATCGAGCAGAGCCGCGCGCGCGACCTCTCGCCGGTCTTCCTGCACCCGGGGCTGGAGGTCCTGCAGGCCGAGGACGAGATCCGCGAGCGCTGGAAGATGCGCGGCCAGACCCCCACCACCGGCACCCCCAAGAGCATCCGCAAGCGGCTGACCAGCGACGACCCGAAGAAGGCCGAGGCGGCGCTGCTGGAGCTGGCGCGCTACGTGGAGCTGCACTCGAACAAGGACGCCAACGCCCTCTGGCAGGTCTTCGGCGTCGACCCGGGCGGCCTCGACGGCGAGGGCATGGTGGCGCTGCCGGAGCTCGACGCGCTGCTCTCTCGCCACCGCAAGTCGCTCGCTACCGAGGCGCTGGCAGCGACGGTGGAGTGCACGCTGCGCAAGGTCACCGAGAGCCCGCTCGCCGCGGCGACGGCCATCGAGGAGATCGTCGCGCGCCGCGACGTGGCGGCGCAGGAGCGCGTGGTCCGCGCCTTCCAGGAGGCCTGCCAGTTCTACGACGCCGGCCACCGGCTCCTGGGCGACACGCTGCAGGACCGGCTGATCGAAGACCTGTTCCCCAAGTTCGAGCCCGCGCCGCTGGCGGACCTCCTGGCCTGGTGCGGCACCGACGCGCTCAACCACGAGGGCGGCGACGCGCTGGACGAGCTGTTCGAGCCGGCCCTCGCCAAGGCCAAGGACCGCAAGGTCCGCGCGCGACTGGTCGAGGCGTTCCGCCGGTACCACGCGGAGGCCTCGCCGTTCGTGGACGCCTCGTACTTCGCCAAGCTCATCAGGAAGATCGGCGCGCCGGAGCTGCGCCTGTTGGCCCAGGCCACCGAGAAGGCCGCCGCGCTCGCCGAGCAGATCGCCGCCGACCTGAAGTCCCCCACCCCGCGCACCGCCGAGAAGCGCCTCCGGCAGGTGGGGACGAAGGCCCTGCCCGAGGCGCTCTTCGACAAGCTGCGCAGCGCCTTCGACGCCGCCGCGCACCGGACCGACGTCCATCGCGACGTGCGGCTGCACTACCTCGCCGTCCTGCTCGCCCGCGCCCGCGACTCGCGCGCCGTGACGCTGCTCGTCGCGCTGGCCAAGGAGGACTTCAAGCGCCTCTCCAGCGCCCTGTCGTCGCTGGCGCGCCCGGCCCCGATGCGCAAGGCGGTCGTCGAGGCGCTGCGCGCGGCCACGGGCCGGGATCTCGACCGCAACCTGCGCAGCCTGCTGCGGGAGCTGACCGCCAAGCTCGCGCGGACGACCGTGGCCGACGAGATCTCGGCGCAGGCGCGCGAGCTGTTGGGCAAGGTCGACGGCGACGCCCACTTCGGCGCAGCCATCGACGCGCTGCGCAGCCTCCCGGAGCCCCTGGCGCTCGAGCCCGCGGACGGGGCGCGCTTCGCCACCGCGGTGGCCAACCTGTGCGGCTCGCGGCGCTTCGACCGGGTCTGCGCCGTGTTCGCGCAGCTTCCCAAGGTGGAGCTGGACGAGCGCTCGTTCCAGCGCGTGCTGGCCCAGGCCATCCCCGCGGCGATGCAGAGCCGCGACCTGGAGCTGGAGGCGCGTTGCTGGTCGCTGGCGCCCGCGGCGGAGAAGGTGGACTGGGACGTGCTGGCCTACAACCTCGCCTGCCTCTCGGCGGTCAAGCAGCGGCGGCCGGAGCTGCTCTACTACGCGCGCCGCGCGGTGGAGCTGGGCAAGACCCGCTCGCAGTTCCTCGAGGACTCGGACTTCGCGGCATACACCCGCGACGCCGACTTCCTCGCGGCCATCGCCGACGGGTGATGGGGATGGGGATGGAACACGGCACGGTCGTGGGTAGAGCCCGCCCTCCGTGGCGGGGACGCAACTGTCGGGCTCCGGCAGGACCGATCCGACGCGACCGACTTCGGGCTCCGGCAGGACCGATCCGACGCGACCGACCGACGCGCCCCCGGCTCGGAGGCCGGGCGCCACCCATCCCGCCGCTTGCGCCCACCGGAAGAGAGAGCGGGTTCCGTCACTCCGGCTTGGGCGCCCGGGCCGCCTTCGGGTTCAGCTCCGCGACGTAGCGCTCCCACTTCTTCTGGAAGGCGCCCATGTCCGGGTTGCCCAGGACCTTGCGCAGCGTGGCGTAGCCGGTGGGGTCCTCCTTCTTGTTCTTGAGGAAGTCGGCGACGAACTCGCGCAGCAGCCCCTTCTCCTGCAGGTACAGGCACAGGTAGCGCGACTGGGCGTAGTGGTCGTCGTCGTCGTTGTAGAACTTGTTCTCGTCCATCTCGAAGACCGTCTTGAAGCTCGGCACCGACTTCGCCCGGATGTCCCGCTGCAGCGCCGGGAGCCGCCAGTTCACGTAGCCGATGATGTGGCCGTCGTCCTCGGCGGGCCGTTCGTAGAGCGAGGCCAGGCCCTCGTTGAGCCAGGGCGGGACCTCCGGGAAGTTCACGTGCATGTACGGGTGGACGATCTCGTGGACCAGCGTCCCGTACCCCAGCCCGATGTTCATGATCAGCGCGTGGTGGCGGTCCGAGTAGTAGCCGTACGGGGTGTTGGGCCGGTCGCCGAAGTACTCCCAGGCGTGCCGCTGGTAGCTGCCGGCGTCCTTGAACGCCCAGACGTCGATGATCTCCTCGGGATCCCTGGCGAAGAAGTCCTTGCGCAGGAGGCTCACCGTCCAGCGCACGGTGCTGCCGCCGTGCTCGCGCACCGTCTTGGGCGCCTCGTCGCCGACGATGACGAACGGCCGCTCGACCACGATGGTGAACGGCTTGCCGCGGGTCCTCTCCTTGAGCTCCATCACCCGCTGCACGAAGTCGGCGGCCGAGGGCTTGGACCGATCGCGCGCGGCGCTGACGCCGCTCTTCGGGTCCAGCCGCATGCGGATGAGCGTCCAGCGGTCCGGGCGCGGCTTGAAGGTCCACAGCTTGAGGAACAGCTCGCGCTTCATGCGCCGGTAGCCGCCCCGGTCCTCCGCCGGCTCGTGGTAGACGACCTCGTCCTTGACCGCGTCGTAGCCCAGGACCAGCCGGAAGTGCTCGGTGGTCTGCGGCTCGTCGGAGTAGTGGCCGCAGGTGATGGACGGGACCCCGCGCAGCAGGTCCGCGTGCAGCGCCCGGAACTGCTCGGCGACGCCCGCCTCGTCCTGCACGCGGTACCAGGTCTGGCCCACGTCGAAGCCCATCTTCTTGAGCGCCTTCGACAGCTCGTCGGTCCAGGCGCCGCGGCCCAGCGACGGGTCGAGCCCGGTGAGCGCGAAGACGTCGTCCTGGGTGGCGTCCTTGCCGAGCTTCTGCAGCCACATCTCGGCGCAGGCCTCGCCGCAGAAGTCCGGGCGCTGCCGGACGTGGGGGACGCCCTCGATAAGCACGCTGGCGAGCCGCTCGGGCTCGGGCTCGGCCGGGCGGGCGTGCTGCGTCGACGGAGCGGTGAGGACGGGCAAGAGCAGCAGGGCGGCGAGACGGAGCGACATGCGGCACCTCGGGGCTAGGGGGGCAACGGCTCCCGTCGATCGCCTCTGCAAGCCCGTGCCAGCCCGCCTTCGCCCCTGCGCGGGGACGCCCCGAGCCAGCAGACCTTCCAGCCTGTAACGCCGCGTTGCACCCCTGGCCCGGGCCCTCCCTGGAGAGCGGGTTTGGCACGGCCTCTTGCATTGCGCTCCTGCGACGGAAAAAGGAGGCGCACACATGCGACAGGCACTGATGACGTTGGCGGCGGCGGTGGTCCTCGCGGTTTCCCCGGCGGCCCGGGCCCAGAAGGCGGGCTTCGACCCGGACGCGATGGACGTGGGCGAGCCGGTCATCGCCCACAACATCGCGGTGGTCCCGCTCTTCACCAAGAAGGCGCCGCCCTACGACGAGTACGTGGTCCTCGAGGAGGCCCAGACCGCGAAGTCGGTGAAGGTCTCGGAGACCAAGGGCGAAGAGGTCGACAAGCTGGTGGTCAGGAACCGGGACACCGACAAGCGCCCGCTCTACCTGCTCGGCGGCGAGGTCGTCCTGGGCGGCAAGCAGGACCGGATGGTGGTCAACGACACGGTGGTCGACCCGGCCGCGACCAAGGTGCTGGAGGTCCGCTGCGTCGAGCAGGGCCGCTGGCAGGGCGCCGATCTCACCTTCCATTCCAGCGAGGCCGTCGCCCACCCCGACCTGCGCAAGGCGGCGCTCTTCAAGGGCCAGGGCGACGTCTGGAACGAAGTCGCGCGCAAGTCCGGCGCGTCGCAGGTCTCCAGCGCCACCGGCACCTACCGGCGCGTGCTGCAGGACAAGGCCGTGCGCGAGCGCATCAAGAGCTACCTCGACGAGCTGCAGTCCCGGATCCCCAAGAGCGAGAAGCTGATCGGCCTGGCGGTGGCCATCAACGGCAACCTCGAGCTGGTGGACGTCTTCGACAGCCCGCGCCTGTACGCCAAGCTGGAGCGCAAGCTGCTCGCCTCCTACGTGCTCGCCGCGCTCGAGCGCCAGCCCGGGTCCGTCGCCAAGGCGCGCGCCTACGAGGCCAAGGCCAGGAAGCTGGGGAAGGCCCACGTCGACACGCTGATCCGAGGAACGGGAAGCGGCAGCGCCGACGGCAGCGGGACCCCTGACGACGGCCGCGCCGTCGGCATCGGCGGCCTGGGCACCCGAGGAGGAGGCACCGGCGAGCTGGCGGCCAAGCCGGCCACCTCGGCGCAGCAGCCGAGCAAGCCCACGCAGGCCAAGACCGGCCCCTCGAAGGTCTTCTTCGACAAGGGCAAGGCCGTCCACGGCACCTACTTCAGCTCCGAGACCGCCAAGGACGACGAGTAGCGCGGCTGCTACGCTGCGGGCGTGAAGGTCCCGCTCAAGATCCCGTGGCTCCGCTTCAAGCGCTCGGCGCGCCTCTTCTATGCCGACGTCTCGTCGCGCAGGGACGTCGAGGACGAGGCCGCCGTGGTCCCGGAGATCCTGGAGCCCCTGGCCGACCTGCGCTTCGAGCTGGCCGGCTACATGGAGCAGCGCGCCGGCGACCGCAGCTACGTCACGATGGTCCTCACCGACCCGGAGGAGCTCTCCTTCACCCGCCCGGAGTGGCTCTTCGGCCTGCCGCACGCCTCGTTCAAGACCATGCTCGAGGACGGCGCCATCGTGGACACCCGCAACACCGCGCGCCGCGCCCTCCTCGACTGGCTGCCGCTCCTGGCGCCCTACCAGCACCACCCCGCCGCCGGGTACCTGCTCGAGAACGTGGGGCGCGCCCCGCCGGACGAGGTCTGGACGCGCCACCGCGAGCGGGTCAAGCAGATCGTCGCGCAGCGGCGCACCCGGGTCCGGCCCCACGACATGGCGCTGTGCACGGCGATCATGAACCGCAGCTGGGCGCTGGTGAGCGCGCGCGCCACCACCGGCCTGGTCGTGGGCCTGCCGGCGTGGCTGGGCCTCTCGCTGCTGGCGTTCCACTTCCTGCCGGTCGCCGCGGGGATCGCCGAGGTCCTGCTGGCGCTGCCGCTCTCCCTCGTCTTCGTCGGCGGCCTCGTCGCCCGCCGCTGGCCGGTGCCGCTCGAGCCGCCCTCGGAGGTCCTGGGCGTCGAGGCCGACCGCGCCCCCGACGGGCAGCTCCTGCAGTAGCGCCTACTACCGCCCGGTCTTGGGGCCGACCCTCCCGAGGCCGTACCACCAGCCCGTCACCGAAGACTTGCGGAAGACCACCGTGCGCGGCCGCTCGCGGAAGGTGTAGCGGACGATCCCCTCGCGCCTGGTGAGCATCTCGCTGAAGGCCCGCTCGACGTCGGGGCCGAGCTGCTTCGGGTTGGTGAAGATGAGGCCGGAGTCCCAGACCAGCGCCAGCAGCGGCTCGGAGTCGAAGGAGAAGAAGATGTACTCCTCGCCCAGGCCCAGCTGGTCCCGCAGGCGCGTGCTGAGCTCGTCCAGGTAGATCGACGCGCCCAGGGCTCCGACGACCGAGCCGTCGCGGCCGTGCACCGGGACGGCGACGACGGCGATGCTCTTTCCGGTCGCCTTGCTCACCACGAGGTCGCCGAGGACCACGTTCCCGGCCAGGACCCTGGGGAAATAGGCCCGATCCGAGAGGTTGGCCTTCTCGCGCCCGTTCTGGACGCTCCAGTAGGAGCCATCCTTCAGAGCGAACCAGTTGAGGGCGGGGGCGTTCGTCTTGGCGACCTCGGCGAGCGGACGCTCGATCAGCTTCCAATCGGCCGAGCGCGCCTCCTCGGAGAGCGCGAGCACTCGGAGGGTATCGGCCATCTTCTGCAGGTGGGCGTCGGCCAGCGACATGAACGCGCCGAGCGCGACCCGGGCGTCCACGTTGAAGGAGGCCGGCTCGCGCACCTCCTTGGGCGCGGCTCCGGCGGCGCTGCCCAGCAGCACGAGGGCCAAGGACAGCACGGACGCGATGGACCGAACCGCGACTCGCATCGGCTGGAACATGACGGTCCCTCCCCAAGGCTCGAGGTCGGCTCGGCTGCGGATCTGCCGCCGCCCGGGGACGCAGAAGCCCCGACTCGCCCTCGAACTGTGCACGGCTCGATCGCGGATCGAGATCACACCGGGGAGGTGGATGGCGCCGGGTGCGCGGTCCGCGAGGGCCCTCGCCGCCTGGCCGCCTGCTCTACGTGTCCCGCGCAGACGCCCAAGGGACGGGCGGCCCCGGTCGGAGCCGATGCTCCGAGAGTCCCCCTGACCGGAGGCTGCGTTCAGCCGGCGACCGCCGGCCGATCGGAGACCAGCGTCGACGCGTTCTCCGACGGGGCGAGGTCCTTCATGGGCCGCTTCGGTTGGGAGCCGTGCGTCGCCCACCACTGCCGCGCCTGGGCCGCGCTCCAGGTCCCGACGTCCCGGCACTCGGCCAGGCGCGCGAGCAGCGCCTCGGCGCTCTGCGGGCGCTTCCCCGGGTCCTTCTCCAGGCAGGCCATCACCAGGTCCTCGAGGTCCGCGGGCAGCGGGGCCCCGAGCCGCACCGTCGGGCGCGTCGGCACCGTGTGCAGCTGGTGCGCGCAGGCCTCGACCGGCGCGCGCACCTCGAACAGGTGCTTGCCGGTGAGCAGGTAGTAGCCCACCGCCCCCACCGCGTAGAGGTCGCTGCGCGCGTCGATCGACCGGGGCGTGGCGATGGCCTCCGGCGACATGTACAGCGGCGTCCCGGTGATCTGCCCGACCTGGGAGATGCCCGCCGCGGCGGCGCTGGGCGCGCACGTCTTGACCAGCCCGAAGTCCAGCACCTTGACCACGTCGGGCTCGCCGCCCCGGGTGCACAGGAAGACGTTGGCGGGCTTGACGTCGCGGTGGATGAGGCCCGCCGCGTGCGCCTCGGAGAGCGCCCCCGCCATCATCCGCAGGATGCGCACGACCCGCGCCGGCGGCTGGGGCCCGTCCCAGTCGACGACCTGCTCGAGGTTGGCGCCGTCCAGGAGCTCCATCGCGTAGTAGAAGACGCCCTCCGAGGTGCGGCCGTAGTCGTAGAGGGTGATGGTGTTGGGGTGCGTCAGCTGCGCGGTGAGCTGCACCTCGCGCTCGAAGCGGACCACGGAGTCGGCACCGGCGCGCTCGGGCGGCAGCAGCTTCACCGCGGTGGGCCGGCGCATCATGGCGTGGTGGGCGCGGTAGACGACGCCCATCCCGCCCTCGCCCAGCTTCTCCTCCAGCGTGTACTGCCCCAGCTGGCGCGCCTTGGTGACCTCGACGCGCAGCCGGTGCATCACCGAGGTGACGACGCCGCAGACCATGACGGTCAGGCACCACCAGACGGTCGCCATGAGGGCCAGCGCCCAGCGGGTGGCCGGCACCAGCACCGCGCGCAGCTCCGCGTCGGCCTCGAAGAACGGGACGAAGCCCGCGCCGTTGATGAGCACCACCGGCAGGCCCACCGCGGCGGTCAGCGCCAGGGAGTGGCGCACCGAGCTGGGCACCAGCGCCGCGCGCGCCACCATGATCTGGGTCGAGCCCAGGAGCATGCAGGCGAGCATGAAGTTCTGCATGAGGATGGCGGCGGCCTGGAAGGCGACCGGCGGGAGCGGCTGCGCCACCGACTTGAGGATCTGCGGCATCGCGAAGCCGCTGGTGAACCGGCAGGTCAGGCCGAAGACGACGGAGGAGCAGACGAGCATCAGCGCCTCGCCGGCGTAGATCAGGTTCGGCGGGCGCGGGCGCCTCAGGAGCACCCACAGCGCGGCGGGGACGGCCAGGACCGGCCCGTACATCAACAGGTGCGACCAGTCGGTGCCCTGCGGGGCCAGCGCGCCCCAGTCGAGCAGCGCGACGACCATTAGCAGCGCGCTCAAGCCCAGCGCCAGGCGGGACAGGATGGACACCCGCTTGCGCAACAGCTCCGCCGCCTCGGGCGTGAGCGTCGAAGGGGTCGTCAGCTGCGGGGACCCGTGCGAGAGCTGCCGCACGAAGCGCAGAGGGCTGGGATTCGGTTGGGCGGTCATGGTCTGGCCCGGTACGGCGGCGGCTGCGGCTGCGCCGGTGCGTCGTGGACTCGAGGTGGTCGGGGGTTCCCCCTCCCCACGAGTAGCAAACGCCTTCCGTCCCAGGCAAGTTTTCGTCCCCGCGGCGCCGGCTCGCCCCGAGGGCCCTCTCGCCGCTTGACGCTCTCCGGGCCCGCCTCGATCCTCTCGGCCATGATCCGGTCGACCTGGTGGCTCGTAGGTGTGCTCGTGCTCGCCCTCACCTCCTGCGGGAGCAGCACGGCGAGGCCCGCGGACGTCGACGCGGAGCAGCCCGACGCCGCGGCGGGCGCCGAAGACGCAGCCTCACCGCCCGCAGCCGACGCGCAGTCCTCGTCCGGGCCGGACGCCTCGCCTGCCTCGCCCGATGCCGGGGCCGCCGGCCCTCCCGACGCCGCGGCGCCGCCTTGCACCCCGGCCTCCGCCGACGCCGGCACCTCGCGCTCGGGCTATCCCCTGGACGGCTGGACCTGGACGCGGCACGGGGTCCTGTTCGAGCCGCCGGCGGAGGTGAACGGCGACCTGGCGCCGAGCCTGGTCTCCGACGGGACCGCGCTGCACCTGTTCTTCACGCGCAAGCAGGGCACCACGCACCGCATCCACCACGCGGTCTCCCGCGACGGCGGCGCCACCTGGGCCGTGGGAGCGACTGCTGCAACGGGCCTGGGAGAAGACGGCGTCGTCGCCTATCCGGCGGCGCTCTTCGAGGGCGGGAAGTTCCGGCTCTGGTACGGCTCGGGGACCTTCGACCTCGCCGAGAGCGCGGACGGGGACGCGTGGACGATCGTCCAGGCGGCGGCGCTCCGCCCCGGCGACACCGGGGCCTTCGACGACTGGAGCCTGCTCTACCCGGCCGTCACCCACGACGCCGCCGGCTACCAGATGCTCTACACGGGCTACGACGGCGCGGGCTTCGCCATCGGGCGCGCCGACTCCGCCGACGGCAAGGTCTTCGCCCGCGTCGGCAACGGCCCGGTGCTCGCCAAGGGCTCCGCCGCCGACGTGGACAACCACGCCGTGGCCCAGTCGGCGGTCGTCCGCGCGGGCCAGACCTGGCTGGTCTGGTACGGCGCCTACGACACCTCGAAGTCCAACCCCGGCCCCTACCGCGTCTCGCTGGCCACCTCCACCGACGGGCTCGCCTTCACCAAGCGCGGCCTCACTCTCGAGCTCTCCGAGGCGGGGACCGAGGCGTGGAGCACGCGGGACCCGGCGGTCCTGCGCACCGCCGAGGGCTGGCTGATGGTCTACAGCGGCATGGGCGACGACGGCCGCTACCGCCTGTTCCGGGCGACCTCCACGACCTGCGCCCCGGCCGATCCCTGAGCCGTGGAGCTGGCTTGACCGCCAGTCTCGGGCGGGCTCACACTCGCCCATCCTCGGCTTCCCAGGAGCCAGCCATGCGAGTCGGCGGATCGACGCACTCCCCGCACTTCCAGACGGCGCAGCAGGCTTCCGAGACCGAGCCGGCCTTCGGCGGCCTGTTCGCGGAGCGCTGAGGTGGCGGACCTGCGGCGGCAACGCGCCCTGGAGTCGTGCAAGCGGCTCCTGGTGGCCATGGGCGCCTGGCGCGCAACGGACGAGTTCGACGTGGAGAACGTCTGGGCGGTGATCCCCGGGCTCGCCTCGCGCAACCGGGCCCAGCTCGACCTGCCGGTGAGTGCGGCGCAGCTCCTGCCGGAGCTGGCAGTGGGGATGGGCCTCGCGCCGGGGGCCTCCACGCGGACGATTGCCTCCGCGTTCCTCACCAACTTCGGCGACTATCCTGGTACGCAGGAGGAGCTGCTCGAGGCCTCCGACTACGTGCGCACGCAGGCCAACGGCGGCTTCGGGCTGATGACGAGCAAGAAGCCCAAAGGACCGAACCTGGGGTTCTGAGCGCAGTCGGGTAGCGAAGCAGGAAGGAAGGAGGCCGCGGTGGGCGAAGTCGTATCGCTGTTCCAGCAGCGCTTCCGGGTCCGGGTCCTGTACCGGGAGCCGACCTATGCGGCCACCACCGGCCGGGAGCCTCGCACCTACAGCGGAACCTTCGAGGTGAGCGCGCGAACGGCCCAGCAGGCCGGGGACGCCGCGCTCCGGCAGTTCGAGAAGATCGAACGGCAATCGGGGGTCGGCTGGGCCCGCGAGGTCGTCGACCTGCAGATCGTGCCCGTCCCCGGCTTCGACCGGCCCTGATCGCCCGGCTGCCATGCTGCAGCAAGGCGGGCCAGCGCACGAAGCTCGTCCCGTCCAGGTAGAGCCGAGGACCGCGACGCTGGCCCCTCGACGAGCCCGGGGTGCGGTCAGGGCACTCGCACCACGGTGACCTCGAGCTTCTCGTCGTCGGGCCGGGCCAGGACCGACAGGTAGTGCATCCCCGTCCCGTCGAGCCGGTCGGCGATGTCCGTGCCACCGTTGCCCGAGACCACGACCTGGATGCCGGCGTTCGCCGAGAAGCGCAGCGTATGCAGGTGACCGCAGAGCAGCAGGTCCGCCCCGCCGTCGGCGAGCTTCGAAAGCATCTTGGCGCCCTCGGCGCGGCTGGCGAACCCGGCGTCGCGCAGGCCCTCGTAGTCCAGCGGCGGGATGTGCATCCCCGCGATGCGCAGCGCCGGGCCGTCCTTGCCGAGCCAGTCGCCGAGGAAGCCGTAGACGCGTTCCGAGACCGTGGCCGCCGCGGTGTCGAGCACCACGAACCGCGCGCCCTTGTAGTCGAAGGCGAAGTTGAGCCGGCCGACGGAGCGCTGGAACTCCTCGCCGTGGTTGAAGGTGGTCTCGTGGTTGCCGAAGGCGCTGTACCAGGGCACGTCGAGCGCGTCGGCGGCGTGGACGAAGCTGTCGATCTCCCCCTGGGTGCCGTTCTGGGTCACGTCGCCGGCGAAGAGGACGAATTCGATCTCCGGGTGCCGGTTGACGTCCTCGCTGATGGCCCCGAACTTCGCGTAGCCGCCCTGCACGTCCCCCACCCAGCCGAAGCGGAACGGCTGGGCCGCGCGCGTCTCCGGCCGGCTGGAGCGGACCGCGACGCTGCCTCCCGCCGGGATCTCCACCTCGAACGAGACCTTCTTCGGCCCGTGCGTCACCGACCGCGCCCCCTCGGAGAGCTGGGACGCCTCGGCGACGTTC
This sequence comes from Myxococcales bacterium, assembly GCA_036504155.1. GTDB lineage: Bacteria > Myxococcota > Myxococcia > Myxococcales > UBA5297 > JACRCT01. Next base: position 112,687 of record DASXVQ010000136.1, read on the forward strand.
TCCACGACGACGGACACGGTCCGGGCCCGGGAATCGGTGGAGACGAAGTCGATGGCCACCTCCGGGGCGCCGGCCCGGAAGCGCACCGCGGACTGCCCGGCCTCGAGCGCGACGCCCTGATCGATGTGCGCGCGCACGCTCCCCAGCTCGGCCCAGCCGATCTCCTCGAAGTCCCGGCGAGTGCGCTCGCTCGTCGGGTCGATGCAGGCCGCCGCGAGGGCGAGGCTCAGAAGAGCTGCGATTCGAATGAGATCCATGGCATCAGCCCGGTGCCGTACCTCACGCCCGCCAGCACGGCGAAGCGCTCGGTGAGGGTCACCCGGCCCTTCAGCTCGAACATCCCCAGGTACGAATCGAACAGGCCGGGGATCACGATGCCCCCGGGCAGCTCGTCCTTCCGGCTCCGATAGACGAACTCCACCATCACGCGCTCGTGGACCCGCGCCCCGCCGCCGACCTCGAGGACGAGCACCGGCGAGAGGTCGGCCCACGCGAAGGCCTTGGCGTCGTAGGCGAAGCCTTCGAGGCCCGCCCCCAGCCGCGCCAGGAGCCAGACGTTGCGCAGGGTCTGCGAGAGGTGCTTCAGGTTGAGCCGCAGCTCGCCGTGCAGCTCGCCGACGGTGGTCGAGTAGCGGTCGGAGCGGAAGCGGTGGTGCGTCACCGCTCCGCCGATCGTCAGGCGCGTCACCGGGTCGTCGCCGTCCCTCCAGACGACCAGGGCGAGCCGGGCGCCGGCCCCGTAGTACGACAGCGAGGGATCGAAGAGCCCCCAGGGCTCCGCGGAGAACGGCCCGTAGCGCCAGCTCGCGTCCAGTCCCAGGCCGTGGTGGAACGCGAGCTGCGAGCCGAAGAGGCCGGTGTAGCCCGCGGAGAGCGAGAGGCTCCCGGGCGGGTCGCGCGGCGCCAACCAGGGCTTGGTGCCGTGGGCGGTTCCGAGGATGTCGGCGAGCCACGCGACCGAGACCAGGGCGATGCCGGCGACGGCGGGGGTCAACGTCAACGGAGAGAGCCGATCGGCGCCGCCGCTGAGGGCCTGGCCGCCAAACCCCAACCCCATGAGGGCGAGCGCGACGGCATCGAGAACCAGGAAGTTCTTGCCGTCCTCGCGTTGGCCCATGACGAAGTGGCCGGAGCCGGGGACGAGCAGGCCGGGGAAGACCGCCGCGGCCGTGGCCAGGGCGGAGCCGGGGCGCTCCTCGCTGGCGACAGAGGCCGGGGGTGCCTCGCGCGGGAGGTCGCCGTCGACGGGAACCTCGGCGGCCAGCGCCCGGCCGGGCGACAGGGCCAGCGCGACGGCGAGAGCCGCCAGGCACACTGCCGTGCAGGAGCGCTCGCGAAGCACCCGCAGAGCGTAACCGGGCCGGAGGCGACCGGCGAAGATTCCTCCCGCCCGAGAGCGGCCGGACGGCCGCTCTCTAGAGGAAGAGCGTCAGCCGCACGCCGGCTCGGACGCGGTTGATCTTCGCGTTCTGGAGGTCCGCCTCGACGTTGGAGAGGCTCACCGAGCCATACCCCGCGTGGACGCCCAGCGAGGCGCTTCCTCCCAGGCGGAAGTCCACCGCGCCGCCCACCTCGTAGTACGGGCCGGTGCCGTCGTGCTTCACGAGGTCCTGGCTCGTGAACTGGAGCTGGCCGAGGCCGAAGAGCACGTAGACGGACGGCACCACAAAGTAGATCTGGACGCCGATCCGCCCGCCCGCCGCCGCCTGGAAGGCCCAGTCGACGTCGTTGCCCTTCAGGCTCCCCGTGGACCGCAGGTAGGTCAGGTCCAGCTCGGGGGTGAGCTCCACGATGCCGAGCGTGAAGCGGTACCCCAGCGCCCCGTCGACGCTCCAGGAGTCGGGGAGGCGGAGCTGCTTGTTCTCGATTCCGAAGTTGCCGCTGGCGCCCAGGCCGAGCGCGAAGTCCGCCCGCGCGGGCAGGGAGCCCAAAAGGACCGCCATGAAGATGCCGGCTATCGCAATGCGCCTGGCCATGCGTACGCCTCCTCGCAAGAAGAGGTAGCCCTCGTAACTGCGCGAGGGTACCCGTGCAATCGGAGCGCCCAGACGGGGGCCCGGTCGAGTCGTCGGTCGTCAGCTCCAAGTCCTCAGTTGCCGGCGCCCTCGGATCCGATCATCGATCGGCGGGGCTCGGAGCCGGATCGCGACTTACGGCTTACGACTTATGGCTCGCTCTGCTATCACCTGCGCCCCGTGACTCTCTGGCGAGCTGATCAAATCCGCGTGGCCCTGGGCGCCCGCATCCTCTTCGACGGGTTGGACCTCGTCGTCGAGGAGGGCGAATGCGTTGGACTGGTGGGCGTCAACGGCTCCGGCAAGTCGACGCTGCTGCAGATCGCCGCGGGGATGCGCGCCGCCGACTCCGGCCGGCTCGAGAAGCGGCGCGGCGCGGTCTTCTCCTACCTGGCCCAGGAGCCCCGCTTCGCCGCCGAGGAGACGATCTCCGGGGTGCTCTTCTCGCCCCAGGGCCGCCTGGCCGAGGCTCTCGCCGAGCACCAGTCGCTGTCGCTGCAGCTGGAGAAGGCCGCCACCGACCAGCACGAGTCTCTCCTGCGCCGCCTGGAAGAGGCCGCGACGCGCATCGAGCGTTTCGGCGGCTGGGACACGGCCCACCACGCCAAGGCGATGCTCGACCGGCTGGGCATCCCCGAGCCCGAGTGGGAGCGGCCCCTGGGCCACCTCTCGGGCGGGACGCAGAAGCGGGTCGCCATCGCGCAGGCGCTGCTGCAGAGGCCCGACCTCCTTCTGCTCGACGAGCCGACCAACCACCTGGACGTCGGGATCATCGAGTGGCTCGAGAACGAGCTGGACGAGTTCCCCGGCGCCATCCTGCTGGTCACGCACGACCGCTACTTCCTCGACCGGCTCGCCGAGCGGATCGTCGAGCTGGAGCACGGCAAGCTCGTCTCCTACCCCGGCAACTTCACGGACTACCTCCAGCAGAAGTGGACCCACGAGCAGGAGGCCGCCCGCAAGGAGCACAAGCGGCAGCGGCTGATCCTCCAGGAGCTGGCCTGGCTGCGCCGCGGCCCGGAGGCCCGGCGGACCAAGCGCAAGTCGCGCGTGGACGCCGCCCGCAAGCTCATCGCCGAGAAGGCGCCCGAGGTGCTGCAGTCCGCGCAGATCAAGCTCGCGCCGCCGGTCCGCAGCGGGCACAAGGTCCTGGAGCTGGAGCACGTCAACAAGAGCTACGGCGACAAGAAGATCCTCAGCGACTTCTCGCTGGTCCTGCAGCGCGGCGAGCGGCTCGGGATCATCGGGCCCAACGGCGTGGGCAAGACCACGCTGGTGCGCATGCTGCTCGGCGAGGAGCGCCCGGACTCCGGCGTCGTCGTCCGCGGCAAGGCCACCCGCATCGCCTACTTCGACCAGACGCGGGCGAAGCTCGACCCGGAGCAGACGGTCTACGACGCCGCCAGCGACCGCGAGACCTTCGAGATGGGCGGCAAGACCGTCCAGAAGAAGGCCTACCTCGAGGACCTGCTCTTCCCGGTGCCGATGCAGAAGCTCAAGGTCGGCGCGCTCTCCGGCGGTGAGAAGAACCGCCTGCTGCTCGCGCGGCTGCTGCTCGAGGGCGCCAACCTGCTGATCCTCGACGAGCCGACCAACGACCTGGACATCGTGACCCTGGAGATCCTCGAGGATCTGCTGCTCGACTTCGACGGCACGCTGGTGCTGGTCACGCACGACCGCTACTTCCTCGACCGGATCGTGGACTCGGTCCTGGCGTTCGAAGGCGACGGCAAGGCCACGCGCTACCCGGGCAACCACGAGATGTACCTTCGGCTGCGCCCGTCCGCATCGGCCGCCGCGAAGAAGGAAGCGGCCGCCAAGCCCGCCGCCGAGAAGGCCAAGGCTGCGCCCGCGAAGAAGGGGCTCACCTACGCCGAGCGGGTGCGCCTGGCCAACATCGAGACCGAGGTGGAGGCGGCGGAGGCCCAGAAGGCGAGCCTCGAGGCCGCGCTCTCGGACCCCGACCTGTACCGGACCCGCGCCTCCGAGGCCGCCGGCCTCAAGGCCCAGCTCGACGAGGCCGGCCAGCGGGTGGAAGCGCTCTGGGCCGAGTGGCAGACGCTGGACGCCAAGCGCGCCGGCGGCTGATCGGGATCCCCGCGTCGCGGGGCTCTGAGGGCTGGGTCGAGCGCCCGAAGCCTGATAAATCGGCTGCATGACTCGTTGCCCTGCCTGCAGCGCGCTGCTCTTCCGGCGCGTGTTCTCGTCGATCGAGGTCGACGGCTGCCCCGCCTGCGGCGGAATCTGGCTCGACAAGGGCGAGCTGCAAGGCCTCGCGAAGGACCCCGCGACGCTGCGCGCGGTGGAGCGCACCTTCGTGCCCGGCAGCCAGCCCAACAAGCCCGAGCGCACCAACCAGTGCCCCCGATGCCAGGCGCCGCTGACCCCGTTCGAGTTCGACACCTTCCGGGGCATCCGCCTCGACCGCTGCAAGGCCTGCGGCGGGCTCTTCCTCGACCACGGCGAGGCGGGACAGATCGCCGAGCGGCTGGAGAAGGCGTCCCAGCCGGCCGCCGCCGGGGCCGCCGCTGCCGCGGAAGGTCCCGCGGCGCCCGCTCCGAGCTCGCCCGCCCTCGAGGCCGGCCTCCCGCTCAGCGCTTCCCCTGCCCTGGCGGTCCGCTTCGGCGCCGCCGCCCCCGCGGTGGGAAGCGGGGCCGGCGCGCCTGCGATGCGCGGGCCCCTCATCGCCGCCACCGTGCCCGTGCACGGCCCGGTCTCCACCGCGGCCGCCACCCCCGGCCTGGGAGGCGGCTTCTGGGAGACGCTGCGGGCCACCGACTTCGTGGTCATCCAGCAGCAGTTCGAGATCGCCGAGCTGTTCGGCTTCGAGTCGCGCAACAAGTACTCGCTGCGCACCGAGGTCGGCGAGGTGGGCTGGGCCGCCGAGCAGAGCAAGGACGTCCTCGGGTTCCTGCTGCGCCAGTTCCTGGGCCACTGGCGGCCCTTCGAGATCCACCTCTTCGACCGCGCGCGCCAGCCCGTCCTCAGGGCCGTCCACCCCTTCCGGTTCCTCTTCCAGCGCCTGGAGGTCTTTCACGCGGACGGCCGTCCGCTGGGCGCCCTGCAGCAGCGCTTCTCCATCTTGAGCAAGCGCTTCGACGTCGAGGACGCCGCGGGCCGGGTCATCATGACCGTCTCCTCGCCCCTCTGGCGCATCTGGACCTTCCCGTTCCTGCGCGCGGGCAGGCAGGTCGGCGTCATCGAGAAGAAGTGGTCGGGGTTCCTGACCGAGGCCTACACCGACAAGGACCGCTTCATGGTCCGCTTCGGCCCCGAGCTGACCGACGAGGAGCGGGCGCTGCTCGCGGTCGCCGGCGTCTTCGTGGACCTGCTCTACTTCGAGCACAAGGCCCACTGACGAGTTCCCTGGGCGTCTAGCGCCGCTTCCGGCGCTCACGGGTTGGCACCGGCCTGGCTTTGCGGCCTGGAACGCGGCGGCCCCTGGGGCGCCGGCGCGCCTCGGTCGCCTCCCCGTCCCCCGCGGCCACCGCGACCACCGGCAGCAGCACGCGCAGGGTCGTGCCTTTCCCGGGGGCCGTCCGCACGTCGATGGCCCCGCCGTGGCCGCGCACGACGCTCTTCGCGATGCACAGGCCGTAGCCGTTGCCGTCGGGCTTGGTCGTGAAGCCGGGCTCGAACAGCCGCGCCAGCGTCTCCGGGCTCATGCCGCAGCCCTCGTCCTCGACCTGGAGCCACGCGAACGTGCCCGCCTCGCAGTCGCTCCCCACGGCGAGCCTGGACCGCGCCGCCCGGCCGAGATCGCCAACCCCGGTGGAGATGACGAGCCGCCCGCGCCGTCCGTCCATGGCCTGGCAGGCGTTGACCGCGAGGTTGAGCGCCACCTGGTTGAGCTGGCAACGGTCCGCGGAGACCCGGGGCAGGCCCTCGGCCAGCTTGAATTGCACCCGGCAGCCGGGGGTGCGCAGCCCGCTCTCGAGCAGCGGCGCGAGGTCCCGGGCCAGCGCGGAGAGATCCACGGGCTCGCGGTGGCCGTCGGCGTGGGCCGACAGAACCATCAGGCGGCGGGTCAGCTCGGTGGCCTGCGCGGCGACCGCCTCGATCCGCAGCAGCCGCTCGTCCAGCGGCGAGCCCGGCGTGGAGTCCCGCCGGGCCAGTCGGGAGTAGCCGACCACCGCGGTGAGCAGGTTGCCGAAGTCGTGGGCCAGCCCGCGGGCGAGCAGGTTGACCGCCTCCGCCTGGGCCCCCCGCGCGGCGCGCGCCTCGCTCGCCCGCAGCGCCTGGTCGATGCGGTGGCGCCAGACCATGAACGCGCCGAGGTTGGCCAGCAGCTCCAGCTGGTCCCGCGGCACCTCCGGCGCGCCCTTGGGCATCACGATGAGCATCGAACCCAGCAGGTCGTTCTGGTGCCGCAGCGCCACGCCGTAGAACCAGCCCACCCCCAGCACGCGGCGGAAGACCCGATCCACGGTCCGCGGGAACGCCCCGAACGAGATCGCGGTCAGGTCGTCGAAGCGGTCCACGCCCCACATCTGCCGGAGCAGGTGCGGAGGCACCTTCATCTTCAGGCCCTGGGAGCGCGCCCCGATGATCTCGTTCAGCCGGGCAAACAGCCCCTGGCCCTGGATGGAGGCGAAGCGGACCTCGAGCTCGCTGCGAGCCGGGTCGAACGTCGAGATGCCCACCACCTGGGCGCCCACCGCCACCAGCGTCCGCTCGCAGATGGCGCCGAAGGGGGCCTCGCTCGCCGGCGCCGACGCCAGCTCGAACGCCAGCGCGCGCATGGCGTCCGCGAGCGAGCCCGGACCCGCGGGCCGCGAGGAACTGACCACCCTCGTCTCGTGCGGCATGTCGCCCCCGGAAATGAGCGGATGCTAGCAGAAACGGGTCCCGGCCTCGCCTGCCACGCTCACCTCGACCGCGGCCGCGGTCCCGATATGATCGCCCCATGCGCGCCGCCCTGCCCTTTCTCGCCCTCGGCCTGTTCCTCCTCGCGCCTGCGCCCGCGCTCGCCCTGCAGGGCTCGACCCCGCTCGAGACCGAGCTGCTCGCCGACGCCGACGACCGGCTGCTCACCCGCTTCGACCTCCTCGACGCCGCGCTGGTGGTGGGCGGGGCCAAGGACCGGCGCACCCTGGAAGAGGCCCGAGCGCGCCTGGACGCACGGCTGGACCCCGTGCTCAAGGCCGTCCCCCGCGGCGACCGGCGCGTCATGGCCAAGCTGCTGATCCAGGCGCTGCACACCCCCGGCGGACCGGGGAAGGCGCCGCTCCTGGGCAAGTACGTGGCGCACGCGACGACCCTGCAGGACCTGCTCGACGACGGCTCCTTCAACTGCGTGTCGGCGACCATCCTCTACCTCGCGGCCGCCAAGGAGCTGAGCCTGGACGCGCGGGCAGTGCTGTTGCCCTCGCACGCGCGGGCGGCGGTGGTGCTGGAGGGCAAGCACGTCATCGTCGAGACCACCAACCGCCTGGGCTTCGACGCCAGCGCCGAGACCGCCCGCGAGGTGGCCGCGCGCTTCCGCCCGGCGGGCGAGGCGTCCAACTCGGTGGACCTGTACTCCGACGAGAGCGGGACCGAGGTGGACGACATCGCCCTGCTCGGGGTCGTGTACACGAACCTCGCGGTGGTGGCCAAGCAGCGGGGCGACCTCGCCGCCGCCGAGGCGCTCGACACCCGCGCCGACGTCTTCGTGGCCCCGTCCGCCCGGCCGCTGATGCGCCTGGTGCGCGCCTCCACCCTGGGCGAGCTGGCCATCCTGCGGCTCAACGAGGGCCGCACCGCCGAGGCGGTGGACCTGGCCTTCCAGGCGGCGCAGCTGGTCCCCGAGGGCGAGGACGCGCGGCTGGCGCGCCACAACCTCAAGGCCCTGGCGCAGCGGCGGCTCTCGGAGCTGCTGCCCGCGGGCGAGAAGGAGATGTTCGCCTTCGTGGAGCGGCTCAAGCCCTTCCCCGACGTCGAGCGCGACCTGCGCTCGCGGGCCTGGGACCTGGCCGGCGGCCTGCGCGGCAAGAAGGGCGACTTCGAGGGGGCGGCGGCGGCGGCGCGCGAGGCGGCGCGGGTCGGGTCGGGCCTGCGCAGCGACGGGGTGCTGGGCCACAACCTGGCGGTCGCGGAGCTCAACCGCCTCATCGAGCTGGGCCAGAAGGACCCGGAGCGCGCCTGGGCCGATTACGAGAAGCTCACCGTGCCCCCGGAGCTGGAGACGCAGCGCCGGCAGCTGGGGGCGAACATCGCCGGCCAACGGGCGCAGAAGGCCCTCGACCGCGGCGACTGCCCGCTGGTCGACCGGCGCGTCATCGACTGGATGGTGCTCGACCCGAAGGCGCCGACGGGCGCCTTGCGCGCCGCCTGCAAGAACGAGGAGGGGCTGGTCGCCTGGAAGGCCAAGGACTTCGCCTCCGCGGCGCGCTCGTTCCGCGAGGCGATGGGCCTCAACCGCGACGAGCCGGCCTTCCCCAAGAACCTCGCCGGCGCCCTGGGCAACCAGGTCGGGCCGCTGCTCCAGGCGCGCAAGTGCAAGGAGGCGCGACCGCTCATCGACGAAGGGCTGCGCGTGGCGCCCGAGGACGACCTCTTCCGCAAGGCGGCGGCCTTCTGCGCGAGGTAGGAGCCGCGCCCGGCCGGCCGAGCGTCGGCCTCCGCCATCGGCCGCGTCCCGAGGATCCCCGGATCCCAATCGGTGTGTGAAGGCTACCCACACCGCAGCTGGAGTAGGATCTGGGACCGATTCGCCCTCCCGTACCGAGGTGACCCATGTCGCGCGTCGCGTGGTGGTCCGGCCTGCTCTTCGTCCTGGTGCTCGCCCGCTGCGACTGCAGCACCCCGCCCGCGGGCACCGCCGACACCGGCGGCCAGCCCGGCGCCGCGGACGGCGGCAGCGCGGACGCCGGCGACCCCAACGGCGACCCCGACGGCGACGGCGTCCCCAACGCCACCGACAACTGCCCGAACGCCTCCAACAAGGGCCAGGAGGACCGGGACGGCGACGGCGTGGGCGACGCCTGCGACACGTGCCCGTCGGTGAAGGATCCGGGCAACCTGGACGACGACCACGACACCTTCGGCAACGCCTGCGACAACTGCCCGTTCGTCGCCAACGCCCTGCAGACCGACGCCGACCAGGACGGCAAGGGCGACGAGTGCGACAAGCCCGACGGCGACGGGGACGGCGTGCCCGACGACGCCGACAACTGCCCCGCGCTCGCCAACTCCAACCAGGCCGACTCCGACAAGGACGGACGCGGCGACGGCTGCGACAACTGCGTCGGGGTGGCCAACTTCGACCAGGCCGACGCCGACAAGAACGGCGTCGGCGACGCCTGCCAGTCCGGCTTCGGAGACCGCGACGGCGACGGCGTCCCCGACGCCACCGACAACTGCCGGGAGAGGGCCAACGCCGACCAGAAGGACACCGACCGGGACGGCGTCGGCGACGCCTGCGACAACTGCCCGTCCACCGCCAACGCCGACCAGGCCGACGCCGACAAGAACGGCGTGGGCGACGCCTGCGACGGCAAGCCGACCTCGCCCCCGGGCTACGACCTGACCAAGGACGACGACGGCGACGGCGTCCCCAACCGCCTCGACAACTGCTCCTCCGTCTCCAACCCGGACCAGGCCGACACCGACCAGGACAAGGTGGGCGACGCCTGCGACAACTGCCGCACCGTCGCCAACTGGGACCAGAAGGACGGCAACGGCAACTGCGCGACGCCGCCCTACTCCGCCGACCCGCACTGCGGCGACCCCTGCGACCTCGCGCCCCCGACGGTGACGTGCGGGGACCAGACCGCCAACTGGACGCGCCAGGAACCGGACGTGCTCATCGTCCTCGACCGCTCGGGGAGCATGGACCAGGGCGGCAGCCCCTCGAAGTGGGACCAGGCGGTTGGCGCGCTCGACTCCCTCGCCGACAACATGTGGGACGACCTGCGGCTCGGGCTGGCGATGTTCTCGGGCTCGGGGATCTGCTCGGCCCCCGACCTGCGCCTGCCGCTGGGCGAGCACACCGCCGCGCAGATCAAGCAGACGTACTCGACGGTGAACCCGGGCGGCTACACCCCGGCGGCCCTGGCGCTGCAGACGGTCCACTCGAGCCGGTGGCTCACCGACGCCGCCGACCCGCTCAGCGCGCAGCGCCGCAAGGGCGTGCTGCTGGTCACCGACGGCCAGCCCAACTGCGACCCGGGGGCGCAGAGCCAGACCGAGACCACCGCCGAGGCGGCGCAGGCCACCATCGACGCGGCGGCCGTGCTGCACGCCGAGGACGGCGCGCTGGTGTTCGTGGTCGGGTTCGGCAGCGGCGTCACGCCGGCGACGCTCAACTCCATCGCCGAGGCCGGCGGCACCGACAACCCCAACGACGCCGCCAACCGCTACTACCAGGCCAACAACGGCGCCGAGCTGCAGCAGGCGCTGCTCGACATCGCCTCGGTCCTGGTGTCCTGCGACCTGGCGCTCGGCTCCGTGCCGCCCGCGCCCGACCGCCTCTACGTGACCTCCAACGGCGTGCAGCTGCCCCGCGACGACCCCAACGGCTGGAGCTACGACGCCGCGCGCAACACCATCACCGTCAACGGCACCGCCTGCGACGCGCTCAAGAGCTCGGCCACCCCCACCATCGAGGTGAAGTTCGGCTGCGCGCCGCCGCCCTGCGGCTCCCTGACCGAGCTGTGCGACTACGTCGACAACGACTGCGACGGCGAGGTCGACGAGGGCTGCGGCCCCGGCGAGCTCTGCGGGGACGGCCTCGACAACGACAAGGACGGGCTGACCGACGAGGGCTGCCCGCCGGCGTGCATCCCGAAGCCCGAGGACTGCAACGACTTCGTCGACAACAACTGCGACGGCGTGGTCGACGAGTGCATCGGCACCTGCCCCTCCGGCCGGCAGCCGGAGATCTGCGACGGCTACGACAACGACTGCGACGGTCAGGTCGACGAGGGCTGCGCGACCTGCGCGCCCTCCGCGGAGATCTGCGACGGCAAGGACAACGACTGCGACGGCGCCACCGACGAGGGCTGCGGCGGGCCGATCAACTAGTCGCCGCCGCCGGTGCGGCCGGCCTCAGAGCGCGAGGCCGGCCTGCCGGGACATCGTCGCCGAGTCCCAGTAGCCGCGCTGCAGGACGATCCGCCCGTCGCGGACCTCGAAGAAGCCACAGCCGTTCATCCGGTACGGCCGCGGCGAGCCGTCCTCCGCCCGCGCCGTCCCCCACCCCTGCCACTCCGCGGCGCCCCACTCGCCGTCGACCATGACGTGGACGACCTCGCAGCCCATGTCCGGGACGGCCCGGAAGGCCTCGGCGAAGCTCTGGCGGATCGCCTCGCGCCCGCGCAGGGGCTCGCTCGGCATCTGGTGGTTGACGGCGTCGGCGGCGTAGAGCGCGGCGAGCGCCCCCACGTCGTGGCGGTTGAAGGCCTCGAAGAAGGCGACGACGACCTCTCGCGGGCTCGGGGCCATCAGCGCCGCTCGCGCATCGGGCGCACGGCCGCGGACAGCGGGTGGTCGGAGACCTCGAGGACCGCCTCGGCGAACGCCCGGGCTGCGGCCTCGACCTCGCTCAGCTCCCCGGCCAGGTACGCCGAGGCGAAGTTGGTCTCGGTCGGCGGGCCGAAGAACTTCACCATCTTCACCTGCGCGGTCTTGAGCGCGTGGTCGATGGCCACCATCGCCTCCACCGGGGGCGCCACGAGATAGGCCATGGGCGCGCCGACGGGCAACCCCGACTCCTTGGAGAGGTAGCGCCCGAGGCTGGCGATGACGTGCGGGAAGAACGCCGGCCGGTTCCCGCCGGGCGCCGTGTAGAAGCAGATCTCCTCGGCCAGCGCCTTGCGCAGCGCGTGCAGCCCCTCGGCCACGTCGTCGGAGTCGGCCCCGGCGATGACGCCGAGGATCTCGCCGGAGAGCGGACCGGAGGCGTGCGCCGCGCCGGCGTAGAAGGACTTGGCGTACACCACGTCCACCGGCGCGTGCTTGGTCGCGTGATCGAGCGCGGCGTACATCGAGTCGTCCTGGTCGCAGGTGACCAGGCCCACCGAGCGGTGCCGCTCCGGGTCGCACCCGAGCGAGGCGGCGAGCGCGGCGTCGACGGCCGGAATCAGCCGGCATGACAAGAGCCTGGGCCGCAGCGGGAGCACGTTCATTTGGCCTGGACTCCCCCTCGGCCCGCCGCGAAGGCGCGCTTGAGGATCGTCGCCGCCTCCTTCGCCGCGGCGGCCGGCAGGATGCCGAGCGCGCGGACGTTGGAGATGCAGTTCTTCTCGGCGTTGTCCTGGTCGAGCTTGGGCCCGTAGGCCAGGTAGATGGAGAGCGAGTCGCCGCTCCCCAGCCCAGGACGCTCGCCGAGGCAGATGAGCGTCGCCTGGGCGCCCAACAGCACGCCGATGTGGTCCTGCACCCCGACGCGGGCGAAGCGGACGAAGACCGGCCTGCCCACCGAGAAACCGGCGGTCTCGAGCTCGCTCTGCAGCGCGGGCAGAAGCGCGGGACCGTTCGCCTCCGCGGCCCAGGCCGACAGCCCGTCGCCGAAGATGACCTGGACCTGGGCGCCCTTGGTTCCCTCGGCGACCAGGCGCTGCTCGGAGGCCTCGTCCAGGCGCCGGCCCTCCCCCGGGTACAACAGGAACCGCTCGCGGTCCTTGCAGCGGCTGCGCAGCTCGATGCACCCCAGCGTGGCCGCGAAGCCGTCCTTCGTCTCGCTGTAGACCGCGTCCTTGGCGATGGCGTGGTCGGCGCGCAGCCCGACGTACGTCTTGGTCAGGTAGCGGATTCCGGCCCGCCCGACGCCGATGCGCGAGGGCGTGGCGGCGACGAAGCGCTGCAGGGCCTCGGGATTGCGCGGCCTCTCGACGCCGGTCGGCTTGCGGGTCCCGACCGGCGGGACCCTCGACGAGCTCGGGGTGTCGTGCTCGGCCGTGGGCGGCGGTGCGCGCCGGGTCTGGGGATCGGTGAGCCAGCGGGCGATCTTCATCGCCGGCTCCGGCAGGGCTGGCTCCTCCACTCGCGGAGCCCCTTCCCGGCCGTCGGTGACTGCCGCTTCCTTGATCTGCACCGGAGGCTTGACGGCCTGCTCGTCGCGCTCCAGCACGCGCTGCAGCTCCTCCTCGACCACCTTGCGGATCTCGTCGCGGTTCACGGCAGCCCCTCCGCGTCGAAGATCGACGGATCGCCGGCGCGGTCGGTGAGCTTGCCGTTGCGCCACAGCCCCATCCGCTCCAGCCACGCCTCGAACTCCGGCGTCGGCCGCAGGCCCAAGAGCGCCCGCAGCGAGGCGTTGTTGTGGAAGGAGGTGGTCTGGTAGTTGAGCATCACGTCGTCGCCCATCGGGATGCCCATCAGGTAGTTCACGCCGGCCATGGCCAGCAGCATCTCGAGGTTCTCCTGGTCGTTCTGGTCGGCGACGGCGTGGTTGGTGTAGCAGGCGTCGCAGCCCATGGAGATGCCCGAGAGCTTGCCCATGAAGTGGTCCTCGAGGCCGGCCCGCGTGATCTGCTTGCCGTCGTAGAGGTACTCGGGGCCGATGAAGCCGACCACGCTGTTGACCAGGAAGGGCCGGTAGCGGCGCGCCAGGCCGTAGGTGCGCGCCTCCATCGTCACCTGGTCCGCGCCGTAGTGCGCCTCGGCGGAGAGGGCCGTTCCCTGGCCGGTCTCGAAGTACATGACGTTGGGGCCCTGCGCCGTGCCCTCGCGCCGGACCAGGTCGTAGGCCTCGTCGAGCAGGCGGATGGAGATGCCGAAGTTGCGGTTGGCCTTCTCCGAGCCCGCCAGGCTCTGGAACATCAAGTCGATGGGCGCGCCCTTCTTCAGGGCCTCCATCTGCGTGGTGATGTGGGCGAGCACGCAGTTCTGGGTGGGGACCCGGTAGCGGCGCATGAAGTCCTTCACGCCGGACAGGATGGAGACCACCGCCTCCACGGACTCGGTGGCGGGGTTGACGCCGATGACCGCGTCGCCGTTGCCGTAGGAGAGGCCCTCGCGCACCGCGGCCAGCACCCCGGCCACCTCGTCGCGCGGGTGGTTGGGCTGCAGGCGGCTGGAGATGCGCCCGGGCAGCCCCAACGTCCCGTTGCAGCGGACCACCACGCGGATCTTCCGGCCGCCGAGCACCAGGTCCATGTTCGACATCAGCTTGACGGCCGCGGCGACCATCTCCGGGGTCAGCCCGGGCGAGACCGCCAGGATCTCCTCGCCGGTCGTCTTCTCGTCGAGCAGCCACTCGCGGAACTCGCCCACCGACCAGCCCGCGACGCGGCCGAAGGCGTGCTCGTCGAGGTCCTCCTCGATCATCCGGCTGATCTCGCACTGCTCGTACGGGACCGAGGGTGCCTTGCGCAGGTCGGCGAGCGTCAACTCGCTCAGCACCTGCTTGGCCGCGACCATCTCGCGCAGGCTCCGCGCGGCCACGCCGGCCTGGACGTCGCCGCTGCGCGGCTCGTTGGCGCGCGCCAGCACGTCCTTGATGGACCCGAAGGTGAAGTCCGTCCCCGAGATGCGCGTCGACAGCTTCATCGCCACTCCCCGACCGAAGGCGCGAATCCTATCCCGGAGCGCGGCGTGCGCGGAAACGGGCATTGTCGGCCAGCGGCGCCTGTCGGCTCGGGAACAGGACGAGCGTGGTGGCGCGAGCCCATCGGCGCGGGCGACGAAGGCTTCGACAGCCCGTGGGCAGCTTCGGTCAGGGCGCGGCCGAGCCCGCTCGCCGGCGCCGGGCCCCGAGCGCCACCAGCGCCCCGGCGATGGCCACCGGCCCGCCGGTCACCAGCATCAGCGGCGGCACCAGCAGCAGCGGCGAGAGCGAGAGCGCCAACCCCGCCACCAGCGCCGGCTCGCGCACCAGCAGCAGGCGCGGCAGCCCGAGCCGCGCGCGGTTGTCGGCGATGGTGCCGTGCGCCAGGAAGAGCGCGGCGATGGCCGTCTGCGCGACCACCACCAGGACCGGCCCGACGGTGGGCACCAGGACGAGCGTCGCCGCCGCCAACGCGGAGAGCGCCCAGGCGAAGAGCCGCTTCACCCGCGGGAAGATGCCCAGCGCCGCGCTGCGCAGCACCTCCAGCGCCCCCTTCACCGGGGCCGGGGCGTCGCCGTCCACGACCCGCTGGACATAGAGGGCCATCCGCTCGAGGTAGGCGTCGGCGATGGCGCTCTGGACGTGCCAGGTGGCGATGCCCGCGGCGACCACCAGGACCAGCGTGAGCACCACCCGCGCCGTCACCCACGCCGCCGCGGCGAGCGCGCCCGAGCCCTTCGACATCAACTGCTCGAGCAGAGGGCCCGCGCCGACCACCGCCGCGGCCGTCAGCGCCGTGCCCACCAGCAGCGTCACGAGATTCGGAAGCACGGCGAGGGCGCGCAGCTCCTTCTCGCGCAACTGCCAGAGGACGGCCCGCGGGAACTGGAGGACGGCCCAGAGGAACGCCGTCGGTCCGAACTTCGATGGCCCGAAGTCCGCTCGCCCGCCCGCCGCTGGTGAAGCTGCCGTGGCCATTCGCGTCAGGCCGCCTTGAGCGTGTCCGCGCAGACGCAGCGCACGCCGCCGGGGCGGTCCATCTCCGCCACGCACTTGTTGCAGGCGTCGCAGCCCGAGCGCTTCACCTCGCCCGCCTGCAGCTTGTGGACGAAGGCGGGATCGTTCACGAGCGCGCGGGCCATGACCACGAAGTCGAAGCCCTCGCTCATCACCTTCTCGACGCCATCGATGGAGACCACGCCGCCGAGGTAGCCCAGCGCCATCTTCACCGCCGCGCGGACCTTCCTCGCCTGCTCCAGGAAGTACAGCTCCTGGAACGGGTAGTAGCGCATGACGATCCACCCGAAGAGCGCCAGCGCCACCTTCATCAGCTTCAGGTGCTCGACCTCGATCATCTCCTTGCGCGGGACGTTGCCGCGGAAGAGGTAGAAGGCCGACAGGCTGGTGAACCCGCCGGAGAGCACCAGCGCGTCGGCGCCCTCGCGCTCGAGGATCTTCGCCACCTCCACCGCCTCGTCGACCTTCAGCCCGCCCCAGAAGCCGTCGTCCAGGTTCGTCTTGCAGACGATCGGGAACCCGGCGGGGACGCGCGCGCGGACCTTGTGCAGCACCTCGACCGCGAAGCGCGTGCGGTTCTCCAGGCTGCCGCCGTAGCGATCCTTGCGGTGGTTGGTGGCGGGGCTGATGAACTGGCTGAGCAGGTAGCCGTGGCCCATGTGCAGCTCGACCGCGTCGAAGCCCGCCTGCACCGCCTTGGCCGCCGCCTCGCCGAAGTCGTCAGCCGTCTTGGCGATCAGCTCTTCGCTCATCGGCCGGCCGAGCGGCATGCCCACCAGGAAGCCGTAGAGGTTCATGTTGTACGACGGCCCGCGAGGCTTGCCGTCGGTGACCTGCTTGTTGCGGCTGAAGAAGCCGCAGTGACCCAGCTGCAGCGAGACCTTGGCGCCCTGGGCGTGGCAGGCGTCGGTGATCTTGCGGAGCTCCGGGAGGACCTCGTAGCGCATGTACATCTGCTGCTCGAACGTGCGCCCGTCGGCGTTGACCGCGCAGTAGGCGACCGTGGTCATTCCCACCCCGCCCTTGGCGAGGTCGAGGTGGTGCCTGAGCAGCGCCTCGGAGGGGATTCCGCCCGGGCACATCCCTTCGTAGGCCCCGGCCTTGACGAAGCGGTTGCGCAGCTCCAAGCCGCCCAGTTTGGCAGGGGAAAAGGCCTTGGTCCGAGGGGTCGTCTCGCTGTCGCTCATGGCGGCGGATAAGACCACAGACACCCACCTCGACCGAGCCACTTTTTCATTTCTGACTCTCGGTTTTTCGAGCCTGCAACGCGGGTCACCCAAAGGGGCTCGAACAAATCCGAGCACTTGGGAGTTGTCCGCACCTCAGGGCGTCGGCACGGCGTCTGAATGGGAAGAAGCCCGGCAGACACGGGATCAACAGGTGGGTGGCGGGAGACGGGACAGGAGGCCGGTGTGGTCGCGCTCAGCACGTTGCTCCTAGTCAGCCTGGTCGCCGTCCCTCCGGTCGGGACCCCGCTGCTCGCGCCGCAGCCCATCACTCCGCCGGTCGGTGCCCCTCAGCTGGTCGCCCCTGCTCCCCTGCTCGTGGACGTGCCTGCTCGCGACGTGGACGAACCCGCCAAGCCCGCGACCGAACCCGCCAAGCCCTCCGCCGAGCCCGCCCAGCCCGCGACGATCGGGACGATCGCGAGCTCGGGCCAGGTCGAGTCCAGCGCCGCGCCGAGCCACCCGATGTTCGGCGCCGAGATCGACGCCGGGCTTCCCGAGGGGTTCGGCGGCTCGCTCGTCTTCCGGCCCTGGTACTTCGTGCGCGCGCACGTCGGCGGCGTGACCAACACCGCCAGCGGCGGCATCCGCGGCGGAGTGACGCTCATCCCCTTCCGCTGGTACCTGACGCCCACCCTCAGCGGCGAGATCGGCCACCTGTTCGAGGGCAACCTCAACGGCACGCTGTCCTCGTTCCTCAACAAGGCGGAGATGCCGGAGGGCATGCTCGACCGCGTCAGCTACACGTTCTACACGGCGCAGCTGGGCCTGGAGATCGGCGCGCCGGACCGCTTCATCGTCTACCTGCGCGGCGGCCTGAGCCGCGTGGAAGCCGTGCTCAGGGGCCCGCCGCAGGTGAAGGGCAACACCACCGTGGACCCCGGTCCGGTCAACGTCGGCCTGACCATCCCTTCGGCGAAGCTCGGACTGCTGCTGTACTTCTAGGCCTTCGGAGGCCCCGTGAAAGCCGGCTGCATCCTGACGATGGCGATGGCGACGCTGGCGTTGGCGTTGGCTGGCTGCGGCGACTTCCTCACGCTCGACGCGCGGGCGCCGAACGCCTGCGTCACCATCAACGGCCTCCACGTCCCGGGCCTCAACGAGATCCCCACCAACTACTTCTTCCCGCCCTCGCCGACCGTCACCACGCACCAGAGCATCGACGTTCCGTTCGACGCGACGGTCCTGCCGCAGGGCAGCGCCTACTCGGTCAAGCTGGTGAGCTTCAAGCTGGAGTCGGCGGGGACGCAGACGATGGAGTTCGTCGAGTCGGCGAAGCTGACCGCGAACGCCTCGGGCAAGAGCCTGGTGGTCGCGACCTTCACGCGGACCTCGGCGGTGCCCACCAAGTCCATCGAGACGGCGCCCGACCCCGCGCCGGACGTGACGGCGTACATCGTCAACGGCGTCCTGCACCTCGAGGGCGATCTGACCGGGACGGCGCCGGCGCAGGGGTTCGCCGCGGCGGCGACGGTGTGCTTCGACGTGGCGACGACGATTGGGGCGAAGTAGCCGAAGACCGCCCCCCGCCGCGGACGACCAAGCCCGATGGCGAGCACGGACGTGGTGGTGCCAAGAGCTCCGACCGGGTCGCCCAAGGCAACCAACGGCTCCCCCTCCAGCTCCGCTGGAGGGGGTCGGGGGCATAGCCGTTAACCGTGGTTGCTGGGCTTCCGCCGCCCCGGGCGCCGCTTCGCCTTTGCGGTACCCCGCCTCGGCCGCTCCTCAAGGCCTGCAATCCGCTCCTCGAAGAACCGCTTGCGCCACTTGCTGACTATCT